>NZ_JACSLV010000003.1:0-355888 GCF_018618315.1 Exiguobacterium sp. s70
ATATAGCTCTTTAAAAATGACGAAGCTTGCGCTTCATTCAAAAATTGTAAAACTTTTTTTGCCTCATCGTTCAGTTTTCAAAGTTCGTCAGTTTAAATGGTGGGCCTAAGTGGACTCGAACCACCGACCTCACGCTTATCAGGCGTGCGCTCTAACCGGCTGAGCTATAGGCCCATAATAAAAATGGTGCACCCTGAGAGATTCGAACTCCCGGCCTTTAGATTCGTAGTCTAACGCTCTATCCAGCTGAGCTAAGGGTGCATATTGGTGCGGTCGAGAGGACTTGAACCTCCACGGTGTTAACCACCACTAGGCCCTCAACCTAGCGCGTCTACCGATTCCGCCACGACCGCAGCGTATTAAGGTGTTACGAGGGATAAAAAATGGTGAGTCATGCAGGGCTCGAACCTGCGACCCTCTGATTAAAAGTCAGATGCTCTACCAACTGAGCTAATGACTCAAATTATAAGCTGGGCCGGAAGGGATCGAACCTTCGCATGTCGGAATCAAAATCCGATGCCTTACCACTTGGCTACGGCCCAACGTAAATGGCGGTCTTGACGGGATTTGAACCCGCGATCTCCTGCGTGACAGGCAGGCATGTTAACCCCTACACCACAAGACCGTTATACGTGCTTAAATTTGAAATGGTGGAGGATGACGGGATCGAACCGCCGACCCCCTGCTTGTAAGGCAGGTGCTCTCCCAGCTGAGCTAATCCTCCGTATGATGGTGACCCGTACGGGATTCGAACCCGTGTTACCGCCGTGAAAGGGCGGTGTCTTAACCGCTTGACCAACGGGCCAGATGTATGTGTTTTCTAAAAATTAAGTGGCGGAGACGGAGGGATTCGAACCCTCGCACCGGTTTCCCAGCCTACTCCCTTAGCAGGGGAGCCCCTTATAGCCTCTTGGGTACGTCTCCAAAATAAAATGGCTCCGCAAGTAGGATTTGAACCTACGACCTACCGGTTAACAGCCGGTTGCTCTACCACTGAGCTATTGCGGAACGTTGCTTGAATTTATCGAAGTAACGATTTAAATTGTAACCGCAAACCAGAAACCTGTCAATCACTTTTTTAGAAAAGCTTTAATATTCCATGTCGTCTCTCGGCGACTTCTATAAGATAGCACGGGCAGAAAAGACCGTCAACACTTTTTTATAAAAAAACCCGAGCAAAATGAAAAACATTTTGCCCGGTACTAGTTCCTTCTTATTTAACGCTTCGGCTCCAACATCGTGAGACTGATCCGTCCACGATTGGCGTCCACTTGTTCAATCCATACGGTGACGATATCACCGACTGCAACGACATCAAGCGGATGCTTGACGTAGCGATTCGACAATTTCGAAATATGGACGAGTCCATCTTGCTTCACCCCGATATCAACGAACGCCCCAAAGTCGATGACGTTTCGCACCGTCCCTTGGAACTCCATCCCCACTTGAAGGTCCTCCAAGTTCATAACGTCGGTCCGAAGCAATGGTTTCTGAATATCTTCGCGCGGGTCACGTCCAGGCTTCGCGAGCGACTTCAAGATATCTTCGACTGTCGGTAATCCGGCATCTAGCTTCTCACTTAGCACTTTGGCATCGACCGTCTTTAATCGTTCCCGCAGTTCGGCCGTGCCTACCGCTTGCTTTGAAACACCGAGTTCCTTCAATAGAGAGAGTGTCAGTTTATAGCTCTCTGGATGAATCTCCGTCTGGTCGAGCACATCACTCCCGTTCGTGATCCGTAAAAAGCCGGCTGCTTGTTCATACGCCTTCGCTCCAAGACGTGGTACTTTCTTGATTTCTTTCCGTGTGTCAAAGCGGCCGAACTCGTCACGATACGCGACAATGTTTTTAGCCGTCGTCTTATTCAATCCGGATACATACGTGAGCAGTGACTCCGAAGCCCGGTTCACATCGACGCCGACCATGTTGACGACACTCTCGACAACGAACTCGAGCGATTCTTTCAACTTGTTCTGACTGACGTCATGCTGATATTGCCCGACCCCGACAGACTGCGGATCGACTTTGACGAGTTCCGCCATCGCGTCTTGAATGCGTCGAGCAATTGAGACGGCCGAACGTTCTTCCACTTTCAATTCCGGGAACTCTGATCGGGCAATTTCTGAAGCCGAATAGACACTCGCCCCCGCCTCGTTGACGATGGCATATGCTATCTCGCGTTCCGCCTTCTTTAGCCAGTTCGATACGAATTGCTCCGTTTCACGGGATGCGGTCCCATTCCCGATGACGATAACCGAGATTGGATAACGTTTCACGAGCGACGCCAACACTTTCTCTGAGCCCGCGACATCGTGTTTCGGTGCCGTCGGATAGAAGACACCGACCTCTTCGACTTTTCCAATTTCATTGACGACGGCCCATTTACAACCTGTACGATAGGCCGGGTCAATTCCTAGGACGACGACCTCACGAAGCGGTGGTTGCATGTAGAGCTGTTTCAAGTTTTTTGAGAACACATCGATTGCCTGTTCTTCAGCCGTCTCGGTCAACTCACTCCGGACTTCGCGTTCGATGGCCGGGAACACCGACTTCTTGAAGGCATCCTTCACGGCGAGCGTAACGAGTTCGCGTTTCTCCGTTGGCAAGCGGTCAAACTTACCGAGCGCTTGTCGCATGAAACCCGTCTCGTCGAAGACGATCTTCACTTGCAACACATCCGTGCGCTCTCCACGGTTCAAGGCGAGGATTCGGTGTGGGACGATTCCTGCGATTTTCTCTTCATATTCATAATACTGGGCGAACACTTCTTTCTCATCTTCCGCCTGCTTTTTCTTCTGTGAACGAAGGAGCGCCTCTTTCCGGACTCGTGTACGGAGTGATTGTCGAAGCGTCGCCACTTCGCCCCACTCCTCTCCGATAATCGATTGGACGAACGGAAGTGCTTCTTCAAGCGAGAGGTCCCCTGCTAACGACTGCGCTTCGGTCACCGAATATGGTGTTGGTTGACGATACCAGTCAGCGAGCGGTTGGAGCCCTTTCTCCCGACCTTGTTCGGCTTTCGTCCGTCGCTTCGGACGATACGGAAGGTAGATGTCATCGACTTGTTGCAGGCTCGTCGCCGTTTCAAGCGCACGGGTCAACTCTGGTGTCGCCTTCTCGAGTTCCTCGAGTTTGGCGAGGACGTCCGTCTTACGTTTGTGCAAACTCTCTTCATATTGTAAGGCATCGAGAATGGCTTTGATTTCCACTTCATCGAGATTATCGGTCATTTCTTTACGGTACCGGGCCATGAACGGAATCGTCGCTCCGTCCGCGGCAAGTTGTTGCACCGTCTCGACTTGACTCGTCTTCAACTTCAAATCTTTCGCGACTTTCGTAATCAATCGAATCACTTCCTTTTCTCTTCTCTCTTGAAGTGTAGCAAACTCACGCGTGGACGACAAAAAAACGATGACCGTTTAGTCATCGTTTGAGAATACTTCATTGAGCGGGACTTTGATGGCCTCGCGTAATTTTTCGAGCGCACGACGCTGTAAGCGCGATACGTGCATCTGTGAAATCCCAAGGAGCTCACCCGTCTCTTTTTGGCTCATGTTTTTATAATAAGCACATTCCAGAATCGCCTGTTCCCGTTCATTCAACACGCTGAACGCTTTTTCAAGGATGAGGCGCTGGTCAACCGATTCGTAACCACGTTCTTGACTCCCGACGAGGTCGAGGAGCGTGACGGTCGAACCTTCGTTGTCCGCTTCGATTGAGCTGTCGACGGAAAGGGCTTGGTAGCTCTTACCCATCTCGAGCGTTTCGAGAATCTCTTCATCGGAAACACCAAGGTGATCGGCGATCTCATCGATGCGTGGTGAACGTTGCAATTCGGTCGTTAACTCTTCGACCGTCTTCTTGATTTTCGGTCCGAGCTCTTTAATCCGGCGTGGAACGTGGACGCTCCACGTTTTGTCACGGATGAAACGCTTGATTTCACCGATAATCGTCGGAACGGCAAACGACTCGAAACTGCGTCCAAACTCAGGGTCGAAACGACGAAGGGCAGCGAGAAGTCCGATCATGCCGACTTGAACGAGGTCGTCATGAATGGCCCGGCCTCGCGAAAACTTTCGTGCAAGCGCCTCAACGAGGTCCGAGTATCGGTTGATGAGGAGCATTTGGACTTCTTCATTTTGATCGTCCTGTTGATAACGCTCGATCCACTCTAATACTTCATCATCACTGTGATGGCGTTGTTGAGATTTTGCTGGCACTCTGATCCACCTCGTCCCTGTTAAGGAGTTTCGTCATCGTCACCTTGACACCATTGTCCTTGTTGATCGAGACGTCATCCATTAAGGCTTCAATGAGGAAAAGACCGAGTCCCCCTTCGTGAAGCGATTCGATTTCAGCCGTCTCTTCGACTGGTGCCGCTTGGCGTTTCACGTCGTCGGCAAATGTTTTGCCCGAGTCCTCAATCGTCATTTCGAGACGATCTTGATGGACGCCACACGTAAGCTTCACTTCACCTTCTTGATCTTCATAGGCATGTTGAACAGCATTGCCACAGGCTTCCGAGACCGCGATTTTAATATCCTCGATCTCGTCGTACGTATATCCCATACGGTTAGCGATTCCTGAGACGACTAAACGGACCACACCGACATACTCCGGTTTGGCCGGGAACGTCATCACCGTCTGTTCGATGTTACTCATTGCGTGCCACCTCTTACGTTTGTATTGATCGAAAGCAACTTGTGCAGTCCTGTCAATTCAAAGAGACGGTTGACGCGGTCGGTGACGCCGACGAGCGACAACTCTTTCTCGTTACGTTTGGCTATTTTAAGGGCACCGACAAATACGCCAAGACCAGTTGAATCCATATAGTCCACTTCATCCAAATGAACGGTAACATCCTGCTCCGTAATAGCCGGGTGCAAGACTTCCTTCAATTTTGGTGCGGTATATGTATCCACTTCTCCGGATACGTAAAGGTGTAATTGTTCTCCAATGACTTGCTCGCGAATCGCTAAATCCATCGTATATTCCCTCCTAATGTGCGTACAGAAAAATTGAGTACGATTAAACTAAATTCCCGTTTTACAGAATTCTAAACTATTTTTTGAAGATTTTTTTGAAAAAAAACCGATACCCATGTATCGGTTTCTTTATATGTAAGCTAGAGAGGGATTAATCCCAGACTAATCTCTAGCGCTCGGTCAACTTTGTGCATCGTCTCATCATCGAGATGAGTGACTTTATCTGTCAGACGACGCTTATCAATCGTTCGAATCTGTTCAAGCAAAATCACGGAATCTCGTTCGAGACCATGTTTGACTTGATATACCTCTACATGAGTCGGCAGTTTTGCTTTCTGGATCTGAGCCGTAATCGCAGCGACAATGACGGTCGGGCTAAAGCGATTGCCGATATCGTTTTGAATGACGAGAACCGGACGAACTCCACCTTGCTCTGAACCGACTACGGGCGACAGATTCGCATAAAACACGTCACCACGCTTTACGATCACTCCGCTCACACCCCGCTTACTTGACGTAAGAGAGCATGTTCGGCTTCCGTCTCAATCATCAGCATCTCTTCTGCCATATTCAAATTAAACGCGGCCATCTCTTGATAGCCTCTCGCCAATTCTTCGCGCAGTGTTTGTTGTCGATCAGCAATTTCTTTGGACAAGTACGTCACTACATCGTTCAATGACAATGATTCACGATCTTTCATCGAAATCGGACCCACATGTTGCGAGAACCGATCTGGAACGGACGCTAAAGCACCCGCAGTTCGCTGTTTCAACATCTTACACCTCCAGAATCGTTTCAATGACTGGCGGAAATCTTCCCGCGTTCTTTACCAATATAACACGCGAGTTTGGGAAAATATAGAGGATTCCCGAAAGAATTCAGATAATTTCACACGTTTTCCGCTTTACACATAACGTCGTGGGAGGCGGCTCGTCAATTGACAGACGACCTCGTAGTTGATCGTCTCGAGATGCGTGGCCAGTTCATCAATCGCGACCGGTCCACCGATGAGCGTGACGATCGTCCCGACCGGAACTGACTCGGGAAGCCTCACCATGAAGCGGTCCATACAGACACGACCGACAATCGGACAACGGTGACCGTTTACGTCGACTTTGAAGCCGCTCGCTTTACGAATCCAGCCGTCGGCATATCCGACCGGCACGGTACCAATCCACTCATCTTCAGTCGTCGTATACGTCGCCCCGTAGCTAATCGTCTGTCCGGCCTCGAGTTGCTTCACTTGCATGAGCTTACTCTTCAACGTGAAGGCTGGACGTAAGAATGAATAGAAGGAAGCCATCTCAGCCGACGGATACAATCCATAGAGCGCGATGCCGACCCGGACCAAGTTATACGGCACATCTTGTCCGGCCATGCGGATCGCTCCGGCCGAGTTTGACGTATGAATGTAGCGGAATCGCGAGTGGAGTCCATCTATCAACTGACCGAACCGCTCCTGTTGCTCATAATATAGCTGGCTGTCCGGCTCATCCGCTGTCGCAAAATGCGTATAAATCCCTTCGACGATAAAACGGTCATCTGCCGCTTCTAAAAGGGCATCAAGTTCGGCGCGGGTCCGCAAACCGAGACGACCCATCCCCGTGTCGACTTTCACATGAACGGTGAGTGGACGGTCAGATAGATGTGTGCACGCCTCACGCAACCAGTCGGCCGAAAAGACGGACAACGTCACATCGTGTTCGGCTGCGACGCCCGCAGTTTCTGGGAACTGGGCCTCCATGACGAGAATCGGCGCTTTAATCCCGGCCTCTCGGAGCTCGATGGCTTCTTCAAGCAAGGCCACGCCGAGCATCGTTGCCCCGTTCTCGAGTACGATTTTCGCGACTTCGATGGCTCCATGTCCGTAAGCGTTCGCTTTGACGACGGCCATGAGCGCTTGCGGGATCCGTTTTTTGATTTCGATTACGTTATGCTTGATCGCCGCCCGATCAATTTCAATCCAACTTGGACGAAACATCGTGATCCCCCTCTTCAATGATGACTTGTGCCACGGCGTATTGCTCGCTGTGGCTGATACTCACATGAATCCGGCCTGAGTAAGGCGCCGTCATATGTGGTCGCCCGGCCTCATCCGGTAAGATTTCGATTTGTTGCCACGACAGGCCCCGGGCAATCCCGGTCCCGACCGCTTTGGCATACGCTTCTTTCGCCGCGAACCGTCCAGCGACGAATTCGATGCGGCGTTGTTCTGGATAGGCGTCGGCGAGCGCCCGCTCAGCTTCGGTCAACAGACGCGCGACGAAACGGTCATTCTTGATCGAGCGAGCAATCCGCTCGAGCTCGACGATATCGATTCCGATTCCCACAATCACAGGACACTCGCTCCTTTCCTTTTTCACTCGTTTCCTTATACAATTAAGGAAAGAGGTGATGCTATGTTTAGTCGTACTGAGAATGTTCAAACGTTCGTCCGAGCGTATCCGCTCGTAACGCTGTTCATTGTAATCCAACTGCTCGTGTTTGTCATCGATTCTTTGGTACCTGACCTCCGAATCGTCGCACTCGGTGGGTCGTTCCATCTCGCGCTCGCCCAAGGGGAATGGTACCGTCTCTTGACGGCCAACTTCATCCACTTAGGGCTCGGTCATTTGCTGTTCAACTCGTTCGCTTTGATTATCTTCGGACCTGCCATGGAACGCATGGTCGGCCATATCCAGTTCGCCGTGTTCTATATCGTCGCCGGTGTGCTTGCCAACCTGCTCACGTTCTTCACGGTAAGTGAACTGTTCTATCTGCAAGCCGGTGCGTCCGGTGCGATTTTAGCGATTCTTGGCTTCTACGTGTACATCGGTCGGTTCCGCCGAACGCTCATCTATAGCCAGGACGCGCGACTCGTCTATATCTTCGTCGCCATCAGCGCCGTGTTCACGCTCATCGGGGCGAACGTATCACTGTGGGGACATGTGTATGGTTTCCTCGCCGGATTTGTGCTCGCAATCCCGCTCTCCCGGTTCGCGGTCCCATACTCGCGCCCGCTCCGCTACGGAAAGTACAAGCCGCGCAAATATTCACCCCCAATCATTCATACGGGTGAAGGCAAATGGATTTTCTACGTCATCGTCGGACTGGCCGTGTTCGGTTTGTTCGCCCGCTTCTTATGACAGTAATAAAGAGAGGATTCGCCCGAGCGGCGAATCCTCTCTTTTGTTTAGGCGAGCAAAGTGAGCATGAGCGCCTTTTGCGCGTGTAAGCGATTCTCGGCTTGATCGAACACGACCGACTGCGGACCATCGATGACGTCGGCCGTCACTTCTTCGCCGCGATGGGCCGGGAGGCAGTGCAGGAAAATCGCCTCTGACTTCGCTTGCTGCATGAGCGAAGCATCGACTTGGAACGTCGCAAACTGCGTCAACCGTTCCGCCGCTTCCGCTTCTTGCCCCATGCTCGCGAACACATCCGTGTAAATGACATCCGCACCCGTGGCGGCAGCAACCGGGTCTTGCCAAAGCGTGATGCTCCCCCCTGTCGTTGCCGCGAGTTCATTCGCTCGTTCGAAAATCTCGGTCTCGACCGTATATGCTTCTGGCGAGGCGATGCGGATGTGCATCCCACTGAGCGCGCCCCCGATCATGAGCGAGTGGGCCATATTGTTCCCGTCGCCGATGTACGTCAACGTCTTCCCTGTTCTCGTGCCGAACACTTCCTCGACCGTCAACAAGTCGGCGAGTACTTGGCACGGGTGATGGGAATCGGTCAATCCGTTGATGATTGGAATCGAACCTGCCGAAGCGAGCGTCTCGACCGTCGCGTGGGCGTACGTCCGAATCATGAGCGCATCGACATAACGGCTCATGACTTGTATCGTATCCGTCAGCGGTTCCCCACGCCCGATTTGTAAATCACTGCTGCTCAAGAACAGCGGATAACCGCCGAGTTCGACGACACCGACCTCGAACGACATCCGGGTCCGGGTCGAGGCCTTCTCGAACAAGAGCGCCACTTTCTTGCCGGCGAGCACCGACTGGAACGCTTCCGGTTGTCGTTTCACCTCGGCCGCCAGTGCAAGCAAGTCGTCGAGGGCGGACGGCGTCAGCTCCTCGAGTGTCAGTAGATGATTGATCGTTTTCGTCGTCATAATGGTAGTCCCTCTCCTGTCTGCATCGTTTGAAGTGAACGGACCCGCATCGGTTCCGCTTGCATCGCTTGTTGATAGTATTCGGCAAGATGTGTCTCCGAGATGACGTGGACGCCATTTCGGACCGCCGTCTCACGTGCCGCTTGCTCTTCTGGTGCGTTCGAGAATAGGACCGACACGTTTTGGAACTCGGTCGTCTCATCAAGCGTTTGATCACTATATGACGACCAGCCTTGGCCGGCTACGGTCTCAGTCCGATTCATGACGCGCGTCGTCGTCGCATCGTAACAGAACCGTTCGGACACGTAAGGGGTCATGCTGAATTGGAGTGTCTCTCCGGTCGAGCGCATGACGGGTCCGGTGAGCGGGTCGACGCCTGGCAATTTCAAACTCGAGAACACCGGTGTCTTGATGGCATAGCCGCTCCATACCGGACGTGCCTCTGGGACGACGGTTGCCAACTCATGGCCGAACGCCGCGAGCGTCGCCCATTCGATGAGTGGTTCCCCGGTCACTTTACTGACGATTGGGACCGTCCGAGATGCACGCGGATTGATTTCGAGCACGTAAATGACGTCGCCCTTCAAAACGAATTGGATATTGAGCGCGCCCCGGTACGTGAGTGCTCGCCCGATTGTTTGAACGATGGCTTCAATCTCGGCTTGTTGCGCGAGTGACGTCTTGATCGGCGGCAGAATCATCGTCGAATCGCCCGAATGGACACCGGCTGCCTCAATCTGTTCGAGCAAGGCCGGAACGTAGACGGTTTTCCCGTCAGTGACACAGTCGACTTCGAGTTCACGTCCATCGACATACGCATCGACGAGGAGCGGATAAGTCAAGTGCGGTTCGACTTGAGCCAACTCCGCCGCAGTCCGGATGATATACATGCCTTTTCCACCGATGACGTAGGAGGGACGGACGACACATGGATACCCGAGACGATCGATCGCGGACGTCAACTCGTCAACTGATCCGACCTCTTCTCCAGGGATGTGGGCCACCCCGATTTCGTCAAGGAATTGATAGAACCGATCCCGGTCCTCCATTTGATCGATGACGTCTGCCGTCGCCCCGAGCAAGTGGTAGCCTTTGGTTTCTAGCGCACGGGCGAGTGAGATGCCGGTCTGGCCGCCGAACTGGATGAGGACGTCCTGACAGCCTTCTGCCTCCAATACGTGGACGACATCTTCAAACGTCAACGGTTCGACGTACAGTTTGTCTGCGACCGTGAAGTCGGTTGACACCGTCTCCGGATTGTTGTTGATCATAATCGTCTCGACCCCGAGCTTTTGAAGGGCCCAGACAGCGTGCACCGAACTGTAATCGAACTCGATACCTTGCCCGATGCGAATCGGCCCTGACCCGATGATGGCGACTTTCGGGCGCTCGCTCGGCACGACTTCAGACGTCCCGTGCCACGACCCGTAAAAGTACGGTGTGTGGCTCTCGAACTCGGCGGCACACGTATCAATCATCTGATAGACCGGATGGATGTCGTGTTCGAGCCGCATCGCTGCGACTGCGTCGGCCGTGACGTTCATCTGTTGCGCAATCTGGGCGTCAGTGAAACCGAACCGTTTCGCTCGCAACAAGTTTTCTTTCATAGACAGGTCCAGACGGATTGTCGTCACGAGTCGCTCGAACGTCATCATGAAGTGCGGGGCGATACCCGTCAGCGCTTCAAGCTGTGACGCCGTGGCGATTCCCCGATCGAGTAACGCGAGGCACGCCAGGAGACGACGATCGGTCGGTGCCGAAATTTCAGCGTAGAGCGCGTCAGGATCAGCTGTCGCCATCCAACTCGGATAGAGCGGACTCTGCTCGACACCGGCACCGCGCCACGCTTTCTGTAGCGCTTCTTCGAGTGCTTTGCCCATCGCCATGCTCTCCCCGGTCGCTTTCATCTGCGGTCCGAGCGTCCGGTCCGTCCCATTGAACAAATCGAACGGGAACGTCGGCACTTTCGCCGTCACATAATCGAGGGCCGGCTCGAAGCTCGCCATCGTCCCGTTCGTGACGGGATTGATGCAATCGTCGAGTCGTTCCCCGAGGGCAAGACGGGTGGCAATCTTCGCAATCGGATAACCGGTCGCCTTCGAGGCGAGCGCCGAGCTACGTGAGACACGCGGGTTCACTTCAATCACGTAATAGGCGTCTTCCGTCGGATGAACGGCGAACTGGATGTTACACCCGCCGACGACACCAAGTGCCGAGACGATTCGGAACGCGGCGCTCCGTAACGTCTGATGCATGACATCCGATAGTGTCTGGGCCGGGGCGAACACGACCGAATCGCCCGTATGGACGCCGACCGGGTCGATGTTTTCCATGTTGCAGACGATGATACACGTCCCGTTGGCGTCGCGCATGACCTCATATTCGAACTCTTTATACCCGGCGATACTCTGCTCGATTAAACACTGCGAGATGGGACTCGCCTCGAGACCACGTTGCGCAAGCGTGTAGGCGGCATCAATCGTCTCCGCAATCCCGCCGCCGGTACCGCCGAGCGTGAACGCCGGACGAACGATGAGCGGGACGCCTGTCTCGGCGATAAAGCGATCAAGTCCATCGATCGATTCGATGGTCGTGCTGACCGGGAGCGGTTCCCCAAGTTCGTTCATCTTCTGTTTGAACCGTTCGCGGTCCTCCCCGTCGCGAATCGTCTCGAGCGACGTCCCAAGGAGGGCGATCCCGTATCGTTCGAGCACACCGGCCTCGTCCAAGGCGAGCGCCAAATTGAGGGCGGTCTGCCCGCCGACCGTGGCAAGCAAGTGGGTCGGACGTTCTGTCTCGATAATCAACTCGGCCTTCTCTAACGTCATCGCCTCGATGTATGTGTGATCGGCCAAACCGGGATCGGTCATGATCGTGGCCGGGTTCGAGTTGAAGAGCACGACCTCACAGCCTGCTTCTCGAAGCGCTTGGCACGCCTGTGTGCCCGAATAGTCAAACTCGGCCGCCTGTCCGATGATAATCGGACCTGAACCGATGACGAGTACTTTCTTATGCATAGACGTTCACCCCTTGCTGAATCATTTCGTCGAAGCGGTCAAAGATGGCTTGTGCTTCCTTTGGTCCCGGACTGGCCTCCGGATGAAACTGGGCCGAGAGAATCGGGGCCGTCCGGTGCAATGTCCCTTCGACCGACAAATCGTTCACGTTCTCAAATAGTAGCTCGAGCGGCGTCGCTTCCAAACTGTCCCGTTTGACGACGTACCCGTGATTTTGCGACGTCATCCACACTTCACCCGTCTGGACGTTCCGGACCGGATGATTGGATCCGCGGTGTCCGTAAGCCTGTTTTTCAATCTCACACCCGAAGGTGAGCGCGAGCAGTTGATGGCCCATACAAATGCCGAGCGTCGGATACGCCAGTGACACTTCACGCACATCCTCGAGGTAGTCGATTAAATCACGTGGGTCTCCCGGACCGTTCGACACGAGAATCCCGGTCGGCGCGAGCGCGTGGACTTGGGCGGCCGTCGTATCGAACGGAACGACTGTCACCGCGTACCCTCGCTCCACCATCGCTTGAACCATCGACGCCTTCACGCCGAAATCAAGACAGACGATATGTCCGCTCGCCCCGTCGCCGTGACGCACATGACGTGGCGTCGAAACGGTCTCCGTAATCTGATGTAGGTCCCCATCGAACGACACATCCGATTCCGACGTCATCACACCCCACTGATCCCCGTGTTCACGGAGGGCATGGACGAGCGAGCGCGTGTCGACGTCAGACAGTACCGGCACACCGGACTGCTCCAACCAATCCTTCAAGTCGGTCGCCGCCCCGTTGCCAGCTAACGTCTGGACGAGCACGCCCGCCACTTGAATGTCCGCACTTTCAGATGCTGCGTCGGTCAACCCATATTGTCCGATGAGCGGATATGTGAACGCGACGATTTGACCGGCGTACGAAGGATCGGTCAACACTTCTTGATAACCGGTCATCCCTGTGAAGAAGACGACCTCCCCTTTCGCCGAGCGCGCACTCGTCTCCCACGTCCCGTTGAACTGTTGACCGCTTTGTAACGTCACTGTCCCCGTCATGACACCATCTCCTTTGTAATCACATGTCCAATGATTGCGAGCGCCTCATCCACTTCGGCTTCTGTAAGCAACAAAGACGGCAAGAAGCGAATCACGTCAGGACCTGCCGCAACGACCAAGAGGCCAGCGTCTCGCAACTGTTCGATCCATGCCGCGACCGATTGCGTCGCGACGAGCCCGAGCATCAAACCGAGTCCACGTACCTCGGTGAATGTCTCTCCGTCGACAAATTGTTCCAAGCCCGCTCGTAATCGCGCGCCCATCGCATTGACGTGGGCAAGTGCGTCCGCCTCGAACAAAATGTCGAGCGTCGCTTCCGCCGCGGCCATCGCGAGCGGATTGCCGCCGAACGTCGAACCGTGACTGCCAGCCGTGAAGACGTGTTCCGCACCTGCTGCTGTCAAAATCGCTCCGACAGGAAAACCACTACCGAGCCCTTTCGCGAGCGTGACGACGTCCGGTTTAAGCGGTGTCTGTTCGAACGCGAAACGGGTACCTGTGCGGGCAATCCCGGTCTGCACCTCATCGACGACGATTTTGACACCATGCTCAGTCGCTTTCGCTTGAAGCGCTTCGAGCCATGCCGCGTCAGCGACGACGACCCCACCCTCGCCTTGGACGATTTCGAGCCAGACCGCAGCCGTCTCGTCATCGATCATGCCGAGTGCATCCATATCGTTGAACGGCGCGTGTACAAAATCAGACACCATCGGGCCGAATCCGGCTTTGACCTTGTCTTGTCCGGTCGCCCCGAGCATGGCGAACGAGCGACCGTGGAACGATTTCGTGAACGTCACGATTTTTGTCTTGTTCGTCCATTTCCGAATCAATTTGAATGCCCCTTCGTTCGCCTCGGTCCCGCTGTTACAGAAGAACGCATGCGTCAAATGCGTCCCTGACATGAGCGTCTCGGCGACGCGCGCTTGCCCGCTGATGTTGTAAAGGTTCGAGGTGTGCCACACTTTTTGAAGCTGCGCCTCTAGCGTTTGGCTCACGTGCGGATGACGATGACCCGTCCCGCAGACGGCGATGCCCATGACGAAATCGAGATACCGCTTCCCCGCCGTATCGGTCACGTAGGACCCGCTCGCCTGCTCAATCTCAATATGTCGTTGTCCGTATGTCGGTAGTAGTGAATGCATGGTGCACCTCCTGTAGTGTTGTCCCGGGATGAACCGGGTCCTTGCCGTCACGGATGACGGCGACTGCAATCCCTCCTGCTAGAGCTGCTAAGAGCGCCTCGGTTTTCGGGATCATCCCCCCATAGATATCCCCTGTGGCGATGGCCGTTTGGACGTCTTCACGTGTCAGCGTTTGACGGAACGTCCCATCAATCCGGATACCTGGGACGTCAGTGATCATTTCGAAGCAGTCGGCCTGCAGCGCGACCGCGACGGCAATCGCACAATCGTCCCCATTACAGTTCAACGTGCCTTCCGTACCGTGTAATAATGATGTCACGACAGGCACGTAGCGACCCGCGAGCAACAGCTCGAACAAGTCTGTCTCGACCCGGTCGACTTCACCGACCGCCCCGAGTTCCACCAATTGCTTTCCTGTCAGCGTCTGTCCGTCCACACCCGAGAGACCGACCGCTTGAATCTGATGACGACCGAGGGCAGCGACGATTTCGGTCTGCATCTCCCCCGCGAGCACGCGCTCGGCACCGGTCAACACCTCCGCTGTCGTGACACGACGTCCGTCTTGAAACACCGGTTCGATTTGTTGGTGCTCGCAATAAGCGGACAACGCAGGTCCACCCCCATGAACGATCACAAGTTCATGTCCCGCCTCGAGCCATGCCTGCCATTCTTTGAAATAGTCCGGATGGAGCGTGTCCCAAACGCTCCCGCCGAGTTTGACGATTTTCCGTTGTTTCATGTCCGGTAACTCGCGTTGATTTTGACGTAATCGTAAGTCAAATCGCAGCCGTACGCCTGACCTTGTCCGGTGCCGTCCTTCAATCGGATTTGGATCGAGACGACGTCTTGTCCCATCTCTTCTGTCGCGAGCGCCTCATCGAACCAGACCGGCGCACTTTCCATCAGCACATGCTGTGACCCGATGCGGATGTCGACGTGGTTCACGTCAATCGGTTGCTCCGATGAACCGATGGCGGCGATGATGCGTCCCCAGTTCGCATCTTGTCCATAGACGGCCGTCTTCACGAGCGACGAGCCGACGACTTGTTTCGCAATCATCCGAGCCGCCTCATCCGTCTTCGCCCCGACGACCTCGACCTCAATCAATTTCGTCGCCCCTTCCCCGTCACGAGCAATCGCCTTGGCGAGATCTGTGCACACGTCCGTCAACGCTTGGCAGAAGCAGTCATAGGCTGGTGTCCCTTCGATGATTTCATCCATCTCGGTCAGTCCGCTCGCCAAAGCGAGCACCATATCGTTCGTCGAACTGTCCCCGTCGACGGTGATGCTGTTAAACGAGGCGTCCACGCTCTGTTTCAGCGCCCGTTGTAACACGTCGGGCGCGATGACGGCATCGGTCGTGATGAAGCCGAGCATCGTCGCCATGTTCGGATGAATCATTCCCGAGCCTTTGGCCACACCTGCGATTGTCACGGTCGCGCCTCCTTCGGTGTACTCGACGCCCGTACATTTTGTTCCCGTATCGGTCGTCAAAATCGCTTCCGCGAACGACTCCGCCCCCGTCTCCTCATGGATCGGTTCAAGCAAATCGATCCCGTTCAAGAGCGTCTCCATCGGCAACAGTTGACCGATGACACCTGTCGAGGCAATCGCCACTTCTTCCGGTTTGACCCCGATATGTTCGGCCGCCTTATCGCGCATCGTATACGCGTCCTCGAGCCCTTGCGGACCGGTGCAGGCGTTGGCGTTTCCACTGTTAATCAAGACGGCACGAATCTTCCCGCTCGACGCATGTAGCGTTTCTTTCGTCACTTGAATCGGAGCCGCTTGAAATTGGTTCGTCGTATACACCGCGGCGGCACTAGCCAACTGTTCGCAGACGAGCAGGGCTAAATCCTTACGCTTTCGTTTCAGTCCGGCGTGAACCCCGCACGCTTGAAACCCTTTCGGCGTGACGACGTGGACGACAGGGCTGATCGTTGTTTCAATCATTCGTTCTACCTCCTTATATGTACTGGGGTTGTTCATTCAACCCGGCTGTTTCGTTTAATCCAAAGCGGACATTGGCGTTTTGAATCGCTTGTCCGGCCGCACCTTTTTGCATATTGTCGATGACCGAGATGATGGTCAGTCGATTCGTTCGTTGGTCGAGATACACCCACAAGTCGCAGTAGTTCGACCCGACGGCAGTTCGAATCTCCGGTTCGCCTTGTTGCACCCGGATAAATGGTTCATCCGCGTAAGCCTGTCGCAATGCGTCCACCCAATCCGCTTCGCTCTGCTCAAGCGTCGGGACGACGCTCATCGTCGCCATGATGCCTCGATTGATGGGCAACAGGTGTGTCGAGAGTGACACGGTCGCTTGCGTCCCGCTCACTGCATAAAGCGTCTGTTCAATCTCCGGGATGTGTTGATGCGTATGGATTTTATACAGTTGCACGTTTTCGTTGGAGCGGGCGTGGTGCGTCTTGGCGCTGAGTCCCTTCCCGGCTCCCGTAATTCCGGAGCAGGCCGAGACGATGATTTCGTTCGGGTCGATCCAGCCTCCGTTCACGAACGGCAATAAGCCGAGCGCGACCGCCGTGGCGTAACACCCGGGATTGGCAATCCAATCGGCCGACCTTACAGCGTCTCGATTCCATTCCGTCAATCCATATACCGCCTGTGCTTGAAGCGATGCCGGTACGGCCGGTTTGCCATACCACGTCTCGTAGCTCGATGCCGGCAGACGTAAGTCTCCACTCAAATCGATGACGACCCCTTCATATTCCGTCAACTGCGTCACGTAATGCGCCGACACTCCGCTTGGCGTTGCTAAAAAGATGACGTCGATGTCGTCCAATGCGTCCACCCGGAACGGCTCGAGCGTCAAATCCTCAATCTCTAACCACGGATACAGTTGCGCGAGCGTCAACCCGGTGCTCGAATCGCTCATCGCCCGGACGAGCGTGAACTCGGGATGTTTCCCGATCAGCTTTAACAGCTCCATCCCGGCGTACCCCGTGACGCCGACGATTCCACAAGTGATCATCTGCCGAACCTCCTTAAAAGAATAAATTGATTAAAACATACGTATATTTATACTGTCAATTGTATTTTTATACAAAATAAACAAAGAGAGTCTTTCCAGAACATGAAAAAACAGCCCGGTGCAACAGCACCGGACCGTGGAGATGACTTAGATTTGATTTTTATGACGAGCGTCTTGAAGCGCATCGACCAAGTCTTTCACGTCCTCGACGAGATTTTGAATCGTATCTTGGTTCTCTTCGTAGAGCGCCTTCAAATCCATGACGCGATCTTTCAAACTCGCTTTCGAAGAGGCTTGAAGGCCGACCGAATGAGCTTGTGTAGACGTATCGTGTGACTTGAGTCGTGATTTCATATGCTTGAGCTGGCTGACTTGTTGCTCGCGCGTCTCTCTGTGGAGAAGCGATGCCCCGGCTCCGATGACGGCACCTGCGGCCATACCTAACCAGAAATAGTTCTTGTTCATAAAAAATCCTCCCCTAACGTGACGTTATGTTTATTATAGGTCATCTGTTGCATCGACGACATAGTGTTTTATGATCGGACCTGCTCCTTTTTGTTCGACGGCTTCTTTCAGCCATTCTTGGAACAAGATGTAGTCGGTCGAATCACGAAAACGATTCCCGCCTTCGGTGAATTGGATGAAAACAACCCCGTGGTTGTCTTCTGGGTCGACACCGAGCCGATAGGCGGCAAAACCGCTATGGCCAGACCCAAGACGTGATTTGTCTTTCAACAAACGATGGAACAAGAGCGACCGGGCGTTCGAATCGACCGGAATGTTCGCATAGACAATATTCCCTTTCGGGGCGAATTGTCCTTCTGCTTCTTCGATTTGAAACGTCTTTCCGCTCTGGAACGGAGACTTGTCCCCTTCGGCGAGTAAAATCGTTTCCGTTCCGTTTGCGACGAGCACACCCGGTTGTTGACGCAATCGTTCAGCGACCGTACCTGAGGCAAATGTCATGAATAGCTTAGACAAGCTCCTCACAACCTTTCGCGAGCATGATGTCTTTCTCCGTGATTCCACCTTCGTCATGCGTCGACACGGTCAACGTGACGTTCCGATACTCGATTAAGATGTTCGGATGGTGATCGAGCGACTCCGCCAAATCGGCGACGAGATGGACGAATTGAATCGCCTCTGGAAACGTCTCGAGACGATACGTCTTTTGCAATTCCCCTTCGACAACGTCCCAGCCGTTTAAGCGGGACAGTTGCTCTGACAGTTCGGTTGATGACAGCAGCATGTGCTGATTCCCCTTTCGCAAACAGTTCTTCTTACACCTAGTACCCGACCGCAATCAAAAATAATCTTTTTCGCTTTACGCAAAATGATTTAGAATAAAAAGGATAGCCAACTATTCTTCACATGAGAGAGGAGATCTCGCCATGCGAGCATTGATTGTGATCGACTACACGTTTGATTTTATCGCAGATACGGGTCGTTTGACTTGTGGAAAACCAGGGCAAGACATAGAAGAACGAATCGTCCAGTTAATCGAGGAGTTTGCGGACGAGGATTATGTCGTCATCGCGAACGATGTCCACGACGCCGGCGACACGTATCATCCTGAGACGACGCTCTTCCCGCCCCACAACATCCGCGGCACGGAAGGCCGTGAACTGTATGGAACCGTCAAAGCGGCAGCAGCGCGGGCCGACCATTGGATCGATAAGACACGCTACAGTGCCTTCGCCGGGACCGACCTTGATTTGCGTTTACGCGAACGGGCCATCACGGAAATCCATCTCGTCGGTGTGTGCACGGATATTTGTGTGCTCCATACGGCAGTCGACGCGTACAACCTCGGCTATACAATCGTCGTCCACGCAGACGCCGTCCAAAGCTTCAACCCAGTCGGCCACGATTGGGCGCTCGAACATTTTGTCACGACACTCGGGGCCACTGTGACCGGGAAGTGACGTAAAACAGAAAGGAACGATTATGTTACATCGCAACTTAGCGCTTCACACCGACCTATACCTCCCACGTTGGATGTATATCTATTGGAAACAAGGCCGTCACAACGAACGAGTCGTGTTCGACCTCTATTATCGCTCGAACCCGTTCAGCGGAGGATATGTCGTCTTCGCCGGCCTGCAAAACATCGTCCACTACTTAGAGAACGTCTCGTTTACGGAAGAGGACATCCGTTACTTGAAACAACAACTCGACTTCGAGGACGAGTTTGCGGACGTACTCCGCAACTTCAAGTTCACCGGCTCGCTCTATAGCGTCCGTGAAGGAGAAGTCATCTTCCCGAATGAACAAGTCGTCCGCATCGAATCGACAATTTTTGAGGCGAAGCTGTTCCAGACGGCGCTCTTGAACATCGCCAACCATGAGTCACTCATCGCAACGAAATACGCGCGCATCCGTCAAGCCGCGCCGAATGAGACGTTGCTCGAAGGCGGCGCCCGCCGCGCTCAAGGCGTCGATGCTGCGTATTACGGGACTCGGGCCGCCTATATCGCCGGTTTCGACGTCACGAGTTTGGTTTCGGCCGGACGCGATTTTGATGTCCCTACCGGCGGAACGATGGAACACGCCGACATCCAGTTCCATGATGAGGAGCTTGAGGCGTTCCGCTCGTTCGCCGAGATGTATCCAGACAACACGAGCCTGTTGATTGACACGTACGATACGCTCAAGTCCGGTCTTCCGAACGCGATCACGGTCGCCAAGGAACTCGAGGCGAAAGGTTATCGCTTGAAGTCCGTCCGACTTGACTCGGGTGACTTGGCCTACTTGTCGAAACGGGCCCGAAAAGCATTGAATGCGGCCGGACTCGACTACGTCAAAATCGTCGTCTCGGGCGACCTTGATGAGTACGTCATTCAAGACTTGCGGATGCAGGGCGCTGAAGCCGACACATTCCTCGTCGGGACGCGCGGCATCACAGCCTACGAACAACCCGCGCTCGGCATGGTGTACAAGCTCGTCGCCCGCGAAGGCGCCGACGGGAAACTGAAGCCGGTCATCAAAGTCTCGTCTTCGAAAGTGAAGACGACGACACCGCACAAGAAAGAATTGTATCGCATCATCGATAACGAGACCGGGAAATTCAAAGGGGATTATATCGCCCTAGCTGACGAGCCGGTCGAGACGTATAAAGAGATCGACTTGATTGATGTGCGCGACCCAGCGTTCCGCATCAAGACACGCAACTTTAGTGTCAAACGTTTGCTCGTCCCGATTTTCCAAGACGGCGAACGCGTCTATGACTTACCGAACGCGACAGACATTCGCGCGTATCATCATGAGCAAATGAACGGTTTATGGGAAGAGTATAAACGCCTCCGCTTGCCGGAAGTGTATTCGGTCACCTTCAGTAAACCGCTCTGGGACTTGAAACTCGAAATGATTCGTCAAACACGGATTCCGAAATAAAAACAAGAGGCTGCGGATTTTTTTCCGTAGCCTCTTGTTTTATGCCGTCGTCATCTCATTCGCATGGATTTTATCTTCTTTTCTCCGAAAGTAAAGTGCGATTGAAAGAGAGATCAAAATCAATATGAAGTAAACGGTCCGTTGCCAAAACGTCGCTTCCGTATCCCCTTGGAACAACGCGATGATATAATCACTCCCGCTCACGAAAAACAATCCCGCGAGCAAGAGAAAGATTCGATATCCGGCCCGACTCCGCTCCTGCTTTACTTTGAAGAAAAGGACACCATAATAACCGATTGCTAGAATCGCGATATACCCGATTATGCCAACAACCCAACTCATCTTGATGCCTCCTTGTCCTCTATTTTTTACGTCGCTTCCCCGCTATCGTAACACAATCTTCGAACCAGACTATGTTAAGATGGATTAAAGAAAATGTGGAAGGGATCGATACGATGAAAACGTTCCGCCTAGTCCAAGTTCGCCTCGTCCAAGACGAGTATGGCAACGAGTTGAACCTCCCCGTCGAACTGCTCGATGGGTTGATTATCTCGAAAGAGCATGACAACGAATGGCTCCTCGAGATGCTCGTTCCGACCGAATTTGCCGTCACGCTTCATCACTATTTGAATAAGCGAATCCTACTCCTTGCCGAAGCCGTCATCACGTCACCGGCGAACCGCCCGGCCGCACTCGCGCTGACGTTCACGAGCGAACGGTCGCTCAGCGACCACCACACATTCGTCGCGGAAGGGCTCATGCTGATGCCGAAACAAGACCCGACCAAGCAAGTGCTCGATTCGTTGATTTCCGAAGGCGTGGCGAACGCCGAACTCAAACCGTCCTTCTTCGAAAAACAAGTCGAACAGCAGCAGTCGTTCAGCCGCTCCGCCTTCACACAGCTCGTCAAGACAGGATCGTTCGAATAAGTCGAACGGTCTTGTTTTTCTTTCCCCGTTTTTATAAATAACTCAACCCAAAAAGGCGAAGAAATTTCTTCGCCTCAAATGTAGATGAAAAACAAGATGACCATCATCGTCATCCCGACAACTTTGAGCACCGTGCTGCCGAGGAAAGCGAGTACGGTCCCGACACCGATACTCCACGCTTCACGCGTCGACTTCCCGAGCGTGAGTTCCGCTAAAAATGCGAAGATGAACGGGAAGATGAGTACCCCGACGAGCGGGAAGATGAACGGTCCTGCAATCAAACCGATCGTCGCTCCCCATTTCGCCCGTTCAGAACCGCCTCGTTTATCGACCGTAGCCCGGGTGACGATATAGTCGACCACGAACAGGAAGATCAAGAACAAAATCTGCCAGAGCCAAAATGTCCACGTGAGCGGCTCGAACGAGAAGCCGAAGCCGTAAATCACATAACCGATGAATAAGAACAAGACGCTCGGGATGACCGGATAAATCAATCCTGCGAACGCGACAATAAATGATGCGATGATGAATATCCAGAGCAATGTCGTCATGAGTTTCTCCTCACTTTGCGACAATCACATTCGTAATATGGTCGGCGACATTGACCGCCTTGACCACGAACTGACCATCTTGATGTTCGATATAGTTCGAGCAGGCGTTGCGCATGGCATGACGGAACGTATACGTGTCGTCAATCGCCGATAGCGCAGCTTTAATCGCATGTGAATGACAGACGACAATGACACGTTTTCCGGCATGCGTCTCGACGAGATCGTGCATACCGCTCAAGACACGGGCGCGCATCTCGTCTTCTGACTCGAGACCAGGTACGCGGTCTTGGTGATCGGCTTGGACGGCTTCATAGATGCCCGGCACCGGTTTTCCCGACGCAGCCCCGAATTCACGCTCGATGAAACGCTCGTCTCGGATGATATGTGATTCGTCGATGCCGCACGCCTCCGCGATGTAACGCGCCGTGTCGACGGCCCGTGACAACGGGCTCGCCACGATGACGTCCCATGATTCTTGACTTAAAAAGGCCGCACTCTCTTCGGCCTGCCGATGTCCGAGTGCGTTGAGCGGGATGTCTTCCCGTCCTTGAATGATTTCTTGAAAGTTCCAATCGGTCTGACCATGTCGGACCAAGCAAAGTTCTGTCACGCGAGTCACTCCTTTATGATTCCTAAATCCTACCCCATCGTACCATCTTTGCGAAAAAGCGCAACGTCACATCATCGCGTCATCGATGAAACGATCGATGCGGGCCATGAGTTGCGTTTCTTTGATCGGGTTGTCGGATTGGAGAAAGCTCGCTAACGAATGCGTACCGTTCGGGAAGGAAATCAGTTGCACGTTCGCACCGACTTCGCTCGCATGTTCCACGAAATGGAGCGCCTGTCCGAACGGGACGATTGGGTCTTTCTTTCCGTGCAAGATGAGGATGGGCGGGGCGTCGTCATAAAGATGCGTGACCGGTGAACACTTCACCATCAGCTCGCGCCACGCCTCCCGGCTCCCCTCATAAAATTTCAAATGCGCGAGCCACGTCTGGATGAACTTGAACAATAAGAAATTCGTCGGCGGATAGAGGGCGATGACTCCTTTGATCGGTGGCACGTCATCACCTAGTTCACCGGTGAACTGTTTGCTTCGATCGAGCGCCGTCGCTAAGACGAGGGCCGCACCTGCCGAGTCACCCCAGACGATCAGTCGGTTAATATCCAAGTTGAGCAGACCATCGTGCTGTTTCAAGTAGCAAAGCGCATCGGAGACGTCGATAATGTTATCCGGGAAATAGACCCCGTCCTCGAACAGACGATAGTCGATGCTGATGACGGCGAACCCTTTGGCGAGAAAATGGTCGAGCAACGGATGGAACAATGTCACCATGCCTCGATTCCCTCGTACGAACGCCCCCCCATGGGCATAGACCGCGACCGGGAACGGTCCATCCCCTGGCGGATAATACACGTCAAACTGGAGCGGACGGTCATTGACAATCTTGTACGTGTGAGTCCGGCGTTTGCGGGTCGAGGGGCGCACCGGCAACTCGGGCTCTTGCCAACGCACGAGCGATCCATACTGGTTCCACACGCTGGCCCCGGCTGCCGTGGCGGCCGCGAGCGCCGCGCCACCGACGAACCAGGCGGTCTCCTTTCTCATATACATCCACTCCTCGTTCTTTTTTTAATCATATTCCCTTTTTCTCGAAAAACCATCCATCTGAAGTCGGACTTGACGTGCACGGATTCGCCACCTATAATATAACTCGCAGTCACAGAACGTAACGGTTACGATTTAAAGGTTCACATAGAGAGGACAGGTGGAAGAGTTCATGAATAAAAAGTTATTAAGTGTCGCCGCTGCCGGCACACTTCTATTAGGTGGATGTGCAAGTAATGAAGAGAGCGGTGCGACGGAGGAGACGAGCGACCAGTTGACCGTCTACGCGTCAACGTTCGCCCTGAAATCATTCGCCGAGGAAATCGGGGGCGATCGCGTCCGTGTCGAGATGGTCATCCCGCCTGGCGCTGATCCCCATACGTACGAGCCGACCTCAAAGCAGATGACCGACATCGCCGAGGCGGACTTGTTCTTGACGGTCGGCCATGACCTCGAACCATACGTCGAGTCGATGGAAAAGAGCTTGGCCAATGAGAACGTCACGTTCGTGAAAACGGCCGAGGACGTCACACTCCTCTCGGCAGAAGACACGGTCCACGTCCATGGTGAGGACGAGCATAGTGAGGACGAGCACGGACACGAGGAAGATGACCATGCCGATGAAGAGGCCGGTCATAGCGAAGATGATGGCCATAACCACGGCCAGTACGACCCACACGTCTGGCTCGATCCAATGAATGCCGTCTCGATGGCTGAAGCGGTCGAAGCGGCATTCAGCGAACAGGCCCCTGACTATAAAGATGAGTTCGCGGATCGTTTAAGCACCTTCAAAGAAGAGGCCGACACGCTCGACGCCGAGCTCAAAGCAGCAGTCGACGGCGGCTCGAAGTCTGAGCTCCTCGTGACGCATGCAGCCTACGGTTACTTGGCGGAACGGTACGGCTTTGACCAACTTCCAATCACGGGTCTCACACCTGCAGAAGAACCGTCGCAACAAGCGTTGAAGCGCGTCATCGAAGAGGCACAACTTCACGACTTGACGCACATCGCTTTCGAAGACACGGTGACACCAAAAGTCGCCCAGGTCGTTCAAAACGAAATCGGTGCGGAGACGGTGACGATTTACAACTTGGAATCGGTCACGAAAGAGCAAATGGATAAGACTTACTTCGACCTCATGCGCGAGAACGTCAAAGCGCTTGAGACGGCATTGAAATAAGAGTCTCAAAAAAAAACAGCTCGGCGCGTTGGCGTCGAGCTGTTTATGTGTGTTCTGGTTCCCGGTCGATTTGTCGAAGCCTCGCCCAAATGACGCCGCATACGAAAATCGGCACCGTCAGCATCACTGTTTGAAGAAGCGTATCGCTCATCACGTTCGTCGGGTACATCAGTTCAATGAACACGAAACAGAGCACCGTCAAACAGAGAAGCGTCGCGAGCAGCTTCTTCAAACTCAGCAATGGATTGCGTTCGCGTAGGAAGAGCACACTATTCCCTATGGCGAAGCCACAGTTCACTACAATCAAAGCGTAGAAGAGCATCGAAATCGGATGATTATAGGCTGGACCCGTCGAGATGACGTAAAACCATATAATCAAAAATGCAAACACAGTGACGAGATTGATTCGACCTAACTGTTTACGACCTGCCCGATACGCGAAGATTGGGCTTAAGATACCGATGACAAACGTCATTTGGGCAAAGAAATCAAGCATACGTCCACTCCTTGAGAAACCATTTGTAATAGTTTACCAATTTTCAAGTTGTTTTCATAGCCTGTTCATTCATAGTAAATCAACACGAGCTCATCCCGCTCACTCGCCTCTTCACAGAATCGTTTCAACAGCGTCCATTTGAGCCAAACTTCATCGAACCCGTCATGGTCGACGAACGCCATATCGGCCACATCTTCTTTCGTGAATGCGTTCATCGCATCTTTGACGATATGGAGGAGCTGCGGCGTCAAAATCCCGACAACGACCGCCTGCTTCTCATTGACGATCAACTCTTCCCCGATGACGGCCATCTCTAAGTTATACGTGTCATCCCCATCGATATAAATCTCGATTTGTCCAAGAATCTTTTGGAAGCGTTCGATCCTAGGGAGCGTCAATGTCTCATACGTGTCACGTTGTTGACTGTGCACGTGCAGCAGCCAATCTAAAATCATTTCCGGGTCTTGGCCGAACGAGACCCATACTTCCGGGGAAATGCGTATATAGTGTGTCGTCTCCATCATTGAACGCCCCCCTTTTCTTCAGTTTACCCATCTTTCGGGCGCAAAAAAACCGTCTACGCGCTTTCGTAGACGGTTTGTCGTTTATGAACGGATCGTGCCTGTTTTGACTTCTTCTTCTGATTCCCAAGCTTCGATGTACTCGCGACCTGGCAGATCTTCAATCGAATCGGCGTAGAAGACCGGATCTTCACCTTGACGGCGTTGCTCCAAGTAATCGTCGAGGACGAGACGGGCAACTTTTGCGAGACGGAAAATCGCATACAAATTGACGAGTGCCATGAGACCCATGAACACGTCCGCGATTGACCAGACGAGACCGGCCGAACGGACGGCTCCAAAGAGGACCATGCCGACGACACCGATGCGGTAGAGTGTGACGTAAATCTTTTTATCCGAGATGAACTGGATGTTCGTCTCACCATAGTAGTAGTTTCCAAGAATCGAGCTGAACGCGAATAAGAAAATCGCGATCGTGAGGAACGATGTCGCCATCGGACCAATCTCTGCTGTGAGCGCTGCTTGTGTCAATTCGACACCTGCGAACGACTCTGAACCGGCGACACCTGACAACAGGATAATCATCGCTGTCGACGTACAGACGAGAAGCGTGTCGACGAAGACGCTGAACGATTGAATCAATCCTTGTTTGACCGGATGCGATACTTCAGCAGTCGCCGCTGCGTTCGGGGCTGAACCCATCCCCGCTTCGTTCGAGAAGAGACCGCGTCGGATTCCTTGGAGCACCATCGCTCCGATGGCACCACCGAACAATTGTTGAAGTCCAAAGATTCCTTCTGAGAAAATCAAGCCGAAGACTTCCGGCAACAATGAGGCGTTCGAAATCATGACCCACCCGGCGAGCAAGATGTAACCGCCAGCCATAATCGGCACGATGATACTCGAGAGCACGGCGATTGATTGAATCCCGCCGAAGATGACGATGGCTGTCACGACAGCCAAGACGAGACCGACTGTCGTCGTGCTAATCCCGAACTGGTTGCTGACTGACAACGAAATCGTGTTCGATTGAACCGAGTTGAAGGCGAAGCCGAACGAGAACGTGATCAAGATGGCGAATAAAATCCCGAGCCAGCGCTGACCGAGCGCACGTTCCATATAGTAAGCCGGACCACCGCGCCATGTGCGACCGTCGCGAATTTTATATACTTGCGCGAGCGTACTTTCGACGAATGCCGAAGCCGATCCGATGAGCGCGATCAGCCACATCCAAAAGACGGCTCCCGGGCCTCCGAGCGCGATGGCAGTCGCGACACCGGCAATGTTCCCGGTCCCGACGCGTGCAGCCGTCCCGATGGCGAACGCTTGGAATGACGAGACTTGGCCTTTTTCACGCTTCATGCCGTCTTTGAACAAGAGGCGGAACATTTCAGGCAACATCCGGAACTGGACGAACCCCATGCGAACGGTGAAATACAAACCTAAGGCGACAAGGACAACGATTAGCACTGACGACCAGAGCAGGTCGTTGGCGTTTGTAACGAGATCTTCTACGAATTTCTCCATCTTTAAATCCTCCGTGTATGTGTAAGTTATAAGAAAAAGTTATGTTAACTTTCTTTACATGAGTAGAATTATAGGAAAAACGTTAAAAAAATGCAATCTTTTTCGACAATTTTCATTTTCGGTGTCGAACAACAAAAAAGCGACCGGTCACGTGACCGGTCGACTAGATTATCTCATTTGATTAGATAAAGAGGTTCAAGTTACCACCTTCGGCTGCCCCGAGGTATGCTGCCACACCACCGAGATCGATGCCGTCGATTAACTCTTCTTCTTTAATTCCCATGACGTCCATCGACATCGTACAAGCGACCATTTTGACGCCTGCCTCTTGAGCCGATTTAATCATTTGATCGAGTGACGGGACATTTTTGTCGCTCATCACTTTCTTCATCATCTTCTGACCAACGCCACCGAAGTTCATGTTCGAGAGCGGAAGCTCACCTGCATGAGATGGCATCATCATGCCGAACATCTTCTCGAGGCCTTGCTTTTTCACTTCTGGTGCATCTGGTTTACGGATGACGTTGAGTCCCCAGAACGTGAAGAACATCGTGACGTCTTTACCCATTGCCGCTGCACCTTGCGCGATGATGAACGATGCGAGTGCACGGTCGAGGTCTCCACTGAACACGACCATCGATGCGCCGTCGCCTGCCGGTGCGCCCGCTTGGACGGCTGCAGGGCCTTGGCCTTTTTGAAGGACGGCTTCGACGCGACCGTTCACAAATTGTTTCGAGACGAGCTTGTTGCCCGTTTTCTTCGCCCATGCTTCGATGTCCGCAAAGAAGCCAGGATCACTTGCGAGGACGCGGAGCGTCTCGCCTTCGCCGAGTTCGGCTACTTTTTTATTGACTTCTAAGATTGGTCCCGGGCATTGCAGACCGCACGTATCTAGGAAAATCGGTTCCCCGATCGGTTCATTCATCATTACTGGTGGTGCCTCCTCCGTTGCTGTTGCGGCAGTCTCATTTGCTGCCGATGCGTCTGCCTCGATGGCATCGAAATCGCGTTTTACTTGTGACCACGTCTTGTAGCCACCGCTCAAGTTTTTAACCTTGAATCCGTTTTGACGCAAGATGCGGGATGCGAGATATCCGCGAAGTCCGACTTGGCATGTCACATAAATCGTTTCGTCTTTGCTGTAGTTGTCCAAGTGATCGCGTAGCGAGTTGAGCGGAACGTTGATTGAACCAGGAATTTTGCCAAGTTCATGTTCTGACTCGTCACGGACGTCGAGCAATGTCGCGCCGTTTTGGACCAACTCGTCAATCTCATTCCAGTGCACGACTTCGTTATCGCCGAGGACGACGTTCGACGCGACGTAACCGATCATGTTGACCGGATCTTTCGCTGAGCTGAACGGTGGTGCGTAGCTGAGTTCAAGGTCTGGAAGGTCAAGGACCGTCAAGCCACCTTTCATCGCTGTCGCAATCACATCGATCCGTTTATCGACGCCGTTCATCCCCACGCCTTGCGCGCCGTAGATTTCACCTGTCGTCGGATGGAACAAGAGTTTGAGTGATACGGGTGTCGATCCTGGGTAATAACCCGCATGTGAACCCGGGTGCACGTGGACGGCTTCGAACTCTTTACCGGCTGCTGTCAAACGCTTCTCGTTCCAACCTGTCGAGGCGACGGTCATATCGAATACTTTGGCAATCCCAGTCCCCATCGTTCCGTTGTATTTAACGTCACGACCGTTGATGATATCGGCGACAAGACGACCTTGGCGGTTGGCCGGCCATGCGAGTGGAACGACCGTCGGCTCTTTAAAGATATAATCGAGCACTTCGACGGCGTCACCAATCGCGTAGATGTTCGGGTCTGACGTGAGCATCTTCTCGTTGACGCGGATGGCGCCACGAATACCTGTCTCAAGACCTGCTTCCGTTGCAATCGACGATTCGGGCACGACACCGATTGATAAGACGACCATATCGGTCTCGATGACGCGACCGCTCGTCAAGTGGACACGTTTCCCTTTCTCAGAGAACGAGTCGACACCGTCAGAAAGCTGAAGATCGACGCCGTGAAGGCGCATGTGCTCGTGAACCGGTGAGACCATCTCGCGGTCGAGCGGTGTCATGACTTGATCGGCCATCTCGACGAGCGTGACGTCGACGCCACGCTCCCGTAAGTTTTCAGCCATTTCGATTCCAATGAAGCCGCCACCGATGACCGTCGCGTGTTTTGGCGCTTGATCATCGACGTAGCTACGGATTTTATCCGTATCTGGGATGTTACGGAGCGTGAAGATGTCTTCTGCTTCTTCAATCCCAGGGATGTTCGGACGAATCGGTTTCGCCCCTGGTGACAAGACGAGCACATCATATGACTCATCGTACGTCTCACCTGTCTTGACGTTTTTCACCGACACCGTCTTCTCGGCACGGTTGATTTTCGTCACTTCCGTCAAGTTACGGATGTCGAGTTGGAAACGCTTGTTCATCCCTTCGACGGTTTGAACGAGCAATTTTTGACGGTCTTGAATCACGTCACCGATGTAATAGGGAAGACCACAGTTCGCGAACGAGATATACTCGCCCCGATCGAACATGACGATATGATTCTCTTCATTTAAGCGACGAAGGCGGGCGGCTGCCGAAGCACCACCGGCGACCCCACCGACGATTACGATTTTTTTACTCATTGCGCATTTCCTCCTTTGACGACTTCACCTGGCCAGCTCATCAAGCCATCTTCTATATTGACCACTTTATAACCTTTCGCTTCCATTTGCCAAGTCGCCTGCGTGCTGCGAGCACCTGAGCGACAAAGGACGATGTACTCTTCTTCAGGATTGAGCGTCTCAATCCATTCCGACATTTCGGAGAGCGGATAATTTGTCGCGCCAGCAATGTGCGCTTCTTGGAACTCGTCACGTTCACGAACGTCGACGATGTTGACTGGTACTTCAAAATCCATTTGACGTTTCAAGGCAGATGCTTTCATGTTTGTTTACCCATCCTTTTGATCTATAATATTTCACTTATTTATTCGTCAGCTTGGTAGCGGGCGTTCGACGAAAGTTTGTGATTCGTTGAACATATCGCTTCCACGTCATTAATATACCCCCTGTGGTATTTGATTGCAAGGGATTTGTTTGTCGAATCGGTAAACGTTTGAAAAAGTTTCACATCAAACGTTGTTGCTCGACACATACTCCCCCACGTATTAAGATGAGACTACACAATAAATAGTTGGGTTACTGAACGATTTGAATATAGAGGTGAATCTAATGGAACAGTATCAATACGATGCAAAAGTGTTGAACCGGATGAAACGGGTCGAAGGACAAATCCGGGCCATCATCCGCATGATGGAAGAAGGGAAAGAGTGCCGTGACGTCGTGACACAGTTAAGTGCGGCTCGATCAGCGCTTGACCGCGCCTCGACCATCATCGTCGCGAAGAACTTGGAGCAGTGCATCATCACCGCCCAACAAGATGGCGAAGATACGTCAGAAACCGTCGAAGAAGCCATCAAAATGTTGATGAAACGCTAGTTCCCCTTGCTTTCCCTCCGCAAATGGGCGAAAGTTAGAGTAACGACTTTTAAGGGGGACTTGTTTGTGAACTTCGAAGAAAAAGTAGAATCATTTAAAGCGCTCGTCGCTGAACGCAATATGACGTTCAAAGAGAGCGAAACTGAAACGCATGTCACATTTTTGACGCGTGAAACGACTAAATCCGGGGCTCAGCCCGTTATGATTATCGCCTTCAATAAAAAGACGACAGATGCGGAACTGTATGCCGCGACGGTCACACACGTGCCGGATTACGTCGAAGACCTACCGATTCTGAACGCCTTGAACGAGTTCAACCAAGAGTTCAAATACTTCCGCTGCGTGCTCGACAGCGACCGTGATGTCACGCTCGCCTCGACGCTCGACCTCGACCTCGGCTTCTCGCCAGAGATCATCTTGCAACATTCATTCATGATGTTCCAAGCGGCCGACGAAGTGAACGAGTACATGCAGAAGTTGTATACGCAAGTCCAATAACAAACAGCCGCCCCGGACGAATCCAGGGCGGCTGTTTTTGAATCATTCTTTCGATTGGGCACGTATAAGGAGAAAAAGGAGGAATTGCTGATGATGACACACTATACGCATTACCTCGAAGCGCTCGAGGCAATCAGAGGAGCGACAAAGTGGTTCACCGATGATTTCCGACGCTTGATGGCCATCAATTATGCCATACACGACACCCCGTTCGATGAAACGCGGTTTGAGCAGGCTCAAGCGGCCGTCAAACGGAAAACGAAAGCCTTCTCCAAGTTTCGCGGCAGCAATAATTTCGTCTGGCTGTCGTTTCTCGATGCCAAGTATGAAGACATCGAACCGGCCATCGACGAGGCACTCCGGCTCGATACGTTGCTCGACCGGAAACACTTCCGCTTCAGTATGTTGCGTCCCTTCATCGCGAGCCAACTGATTAACGTCGATGAGCCCGAGCGCCGGCTTGACGAGGCGAGCGCACTCTATCAAACGTTCAAACGAAACCATCCTTGGCTGACGAGCGAAGAAGACCTTCTGTCTGCCCTCGTCCTCGTTCAAGCGTTCAATGACCACGATACGTTGAGTCAACGGATTGAGACGCATTACGAAGCGTTGAAAGCCGAGTTGCCCCGCTCAAACGAGCTCCAACTCGTCTCCCATCTGCTTGCTTTTAGCGACTTGCCTTCAGACGAGGTCATCAACCGCCTGCTCGAGTGGCGCGCGCGGCTCCAAGGACAAGCAATCGCCGTCAAAAATGAGCATCTGCCAGCGCTCGCCCTCTTGGCCATCGTCGCGGCTCCGAACGACAACGACGAGCGCGACCTGATCGACATTACGAACGCTGAGAAGGAAAAGCATCGCTGGTTCCACACCCACGCGTTGACGGTCGCCCTGCAACTCGTCGCGGCAAACAACATCAAGGAAGATGCGAGCGATTTACTGTTGCACGGGACGTTCGCCCATCTGCTCGCCATGCAACAGGCAGCAACGGCAGCGGCGACCGTGGCTATCATTTCGAGCACATCTTCGAGCGACTAAAAAAAGAAGGGTTTCCCCTTCTCAACTAAATAAATACCAACTGAGACAACCGAGCACGAACACTGAGTTGGCGATTTCAACGATCCCGATCTTCATGATGGGGATCGTTTTGCCGTAGAATGCGACCGCCCGGACGAGACTCGGCACGTAAGCGAGTGCCAAGACCGGATAGCCAAACGCGATGAAGATGGCGACGAGCAAAAAGTGATATCCCCATGATACGTTCCGATAAAACAAGCTCTTCTTCTCCCGAATCATCGTTTTGACGAAAAAGATACTTCCGAGGAAATATAAGTACGGCAAAGCGAACATCCACACTATCGTCCCGTCCAAAGCATGTGACCCGAGATAATAGCTCGCCATCCCGCCGATGCAAAATGAGGTGACGGCGCTGACGTCGTTCCAGACGTTGCGCTCATCCTTAATTTTGGCGAAGTAGGCGTTGGTGAGACCGAATGGAATCATAGCAAGGACAAACCAGACAAGACGCCACTCGGACAAAAACACCGGGATGGCGGCTACAATCGCAATCGTCAAATACGTCACGACCGTGCGCAACAGCTCTTGTGACTTTTTTCGTTGCTTAATGTATTGGAACAAGAAAAATGTACCCATATAAACGAACAACCAGGCGATGGCGAACGGGATGTGCGCGAGCGTCCACCCTCCGACAATGCCGCCGAGTAAGAACGGTAAGATTAGCATCGACCAAGCGCCGTGCTGTTTTGGAATCATCCATTTCATGTGACTCCCTCCTTCTATGTGTAGTGTAGAAGAAAGATGACTATAAAACTGTGATAAATTTTACAAAACAAAAAACGATCTCACGCGAGATCGTTTTTTGTTTTTAGTTTGGTCACACTTGGCACGGTTACTTCGACCACATCGTCCGTCAACATTTTCGTGACGACACGACCTGCAATCGAGACCGCGAGAAGCGTATAAAGCGCATTCGACAATGGCAAATAGATGAGCGAGATCGCCAAAACGATGACATCAAATATGATGAGAATCGTCCCGACCGATATGCCGGTCCATTTTGATAGGCCGAGTGCGAATAAATCGTCGCCCCCGGTCGCCCCGCCCGATTTCAAGACGAGACCGAGACCGTAACCAGTCACAATCCCGCTCGCGATGGCGGCGAACAACGTCGCCGGCCACACTTGGATATCGAACGTGAGTAAATCCAACCGATCCCACATGGCGTAGCTGAGCGACAGTGACGCCGCGGCAAGCACGGCTTGCCCGACGAAGCGCCAGCCTTTCCACCAAAGGGCGATTAAAAAGAAGGGGATATCGAGTACGATCATCGAGATCGCCGGATCGATATCAAATAAATAGCGGCCGAGCAATGCTAGCCCGACGAAGCCCCCTTCTGCCAAACCAAACTGTTCATTCAAATAATAATAACCGAACGCCATGATCAGCGTTCCGAGCACTATGGTAGCAACTCGTTTCATTCCGATTGTCCTCCCCGTTTTCAACGGAGAGGAGGATCCTCAGTCGTAGCCGCGGTTCCATCTGTTCCATCTCCGATCTTCCGTTTGTTGATTTTTACATTGATGTCGCTTGTAAAAACTCAACGCTAGAAGTCCGGTAATTGAAACAGAGGCCATGTCCTCTCGGTATCCATAAAGACCTTCCTTTCCCAAATTGCGCGTAATCATGAGACTATTTTAACATACTCTCGCGATTGTTTCATTAAATGTATATTTAGTGTAGATTACGTTTCGGTAAATCTTTCTTACCGAACCACCACCAGTTCCAGTCCCCGAGCAGTTTCATCAAAGATGGGACAAGTAAAATCCGGATGATTGTCGCATCGATAAAGATCGCGAGCGCGATGCCGACACCGAGCTGTTTGATCGGACTGACACCAGTAAAAGCGAACGCCCCCGTGACGACAATCATGATGACTGCGGCCGACGTGATGATTTTACTCGTCTTGGCGAGTCCCATCTCCGTCGCGTAATCGTTATCCCCGGTCTCCCGATAATATTCCTCAATCCGCGAGACGAGAAACACCTCGTAGTCCATCGATAGGCCGAACACGAGCGAGAAGATGAACACCGGGGTCAAGATACTGATCGTCTCGGCATCGTACACGTAGCCTGATTCGAAGATGATGACGAGCAGACCGAACGTCGCCCCGAGACCGAGCACGTTCATGATGATCGCCTTAATTGGAATCAAGACCGAGCGGAACGCCCACATGAGAATGACCATCGTCGCCAAGATGACAGTCACGACCGCATACGGGATACTGTCATAAATCTCTTCATAAATTTCTTCGTTGAACGCGGCTGGTCCCCCGACGTCAAAACCGCTCTCGCGCCAATCTCGGACGAACGCCTGCGCGTCTTTATCACTCGGCGGGACGTTGAAACTAACGTTGACGAGGGCAAGGTCTGTATTCCCTTCGAGCGTGACGAGACGTTCGAACGCCTCGAGTTGCTCTGGTGCCGCTTCAGCGAGTTGTTGGAATTCGGCTGGTTCGAGACCGGATGCCGTCAAGAACGTCGTGACGTTGTCGACAATCGGATCCTCGGATAGCTCATCGGTGAGTGCAGTCAATTCATCGAGAATCATCGAATCGGTCAAGTCATTCGTCTCAAACAAGAGCACCGCATCGGTCGACGTCTCCCCAAACACGTCGTCCCACCGCTCAAGGGCGGCCCGTGACTCGTACGAGGTCGGGAGTGCATCGGCGTCCGGGATGTTCAGTTCGAGGTCACGAACGAACCAGAGGCTTGGCAGTAGCAGCAAGAGCGCGACGAGCGTCATCGTGACGGGGCGTCTCATGACGAAACGGGCCAACTTCTGCCACCGTACTTCAGAACGCGTCTCATTCGTTTTGATAAGACGCCCTTTATTGATCGCATCTCCGACGATATATAAGGCGGACGGCAACAGCGTGAGCGCTGATAAGACCGCGCCCGCCACCGCAATCAGCGCACCGAGCGCGATGGCTTGGAACACGTCGACTTGGATGAATAGCAACCCGGCCAGTCCGACGAACACGCAAAGCCCTGAGAACAGAATCGAACGTCCGGCCGTCGCGACCGTTCGGACGATGGCTGCCTCTCGCGACTTCCCATGTGCGAGCTCTTCCCGGTAACGGTTGACGAGCAATAGGGAAAAATCGATGCCGAGCGCGATGGCGATCATCGCGACCGCATTCAAGACGAAAATGGATAGTTCCATCGTCTGGGCAAAGAAGAACAACGAGCCGGCAGCCACGATGAATGTAATCAATCCAACGAATAATGGCATGACCGCGGCGAGCGGCGTCCCGAAGACGAGCAAGAGGACGAGCAACGCGACCGGGATTCCAATCAACTCGGCCCGAATCAAGTCATTCTTCGACGCTTCATTCAAGTCATCCGCGAAGACCGGCTCTCCGGTCAATCGCACGTCTGTATCCGTATCTCGAATCAAGGCGTTGCGAACGTCATCGATTGACGCCTCGGCCGTATCGTAATCCTCGAACTCGAGCAATAAGTAAGCTGCGTCCCCTGAGCGAGCATCGGGATTCTCGGCTGGCGTGATCACGCCGTCGACCCCATCGACGTCAATCAGTCGATCCCGTTGCTGCTCGATGACCGTATCAAGGTCGCCACCTTCCAACAAGACAATCATCGAGGCCCCGGCCCGGTCGAACCGGTCGTTCAACGTATCTTCCACTTGGGCGAAGCGCCCGTCTTGAATCGCAAATCCATTGCCGCGCAGTTCACTTGGCAACTGTAATCCGAAATATACCGATACCGCGAGCAATACCGTCCAAATTAACACGACAGCGTAGCGCCATCGGACTAACGCTTGTCCTAATCGTTCCATCCCTGTCCACTCCTCTCCATCTAAGAAGACTGTTCCCGTTTTTAGACGAGATTCTGTAAGCCTTCGTAAAAAAAATCCTGAACCATGCCCTGGTCCAGGATTGTCAACGCTCGAACACTTGCAGCCAACTATGGCAGAAGCGACGCGGCGTCGATAGGACGACAAGTCTGTCGCCCGGCTCGTCCAATAAGACGACTTTCAACAATTCGGTCTCGGCACATACTTCTGATGAGAACACTTCACAATCGCGCTCAAACAGTTGGAACGATGTCATCGAGGTGATGGCGGTCGTCACACCCATTTGATCGACGATGACCAAGTCACGGTCACCCCCGTATGGAATCTTCCAACGCGCGCCCGCTTCGACGTCCTCGACCATGAACTGTTGATTCCGTTCATCGTACAAGGTCACGAGGCCAGGTGCCGTGAATCGTTCGAAATCATAGGTCGATTGATATGCGAGTTCGATGATGTTCCCGAACTCCGGGATCTCCTCGTAACGGCTATACCGAAACGTGTGATCGTTCAAGTTCAAGGCGACGATATCTGATTCGGCCGAGTACAAATACAAATCGTCCCCTGACCAGTAGTGCAGGTTACTGAACCAATCGTCATGGAACGTCCGTGGAATTGGGTGACGTTCCATCGTCCCGTTCGTCAAATCCATGACTCCGTATGTCTGCAAATCTCGAAATAGCGCGACGGCTCTTCTACCATGTGGTTCAATATATAGTGCGCAAGGTGCCCATTTCCACTCGAGTTCCCATCGGATTTGGAACGTCTCGTCAAAAAACAGAAACCCGGTTTGCGCCAAATACAACATCCATCCTCCACCAACGCGCTCTAACCATTCAACCGTTTGATGAAATTGATAGTCTGCTACTTGTTTGTACATTTGATCACTTCCTAGTTTCAGCTTAGCAACGCACGACGCATTTTTCGATTTTGAATGTGTTCACAGAACACATTCTCCATCTGTCCACTTTTCCTGTATACTGGCAGTAGCATACCCGTAATTGGAAAGGAGGAACCCTCATGCGCCCACTTCAACTCTCTCCCGAGACGGCGGTTGAGCTTGCCAAAAAGCTAAACGTCCCACTCGAGGAACTCATGCATATGCCAAAACACATCATCGTCAAAAAGATGATGGAGCTCGAGGCAGCCAAAACTGAAACGAACGAGGAAAAGGAGACGGAATGACGTCTCCTTTTTTCGCGCTTACTTTTGTTTCGGTTTCCGTTTTTTCGCAACATACCAGAGACCGAGGATAGCCAAGGCAGCTCCACCGGCGACCGCATATTTGCTGTAATCCGGACGGCGTTCCGTCACGACGAGTGTCGATAACGGCGCGACCGTGACATGCCGCTCCTCGAGGAGACGTGGTGCCGTCAAATTGACGGTGTGATCTTCGACATGGACCTCGAACTTGCCGGACGGTAGTTTCACCTCGACCGCTTCTTCGAGTCCGTTATGGTATACGAGATGGCGTTCGACGTAACCTTCGACGTGGCGACTCAGTTCAAAGGCGATGACGCCCTCGTCTTCATCGAAGAAACGTAAATGTTTACGAATCTGTTCCGCGTTCTCAAGACGGAACAACGGATATTGTTTGCGCAGGCTGATCAAGCCCTTCACATATTCGACGCTCGGCGTCTCTTGCTCGGCCCGCGTCCAATCCAAACGGTTGACGACCTCCCCCGAATTGAAGCTGTTCTCGTCCCCGTCTTTCGTGCGGAAGAACTCTTGACCGCTATGCAGGAACGGGATGCCTTGACTGAGCAACACAATCGATGTCGCGAGACGATGCCGGCGGCGGCGTGTCGTCTCATCGTCGTCCGGATTCGTAACGGCCAGTTTGTCCCAAAGCGTCAAGTTGTCATGGCACTCGACATAGTTCACGACTTGGTTCGGTTCGTCAGCAAAGCTTTGGCTCGTGACTGCACCGGCAATCCCACGTTTGACGTCCGCCGTCATATCCGCGTTGCCGCTGATCCAACCTGGCAAGTCTTCGATGAACACATCCCCACGGACACCGTCGCGAATCGCGTCGTTGAACTGGGCGATGCGCGGCATCTTGTGGGCGTTATGTTGGTTCGCTTTTTTACGGACCGGAAGCGGTGTGTCGAGATCCCAGCCTTCTCCGGTCACGAGAATCGATGGGTCGACGCGATCGAGCGCCCTGCGGACCTGGTTCATCGTCTTGACGTCATGGAGTCCCATCAAATCGAAGCGGAAGCCATCAATCATGAACTCTTTCGCCCAATACGACACACATTCGACGATCAATTTGCGCATCATCGCCCGTTCGGACGCCGTATCGTTCCCGCACGCCGAACCGTCGGCGAGCGTACCGTCCTCGTTCAAGCGGTAATAGTAGTCCGGTACGAACTGTCCGAGCGGCGTCGTCAATGCATCATACGTATGGTTGAACACGACGTCCATGATGACACGGATGCCACGATCGTGAAGTGCTTGAATCATCGCTTTCAACTCGATGATGCGAGCGGCCGGATCATCCGCTGAGGAAGCGTATGAGCCTTCGACGGCAAAATAGTGGACCGGGTCATAGCCCCAATTATAATTCGCCTCACTCTCGCGTGACTCATTCACTGAACCGTAATCGAAGAACGGCATGAGTTGGAGATGCGTGACGCCAAGCCCGGTAATATAGTCGAGACCCGTCGGATAACCCGTCGGTGTCTTCGTTCCGACTTCGGTCATCCCGAGGAATTTCCCGCGATGCATGACACCACTGTCCGGATGACTCGTCAAATCACGGACGTGCGCTTCATAGATGACCGCTTCTTGTGACGAGTGGAAGAGCGGACGTTCTTTGACCCAATGGTCTGGGTTGAGCGTAGATGGGTCGAGCAGACACCCGCGCTTCCCATTGACCCCGACGACTTTTGCATACGGGTCGAGCGATTCGATACGCTTCCCAGCTACGACCGCCTCGAACACATAAAACTGACCTTCGAACAAAGCACGATCGAGTTCGATGACCCACGTCCCTTTCTCGGCCCGTTCTAACGACAACCGTTCGAACTTCCGCGCTCGCGGTGTCCGGTAAAGTTTTACCGTCATCTCTTCGGCAACCGGTGACCAGACCCGCAACCGGATGAGGTCACTTTTAAACGTCACCCCGAGGTCTTTGCCGTGATATGCCATATGGTCTAAATCTACATTTGTCTGTTGATCGATAGTATGTTCCATCTCTTTCACTCCTTCACTACTTCAAATCTGCTATCATTATAACAAAACCCTTGTAAAGGATGGATGAAACATGGCAAAAGACAATTCTTTTGATATTGTGTCAGAAATGAACCTCGAAGAAGTGAAGAACGCGATTCAAATCGCCGAGAAAGAAATTTTGAACCGTTACGACTTTAAAGGTTCGAAGAGTGAGATGTCACTCGATAACGGCGACCTCGTCCTCGTCTCAGATGACGACTATAAACTCGAGCAATTGAAAGACGTCATGATCACGAAATTGATTAAACGTGGCGTACCGACGAAAAACCTTGATTATCAAAAAGTGGAACGTGCGCTCGGCGGCACAGTTCGTCAACGCGTCAAATTGAAGAGCGGCATCGATAAAGACGATGCAAAAAAAATTAACAACGCCATCAAAGAATCAAAACTGAAAGTGAAGTCACAAATTCAAGACGATCAAATCCGTGTGACAGCCAAGTCGCGCGATGACCTTCAAGCCGTTATGCAGCTCGTCCGTGAGCTCGAATTGTCCGTCGATGCCCAATTCACAAACTACCGATGAAACTCGCCATCATCAGTGACCCACATGGTTCGTTTGATGATTTGAAAGCCGTGCTCGAGTCGGTCCGCCGCGAGACGGAGCACATCCTTTGCCTCGGCGATCTGTACGAGTGTCATATCGGTAAGAAACGGCGCAACGAGCGCTTCCATGAAGTGTCCGATGTGGTGACGTACGACCCTGACTACGAGGCGCTCCTCACCTTCCCTAGCCTGCGCGGCAATCAAGAAGAGCGGATTGACGAAGTGCTCGTGGTCTCGCATCCGGTCAAGACACGAATCGCCTTATTACCGGAGCAGACGACGCTCGATGAGGCGCTATTCTTGCATGGACACCAAGTGAAATGGAGTCCGGACTGGGAACCGCTTGTCGAGAAAGGGAAGTATCCGCTCGTCTTTATCGGACACAGCCATATTCCGGGGATTTACCGGAAAGGCCGCTCGATTCCCTGGGAAATCGGACAGCCGTTCGTCCTAAAGAAAAAACGTTACGTCATCAACGTCGGCGCCGTCATCTTCGACCGGGAGTGGTGTCTGTATGACACGAAAGCTCGGACGGTAACGCGGATGAAAGCATAAGAGAAGGGACCCCACGAAACGGGTCCCTTTTGTCGTCCTTACATTTCTTCTGGAGCTTGAACACCGATCAAACGGAGTCCTTCCGTCAATACGATCGTCACCGCTTTGACGAGGGCGAGACGTGATTGTTTGCCTGCATCTTCTTCAAGGACACGGACATGACCGTAATACTTGTTGAATGCTTGCGCCAAATCGAGCACGTAACGGCTAATGATCGATGGTTCGCGGCGTTCGTGGGCACGTGTGATGACGTGCGGGAACGCGTTGAGCATCGTCACGACGCCCCACGTGTGGTCGTCGTTTGCGCCAGTGAACGTCGAGCCGTCATAGTTGCCTTTACGAAGGAGCGAGTTCGCACGCGCGTTCGTGTACTGCACGTACGGGCCCGTCTCACCTTCGAATTTGAGCATGCTATCGAGGTCGAACTCGATGTTGTTGATGCGTTCATTCTTCAAATCGTGGAAGATGACCGCGCCGACACCGACCATGCGTGCCACGTCGTCCGCGTTCGCAAGTTCCGGGTTCTTCTGAGCGATGTTCGCTTGTGCTTTCTCGATTGCTTCTTTGAGCACTTCCTCGAGCAAGACAATGCGACCTTTACGTGTCGACATCTTCTTCCCTTCTTGCAAAATCAAGCCGAACGGCACGTGATGCATGCCATCGACGAAGTCATAGCCGAGCTTGCGCAAGACTGAGAACAGTTGTTTGAAGTGAAGCGCCTGCTCACCGCCGACGACGTAGTTCGCCTGGACGAAGTTGTACGTCTCATGACGATAGACGGCAGCTGCCAAGTCGCGTGTCGCATAAAGCGTCGCGCCGTCTTTCTTTTTGATCAAGCATGGCGGTAAGTTCTCGTCCTCGAGTGAGACGACCATCGCCCCTTCACTTTCGACGAGAAGGTTTTTCTCTTCGAGCATGGCGACGACACGATCCATCTTGTCGTTATAGAACGCTTCCCCGTTAAAGCTGTCGAATTCGACACCGAGGAGGTCATATACTTTTTGGAACTCTTTGAGTGATTCTTCGCGGAACCACGTCCAAAGCTCAGTCGCTTCCTCGTTGCCGTCTTCGAGTTTCTTGAACCACGCACGGCCTTCGTCCTCAAGTTCCGGTTGTGTCTTCGCTTCTTCGTGGAAATGGACGTAAAGCTTCAAGAGCTCAGCAATCGGATGTGCCCGGACCGCTTCCTCGTCGCCCCATTTTTTATAGGCGACCATCAGTTTACCGAACTGTGTGCCCCAATCCCCGAGGTGGTTGATGCCGACGACGTCATAGCCGTTTTTACGGGCGATTTGGTTGATGGCATTCCCGATCACCGTTGAACGAAGGTGTCCCATCGAGAACGGTTTGGCGATGTTCGGTGACGAGAAATCGGTGACGATTGTCTCGTTGCGTGTCGCATGCGTCGCATAGTCCGCTTGTTCATCGAGCACCGTGTTGATGATTTCTTGTGAGACGACGTCACGGCTCAAGAAGACGTTCACATACGGGCCGGCCGCCTCGACTTTCGTGAACAACTCGTCGTTCAAGTCGTTTGCGATATCCGTCGCGATCATAACCGGGGCTTTACGATAGGCTTTCGCAAGTTGGAAACACGGGAAAGCAAGGTCCCCGTGTGCCTCATGTTTCGGTTTTTCAATCAATGCTTCAATCTGGTCGAGCGTCAACTCGTCCCCGATGACACGGGACAAGGCTTCCGCATATTTGCGTTCATAACTCATTCTAATTCCTCCTTATCATTTGTTCATAAAAAAAACGCCCTTTGCACAGATGCAAAGAGACGGGATGGCCCGCGGTACCACTCTTCTTGCCTGCTTGACGCAGACCGCTTTATCGGTGATAACGGGGGTCCCCCGGCTACGCCTACTCAAGTTCGGATAGCATCTCAAAAGTGCGTTTCGCGATGTTTGTCAGCCTAGGCTCTCACCAATCCCTAGGTCGCTTTGTTGACGGAACGATCGTTACTCTCTTTTTCATCGACTTTCGTCTATGTGGTTGAAAAGCAATTTCATTATAGAGGATATTTCATATAGACTCAATGCTAGAATTCCGCCATTATGATGGATAGGCAGGACTCAGGCGTGATTGTGCCGAATCTCCTACCATACATAATTGAATTTTTCCCACATAGGAGGGAACCATGAACCATTTCCGCAAGATGTCCGTCCTTGGTTGGAGTATTTGGAGTATGCTATTCGGTTTGACGCTCATCTTGTTCGCTACAGGCGTATTGAACATGCCGGCCATCGAGCCGTTACCGTTCATCTTGATCGCGTTGCTCGTCATTATTTTTCAAATGGACTCCATTGAACGGAAAGGCGTCTACTTTACCTTTTCAGAAAGTATCGTCTTAATTATTTTTTTATTCTTTGATTTTGAGACAGCGCTGTTCGTCAATCAGATTGGACTACTCGTCTTCCAGTTCGTCAACTTGAAACCGCGCGTCGCGCTTCGACGGTTCCGTTTTACGTATCCGTGGAATGCCATCACGTCATTTTTGGAAATCGCCATCCCGGCCAGTGTCTACTTGGCACTTGGTGGTGTGACCGGTCTCGGATTCTATTCCCAAGACTCGTTCCTTCCGCTTGCCGGTTTGATTATTGCCATCATTTTGAACACGGTCGTCCAAAAGTATCAAGTCGGCTGGTGGTTCCGCGTCGACATCCCGGTCCGTGACTTTTTAAGCATCGCGTTTTACACGTATATCGTCAGTCTCGTCTTCATTTTGGCGGCCTCGCTCTTCCGAGAGACGAACTTGCTCGTCGTCAGCAGTATCGCCGCCGCACTCACGTTCTTTATTAAGCGACTCATCATTCAAAAAGGTCGACAAGACGCCTTCAAATCGTTGATTGAACAATATGATGAAGCAAAAGAAGCCGTATCGCTATCGCAAAGCGAGGCACAAGCCATCGAAGTGTTCCTCAGTCAATGTGAGCGACTCAACGAGTACGATGAAGGGTACGTCGAGTTCAAACTGTTTGATCGCACACTTTACTTTGATTTGAAGACGCGCCAGCCGATCGATCGCCATGTCGTCTTTGAATTACTCGATGCAACCTATCCGAACGAAGCCTCGGTCGAGTACGAGATGCGCTTCGAATGGGACGCCCCGCTGTCGAACGAATTTAATGAAGACTATCATAGCTTCATCTCGGTCCGTTCCGAGGAAATCGAAGGAATCCGCACGTGGATTGTGATGACGGGCGAGCACGTCTATGGCTATCCGCCCATCATTCAACGCGAGATTGTCAAACTGCTCAAGTCGTTCAATCGGACGATCAGTCGTTGTCATGAACGCGACCGCCTCTATACCGAGAGCCGGACGGACAGCTTGACGCTGCTTGCCAATGCGCGGGCTTTTTATGAATACGGGATTCAACAGATCTCGGACGGCTCGATGTATCCGATTTCCGTCGCGATGCTCGATATCGACTTCTTCAAAAAAATCAATGACACGCACGGTCACCAAGTCGGAGACAGTGTGCTCCAAGAATTCGGTCGCCGCATTCGTCAAGTGCTCCGCACCGAAGACTTTGCCGCCCGTTACGGCGGTGAAGAGTTCATCTTGCTCTTAAACCGTTGTGATGTTGAGGCCGCCGTCGAGATCGCCGAGCGCATCCGCCAACAAATCGAGAACAAACCGTTCCACGTCGACGGAATCGATATACCCGTCACCGCTTCAATCGGTGTCGATACGATTCAGTCGTTCGGCGACAAACGTCTTGACGATACGATTCGTAACGCCGACCGCGCGCTCTACGTCGGCGGGAAATACGCCGGTCGCAACCGCGTCGCCCATTATAATTTCTTAACGACCTGACTCGCCCCCACGTTCATCGCGTGGGGGTTTGCTATTGACAAGCAGATTTGAAACAGGTACGTTAGGGAACGTGTCTTATAACTAAATATCACAACTTTTTTATCAAGAGAGACTGAGGGACTGGCCCGATGACGTCTCGGCAGCGGGTAACCTGTGCCAAATCCAGCGAGCGGTCTGCTCGAAAGATGAAAAAAGTGTTTCTTGTCGAGAGAGCCTTTTTTCAGAAGGCTCTCTTTTTATTTTTATGAATGAGGTGAATCGATTGGAACAACCAACAGCTAACAAATGGGCGCTCTTGCCCTTACTCGTCTTCCTCGTCTTCTTTATCGGGGCAGGCATCTACTATGACGACTTTTATAAATTCCCCGTCTTGATCGCGGCCTTGATTGCCGTCATCGTCGCGGCGATGATGACGAAAGGGAGCGTCACCCAGACGGTCGAACGCGTCGCCCAAGGTGCCGGGAACCCGAGCATCCTCATCATGGTGTTCATCTTCTTGCTCGCCGGTGCGTTTTCAAGCGTCGCCGAAGCAATCGGTGCGATTGACGCGACCGTCAATGCGGCATTGACGTTACTACCGCCCTCGCTCCTATTGAGCGGCCTATTCGTCATCGCAGCCTTCATCTCGATGGCGATGGGTACATCGACCGGGACGATTGCCGCACTGGCTCCGATCGCTCTCGGCATCCATGAGGAGAGCGGCGTCAATATCGCTATCGCGGCGGCAGCCGTCGTCGGGGGTGCCATGTTCGGGGATAACTTGTCGTTCATTTCAGACACGACGATCGCAGCCGTCCGCACCCAGCGGACGAACATGCGCGACAAGTTCCGGACCAACTTTTGGATCGTCTTGCCGGCAGCCGTCATCACAACGATTTTACTCGCTGCCCTATCGAGCGGAGAATCGACCATCGAGCCGGCGGCGTTTGAATGGTATAAGTTGATTCCGTATCTAGCGGTTATCGTGCTCGCTTTGACGGGAATGAACGTCATCCTTGTCTTGCTCGGCGGCATCGCCCTGACCGGCATCATCGGTCTATTGGATGGCAGTCTAGCCGTCACCACGTACGTCACCGCCATGGCGGACGGCATGATGGGCATGGCCGAGATTTCACTCCTGACATTGCTCATGGGTGGGCTCGTCGGACTCATCTCGCACAACGGCGGACTCACGTACTTGCGTGACGCGCTCACGTCCCGAATTAAAAGACGGGCCGGCGCGGAGTGGAGCATCGCCGGGCTCGTCAGTGCGACAAACGTCGCGACGGCGAACAACACGATTTCGATTCTCGTGGCTGGTCCGCTCGCCGCGAACATCGCCGACGATTATGACATCGAACGTAAAAAGTCTGCGAGTGTACTCGATATCTTCTCGTGTGGGGTCCAAGGTCTGTTGCCTTACGGGGCACAGCTTCTCATTGCGGCCGAACTGACGAACACAGCGTCGCCGGCGCTCGTGCCGTATATGTTCTATCCGTTCTTGTTGTTCATTTGCGGAGGATTGGCCATCGCCTTCAACTTCCCGCGTTTCAAAAAACGCGCTTAACGAAAACGACCTTGTGAAGCAGTCGCTTCACAAGGTCGTTTGTCGTTTCGCTTCAAGTTCACGTTTCAGCTGCTCGTTACGTTTTCTGAAGGCACGCCGTTTGAGCAGTTCTTCGAGTCCGCGGCTGATTACCCACAAAACGAACAGCAACAGGACGAGCATCGATAATCGGAACGGGCTTTGAATAAACTCTTCCCACTGGTCACCGATGACAGAGAAAATCAAGACGACGAGCAACTTCCCAAACCCGGCCGCCATAATGAACGTCCGGAGCGGCATTTGGATGAGGGCGAGTAAATACGTAATCAAACTGACCGGAATGAACGGGAGCGAGTAAAGAAACCCGAGCGAGACCGGACTCATATGATTGATGCGTTCGAGCCAATAGACGCCTTGTTTATGCCTCTCGAGCCATCGCGTCATCGGCTTTCGAAAGACGTAGCGAACAGCTGCAAACACAAGAATCGTCCCGAGCAAGCTTCCGACCCACGACAATAACGTCCCGAGCCAAAAACCGTACGTTGCTGCGTTCGCCGAGATGATGAGGACGAGCGGGAGAAATGGAAAGATGGCTTCCAGGAAAGGTGCCCCGAGTCCTGCCCAAGGTCCGCCCGGAAGTCCTTGTAGCCATTCAATCAAGTTTAAAATATATTGTTGGAGTGATGTCAGCATGTCAGTTTCCACCTTCAACTTTCGTTATTCCCTTTTTACCCGATTTCGCTCAGGAAGACGCATCCCCCTGCCCACCGCCGTAAAAAATTAAAAAGTATTTGCGAAATTCCGCTGTGATATCTATCATATAATATGGACTTGTGGTTGCAGGCAAGTCCGTTCGTCGAACGACACAACCCAACGTTCGTTTTCCTGCAAAAAACTGAACACAGGGGAGTAACACACATGGAAACAAAACCAATGCGGGTCTTGCTGTACTATAAGTACGTCAATATCGAAGACCCAGAAACGCTCACACAAGAGCACCTCAAGTATTGCAAGGACCTCGGTATCAAAGGACGCATCTTGATTTCTTCCGAAGGAATCAACGGGACGTGCTCTGGGACTTGGGAACAGACCGAGCAGTACATGAACGACTTGAAAGCGAACCCGCTATTCAGCGACATCGAGTTCAAAATCGATGAAGTCGAAGAGCATGCGTTCTCGAAAATTTTTGTCCGTCATAAGAAAGAGCTTGTGACGTGGCGCTTTGATGGTGAGTTCGACGTGCCTAAACAGCACGGTGCATACCTCGAACCGGCAGAATGGAAAGAGATGATGAATCGCGACGATGTCGTCATCCTCGACGTTCGTAACAACTACGAGTACGATCTTGGTCACTTTAAAAACGCGATCAAAATCGATGTAGAGGCTTCTCGTTACATGCCAGATTGGCTCGAAGAGAACAAGGACCTCTACGAAGGGAAAACGTTACTCACGTACTGTACCGGAGGCGTCCGTTGCGAGAAATTTACCGCATATATGCGTGACCAAGGTCACGACAACATTTTCCACCTTAAAGGCGGCGTCGCCATGTACGGCAAAGACGAAGCCACGAAAGGCGAAGACTGGGAAGGTGAGCTTTACGTCTTTGACGAGCGCATCAACGTCCCGGTCAACACGGTCAACCCGTCCGTTGTTTCGGAGTGCATGCACTGCGGAACGAAGACGGTCCGCTACGTTAATTGTGCCAACCCGGTGTGTAATGCCCAACACTTCTGTTGTGAAGAGTGTGAACCGAAACAAATGCGTTCATGCTCGAAAGAGTGCCAGGAGCATCCACGTAACCGCTATATCATCGAGAATATCGCGGACAAACTTCAGGAGACTGAAGGCGTCGTCGGGTAACAAAAATCGACCAGAAAGCACTTCGAGCCTACGCTCGAGGTGCTTTTTTGACAGAAACTTTACGTCTAGCCAATGACAGAATCGGGTATAGTGTAGATACCATTGTCAGACAGGAAGTGAATCGATTGCTCTTTAACGAACCTTTACTCGCCGCCTTGCTCGCTTGGTTCATCGCACAAGCAGCCAAGCTCGTAACCGAACTCATTAAAACACGAGATTTTGAATTAGAAATCATGTTTGCCTCGGGTGGGATGCCAAGTTCCCACTCTTCGACCGTCGTCGCCTTAGCGACCGTCATCGGTCGAATCGAAGGGCTCGATTCCAGCATGTTCGCGCTCGCCTTGATTTTTGCGACGATCGTCATGTACGATGCGACCGGCGTTCGTCAGGCGGTCGGATTCCAGGCCCGCTTGTTGAACGACTACTTCAAAGGAATCAAGCACGAGACGCCCATCTTAAATGAGCTGGTCGGTCATACCCCGTTCCAAGTCATCGTCGGGGCTTTACTCGGTCTCGTGGTCGGACTGTTTTTCCCAATTTAATGTGAATGATGCAGGCATGTCGTTCCCCCCTTCTAAAAACTCACCATCTTTTTGTGAACTTTCACAACAGAGACGGTATAGTGAGAGAGAGGAGGAATCGACATGCCTTTTTTGCAGAAATCTTATGAGTCGCTCGATACGCTCGCCGAAGCAATCGGACAAGCGATTCGGGCCCCCATCACGATTGAAAATCGACACCATCAGTTGCTGGCCTATAGCACCCACCCCGACTCGACCGACCCGGCACGAATCGCGACGATTATCGGCCGCCGTGTCCCGGAAGCGGTCATCGAGGACTTGTGGGAAAGTGGAATCCTTCAAGAAGTGATCGACCGCGACGAACCGGTCGTCATCCCGGCCCGAATGGCCGTCGGTCTCGGTGAGCGGGCGGCCGTCGTCATCAAGCAACAAGGGGATGTGCTCGGTTATATTTGGAGCCTGGCCCGAACGACGCCGTTTTCAGAACAGGAACTCACCGTCCTACAAGAAGGGGCAACCATCGCCAAAAAATTGCTGATGACCATCGCGATGCACGAACGACGCATCGACGCCGAATTGGAACGCTTCTTTTTAGAAGTGCTGGCCACTCCCGTCTTATCGCCATCCCACCGCGATCGCTTGAATGAGCTCGCACCGATTGCCGTCGCCAGCCGCCTCACCGTGATTGAATGTGCCCAGCCGGTCACCCCGCAACTGGCGGAACGACTGTTTTATGTATTGGCGACCCAGCAAGCGATTGAAGTCGTCCTGCACGCGATCGATGGCCAGCAGTTACTCGTCTGGCATTATATGAAATCGGACTTGGCCGAGGAAGAAACGGCGCTCTTGCAGTGGGCCGACCGCTTTGAAACGCAGCTCCGAGACAAGTTCATTGAAGCGGAGCCGCGCCTTGGCATCAGTCGACGCTTTTTTGAGAGCGACATGCTCTATGCGGCGATGGAAGAAGCACGACGCGTCACGTCGCTTCGCCGAAAGTTCCCGTATGAGCTTGCGACATCGCGCACGTTCGAACAGATCGGAATTTATCAGCTCGTACCCGATTTGGCCCGACGCATCGGGCTTCGTCTCGAGACGCATCCGACCATCGAGCGCCTACAGGCGTATGACGTCACGCATCATACCGAGCTCGTCACGACGCTCGAATGGTATTTCTATTTTGATGGGAACGTCAAGCGTGTCGCCGCTCATCTTCACATCCATCCGAACACCGTGCTCTACCGGATTCGGCGGATTGAAGAACTGACGAACATCACACAAGTCTCGCTCCCTGAACGGGCCGCCGTTTATCTCGCCATTAAGGCCGGTCAATACCGCCAAGACGATTAACGCCTACTTTGTGTTTTTTCACAAAGTGGGCGTTATCACTTTTAGAATCCATGCTAAAGACAGCGTTTTCGGATGGGTCTATACTAGAGGTGTGAACAAATTGTGTCAGTAGAGAAAGGGGAACTTTACATGAAAATCGGGGTATTGAAAGAGATTAAAAACAACGAAAACCGCGTCGCCTTGACGCCGATGGGTGCAGCTGTATTAACTGAACTTGGACACGAGGTCCTCGTCGAGACGGAAGCGGGCGTCGGTAGCGGCTTCACAAATATGGAGTATGTCGATGCGGGGGCAACCATCGTCGACACCGCTGCGGACGTTTGGGGAAACGTGGAATTGGCGTTGAAAGTAAAGGAACCGCAACCATCGGAATATCGTTATTTCCGTCCTGACTTGACCCTCTTCACTTATTTGCATTTGGCGGCCGAACCAGAACTTACGAAAGCACTCGTCGATTCCGGTGTGACGGCCATCGCCTATGAGACGGTCGAGATCGACCGCACATTGCCGCTCCTCACACCGATGAGCGAAGTGGCCGGACGGATGGCTGCTCAAATCGGCGCCCAAATCCTTGAAAAACCGCACGGTGGAAAAGGGATTCTCTTGTCTGGCCTGCCAGGCGTACCACGTGCGAACGTCACCGTCATCGGGGGCGGTGTCGTCGGGATGAATGCCGCCCGCATCGCGATTGGTCTTGGTGCCAACGTCACGATTATGGACATCAGCCCGGCTCGCCTGCGCCAAATCGATGATCAGTTCGGCAACACAATCAACACACTCATCTCAAACAGCTACAATATCGCCAAACAAGTCGCTGAAAGTGACCTTGTCATCGGTGCCGTCCTCATTCCAGGCGCGAAAGCACCGAAGCTCGTCACGAAAGAAATGGTCCAACAGATGTCACCAGGTTCGGTCATCGTCGATGTCGCCATCGACCAAGGCGGAATCTGCGAAACCATCGACCATATCACGACGCATGACGCGCCGACGTACGAGCGTTACGGGGTTCAACACTATGCCGTCGCCAACATGCCAGGTGCTGTCCCACGCACGTCGACACTCGGTTTGACGAACGCCACGATGCCGTATATCGTCGAGTGCGCACAAAAAGGGATTTTCCCGGCACTCCGCGAGAACGCAGCCTTGCTTAAAGGATTGAACGTCATCGACGGGACGGTCACGTATGAAGCCGTCGCCCGCGACCTCGGCTACACGTTCGTCGCTCCAGCCGAAGCCATCACGAAGCAACTACAAGCGTAAACGTAAATCCGCCAGCAACGATGCTGGCGGATTTTTTGTTGTTCTCGTCCCATTCAAAAACGCTCGAACCGATCGGTTCGAGCGTTTTTGTGCTTATGCGTTCTCGACGGCGATGTCCTCACCGATGATTTTCACTTCTGGTTCAAGCTCAATCTCGAACTTCTCCTTCACCGTCGCCTGGACGTGTCGGATGAGCGAGATGTACTCAGTCGCTGTCGCTTCATCGATATTGACGATGAATCCGGCATGTTTGAGTGAGACTTCCGCTCCACCGATCCGCTTCCCTTGCAGGCCACAGTCTTGAATCAATTTGCCGGCGAAGTAGCCCGGTGGTCGTTTGAAGACGCTACCGCATGATGGATACTCGAGCGGTTGCTTCGACTCGCGCTTGTACGTCAAGTCGTCCATGACGTCTTTGATCGCTTCATAGCCGAGCGGTTCGAGTTCAAACGTCGCTTCGAGCACAATCAACCCGTCTTTCGAAATCCGGCTCGTCCGGTAGTCGAGATCGAGTTCGTCTTTCGTAAGTGTCATGAGCTGCCCTTCAGGCGACAATACGACCGCACTCGTGATAACGTCTTTCGTTTCTCCACCGTAGGCGCCTGCGTTCATATACACCGCGCCACCGACCGTTCCCGGGATGCCACAGGCAAATTCTAAGCCAGATAACTCTTCGGTCAACGCTTGACGTGAGACGTCGATGATGGCCGCACCGGCTTGGGCGATCAGTTGATTCCCGTCTCGACGAATCGTTTTCAGTTCGTTCAAGTTTAAGACGATGCCACGAAGGCCTCCGTCACGGACAATCAAGTTCGACCCGAACCCGAGAATCATGAATGGGACGCTCTCGCGATGGGCGAGCTCAAGCACGGCTTGAACTTCTTCATACGTGTGCGGGGCCACGAAATAATCGGCCTGCCCACCTAATTTTGTATACGTGTGTGCCGACAGCGGCTCATCTTGCTTCACGCGATCGGCCGGAATGATAGTGAGTAGTTGATTTAAAAAGCTCATGCGTTGCCTCAATCCTTTACGTTCAATTTTAAAGCATGCCTCGGTTCGTCAAGAGAGAGGCAGGCACGTCACTGAATGATTTCAGTACGAAACACAGTATACAAATCTTTGACAGGGGTGACAAGCAACGTTTTCTTTACAATGAAGGAATTGGTTTATAACAATAATGATGTAGCAACGGCAACGACGATAGGAATTGTAAAGTTATCCCAATCTCGATACGAAATTGCTTCTGTGAGTGTGGCAATGATTGAAATAATGAATCCATATGTTACCACTTGCCAAAGTGGAATATCATCCCACAAAAATAATAAAAAGAGAACGGCATACGAGCTGAGGAACATGGCCATGCTACCTTGGAACGAGCGCTTCTGTCCGTATAAATCATAGGTCACTGTCCCGTACTTCCGACCGATGAGCGCGGCCAGGCCATCGCCCCACGCCAAGACGAGCGATCCTGCCAAAAAGGCGAGCGGCTCTGATTCAAAGAAGAAGAACAGGATGACGAGCAAGGCGATCGGATAATAGACGGTGCCGAGCGATTTACGTTCCGTCTGATGAACCGGTGACGGACTCTTATAAAGAAGGAACGCGTTCGCGAACGTGAAAAAGACGAGCGGCACGGCGGCGACGTACCAAGTTTCCATTAACCAAACTGCAAGCAGCGACCAATGGCCGACCGCGATATGTACACTTTTACGAATTGTCTCATCCGTCCAGCCGAGGCGTTTGCCAATCTGTTCAAGACCGACGAGAAACACCAGGACAATGACGATGGACAGGATGGAACTGACCCATTCATTCATCTTTGAACCACCTTTATCTACATTTTTTTGTACGTTTTCATTATACCTTAATCGAGCGATAGCCTAGCTTCCTTTTCAAACATTTGGTAGAATGAGGTCAAATGACTGTATAGCCAACGAACGAAGGCGGCTATAGAAAGGATGCCTGTATGCGCGACGCAATTTCGATTCAAACTTTGGCTGATTGCCTTCACTATATGCGGGTTGGCGACGTTGACCGGGCCATCTCGCTCTTTCCCGAGGACGTGCGCGAGCATTTCCCGAAAGAGCTTCGCAAAATCCACTTGTTTCATATTGAAAAGAACGGACTGTCAATCAATCAAATCGTCGCTTTGGCGAACACGTTGACCGGAGAACATTTATCCGCGACCACGATTCAAAACTGGACGAAGCGAGAAGTCCGCAAAATCATCGGGGTCCCCCGGGTCGGAAAGAAATACTCGCTCCAACAAGCGGCTATCATTTATTTGCTGGATGATTTGAAGCACTTGTTCTCACTTGAAGAGACGAGTTCTCTCCTCGCACTCATCTTCAACAATCCTGACCGCGACGAGGACGACCTCATCTCGCCCATTGACTTTTATCGTCTCTATGCCGAGTACGCCAAGTCGACGAGCCCGATCGAGCTCCTCGACACGCGTGCGAAGCGCTCGATTGAAAAGATGGGGGTCACCCACCCGAACATCTTGCACGTCCTCAAACTCTGTCTATACGCCCATCGCGTGACGACACTCGAGATCGAGGCGAAACACTATTTGAACCGCTTCATTTGATCTTCGTCGAATGAGGCTTTTTTTTAGAAAAAAAACACCAGTCGCAGTGACTGGTGTTCGTCATATTGGTTACACCGATACCGCGATTGGCATCCGTGATTTGACTGTCAACGTTTTAAGGACAGACAACAACTCGAACATCGAGAGTTGGTCGGCCTCTTTCGTCAGGCAGAAGCAATCATCGTCTTGTTTGCGGAGTTCCGCCACAAGCTTACCTGCTTTGTCTCGAACGCTGAACTTGTAACGCTCGACATCGTATTGAATCGTATAGAGACCGCGTTCGTAGACGTTGTACTCACACTTTTTCCCGAATAACGAGAATTTGTCCTTCAACTGACCAATCGCTTGTCCATCGTGGTTCATGACGACCCACTTCTGACAGTTCGGGATATACTTCCCGTGAGCGATTTGACGGCCTGACAAGTTGTGCACTTGAACACTGCCCTCCGCGTCGCGGTGAACAGATCCGATCGCATCATTTGTCTCGTCATAAATGGTCGCTTCTCCTTGCGTAAAGACGCAACCTTTTACATAAATTAATTTGCGCACCGCTTTTCCTCCTAATACGTTCCAACCGTTGATTTGTGTGTGTTTGGTTGGTATTTCTATGAAACCCCCAAATTGGTACTGCGCGTCGCTTTTTCTCGTTTCAGCGACTACATATTTCATATGACGAAGATGATTATTGCACCTATTCGTGAAAAAGACAACCCCTTTTTCTTCGACACAATCCGCCATTCTGTCAAACTTGTGAACACGCCTGATATTATCGCTTGAAACCGGCCTGTTTCAACATCTCTTCGAGCTCCGTTCTTGCAATCAGACGAACTTGATTTGGCTCCGCCAATTCGTATGCACTATCGGTATAAAATGAGTTCGTCACGACCCAACCTTCGTTCACCCCATAGTATGGAACGGAGGCTGCGACTTGTTGGACTGCCTCAAGCCCGACCGCTTTTTCATAGCGCTTCGCTTGGACCGCGATTGACCATCCGTCCTCCGCTTCAAGGAGCAGATCCGCCCCGAAGTCACGCGACGCCGGCGTCACCGTCACCGTGTAACCGAGTGCGGTGAACACTTCTTCTAAAAATAACTCAAATTCACGACCGTCCATCCGATCGATGCGGTGAATCGTCGACAGACGCATACGCCAGATGAGCCAGAGCAGGCCGATTCCTAAACACGCGACGATACTCCATATCGGCGCATCTCCCCACCATAATCCGATGGCGATCAACAAGCTGAGCCCCATTCCCTTCACATCTATCGTCCTCTCTATCTGTTCTTGTCTTCACTTTACCGTTTGGAGGCAGGAAAACAAAGGGGGAGCTGTCGAATGTATTGAAGATGTACCCGTGTGACATACAGAAGGAGGGATCATCGTTAATGGAGAACCGAGGACATCTCCAAAACGAATTGCTGCACGCCTTGCCTTACGGTGTAGCGTTAATCATGACGGACGGGACAATCGTCCAAGCGAACCGGCCGTTTTTAGAGCAATTCCCTGAAGACTTACAAACGAGAACAAACATCTTTCATATGGTCAACCAATCACCGATTACGATGGAGCTATCGAGACGAATGGAGCAAGGCTTGCCTTGGACGTACGAGATGCCGACAATTCGCATCCACGCCATCCCGAACGGTGACGTCTATATCTTATCGATTGAACCTCTCCCGCTCGATACGCGGGTGACCGTCCAACATAACGCTTTCGAAGCGATGATGCACACCGAACTCGACATGGCGATGGTTATGACCGATGCCAATCTGTTAATCAATCGCTTCAATAAAGGGGCGACCGAGCTGTTCGGTTACGAGCCGCATGAAGTACTTTACGAAATGACCCCGTTCGGTCTATTCGAGTCGCGCGAGCTGAGCGAGAAACGGACCCATTATCAAGACGAGACAGAGCGGTTGTTGTCATTCGAACAGATGCTGCGTGTGGCACTAGACCGTGGCGACCGTGAATGGAAGTTCCAACGAAAAGACCGGACCCATTTCGTTGGAAAACTGTTCATGCATCCGGTCTACGAACAAGCTCGCGTCATCGGCTTTTTCTTTTTCGTTTTCGATGTCAGTCCTGAAATCGCCTTGAAAGGCGAATTGCTGCATAAAGAACAACGGTATCGCATGTTCGCCGAATCGGTCATCGAAGCCGTCCTGTTTCACGAGGGCGGGACCATCTTAGATGCGAACAAGGCGGCCGAATCGATTTTCCGAATCCCGGCCGAACAGATGGTCGGTCGCCAAACGATTGAATTTATCGCTGAAGGCTATCGGGCCGACGTGTTGCGCCGGATCCGGAACCACATCCAGACACCTTACGAGGTCATCGGCCGTCGTGAGGACGGGACGTTCCTCGAGATGGAAGTGTATCCGAAAGAAGTGACGTTCCAAGGCCAGACGCTCCGGGTCGCCGTCATGCGCGACATTAGCGATCGGAAGAAAGTCGAGCGGATGCTCGAGCGGGAGAAGAATGCCATCGCCCGGCAACGAGATATCATCCAATCGATTTTACAGGCCTCCAATGAAGCGTTCGTCTTGACCGAATCGAACGGCAGCGTCCTGTTCATGAACGTGCACGCCCGTCGCCTGCTCGATTTGCCAGGAATCGCCCCGAACAAGATGCAAGAGCGGATCCCGCTCCTGTCGACGTTCCGCACGCGCGACCGCACCGAGATGTTGAAAAAAATCGACTTATTACTCGACGGCTCTGCCCGCGAAGTGTCGATGCGTTTCTCCATCCCGCAGCCGAACGACCGGGATGAACAGTATTACGAGATGTACGGGACCGGTATGGATACAAAACGCCAAATCGGAATGGACAGCGGCTTCTTATTCGTGTTCCGCAACCGGACCGAGGAAGAGCGGATGGACCAAATCAAAAACGAACTGGTCAGCACCGTCTCACACGAACTTCGCACCCCGCTCTCGTCACTGTCGGGATATATCGAGCTGATGCTTACCCGCGACTTGAATCCCGAGAAGCGCGAGCGTTACTTAAAGACGATGGCGAAAGAAGCGAAGCGTTTGACCGACTTGTTAAACGATTTTCTCGACATTCAACGCATGGAAGACGGCAATCAAGAGTATAAGAAAGACCATTTCGTCTTGAACGAACTCGTCCGTGACGTCGTCGAACGCTTCCGCGAGACGAGCAACCACTCCATCCATTTCGATGATGCCGATGAAGTGCTCCACCTCGTCGCCGATCAGGACCGCATCGAGCAGGTCATCATCAACTTGTTATCGAACGCCATCAAGTATTCGCCGAACCATCACGAAATCGAGGTACGGGTGCGCAAAGAACGAAATCAAGCCCACGTCTCGATTCAAGACTTTGGTATCGGGATTCCGGAGCATGCGTTCGAAGAACTGTTCAAGAAGTTTTATCGAGTCGACAACTCGGATACACGCCAAATCGGCGGGACGGGTCTCGGGCTATCCATCTGTAAGGAAATCATCGAATCGCACGGCGGAAGTATCGAGGTCGAATCGAGCGTTGGCGTTGGCTCGACATTCACGTTCACGTTGGACTTAGCGGAGGAGACACTATGAACCATTACGCTTTCACCGGTTTCCCCGGCTTTTTAGCCGGAAAGATGATCACGCACCTCGCGTCATTGCCGAATCAGATCGGGACGATTTACGCACTCCACCTCCCGACCGAACGTTCCGGCGCACATGCTTTAAAACAGGAGCTGTTGGAAGCGACGTCGTTACGAGATGATCAGCTCGTGCTCGTCGAGGCCGATATCACGCTACCTGAAGTCGTGCTTGATCCAATCATGCGCTCCGTCATCGAGCGTGAAGTGAATTACGTGTTCCATTTGGCAGCCGCTTACGATTTGAGCATCCCGTATGATGTCGGATATCGCATCAACTTGCTCGGGACGAAACACATCACCTCATTGGCGAAACGGGCACCCTATTTAAAGCGGTACGTCTACTTCAGCACCGCCTATGTGTCTGGACGTCGTCAAGGGACCGTTTATGAGAACGAGTTATGGCACCGCGTTCGTTTTAAAAACCATTACGAGGCGACGAAGTATGAGGCCGAGGCCATCGTCTCGCGCGAGCTCGGCTCGATGCCGGTGACCATCATCCGTCCGGGCATCGTCATTGGCCATAGCGAGACCGGCGAGACGAAGAAGTTTGACGGGGTCTATTTCGTCTTAAAGTTAATGGACCAACTTCGTCAAGCTGCCCCGCTGCCTTACATTGGACGACAGAATATCGAAGTAAACCTCGTTCCTTATGATTACGTCGTCGAGGCAACCGCTTATCTCGCTCACGCTCCGGTCGGTTTGAAGCGGACGTTTCATTTGACCGACCCGTTTCCACACGGGGCCCGCGAAGTGTACCGTATGATTCACGAAGAGATGTTCGGTCGCCCTCCACGCGGGACCATCCCGCATGCGGTCGCGGAGACCGGATTCTCGGCGCTACATCTGTCGGAACGTTACGGCGTTCCGCGTGAGCTACTCGCCTACTTTAAGCATCAAGTCCATTTCGATACGACACAGACGCTCCGCGCACTCAGCGGCACTGATATCGTCTGTCCGGATTTAAAGGACTATCTGCCAAAAGTCGTTGCCTATTACGAGACACACAAAAAGCCCTAATTAGGGCTTTTTGTGTGTCATCCGATTAGCAACTTCTCTTTTGGATAGCGAATCTTCCGGTCCATCTGGCGTGCGACCGTGAAGAGGATCGTCAACGAACCGACACGACCGAGTAACATCATGAACATGATAAAACTCTTACCTGCATCGTTCAGTTCCGCCGTGATCCCGAGTGATAACCCGACCGTCCCGAAGGCCGAGACTGTCTCGAACAAGAGTGCTGTCGCCGGAATATGACCGTTCGTCAAGATAGTCAGTGCGGTAATCAATAAGATGAAGAAGAAACTCGTAATAGCCACGATGTACGCTTTTTTAATTTGGAACGCGTCAATCGTCCGCTCGAGGATGACCGTCTCTTTTTTCCCGACGATGAACGCCCACATATCGGCCAAGATGACGGCTACGGTCGTCACTTTAATCCCAGACCCAGTGGAAGCGGCTCCAGCACCGATATACATGAGAATCAAGACGACCCCGATTGAGATCGGCGCCATCGTCGTGAGGTCGATTGTATTGAAGCCTGCGGTCCGTGTCGTCACAGCCTGGAAGAAGGTGACGTGCATCGCTTCTCCGAACGGACGGCCATACAGTCCGCCCTCATTCGATACCCACTCAAACAACATGAGCGAGAACCAGGCAATCCCGTTGACGATGGCAAGCGAGGCAATCATGATTTTCGAATGGAGGGCGAGGCGCTTCCAACGTTTCACCTCGGTCGCATCCGCGATGGTCGTGAAGCCGAGACCCCCAATCATGAGCAGCACAGCAATCGTGATCACAATGGCCGTATTCTGCTCGAACTGCATCAAATTGTCCGGCCATAGGGCGAACCCGGCGTTGTTAAACGCTGAGACCGCGTGGAAAAAGCCATAATACAGCGCCTCACCAAAGCGATACTCACCGGTGCTGTACAGTTCGACCGTCAAAAACAACATGCCGAGAAACTGGACGATGAGCGTCGTGAAGACGATGTTGCGGACGAGACGGACCGTGCCGCCGGGTCCCGACAGGTTGAGTGATTCTTGGAGCAAGATGCGCTGCTTTAAACCGATTTTCTTTCCGAGCACACTAAGCAGCATGAGCGCGACCGTCATAAAACCTAAACCGCCGATTTGAATCAAGGCGACGATGACGAGCTCACCGAACGTATTAAAGGAAGTCCCAATATCAATTGTCGATAATCCGGTCACCGTTCCGGCCGACGTCGCGATAAACAGACAATCAATCCAGGACACGGGCTGTGTCTGTGCGAACGGCATATAGAGTAACGTCGCCCCTAAAAAAATGGCGAGCAAAAAGCCTGTCGCGATAAAACGGGCCGGCTTTTCAAACACGAGCCGGTAAAGCGCCTCAATTCGTTTTATGCGCAATTCCCGTACGGTCAATCGATGTCGCATCTCGCTATCTCCTTCAAATCAAGTTTTCTAAGGCTCATATTACTCCTCACTTATAAAATTGCCAACTAGAAAAATGTATCGCTAACTGTTTGCCAGATTTTTTGGTAATATGAGAGATAGACTTTATGAATGTTGAGGAGGTTGAATGAAACCGTGGACCCTAGTACGGTAGATCATTCGCTAACGGATGTCTCGCGAAGGTTGGAGCGTCAGTCACAATGTATGCCCGCCCATCTTTATTTCCAGCTCGAAGAACTGCTACATTGGTCACTTGATCAAGAAGTTGTGAATCAATTGTACGCATTATTAAAAAAATACGACGTGTTAACCGATATAGAGCGTGAAGAACGAAATATCAGCATCCAAATGCTGATTGACGAAAACGGCGCTTAACCATCGGGAACGCATTTGCGGGAGACGAGTTAAGTCTCTCGCTTTTTTTGTCTCCTGATTTTTTTTAGAAAGGTGGAAAACATAGACATGGATGTCGTCACGTTAGTAGGACTCATACTTGGGTTCCTCACCCTCGTCGGAGGGATGGTATTGAAAGGAGCCGGGATTGCCCCGCTCATCAACCCGGCAGCACTCGTCATTATTTTTGTCGGGACAGCGGCCGCGGTCAGTATCGCCGTTTCCAAAGAACAGCTGCAAAACGTACCGAAGTTGTTCGGAATTCTCTTCAAAAAGCAGGAGTTACCAAGTAAATCCGGGCTTTTGACACAGTTCGTCGACTTGTCGACGCAAGCGCGTAAAGAAGGACTCCTGTCGCTTGAGACAGCGCTCGAACAAGTTGAAGAGCCGTTCTTGAAACAAGGGATGATGATGGTCATCGACGGCCAACCATCCGAATATATCGCCGAGGTCATGTCGCGCGATATCGAGAACATGGAGCAACGCCATAAAGCGAACTCGGACATCTTTACACAAGCCGGCACGTACGCGCCGACACTCGGCGTTCTTGGAGCCGTTATCGGTTTGATTGCGGCCCTAAAAGATTTGTCTGATATCGAAAAGCTCGGTCACGCGATTTCAGCCGCGTTCGTCGCGACGTTGTTCGGGATTTTCACAGGATACGTCCTCTGGTTCCCGTTCGCCAATAAATTAAAGCAGTATTCGAAGAGCGAGGTCATCATCAAAGAGATGATGATTGAAGGGATTCTCTCGATTCAAAGTGGGGAGTCTCCGAAGACGTTAGAAGATAAATTGTCTGTGTATTTGTCTCCAAAGGAGCGAGCCGACTATGAAGCGCAAAAAGAAGCATGATCATGAGGAACATATCCCGGAAGGTTGGTTAATCCCTTACGCCGATTTATTGACGCTCTTACTCGCCCTCTTCATCGTCTTGTTCGCCTCGAGTAACATCGACCAGACGAAGCTCGAGAAAATGTCTCAATCCTTTAACCAAGTGTTCTCTGGCGGGACGAGCGTGTTCCAAGCGTCAACCGCCTCGAACAGTGACATCAGCCGTACGAACAAGACAGATACGACGGCGAATCCCCGGACATATGAGCTCGCCAAACTGGATGAGTTAAAAGAAGAGGTCAATCAATACATCAAAAAGAACGGGCTCGAACAAGAGATTGAAGCGACCATCAACTCAAGCGGTCTCGTTTTGACGATTCAAGACCGAGCCTTGTTCAGCATGGGGGAAGCGACGCTTGACGCCGAGGCTAGAACGGTGGCCGGCTCGATTAGCGGTATCCTGGAAAAAGCCGGCAATCGTGAAATCGTCGTATCGGGTCACACCGATAACATCCCGATCAACACGGCCCGGTTCCCGTCGAACTGGGAACTCAGTTCAGCCCGGGCCACGGCTTTCATGCGCGGCCTGTTGACGAACGATGCTTTGAATCCCGGACAATTCACGCTTGCCAGTTACGGAGAATACAAACCGATTGCGACGAACGACACCGAAGCAGGGCGCTCGAAAAACCGCCGCGTCGAAGTGTTGATTAAACCACTCGTCGATTTATCAGAAGGCTCACCGAAGATGCTCGAAACGATCGTCTTGCCATAAAAAATCCCACTCTGTCGAGAGTGGGATTTTTCGTTATCGGGTCCATTCGAAGTACTTGCGTGACAAATCCGTGAGCGGGCTGTTGAACAAGCGCTTCCGCCAGTAAAGGTCGGCCACTTTTTTCACGGCCTCGCTCCGCGACGGATACGGATAAATCATGCGGGACAGCTTGCCGATTTTATCGCCTCGTTGCATCGCATAGACGACGATTTGCATCCAATCCCCGGCTGTCATGCCGATGGCGTGTCCGCCGATGATTTTTCCGTTCTTACGCGTAATGATTTTGACGAAACCTGTCTCTTGTCGGTCGGCGACGAAGCGGTCGACCTCGGACAGTTTCGCTTCAAACACCTCGACATCGTCACCATGACGCTCCCGTGCCTCAGCTTCGGTCATGCCGACGTGGAACACTTCCGGTTCCGTGAACGTGATCCACGGCATCTTCGTGTAGTCGACCTTGTTCCAAAGTCCGAACAAGGCGTTGGCCACGACCGCTTTTCCTTCCTCGCCAGCTGCGTGCGTGAACGGTAACGTCTTAATCGTATCGCCAATCGCAAAGATATGAGGTTGTGACGTGCGGTACGTCGACGTGACGTCGACGAATCCGTCTTTGACGTGGACGTGAGCCCGGTCGAGTCGAAGCTCATCGATTCTCGGTTTCCGTCCTGTCGCCACGAGCAGCTTGTCCGCCTCGTACGTGACCGTTTCGCCATCGATTTCGCCGGTGACGTGAACGCGTCCCTCGACTTCCGAGACTTGATTGATGTTGATGCCGATTTTAAGGCGCATCGCCATCTCGAACTGCGAACGGAGCAACTTACTGACCGATTCGTCCTCTCGCGGTAAGAACGTGTCCTGAGCCTCGAGCACGGTCACTTGACTACCAAGACGAGCGAACGACTGGGCGAGTTCGAGACCGATCGTCCCGGCCCCGATGACGATGATGCTCTCCGGCAACGTCTCTTCTTCAAACACTTGCTCATTCGTTAAGTATGACACGTCGTCCAAGCCGTCAATCGGCGGTATGGTCGGTTGCGAGCCGGTCGCGATGACGAATTTCTTCCCAATCAGTAAATCGTCACCGACTTTGAGTTCGTATGGGCTTTGGAACGAGGCCTCGCCGATATACACGTCGACCCCAAGTTTTTCGAAACGTTCCGTCCCGTCATGGTCTTGAATGATGGCACGGGCACGGTCGACGCGTGCTTTCGTCGTCTGGTAATGGTCGCGGCCGTCAAACTCGGCTCCGAGTACTCGGGCAGCTTGCATCATGCTGCTCGCTTCTTTCGAGGCGGCGATCAGCGCTTTCGACGGGACACACCCAACGTGAAGACAGTCTCCACCCAGGTGTTTTTTCTTCTCGACCAAAGCGACTTTCGCCCCTAAATTTGCGGCACCGGCCGCGACCGTCATCCCGGCCGCACCCCCACCAATCACAATCAATTGATAATCCTTCATCTCATCAACCTCCGATAGCGTTCACTCACGTCTTGCATCCGTTTCCGGTTCACTCCAAAGTCAGAGTGACCGAGTCGTGATGCCGAGCGGAATTCAATTTGTCTTGTCTCATCGTCGAATCGAAATTCGACGTCATCTTTAAAGCGCATCAGTTTCGTCGTGACGACATAATGGAGCGTGTCCTCCGTCTCCTTGACGAGCTCGGTCCGAGGCAGTTGCCCCATCACCATCTTGATTGTCTCGATGCTCTCGGCGCGGTCTCGCCCGTACGGGAGCGGCTCCATGCGTAGCGCTTCGATTGTCGTTTCGGTCGAGACGGCGTTCGGACTACCTGACAATGGCTTCAATGATTTCGTTGCCATGAAAAAAACCTCCCTCATTCTACATACAATTACATGTATCCTGAATTCGGAAGGTTTAACCCTTTTAATGCAGTTCGCTCGGGTCGAGCGGCAAGAGAACGGTCACCGTCGTCCCATGACCGATCTCACTTTCGATGACGAGCTTTCCTTCGTGGGCCTCGATTAACTCCTTAGCAATCGCCAGGCCGAGCCCGCTGCTCCCTTTCGTCACTTGCGCCTGATAGAACATTTCAGTGATGCGCTGCAAGTGTTCCCGTGAAATACCAGGTCCCTCGTCAATAATTGAGATGAACGCGACTCGCTCCGATTGCACGAACCTTACCGTCAACGTCCCACCTTCTGGCGAGAAGCGGATGGCGTTCTCGAGCAAGTTTAAAAATACTTGCTTCAGTCGGTTCTCATCGAACAGTCCGATCGACTTTTGCGGATATCGCTCAATGAGCGTAATCTGTTTGTCTTCGAGTGACTGTTTCAATTGAATCGTCACTTTCCGTAACAACGACACGAGATCAAGTTCTTGCCGATACAAGACGAGCCGGCTCTCTTCAATCTTCGTGTAATCGAGCAGCTGCTCGACGAGCCCGATCATCCGCTCCGTCTCCGAATGGATGATGCTCAAACCGAGCTCGGTCTCGTCCGACACTTTCTCGTCCCCGCCTCGAATCGTCTCCGTCCACCCTTTAATCGAAGTGAGCGGCGTCCGCAACTCGTGCGACACGTTGGATAGAAATTCATTTCGCGTCGATTGGTGCTGCTGGACTTTCGCACCTAAATATGTGAGCGTCCGGGCCAGTGCCCCGAGCTCATGTTTTTCATTGGAATAGACTTCAACATCGAAATCACCTTGCGCCATTTCATCGGCCGTCTCAATGATGTCTCGAATCGGTCGCACGAATCGGTCTGCAATCCGAATGACAGCATAGAGCGCGACCAACCAAATCAAGACGCCAATCATGACGACAGCCATCCAAATCTCGCGAATCAACGTGTCAAGGTCGGCGAGCGGCCGCGTGAAGCTGATGGCGAATTCACTCGTCTCTTCCGTGATGATTGGACTCGTCACCGACAAATAGTGATTCCCATCGGCATCGTAGTCTTGGACGACGGACTCGCCTCGAGCGAGATCTTGCAACTGTTCGGTCGAAAAGGCCGCCTGTTGCGCCCGCTGTCCCGTCGTTTTGATGATTTGACCGGTCCGGTCGACAATCGTTAAGTCGGTACCGGGATAGCCGAACGTCCGAACGAGCACCGAGAACGCGCTCGGTGTCTCGAATCCGACTTGCGCCTGTGGATACAGATAGGCGCTCGTCGTCGCATGGCTGAGTAGTGCCTCTGATTCATATTCATAGTAATAGCGGTACGTTCCGTACGACAGGACGCTCACGAGCAAGACGAGCACGAGCGTCATGACGAGCATAATCCGAATGACGAGCTGTTGCTTCATCCGTCATGTCTCCGCCACTTGTACCCATGCCCCCATAGCGTCTCGATATAAGCCGGGTGACTCGGGTCGTCTTCAATCTTTTGACGGAGACGACGGATGTTGACGTCGACAGTCTTTCTGTCCCCGAAGTAATTGATGCCCCAGACGGCATCTAACAGCGCGTCACGCGATAAGACGACTTCCTCGTTTTGGACGAGGTGACAAATCAAATCGTATTCGGTCGGGGTCAAATCAATCGCCTGCCCATACTTCGTCACTTGCTTCGCCGCCAAATCGATGGCGAACGGTCCGGACTTCAACCGTTTCTTTTCTTTACGCTTCACTTTCTCGACACGGCGCAGGAGTGCTTGAATCCGTGCCACAAGCTCACCTGGGCTAAACGGCTTGGCGATATAATCGTCCGCCCCTCTGCCGAGCCCTTCAATCTTATCTTCTTCAAGCGTGCGTGCCGTCAGCATGATGATGCCGACGTTCTCATCTAAGTCGCGGATGGCGGCGCATGCCTCGAATCCATCCATCTCAGGCATCATCACGTCGAGCAAGACGACATCGAACGGCTCACGGTCGAACGCTGTGACCGCTTCGCGTCCGTTCGTCGCCTCAAAGACGTCAAATCCGGCTCGTTTTAAATTAACGATGATAAAGCTGCGAATCGCATGCTCATCTTCGGCTACTAATATTCGATTCATATATCCACCTCTTCTGAAGTTCACTACTCTACATTATAGTTACGTTTTTGCGACAAGGTTGTCAATTGACCTCAAATCGTATTAGGATGGAGTCATTAGATTCTGAAGGAGGACTCCTTACCATTATGAGTTACAAGATGATTGTTTTAGATATGGACGATACGCTCCTCACGAGCGACCATACAATTTCCGCCAAGACGAAAGCAGCCTTGCTAGATGTACAAGAACGCGGACATAAAGTCGTGCTCGCGAGCGGTCGCCCGACATACGCGATGTGGGATGCCGCCCGTGAACTCGAACTTGCCAAATATGGTAGCTATATTCTCTCATTCAACGGTGCCTCCATCATCAATTGTGAGACGAATGAAGAAATCTTCTCGAGTACGTTGCTTCCGGAAACGGTCGCCCATCTCCATGATATCAGTGTCCGGGAAGAAATCGCGATTCATACGTACATCGGTAACGAAATCGTAACCGATCAACCGAACCCGTATACTGATATCGAAGGTGAATTGACGGGGATGCCGGTCATCCATGTCGCCGACTTCAAAGAAGCGGTCAAGACGCCTGTCGTCAAATGTCTCATGCTCGGTGACGGCGACACGCTCGCTCCAATCGAAACGAAACTGCAAGTCGAACTCGAAGGGAAACTTGCGGTCGCACGTTCGAAGCCGTTTTTCCTTGAGTTCACGGAAGCGGGTGTGACGAAAGGGACGAGCCTTGCTTTCCTCGCCGAACACGTCGGAATCGAACAGGCCCACGTCATCGCTTGTGGTGACGGGAACAACGACCTTACGATGATTGAATGGGCCGGCCTCGGTGTCGCCATGGGCAATGCCAACACGACAGTCAAAGGCAAAGCCGACTTCATCACGAAATCAAACAACGAAGACGGGATTGCCCACGTCATTGAGACGTTCATGGGAACGGTCCTCGTCGATCGGTAAGTGAACAAACTGGATTGTACCAAGGAGGAATTACGATGAATAAAGGATTGAAACGAGCAGGACTTGGACTGGTCGGTACAGCTGTCGCAGGTGCCGCCTATGTATTTTTGTCCCCGAAACCGACCTCACGTCTCGTTAAGACCTCATTTGCCGGCGGGAACGAAGTGGCCATCAAAGGGTTTGATGAAGTCGTTCAAAAAACATCGGTCCGGAAAGATATCGACTATCATTCAGCCTATGAGAACGGGACGTTCGACTTGATTCGCTATGAAGGCGAGAAACAAATTGTTCCGACCATCTTTTGGGTGCACGGCGGTTCGTTCGTCGGTGGCGACAAGGCCGACGTCTTCAAATATGCGACGTCAATCGCGAGCAACGGCTATAACGTCGTTAGCGTCAACTACGCCCTTGCCCCTGACGTCACGTATCCCGTCCCGCTCCAGCAGCTTGAAGAAGCATACACGTATATCGCGGAAAACAATGACCGCTTCCGTCTCGACCTCGACCGCGTCTTTTTTGCGGGCGATTCGAACGGGGCCCAACTCGTCGCTCAGTTCGTCGGTATTCAATTGAACGACGACTACGCACCATCGGCCGAAGTGAATCAAGTCGTTCCGAAAACGTCGATCCTCGGCACGATTCTCATGTCAGGTCCTTATGACTTGAAACGAAGCATCATCGAGTCATCGAAGGCGGTCAACCGCTTCTTGTTCAAACGGATCGGTTGGGCTTACTTCGGAACGTACAATTGGGAAGACTTGCCGGTCGTCGCGGAAGCGTCGCCGCTCGTGAATATCCCGGCCACGTTCGTTTCGACGTTTATCACCGATGGCAACACCGGTTCGTTCGAAACGCAAGCGAAAGAATTTGCGACGATCCTCTCAGGTCGTGCGGACGTCACGAGCGTCTTTTATGACCGAAACGAGCACACACTCGGCCACGACTACCATTTTGAGATGGATAAGCCGGCAGCCAGTGCAACGTATCGCCGTTTAATCACGTTCTTGCGTGAAACGACGCGTTAACAAATAATCCCCGCCCATCATTGGGCGGGGATTATTTTTGTCAGTTGAGCAATGCGAGCGCGCGGCCAATCAACTCATGCCGCGACGGTGACGTCTCACGTAACGCGTGCAACCGTTCCGTCAACGCCTGTCGAAGCGCATCAGACTCGACGAGCTCCAAACATTCGATGTGGAGCAACCAAGCATCGGGATGATCGGTAAGAATCGTCGGCACGAGCTCATCAATCGACTCGCCTTGCTCCCGCATATTGCGGACCCGATTGAACATCGGGTCATCGTTCGTCCATACTCGGGCGTCACGTTCGATCTGGACCGGCTTCTCCAAGATGACGAGTTCTTCAATCTCAGTGCCCGGGAAAATCGACGGCAGCGTATCTTGTCTCACTTCGAGTGTCTCCAGTGTAATCTGTCGTCCTTCGATGGTGACGACGACGTCTTCGAGATGCAACGCCTCTGTCGTTTCGCTGACGACTTGACCGTCTAACCGAATGTCCGCTGTCGCCAACACGTCTTGAAGCGGTCCATCGAGCACGAGCAGGCCATGATTATGCAAGTTCGTCAATTGACCGTGATTGACGTTCACACAGTCGTCCCATTGGATGAGGGCATGGGCCCCGGAGCGTGTCACGTGACGAATCACACCGACGCGGTCCGTCCCGTCTTCTAGTCGGACGGTCGATTGACTGCCCGACGCGAGCGCCTTCTCGAGCGAAGCGATCCCACCTTGGTTGACCGCCATCCGTGACTCGAGTTCGTCTAGCGCATCCTTCAACGCTTCAAAGTCTGGAATGACGAATAACTCGCGTTGCATATTCGTCACGTCTTGTTTCGTCTCAAGGGCGTGCTCCAAATTGAATGGATGCTTCGTGACGGCGTCTGTCAAACAGTGACGGCTCTCTCCGACCGAAGATAACAGGCCTGCCCCGTAGATGAGCGGATTGTCTACATCACCGATGAGACCGAACTCAACCGTCCACCAAAAGATGCGGGCGACTTGTTGTGCTTCAGAGAAGCCAGTCACTTGGGCTTTGGCCGCATGAACAGCCGCTTCGGCGGCTGCAATCTCCTCGTCCGTCGAGTTCGCATTCTCCTTCACGACGGTCAATCGTTTAAGTGCTGCGAACGAGGCATGTTCTTCTCGATTCATGAATGCCCTCGCCCCGAGCTGACCGAACCGCTTCACAATCTGTGAAAATTCAGGATCCATCAACATCGGTGCATGGCCGGCCGCCTCGTGGATGATATCCGGTGCCGGACTGTATAAAATATTCTCGACTTTTCGGATATCGGTCGCGACCGGCAACATCCCGTTGCCTTGGAAATCAAAGAAAGCGACGCCTGGAATGAGACCATCGACTGCGACCGTCGACCAACCGGCCGACCGCATCTCTTCGGTCATCTGTTCGACGTTCGGGAGACGCTCCGGTCCCATCCCCGTCTTTTTCAACCCTTCGATGTAGAACGGGTGGGCCTTCCCTTCAAGCGTGTGCAAGTTCAGTCGTAAGACGAAGCGCCAGACAGCATGATCGGTCGGCGTGTACTCGTCGTAGAACTGTGGCGAAATATGAGGGGCCAAATGGCGTGGAATGATTTGTGTGAGCATGATGTTTCCTCCTTTAGTTGACTGAACGTAAAAAAATCCCTATCGATTCACTCGATAGGGACGACGATGCCGCGGTACCACCCTGATTACTAGACGGACGTCTAGTCACTCTACTCCGATAACGGGGGACCGCTCAACACGTGAGAGCTCGCGAACTGTAATTCGATTCATCCTATGGGCGTGTTCACAGCACCACACGCTCTCTGGGCCAGGGAAGATGTCTCTACTTCGGTTCGGTCATCGCTTTTATACTGTTATACAGTTATGCTTCTATGCACATTCGCTTTTAAGTACTAAAGTATCTTGTTGCTAGTAACGATAACAGACGATTTGGACGCCGTCAACAAAAAAACAGTCCGCATCTGCAGACTGTCACAAACACCAATCGATTTCAGGTTGACCCCACTCACTCAACTTCGCATTCACTTGCGAGAACGGCTTCGATCCGAAAAAGCCGCGATGCGACGAGAGCGGACTCGGGTGGACAGAGGTCAAGACGGCGTGTTGCGGGCCAATAAATTTCTGTTTCTTCTTCGCGTCGTTCCCCCATAAGATGAACACGAGCGGCTTTTCCCGCTGCCCAAGTCGCTCGATGATGGAGTCGGTGAACTGCTCCCATCCCTGTCCCCGATGCGAACCGGCTTTGCCTGCTTCGACCGTGAGCGCGGTGTTGAGCAGCAACACGCCTTGGCGGGCCCATGCTTCTAAATTCCCGCTGGTCGGTACGGGACAGCCAATATCGTCATGCAATTCTTGAAAGATATTTCGAAGCGACGGTGGGAAACGTACACCGTCTTGGACCGAGAAGCTCAGTCCATGCGCTTGGTTTGGCCCATGGTATGGATCTTGTCCGAGAATGACGCATTTGACGTCCTTGAACTTCGTATAGACGAACGCATTCCAAATGTCTTCTCGGGCCGGATATACGGTCGATGACGCATACGCCTCATCAACGAACGCTTTCAAGTTAGTAAAATAAGGCTCGGCCATCTCGGATGCGATGATGTCGCTCCAATCCCCGAGCAGGCGATCTGATAACTGTTCTCCCATGTGTTTCTCCCCTTTCCGTCTTATCATACCCGAATCGATGGCACACAAAAAGGCGAGCCCGATTGGACTCGCCCTTGATCATTATACTGTGACCGCGCCTGCGACTTCTTTCGCAAGTGCTTCGGCTTTCGCTTTTGCGTCAGCAACGATTTCTTCGATTTTGTCTGGGTATTGGTTCATGCCTTCAACTGGAAGTGTCGTCACTTCTGTCACGCCTACGAATGCGAGTGCTTGACGAAGGTATGCGTCTGCGAAGTTGAGGTCTGTACCTGTGTAGATTCCACCCGTACCTTGGATGTGGATCGCTTGTTTGTTCTCGAGAAGGCCGACTGGGCCTTGTTCTGTATAACGGAACGTTTTACCAGCAGTCAATACGCTGTCGAGGAACATTTTCATGCGAGCTGGGAAGAAGAAGTTCCACATCGGTGTTGCGAACACGTACATGTCAGCTTCCATGAATTTCTCAAGCATGCCGTTCATCGTCGCGACTTTAGCCGCTTCGACGTCAGTGAGGGCTTCGCCTGAAGCGAATTTGCCCCATGCGCTGAGGACGTCGCCGTCGATTTCTTGAACATCGACATCGTATAATTCGATTGCTTCGACTTCGAGTGACGCATTCTCATTCGTGAGTGTCGTCATGAACGTTTCTGCGACTTGTTTGCTGTATGACAATTCTGTTGGTTTCGGGTTAGCCGATACGTATAATACCTTTTTCATAAATGGGTTCCTCCATAAGTGTGATCTCTATTTTGTAACAACAGTTAGAACTATATCATCTGTATATCTCGCAGTCAATTAGTTTAACTTCAAGATAAATAGTCAAAAAAAACAGGCAGGCGTTATTTGCCTGCCGCGTTATAACCGACTCGTTTCAATAAATCGATTAACTGTTCAGTCTCTTGGTCGCTAAGGGGACCATAGATGTCTTTAAAAATCTCGATGTGCTCTGGATAGACGACGTCCATCAAGCGTTTGCCTTCCTCTGTCAACGAGGCGTATGTGACGCGTCGGTCAGACGGGCAAGCCACACGCTCGATTAAGCCACGTTTTTCAAGCTTATCAATCACGTACGTGACGCTTCCGCTCGTAATCAAAATTTGGTCTCCGATTTGCTGGAGCGGGGTATCCCCTCGTTTATACAAGACGGATAAAACACCGAACTCTGTTGAATTCAATTGGTGGCGTCGTAAATCGTCCTTCACACGGTCACTGATCGCGTCCATCGCTCGTGCCAAGACGATCCATGCCTTCAATTCGAGTGATTCAATCATGTCGGTTTCACCTCAATTCGTTCATCATTTACCTTTAGTATAGCAGGACATGAGCAGTATACGGTGGGAAAAACGCTTCGTCAAGAAACTTCTTCGTTGTCGCCCCTGTCTGAAACGTATAGAATGGAATTATTGCGATTTTTAGAAAGGGTGGACGGTATGCGTGAGTATTACGAGATATCATTGACGATTAAACAAGCCTATTTGAGTACGGTCATCGAGTTGTTGAACCGGGAAGGGATCGCCCCAGACTATGCGCTCGAAAAAGAAGGCGCGGTCTTTTTACTATTCAACCACTTGCCATGGCCGAACGTCACGCGCGAACCCCATGCGGTCGAACGCTTTTTATTGACGTTGTCGCGTGAGGACTATTTGTTCGTCAAAACGAAACGTAAGTCCCCCGTCCCGGACCATGAGCCGGTCGCCTGCATGGGTGCATTCGACTCGCCGTTCCATGAACATTTGAAAATTGAACTCGCCGTCGACGAATCAGATGCAAGCCACCTCGATATGTCGGCATTCCGCCATTATTAAACAACACGTCTGTGTTGTTTTTTTATGACTAGCCTCGCCACAGGACGGGAATAGATGACAATATCTGAATGTGAAAAGGGGAATGTGCTTTGATGGATACAGTCATGTTAATCGTCAACCCGTCGTCCGGGAAAGAGTTAGGGAAAGAACACGCCGCGGCCGCGGAGGAGGTCTTGCGAGAGCGTTACGGCAACGTCGATGTCCGGTTCACGGAGAAAGCAGACGATGCCACACATTTTGCGAAAGAAGCGGCATCGAAACAATATAAAGCTGTCATCGCGATGGGTGGCGACGGGACACTGAACGAGGCCGTAACGGGGCTCGCCGAAGCGGATCATCGTCCTGATTTCGGCATCATCCCGCTCGGTACCGTCAACGATCTCGCACGCGCGCTCGGCGTCCCGAGCGACCCCGCAGATGCCATCGAGGCACTCAAGACGGCGCAACCGACACCGATGGATATCGGCAAATACGAGAACGGCTACTTCATGAACGTCATCGCGATCGGCCTCATTGCCGAGGCTGTCGACGAGGTCAGTGTTGAAGAGAAGACAAAATGGGGCCCATTCGCCTACTTGATTGAAGGCATCAAAGCGTTCCGTGAGCATAGTCCATACGCCTTGTCGGTCCAAGCCGAAGAGCATACGTTCGATGGAGACGCCTATTTGGTCGTCATCGCACTCACGAACTCGGTCGGCGGGTTTGAAAACTTTGAACCGGACGCCGAACTGAACGACGGGTTACTTCACGTCTATCTGTTTGAGAACCTCGGCTTTAAAGACGCCATCCAACTCGCGCCGGCCCTCTTCACCGGCAAGTTGAAAGAGACGGACAGCGTCACGTCGTTCACGACGAAACGGGTCCATGTCGACTCGCCAGAATCACTTCCGGTCAATGCCGACGGAGATACGGGCGGTAAACTCCCGCTCACGTTCGAAGTGCTTCCGAGCCACCTCAACGTCTTGAAGCCGATTCAGTAAAAGGGAGAGTTTTCAGTTCGAGGGCGAAGAAGTATGCCTGAAAGGAGGGGGACTCGATGCCCATCTCGCTCGTCCCATTGCGAGAAGCGTCCGACGCCATCGTCGCGACGTTCAATCGTTGGAATAATGATCCCGCCATCGTCCATTTGATTCGTCCGGCCCGATCCGAAGCCGAACTCGTTGCGGAACATCAGATGACGGTCGCAGACTTGACGGAACGTCTGGACACGCACGATATTTTCTTGATTTACGACGATGACCGGCTCGTCGGCGAGGTGAACGTCATCTATGACGCCCCGCACTTGTATGACAAAGAACGCGGCAGCGCTTGGCTTGGTCTGGTCATCGGTGAACAGACCGGTCGCGGGAAAGGCGTCGGCACCGCAGCCCTCACGTTGCTGGCAGATCGACTTCGTGCCCAAGGTGTGCCACGCATCGAGCTCGGTGTGTTCGGATTCAACGAAGCGGCGCATCGCCTCTATCAAAAGCTCGGTTATCACGAAATTGCCCGTATCGAAGCGTTCACGTACTGGGACGGTCAATTTTGGCCGGATATCCGGATGGAAAAACGATTGGATTGAATAAGGCCTTCCTCGCATCGAGGAAGGCCTTTCGTCAGTTATTTAAATTCTCGACTTCGACGACGCGGAACCCTTTTTGTTCGAGTTTGGCGACAATCTTGTCTTTTGTCTTCTCGTCACAGTCCGGCGGCAACGTGATTAACACGCGACGCAACACCTTGCTCTTGGCATCAAGCGTCATGAGGCTGGCGATTGATGAATATTTGCTGATGACTTTCGTGATTTTCTCGAGCGCCCCTGCCTGCTCACTGAGTGCAATCGTGACGACATAGCTCCCCGTGTCACGGCTCCATGCCTCTTCGAGCATGCCGAGCATCTTCCCGTGTGGCAAAATCCCGTAAAATTCGTTGCTCTCGTCTTTCAAGACCGCGATATACGGAAGTTCTTTGATTGAGAAGAAGACTTTGAAAAAGCCGTCTGACTCGTGAACGTACTTTTGCGTGTTCTTGATGAGTTCCATGACGTTATCGTCTAGGCTCGCCCCACTCATCCCGTGGCGATAAATATGCATTTTATAAATATTACCGCGGAAAAACGTTCCCGTCTCATCGAGTACAGGGACACAACGGTAGCCTGTCTTTTCGAGCGTGTCGAGCGCCTCGCGCAATGTCGCCTTTTCACTGATTGTGACGACATCTTTCTTCGGAATGCATAAGCTATGCACTAACATGCGGTTTTCCTCCTAGCCAAATTGAAAGTGGTCTTCACCCTATTCATTACTATTCCCCAAATACGATTGAAATCCTGCCATCAATTTTTGAAACTTATTCGAGCTTTAATGCGACCTCGGGATTTGTCGTAGCGCCAAAAAGTCGTTATAGTGAAACTATCCAAACAGACAAAGGGGATTGAACGACTATGACGATGAAAAAAGCTTTAACAATCGCTGGCTCGGACACGAGTGGCGGTGCAGGCATCCAAGCTGACTTGAAAACGATGGAAGAGCTCGGTGTTTACGGCATGACCGCCCTCACGGTCATCGTGGCTCAAGACCCACATAACGCGTGGCACCACGAAGTGTTCCCAATTGACACGACGTTGATCGAGAAACAGATTGATACGGTCCTCGCTGGGATCGGTGTCGATGCCGTCAAGACAGGGATGCTCCCGACTCCAGAGATTATCGAACTCGCTGCCCGTAAAATTAAAGAGTACGGCATCCAAAACGCGGTCGTCGACCCAGTCATGGCATGTAAAGGTGCCGACGAGATTCTCAACCCGGACGTCGCGGTCGCGATGCGCAAGCACCTCGTACCGGTCGCTAAAATCATCACACCAAACTTGTTCGAGGCGCGTATGCTCGCTGGCCTCGATAAGACACCTTCAACGATGGAAGAAATCAAAGAGGCTGCTCGTTTGATCCATGAACTCGGCGCTGAAATCGTCATCGTCAAAGTCGGTGGCAAGCTCGGCTTCGACACAGCATTTGACGTGCTTTACGACGGCAACGAGTATCGCCTCCTCGAGAGCGAAAAAATCGACCCTGCCTTCACACACGGCGGCGGCTGCACGTTCTCGTCAGCGATCGCGGCTTCACTCGCGAACGGTCACTCGGTCGATGAAGCCATCGAAATCGGAAAAGAGTTCATCACGGAAGCGGTCCGTCACTCGTTCCGCCTCAACCAATATGTTGGGCCAACGAACCATACCGGTTACCGCAAAAAACTAGCAACACAATCATAACGGGTGGCCCGGGACGCATGTCTCGGGTCATCGTTTCCATTGGAGGGAACCGCGTGAAATCAATTCAACCTACAACCATCCAGACTTATTTGGACGCGCATGTATCCATGCCGCTCTATGTCCATGTCGAGACGACGAACGGGGCGTATGCGACGCATAACGACCCTGATTTTCATAACGCCGGTATGTTTATCCGCAACGTCGTCATCGAATATAGCATCGGCCAAATCAAGGGCGATGGACCATACCGGGTCGGCTTGAAGCTCGATCATGGTTGGCTTTACGTCGAAGGTTTGACCGACTACGAACAGCACGGAGACCAGCTCCTGCTCGCCGGCCATGACCGTCTCGGACGCCTCGCCTGCGCCTTACACTTAGACATCAAACCACTCCCACAAGGAGCCTCGGAGGTGGAAAGCCAATGAATGGACCATTACTCGTTATTTTTCCGCATCCCGATGATGAAGCGTTCAGCTCGGCCGGGACGATTATCCAACACCATAAACACGGATTCCCGGTCACGTACGTCTGTCTGACGCTCGGTGAGATGGGCCGCAATATGGGCTCGCCGATTTTCACGACGCGTGAAGAGTTGCCGAAAATTCGTAAACATGAGCTCGAGGAAGCGTGTGCCGTCATGGGCATCGACGACCTCCGCATGTGGGGACTTCGCGACAAGACCGTCGAATTCGAAGACGAAGCGGAACTCGCGGCACGTTTCAGCGCCTTAATCGAGGAAGTACAGCCGACACGCGTCATCTCCTTCTATCCGGGTTACGCCGTCCACCCCGATCACGAGGCGACGGCACGTGCGGTCGTCCGAGCGTTGCAAGACATCGATGCCTCGAAGCGTCCTGAATTTTTAGGAGTCGCGTTCGACCATCGCACCGACGCCGAACTCGGAAAACCGCACGTCGTCATCGAAGTCGGTCAAGAGAGCGCGGCGAAGCGTGAAGCGTTGCTCGCCCACCGTTCACAGACGGAAGGCCTGTTACGCGCCATCGACAACGCAGAAAACGCCCACGTCATGGAGTTACTCCAACGTGAGCGCTTCTATCACTATCCGTTCTCATGATTCATAGGCAAGGCGTGTCACGTACAATAATGTACCGACAGCTCCTAAGCCGATTAACGTTCCCAATACGACAACGATATGTTCCATGTTCTCACCTCTACTTGGTTATACGAACTTGATGGATCATTGGTTTCAAAGCGCATGTGCTGACATGCGCTTTTTTTCTTAGAAGTACAAGAAGTAAATCACAGCCGCCAACACGATGCGATAAATCGCGAACGGCGTCAACTTCACTTTGTTGATCAACTTCAAGAAGAACTTAATCGACAAGAGCGCAAACAAGAACGCGCTAATGAATCCGACAACGAAGACCGGGAGGGTCGCCATCGTAAAGTACTCCCATTTGCTGTAGAGCGACAGTGCACTAGCACCGAACATGATCGGTACGGCCATAATGAACGTGAAGTCCGCTGCGGCCCGGTGACTCATCCCTAAGAGGACGCCCCCTGAGATGGTCGACCCTGATCGTGAAAAACCTGGCCAGAGCGAGAAACATTGAATCAAGCCGACACCGAGCGCTTGTTTATACGAAATCTCATCGAGCGTGGCCGTCGTTTGACGCTTCACGCCTGACAAGTCCGCTGCAATCATGAAGAATGCCCCGATGACGAGCCCAATCAAGACGGTCTTGATGGAGAACAAGTTCTCATCGATGTAGTCTTCAAACAACAGTCCAAGCACGCCTGCCGGGAGCAGCCCGATGAAGATATGTAGCAAGTTCAGTTTCTTTGTCGGCCCGCTGCTACGAATCGCGAGCAATTCCTTCGGATTCAACAACTCCTTGAACCGATTTCGAAATACGACGATGACCGCTAAAATCGAACCGAGCTGAATTACGATCTTAAACGTGTTCGCCACCTCTTGGCCGAGAAAGCTGCTCGAGTTGAGCCACAGGTCGTCCACGAGGATCATATGTCCCGTTGACGATACCGGAGCAAACTCGGTCAGTCCTTCGACGACGCCTAACAAAAAGCCAATAAATAATTCATACCATTCCATTGTTTATCTCCTACTCCAGTATTGTTTCTTATCATACACAACTTTAACCTCACCCGCCCTAGGTCTTAAGGCGTAAAAAAGAGGAAGCTCATGAAGCATCCTCTCTCCGCGCTATGACCGTGACAATCGATTGATGCAGACAAACGATGATCCCGATGAACAAAAAGGCGGCAAAAAGCGTCATACCTGCCCCGGCGGCGAACAACAGACCGAACAGGATGATCCCGCCATGCAACAACATCGAGACGGACGATTCCGTCGTCGCCCTGATTCCGGATGGGACCCGATGATGCAACACACCGAGATAGAGCGGTTCAACAATACCGATGAGACAGGCCATTCCGACCATAATCACGAGACCAATCGGCCCCGGATAGAGCCCGAGAACGACAAAACCAACGCCGATTCCCCAACCGATCCAGCGTAGCCAACGCTCGGCCGTGGCGAAGCGTAGCAGCACCGGTGCGACCAACTGTCCCGGTATTTGGATGAGCAGCAGGATCGTTGACATCATCCCGAACCAATAAATCGGAAGCGCGACGTCGCGCGCATACAGTTGCCAGAACTCATCGATAAAATTGAACGCACTAATGGTCACGACAAACAACGACGTCACGATGAACAGTTGCCGATGCTGCCGGATGAAGCGGAAACCGGCCGCGATGTCCGCCCACGTCAAGCGCTCGTCCGACACGACTCGTCTCGGTTCGACAAGGCCAAAACTACATGCTGTCGCGATGAACAAACTGACAATCGACAGCACGTAGTTCAGCTCGAACGGGAAGCGTGTCGCCAGCAGACTACCACTGATGGCAGCGAGAACGGCTGCGACGATTCCAATGACATTCAATCGACCGATCGTGCGTTCAAACGTTCCCGCCTTCCCGTCCTGTTCGAGCGTCTCATACAACAACGCGTTCTCGGCCCCGCTCCGAAACGCCGCCCCAATGCCCGACAAGGCGATGGCTAAGGCAAAACCGCCAAACGAAAAGGAAACAAGCAACACGACAAAGGAACCCCACTCGAGCGCAGTCCCAATCTGCAACAGACGTCGACGTTCGAAGCGATCGGCCAACACACCCGTCGGCACTTCAAGCATCACGACGAGGACGGCGTAAAGCATTTCCAGATAGACGACCTCTTGAATTGTGATCGTCCGCGACTCCCAAAACAGACGTTCAATCGTGTAGGCCGGGATGAGCGCATCGAACCAACGCATCCAACCAAGCAACACAACGTTTCGACCGACTTAACTAGGCGAACGTGCTCGTTTCATCATGCATCTCCTCCTTATTTGTCTATTCCCGCTGGCACAAAAAAAGCCACGGAAAAATTCCGTGGCCTGCAAATTATTTAAGCAGATTGAGCATCTCCCGATTGAACGCCGGGATGTCATCCGGTTGTCGGCTCGTCACAAGCTGTTCTTGGCAGACGACGACTTCTTTGTCCGCATACTTCGCTCCAGCGTATTCCATGTCGACTTTAATCGACTTGTAGCCTGTCGCATCGCGGCCTTCGAGCGTCTTCGCCGTAATCAACAGCTGTGGTCCATGGCAGATGGCGAATACCGGCTTTTTCGCGTCCATGAACGCCTTGGCGAACTGGACGAAACGGTCATCTTCGCGTAACAAGTCAGGTGAGAATCCGCCCGGTAAGAGCAGTGCGTCAAAGTCTTCTGGTGAGACGTCGTCGATGGCTTTGTCGATTGTGACCTTCGACTCCCCTTGTTTGCCTTCGACTGTATTCCCAGATTTTTTTTCAATCGTGACAACTTCGTGCCCCGCTTCCACCAATGCGTCGCGTGGACCCGTGAACTCTACGTCTTCAAACATGTCTGTGATTAGCGTTGCTACTTTTGCCATATTGAAACACTCCCTCATTATTTTTATGCACATAGGGAGTGTTCCACACCTAACCGGAGCATAAACATTCAGCGAAACTTGGAGACGTACGGATTCGAGCGTTCAAAGAAACGATACGGATAGTCACGCGCTTCACCCGTGTTAGGAATGCCGATGCGCGGACCGGCCTCGATGTCTGGAATGACGTCCCCTTCGACGATATAGAGCGGTTCATGTTGGAGCGAATGCCCATACAGGTCCATCGTGATCCCGAGCGCTTTCGTCAGCTTGCCGGGACCGTTCGTCTGATCGAACCGTTTGATGCCAGGACGATTCATGTCGATGATGGCCTGTCCTTCAATCGGCTCGATGGCTCGGATGAGGACGGCTTCCGGCGTGCCGACCGGACCGCTCACGACGTTCAAGAGCGTATGCGTGTGCATCTGATACGTATAGACGTGTCCCGGCAATCCGAACATGACCTCGGTCCGATTCGTCCGTCTGCCCCCGAAGCTATGGGCCGCCCGGTCGACGGCACCAAGATACGCTTCGGTCTCGACAATCTTTCCGACGATTTGTCCGTCTAGATGATCGTGGACGAGATAGTGACCGAGCAATGAGCGTGCCAATTCAATCGTCGGTTGCTCGTAAAATGATGGATCGAGTCGTTTCATCGTCATCCCTCCTTCGGTTTATTTTCTCAAATGAAGACGGGGTGACACAAAGAAGATGCCTTTTCTGATCAAAGGGATTTCATGATGAGAGCCGAACTATATGACATACGAGAAAGTGAGGCGAAACAAGGTGGGGTATCTATTAGAGTTAAGACAGACAGTCGGGAGCAGGCCGCTCATCAGTGTCGGGGCGACCATCCTCGTGTTGAATGAATACGGGGAGCTGTTGTTCCAACACCGGTCCGATACGAATGATTGGGGATTGCCCGGGGGATCGATGGAGTTGAATGAGACGTTAGAAGAAGTGGCCGCTCGTGAATTGAATGAAGAGACTGGTCTTGAAACCAATCAATTTGAACTCGTCGGTGTTTGTTCGGGACCGAAGTTTTACTTCAAGTATCCGAACGGGGACGAGACGCATAGTGTCATCAATCTTTTCCATGCAAAGCGCGTGCAAGGGACGTTAGCCATGAACGACGGAGAAAGTCTGGACTTGCAGTATTTCTCCAGAGCCGACTTGCCATCGGACATCGAATCGAGGGCTCAGGCGCTCATCGACCAGTTCGGGGATGCGCTATGGCAACTCGAGAGCTCTTTTACTTGAGACACTCAAAAACCATCCAGGACCTTTAATTGTCCTGGATGGTTTTTGAGTGATTCGATTAAGATGCGATTCGCATCGTCTCACGCTGCTTTCCCAACTTCACGTATCCGAGAATAATCGAGAAAATCGGGCTGAGCCAGAGGAAGAAGGCGAATGGTGCGTATTCAAGCACCGGCACCCCGAGCGTGGCCGCGAAGAACGCACCCGACACGCCCCATGGGATGAGCGGGTTGATGACCGTCCCACCGTCTTCGAGGGCACGTGACAAGTAACGGGGATCGATGCCGCGATCGATGAACCCTTGCTTGAACGCTTGACCTGGGAGCAAGATTGACAAGTACTGTTCGCCCGCGAGCAAGTTGACGCCAATCGAGCTGAGGACGACCGACAACACCGAGCTGCCTGGTGATTTCAATCGTTCGAGCAACGCATCGACAATCGCTTGGAATACGCCGAGCTCACGGAGCAAGCCACCGAACGCGAGCGCAATCAAGACGAGACTGACCGACCAGAGCATCGACTCGAGTCCGCCACGATCGAGCACAGCTGCAATCGTCTCGTTCTCGACACCCGACTTGAACCCGGCCTGCATGACACCGAACCAGTTTGTGACGTTCCAGTTGCCTTGAACGAAACCAGCTGTCAACACTCCGGCGAACATCCCGACGAGCATCGTCGGCAAGACCGGCATGCGACGGAACGCAAGCACCGCGACGAGAACCGGCGCGAGCAGCGTCAACCATGACAAGTTGAATCGTCCAGCGAGTGCTGCCTGCGCTTCAGCGATTTGCGTCGTATCCGCCGCTTGACCGCTCCGACCGAGAAGCGTGAACAAGACAAGGGTGATGAGGATGGCCGGTACGGTCGTCCCCATCATAAAGCGGATATGGTCGAACAGTTTGACACCAGCCACGGCCGGTGCGAAGTTCGTCGTATCCGATAGCGGACTCATCTTGTCACCGAAGAGTGCACCCGAAACGATGGCCCCGGCCGCGAGCGCCGGAGAGATTCCGAGCGCCATCCCGATTCCGAACAAGGCGACCCCGACCGTACCGACTGTCGTGAAGGCACTACCCGTGAACGACGAGACGATCATCGTGATGAGCAGGACGCTCGGCAAGAACCATTGTGCTGAAATTGTATCTAAACCGATGGAGAGGATTGTCGCCACCGTGCCAGACATTTGCCATACGCCAATCAACATCCCGATCAACAGTAAAATCAAGACCGGCATGATGGCTTCACGAATCCCGCTAATCATCGCCGCTTCAATTCGTTTGAAATCACGCGTCCGATAATACGCGTAACCCCCTATTAATACCATTGTGCCAAAGATCGCCATATGTGGCGTCGCTTTGGCCAAAAACATCAGTGCGAGCAGGGAAATACCGCTCATCAGCACGACGAATACAGCCTCTTTTCCTTTCATCTGCATCGACGTCCCCTCCTTTCAGTTCCATTATTTTCTACCTAACCGCTTAAACGCTTTTATGCGCGAAAGTGTTTCAGTGATGTCCTTTACTATACCTGCTTCTCTTTTCCCTGTCAAACGTCTTTTTATGGTAAAGTAAACGCTCGAGGGTGACCTCCGGAGTTCGTAACCTCCTCCGACATCAAAACTAGCGAAAAAGGAAGTGTGCACGTTGCAACACGAAAAAGCATTGGTCGTCTTTAGCGGCGGTCAAGATTCAACCACCTGCCTATTTTGGGCAAAACAACAATTCTCTCATGTGGAAGCGGTGACGTTCGCCTACGGGCAACGCCATGACGCGGAAATCGAGGTCGCAAAAGAAATTGCGGCCGAACTCGATGTCCCGCACCACATCCTCGATTTGTCCTTACTCGGACAACTCACCTCTAACGCGTTGACGAGACATGATCTCGACATCGACAATGCGGATGTCCCAAACACGTTCGTCGATGGACGCAATCACTTATTCTTATCCTTTGCGGCCGTCATGGCCAAACAGCTCGGTATGCATCACATCGTCACCGGCGTGTGTGAGACCGACTTCTCAGGTTATCCGGATTGCCGGGACCAGTTCGTCAAATCCTTGAACGTGACGCTCAACTTAGCGATGGACTATCCGTTCGTCATCGATACACCGCTCATGTGGCTCGACAAAAAGCAGACGTGGGAACTCGCGGATCAGCTCGGTGCGTTCGATTACGTCAAAGAACGGACGCTCACGTGCTATAACGGCATCCTTGGATCAGGTTGTGGCGAATGTCCGGCTTGCGTACTCCGTCAAAACGGCCTCGCCGCTTATGAGGAGGTGCGCGTATGAAGAACGCTCCATTCCTCGCCCCGACGAGTGTCGAAGCTAAACAAGACGGCTCGCTCATCTACTGTCCGCACCGCGTCCAAATCGTCAAAGAAGTGACATTCGATGCCGCCCATCATTTGTTCGATTACGACGGCAAATGCCGCGCGCTGCACGGACATACGTATAAATTGCAAATGGGCATCAGCGGTTTTCTCGACAACCGTGGCATGACGCTCGACTTTGGTGATTTAAAAGCCATCTTTAAAGAAGAACTCGAACCATACCTCGACCATCGTTATTTGAATGAGTCGTTACCTTATATGAATACGACTGCCGAAAACATGTGCTACTGGATTTTCGAGCAGCTCGCCAAGCACTTGCCTGACGAGCGCGACGTCCGCGTTGAATTCGTCAAACTGTACGAGACGCCGACGTCGTACGCCGAGTTCCGCCGCGAATGGTTGGTGGACTGATGAAAATCCCTGTCCTCGAAGTGTTCGGCCCGACGTTTCAAGGGGAAGGCCGCGCCATCGGGCAAAAGACGATGTTCGTCCGGACCGCCGGTTGCGATTATCGCTGTTCGTGGTGCGACTCCGCCTTCACTTGGGACGGCTCGGAAAAACCTGACATGCTCACAGCCGACGAGGTGATCGAACGGCTCGACGCGCTCGGCGTGTACGACTATGTCACCATCTCGGGCGGCAACCCGCTCCTCATCGCCGCGATGAAAGACTTGGTGACGAAACTGAAAGCGCGTGACGTCAAACTCGCCGTCGAGACGCAAGGCAGTCGCTATCAGGATTGGCTCGCTGACATCGACGACGTGACGCTCAGCCCGAAACCACCGTCTTCCGGCATGACAACCGACTGGGAGAAACTAGACGCCATCGTCGAACGGCTGCGCCCCGAACAAACAACGTTCAAAGTCGCCGTCTTCGACGAGATTGACCTCGCCTATGCGAAATCGGTCCAGACGCGCTACACCCCCGACGTCATGTACTTATCGGCCGGCAATCCTGAGCCCGGTGCTGACGGTGACATCACCGACGCCCAGCTCCGTCGCTTAAAAGAACTGTGGGAAGACGTCGCTCGTGACCCGTCATGGCAAAGCGTCCGTGTCCTGCCGCAGCTGCACACATTACTGTACGCCAACGAACGTGGCGTCTAAGGAGAATAACTATGAGACCAGAAGACTTACAAGACTTGTCGCTCCTCGGACAGAAGAGCGTCCCATACATTTTTGAATACGCACCGGACGTCCTCGAGGCGTTCCCGAACCGTCACCCGGAGAACGACTACTTCGTGAAGTTCAACGCCCCGGAGTTCACGTCACTCTGCCCGATCACGAATCAACCGGACTTCGCGACGATTTACATCTCATACATCCCGGACGAGAAGCTCGTCGAGTCGAAATCGCTCAAGCTGTACTTGTTCAGCTTCCGCAACCACGGCGATTTCCACGAGAACTGCATCAACGTCATCGGGAAAGACCTCGTCAAGTTGATGGAGCCACGCTATCTCGAAGTGTGGGGCAAGTTCACGCCCCGCGGCGGTATCTCGATCGACCCGTACTACAACTACGGAAAACCGAGCACGAAATACGAAAGAATGGCTGAACATCGTTTGTTCAATCACGACTTGTATCCTGAGACAGTCGACAACCGATAAATCAAAAAGTAGGCGCTCCCGTTGAGCGCCTACTTCTTTTTATAGCGATTAATTTGTCGTTTGATCGGTTCGCGGAACACGGTCGCAACGAGCGTCAGGACGACTAAGACGACGAGGGCGAGGATGATCATCTTAAAGTCTCCACTCGCGATGCTGCTGCCGAGGAAATTGTTGGCGAACGCTCCTGGAATCATCCCGACCGTGGTCGCGAAGATATAACCTGGGAGGCGCACTTTCGCGAGCCCTGAGGCGTAACTGACCAAGTCAAAGTTGACGAGCGGAATCAAGCGTAAAATCAACACATAGAAGAACCCGTCCTCTTCAATCTTATGCTGCACCTTCTCATAGCTGCTCGTCTCGAAATGATGGAGAAAGCGGTCACCAAAGCGAATCGCGATATAGTAAGCGACGAGCGCACTGAGCGTGGCCCCGATGACCGTATAGACGACACCGGGCAAAGTCCCGAACGCCAAGCCACCGGCGACGGACAAGACGGACGTCGGGAAGAGGATGAGCGGACGGAACGTGAACAAGATGATATATACGAGCGGGGCGAGCCAACCGAATTGAACGATATAATCTCGAATCTCACTCGGACGCAAGTCAATCCACTGATAAAGGAACGTCACAGTACCGAATACGAGCAAGACGACGGCAATGATCCATTGGGTTTTCCATTTTTCCATCGGTCGCCCTCCTCTCTTTCTTTCATCATATCGCCTCGTCTCAAAAAAGTAACGCCTTCCTTTTTTTAGGAGTCACATTATGGTACGGTTAGAAAAAGCAGAAGGAGGAATCCCTATGTATTTGGCAGACGCCATTAAACTGAAACAACTGCTGCTGAAGCAGATTGATAAGTTGCTCGAAGAAGTCGAACGCGTCGCGTTCATCGAACTCGAGAAAGATGAACCGCTCCCGACGATTCAGTCCCGGTCGCTCGAGGATATCGAAGTCGAGCTCGAGTCGATTCGTTGTGACATGCGCCGCCTCGATCGTCTCGTCTGTGAGGCGAACTTGCGTACCGTCGTCGAGACGAATGACGGACCGCTCCCGCTCGTCGAAGCGATGGAGTTCGCCATTCAATTGCGGGCTCAGGCTCGGATGTATCAGGATTTGGCCGAACGTCCGAAGCGCGAGTTCCGAACCGGGTACGGAGAAGGGACGAGCATCATCAAACACGCTCTCTATGACCCTGAGCTGTATCGGTTGAAAGCCCGTGACGTCGAGAAGCGGGCCAACCGCATCGCCAGCGCCATCGAGACGGCCAACCATCGGACCGAGATCGACTTTGATGCAAGCCGCTATATGTAAGAAAAACGCGTCGGGAACGTTCCCGACGCGTTTTACATGTGGTGATTATGATGGTCGTTGTGATGATGATGCGTGCTCGAACTACGTCGCGGAGCCGGCTCGTCGGCGAACTTCTCCCCGTCCAAGATGCCGAGCCGTTTGTATTGGCGGTCGACCCGCTCTTTCGTCTCGTCGTGCACGTGCGACGACTCCATAATCAAGTGATAGCTGCCGAGCGCGACCCGGAACGGCTCCATCTGTGTCCGCTCGACTGGGAACGACGTCACGTCTCGCAAGTAGTCAGCGAGACGGTTTGCCGATTCGTCACTCGGATGGTCGGCCAAGTCTGACGCGAACTGTTGCATGTCTTTCAATAGACTGTTCGTCTTCACTTGCTTACCGATGCCTCCAATAACAGCGAACACGATAATACCGATAATCAGGAAAAAGAATATCGGGAAAATGATTGGTACTCCACTAAAAAACGAATCCCCCATCCCCGTCGAATCGATGTATATTTCTTCTCCAAATGCAAACGCATGGACCATGATGTCTCCCCCTTTTTTTCTATAATACGGATGCGGTCCCATTTGGTTTCATGCCCACAAAAAAACCGTGGCATAAGCCACGGCTTCAGCTGTCAGTTCAATTGTTTCTCCATCATGATGCGAGGCTCGTTATCCTCTGTATACGCCCCCATGATGTCGTAGCCACACAACAGATTTAAAATGATGACCCCTTTGTTCGTGTTGCGCGCTTTCGTTCGAATCGAATGGAACCCTTGTGCTTTCACCCACTCGAGTTGCGTGTCCATCAGCTTGCGGCCGATGCCATGCTTTTGAAACTCAGGGTGGACGCCGCCGGCCCAGCTATAGAAGCGATATGGCTCGGCCTCGTAACCGATTTTGAACCCGACGAGACGCTCGTCTGAAAACGCGAGCAACACGAGCGGGTTCGCATGGCGATACAGCCGTTCTTTAAAACGCAGTTGATCGATGTCCCCGTAAAGCGTGCGGTACAGGTTAAAGAATTCCTCTTCATAGTCTTTGAAATTCGTCGTCACATCTTTCACGATAAATGAACTGGTCGTACTCATCTTTCCATCCCCTTTCCGAATATGGACAAGTTGCTCGTACGCCTGTACCTTTCGCCGTTTACTCTGTTTTTCCTGTCTCGCGCGCAAAAGCGGTCAAACCTTTTTGCTTATACACGCCGAGCGACCGCTTCGGAAGACTCTTCACCATCCAATTTTTTAAGATGCGTTGCTTGTCTTCTGCCTTCAGTCCATAGCCGTCCGTCACGACGTGGCGCGCCCGCGTCGTCACATCGTATAACGAGATGGCAGCAGCGACCGAGATATTTAAGCTTTGGACGTAGCCTTGCATCGGAATCAAATAATTGCCGTCCGCTTTGGCGAGCGCCCGTTCCGATACGCCGTGATGTTCATTCCCGAACAAGAGCACGGTCGGTTTTGACACGTCGATATCCTCGAGCGGGACCGCCTCTTCACTGAGTGCCGTCGCGAGCACTTGATAACCGTCGGCCTTCAATCGGTCAATAGCGTCCTCAATGGAAGGGTGTTCGACCACGTCGACCCAACGATCCGCACTCTTGGCGATAATCGAGTTCGGTTTGAACTTGGCCCGACCTTCGACGACGTGCAACGTCTGCACACCGAACGCGTCCGCCGAGCGGAGCACGGCCGACTGATTGTGCGGATCATCGACCCCTTCCGTCAAAATCGTGATGTGGTTCGTCCGTAACGCCAACACTTCCTGCATCCGTTTGACACGGTCTGGCATCAACATGCTATACAGTAATCGATCTTCTTCTAATAACAGGCCCGACTGCAACAACTCCTCAAGCAAGGCCGCCTGCTCTTCTTTTGATAATGCCGATGTCGTCTGTCTCCATCCCATCGTTCTCGCCCCTTTCAACCTCTAGTATTGTAGCGAGATTCGTTTCGACTGACAAGCTATGGGCGAAACGAGTCGAATCGGTTTCGATTATGAAAATCCATGAAAATTAGGAAAACGGTTGCACAAAGTTATGCAATCGATTACAATCATCTATGCAAGCGATTGCATTGACAGTCGCCATAGACAGATAAAAAGTTCCGTATAGGAAGGAAGCGTATAGCATGAAACAACTCATCTCGTTCGACTTTTGGCAGAAACTCGGTAAGGCCTTAATGGTCGTCATCGCCGTCATGCCAGCCGCAGGTCTCATGATCTCGATCGGTAAATTGATTGGCATGTCAGCCGGAGACGTCAGCATCTTGCTCACGACCGCTCGCATCATTGAAGATCTCGGTTGGGGAATCATCGTCAACTTACATATCTTGTTCGCGGTCGCCATCGGTGGCTCGTGGGCGAAAGATAAAGCCGGCGGTGCTTTCGCTGCACTGATTGCCTTCATCTTGATTAACCGTGTCACAGGTGCCATCTTCGCCGTCAACGGAACGATGCTCCAAGACCCGGAAGCGACAGTCCAGTCACTCTTCGGAGCTGACCTCGTCGTCGCTGACTACTTCACATCAGTACTCGGTTCACCAGCTCTTAACATGGGCGTGTTCGTCGGGATTATCGCCGGTTTCCTCGGTGGTGCCCTTTATAACAAGTTCTACAACTTCAACAAATTGCCGAACGCCCTCTCGTTCTTCAACGGGAAGCGCTTCGTCCCATTCGTCGTCATCCTCGGTTCGGTCGTTGCCGCGATTGCCTTGTCAATCATTTGGCCGACGATTCAAGGTGCGCTCAACAGCTTCGGTGAATGGATTGCGACGTCACGCAACACGGCACCAGTCCTCGCGCCGTTCATCTATGGTGCGCTCGAACGTCTCCTCTTGCCGTTCGGACTTCACCACATGCTCACCGTGCCGATGAACTACACGGAGCTCGGTGGCACGTACACGATTTTGACAGGTGCGACAGCTGGTTCGGTCGTTGCGGGTCAAGATCCGCTCTGGTTGGCTTGGGTCACTGACCTCGTTAACCTTCGCGCCGCTGGTGATACAGCCGCTTACAACGCCTTGCTTGCTGACGTCGTACCGGCCCGCTTCAAAGTCGGTCAAGTCATCTTGTCATTCGCTGCCTTGATCGGTGCTGCTTACGCGATGTACCGCAACGTCGACGAAGACAAGAAAGCACAATACAAACCGATGTTCTTGTCGGCTGGTCTCGCCGTCTTCTTGACGGGTGTCACAGAACCAATCGAATTCATGTTCATGTTCGTCGCTCCAGTCCTTTACGTCGTCTACGCGCTCATGGCCGGTGCCGCCTTCGCTTTAGCAGATGTCATCGACCTTCGTGTCCACGCGTTCGGTGCGATTGAATTGCTCACACGCATCCCGATGATTGTCAAAGCGGGACTCTTGCAAGACTTGATTAACTTCTTCCTCGTCTCGGCTGCCTTCTTCTTCTTGAACTTCGGTGTGTTCAACTTCTTCATCAAGAAGATGAACCTTCCGACGCCAGGTCGTAACGGGAACTATATGGAAGAAGTGACAGAGAAATCGAACGTGACAGGCAACGAACAGGTCATGGGGATTATCGCTCTACTCGGTGGGGAAGAGAACATCGAGGACGTCGATGCCTGCATGACGCGTCTCCGTGTCACAGTCAAAGATATGTCGCTCGTCTCAGAAGAGAGCGAATGGAAAAAGAACGGCGCCATGGGTCTCATCTTGAAAGACCGCGGTGTCCAAGCAATCTACGGCCCGAAAGCCGACGTATTGAAGTCAGATATTCAAGACGTCATCGGTGCATAATCAACAGGCCAGCTCGTACGAGTTGGCCTGTTTTTTCTAAAGGAGGACTATCGTGAATATTTTAACGCTGAACTGTCACGCCTGGTTAGAGGACCGTCAACAAGAGAAAATCGACTCGATCGTCGAACGGATCGCGAGCGAGGAATATGACATCATCGCACTCCAAGAAGTGAATCAACATAAAGAGGCCCCACTCATCGACGGCTTGATTCGAGAGAACAACTTCGCCTATGTGCTCGTCGAGCGTTTGAAAGAGCAAGGCGTCGATTACTACATGACGTGGGACTTCGCCCATTATGGATACGACATCTACGAGGAGGGCGTCGCGATTTTATCGCGCACTCCGTTCGTGTCGACCGAATCGTTCTTCGTCTCCCAGACGATCGACCCGAACGATTACAAATCTCGGAAAATCGTCAAGGCGGTCGTGGACGGCATGGACGCGCCGACGGCGATTTACTCCTGTCACCTCGGTTGGTGGCATGATGCCGATGAACCGGTGCGCCATCAGCTCGATGAACTGTTGCGCCGCGTCGAGGACGACGACCGCGCCTTGTTGCTCGGTGACTTCAATAACGACGCCTTCATCCGTGGCGAAGGGTACGATTACTTGATTGAGCACGGTCTCCAGGATTTGTTCCATTTGGCGACCGAGCGTGAAGGCGATGCGACCGTCCAAGGCAAGATTGCCGGCTGGGACGAGAACAAGCAGGCGCTTCGCATCGACTTGATGCTGACGAACGCCCCAATCCACGTCTCACGCCATGCCGTCGTCTTTGACGGCGAGAACGGTCCGATTGTCTCGGATCATGCCGGTGTCGAAGCAACGGCATTTTGGCGGTAAATGGCACCCTTTTCTTTTCCTCACGGAAGGGAAAAGGGTTTTGCTTTGCGTGGAAATCCTGTATGGTTGAAAACGACTGAAGTCTAACAACCTTGAACGAAAGAAGTGATTTTATTTTGACGACTACCCCATCGCTCAGTCGGACCGACTGGACGCTTATCTTATCGCTCGCCTTGCTCACGTTCGTGCTCGGGACGAGTGAATTTGTCATCGTCGGGATTTTACCCGATATCGCCGATGGCCTATCGATTTCGATTGCCACGGCCGGAACGCTCGTCTCGGCGTTCGCCATCACCTTCGCTATTGGAACACCACTAACGATGTCGTTCACAAGCCATTTGCCGAAACGAAAACTGATGCTCACACTCACCGCTGCGTTCATCGTCTTCAATTTGTTCAGTAGCCTCGCTCCGACGTACGGGATATTGCTCGTACTCCGGATGATGACCGCCGTCGTGACGGGCGTGCTCATCTCGCTCGCCATGCTCGTCGCCAGTGAATCGGTGCCGACCGGGAAGCGCGGGATTGCCGTCTCGTTCATTTTCGGTGGCTTTACGATGGCGAACGTATTCGGTGTTCCGCTCGGCACGTTCATCGGCCAACGGGCCGGATGGGAGACGACGTTCCTGTTGACGACCGCCTTGGGTGTCATCGCGTTCTTCGCCGTCTACCGTGTCGTCCCGAGTCAGTTGACGAGCGTCAAGACGTCGATTGCCGATCAGTTGCGCCTACTGACGAACCCGCGGATTTTAATCGCGTTCTTCATCCCGGCGTTCGGCTTCGGCGCTACGTACGTCGTCTATACGTATCTCGTTCCGATTTTGAAAGGTGTACTCGGCGTCCCGGTCGCCTGGATTAGCCCAATCCTGTTTGCCTACGGGTTCATCTCCATTTTCAGCAATATGGCGGCCGGGAAAATCGCCAGCCATAATCCGATCGGACGGCTCCGGTTCGTCTTTCTCATCCAAGCACTCGTCTTGGCGGCCTTGTATGTGACGACGTCGAACGTGACGCTCGGTCTAATCAATATCGCGCTCATGTCGTTCATGGCGATTCTACTGACGACATCGACGCAAATCTACTTGATCGACTTGGCCGAGAAGTTTAATCCGGACGCCAAAGGCCTGGCTTCATCGCTCATGCCGGTCGCAAGCAACGTCGGCATCGGGATGGGCTCGGCGCTCGGTGGTCTTGTCTACGCGAACGCACCCGTCATGACGCTCGCCCTCGTCGCCGGCGCCGTCGCGCTCGTGACAGCCTTGCTGACCGCGGTCAGTCATCAGCTCGACCAACGTTAAAACAGCGTGCCCCATGATGTGGGCACGCTGTTTTCATAACCAATCCAAGATTTGATCAATCGTCTCGTCGAGTTGTTGTTTGGCGCTGAGCGGGCTATCGTTATCTCCGTCCTGCGGGCCGTACATCCCGAAGTTGGCGTGATTGCCGTCTTTGATTTGATGGAAGACGGCGTCATCCGGGACGTTGTCACGGCTCGCCTCGATATCAGCCGGTGTGGCCAGACCGTCAATCTCCCCGGAGACGGACAAGACACGTAAATCGCTGTCCGCCATCGAACTGATCGGATACGAGGCGAGGAAGATGACCCCCTCGACTTGCTCCTCGTGTTCGAGCGCATAGCCGGACGCCGCCGAGCCGCCGAGTGAATGCCCGCCGACGACCCAACGTTCGATGTCTGGATGGGCGGCGATAATCGTCTCCGCAGCATCGATATCTGCTATCCCGAGATTCAAGCGCAACGATGGGATGGCGACGAAGACACCTTCCTCTGCCAGTCTGGTGCCATAGTAAGCGTACGCCTCTTTCTCGACTTTCGCCCCAGGATACAGGATGAACCCAACCTCGCTGTCCGTCTGCCCGAACTCGAGTCGATTGTCCACTTTCGTCGCCTCAGCCGCGTAACCGCGCGCTTCTTCCGTCGGTCCGTACGTCAGTTGCGTCCACACGAGGAAGCCGATGATGGCGACCAAGATGACTCCTAATAGGCCGAGGCCAATCCACTTCAGTTTTTTCTTCATTATATACCTCCATTTGCATCCACTTCCCCGTCACGGTACACTAGTATTAAAAAAGGGAAATACCAGGGGGACACCATGACCAAAAGTTCTGTAACCACGACGATTCAGTGGTTTATTTTTATTTTAGCTACAAACATTGTACCACCGCTCTCGATCGCTGCCCTATTTGAACTGTCGCCAGGCGAGACGATGACGTTCATCTCACGTTCACTGTTCGTCTTCGCACTCTTCAGCATCATCCAGACGCTTCTCGGCCACCGCCTGCCAATCTTAGAAGGACCAGCCGGGATTTGGTGGGGCGTGTTCACACTCTATGCCTCCATCGGTCCAGCACTTTATGGGAGCGGACAAGAGACGCTCCAAGCGCTCGGTTTCATGTTGTTCTTAAGTGGTGTGCTCGGTGTCGTCATGACTGTCACCGGCCTGTTGCGACGGATGCTGTCGTTGTTCACCCCACAAGTGCTCGGGGTCTATATGATTCTGCTCGTCCTGCAACTGTCGGGTGCCGTCATCAAAGGCGGCTTTGGCGTGACCGAGGACGGCATTAATATCGTTCAAGCCGTCGCGACGGCCGGTCTCGTGTTGTTCGCGCTCACGCTCGAGCGGAGCCGGTTCAAACAGTATGGACTCGTCATGACGCTCATCGCCGGATTTTGGTTGTTCAACTTGCTCGGACTCGGCAACCCGATTGTCCGTTCCGAGTCATTTTTCCTCGTGCCTGAACTGTTCCCGTTCGGAACGTGGGTGTGGGATTGGAACTTACTTCCGACTGCATTCGTCATCACGCTCCTTCTCATGACGAACGTCCTTGCCAATATCAAATTGATTGAACGCATCGTCAGCTCACGTGAGAAGCGTCAAATCGAAGGCAACGTCCCGGCGTCTGGTGTCGTCAGTGGGATCAGTCAAATGGTGGCGGGCATGTTTGGGACACCCGGACCGGTCGCCATCTCTGGAACGGCTGGTTTCTTATCCTCGACGGAGAGCGTCCATCGCTCACCCCATCTCGTGGCCCATGCTGTGATGATGGTGCTCGCCCTCATCGGTCCGTTCGTCTCGCTGATTGCGAGCATCCCAGCCGCCGTCGGATACGCCATCGTCACCCCGCTCATCGCGACGATGATTATCATCGGAATTAACGAGGCAGCGTTCGAATTGAACCAAAAGACGGCGTCACTCACTGTCGGTCTTCCACTTGTGATTGGGGCCGGCGCGATGTTGCTCCCACCTGGGGCGATGAACGATTTGCCGCCGCTCTTGGCGACCGTGTTCTCGAACGGACTCGTCCTCGGAACAATCGTCGCCTTGACGACAGCCATCCTCAGCCGTATCAAAGACTAAAAAAACTGACCTCGTGTGAGGTCAGTTTTTTTCGGTTACGTGCATATGGAACGCAGCGTCGTGCGGCAAGACGGCACCGTCTTCGGCCTCGAAGTGTGCGCGGTCCTTGACGTAGGCGGCAATCGAGATCGTGTCGCGGTGAAGCGCCCGTTTGAACGCTTGCTCGGCCGTCACCGGTGTCCCATCGTCATTTTTCAACTCGAGACCCATCAGCTTATACCCGAGCGTCTGTCCGCCACGGCGCATCTGACATGCCTCGAGCGCGTAGGCGATGAGTGTCGGCGTGATGACGACGTGGACGAACTCGCTCTTCACTTTCTTGCGGACGAGCTGCTCGACACCAAAACTTAGCAATCCGGCAATGACACCGTCAATCAAGACGGCTTTGGTCCGTTTCTTCGTTAATGGGTTCATTGGCTCATCCTCTGCATCATGCCAGACGTCAATACTTCGATGCCTTGTCCTTCTTCCGCGGCCATAATCAACGCGCGCGCCACATGGAGCGCTTGAATCGGTGCAGCATCTGGTAATTTATCGAGCAATAACGGTTGGAGCGGACGGCTGACGACCTCGGCTGCTTTCTCGCCGAGACGGAACTCCTCGCGATCTCCGAGCAAGAGCGACGGACGGGCGATAATCAAGTGTTCGAAGCCAAACACTTTGAGCCCGTTCTCGAGCTCCCCTTTCACCCGGTTGTAGAAGAAAGGTGACCGAAGTGACGCGCCTTGCGCCGAGACGACGGCGTAACGTGTCGCCCCGTGTCGTTTCGCGACACGTGCCACTTCAAGCGGCAAGTCGAGATCGACATGTTTGAACGCCTGACGTGAACCGGCGACGGCAATCGTCGTCCCAAGTGCGCAGTAGACATCATCAATGTGCGGCAACGCCTCGTCCATTCCTTCGAACCCGACGACTTCATGCAGTTTCGGATGACTCCATCGTTTCGAGCGGCGGACGATTATCCAGACTTGATCATACCGTTCTTGTTCGAGCAACTGTTCGACGAGTTCGCGTCCAATCAATCCGGTGGCGCCAACGACAAGTGCAGTTTTCCCCATGCTTGTTCCCCCTAGTTACGTAGTTCCTTTCAGTCTAGCTGACTTGCCGGTTATCGGCAACGACCTCGGCCGGACGGAACCGGTCGACGAGTCGGAAGAACCCGTTCAATAACAAGGCAGTGAACGATCCGGCGACGATGGCACTGTCCGTGAACAACTGCACCGCTTCCGGCATATTTGCGACGATGGCCGGGTTGGCCGTGATGCCAAGTCCGACACCGATCGACAAGGCGATTGTAATCAAGTTCTCATTTTTCGCAAAATCGACTTGGCTCAAAATCCGAATCCCTGACGCGGCGACCGTGCCGAACATGACGAGCATCGCCCCGCCGAGAACCGGTTTCGGGATCAATGTCGTGAACGTCGCGACTTTCGGCAAGAAGCCCAGCAAAATCAACAGACCGCTCGTCCAGAAGATGACGCGACGTGATTTGACGCCTGACAATTGGACGAGACCGACGTTTTGACTGAACGTCGTGTACGGGAAGCTGTTGAAAATCCCTCCGAGAATCGTTGCCACACCCTCGGCCCGATACCCTTTCGTCAACTCGTTCGAGCCAATCGGTTTTTTCGTGATATCGCTCAATGCTAAGAAGACACCGGTCGATTCAATCATCGAGATGATGGCCACGAGCGTCATGACGAGGATGGCCGAGACGTCAAACGTCGGCATCCCGAAGTAGAACGGTTGTACCATTTGGAACCAACCGGCCTCACGGACCGGGCTGAAATCGACGAGACCGAGGAACGCGGCGACCCCTGTGCCAATCAAGACCGCGAACAAGACTGCGGCCGCCCGTGTGAACACGGTACCGATTCGGTTCAAGACGAGAATCAAACCGATGGTCAAGCCACCGAGCGCCAAATTTTGCATCGAAGCGAAGCCAGGCTCACCTGGCGTCCCACCGCCGATATCATTGACAGCGACTGGGATGAGCGAGAGACCGATAATCGTCACGACCGAGCCGAGCACGACCGGCGGGAAGAAGCGAGCCAGTTTCCCGACAAAGCCTGAAATTAAGATGACAATGATTCCGCTCGCGATGAGTGCCCCATAGATGGCGGTGATGCCGCTCGAACTACCGATGGCAATCATCGGACCGACCGCGGTGAACGTACAACCGAGTACGACTGGCAGACCGACACCGGTGAAACGAGTCGTCCAGACTTGTAACAGCGTCGCGACACCACACATGAACAAATCGATTGCGACGAGATACGCGAGTTCCGTCGGACCGAGTCCGATGGCGCCACCGACGATGAGCGGGACAATGGCCGCGCCCGTGTACATGGCAAGTAAGTGTTGGAAACCAAGGCTGGCTGTCTTAAACGTATTCATCGGACCACCTCCACGAAGGAAATCTCACCCGCTTCAAGCTTTGCAATTCGGGCGAGTGACTCAACTTGATAGCCTCGTTCGAGCAACTTGTCCCGTCCCGGTTGGAACGACTTCTCGATGACGATGCCGACACCGGCGACGACCGCCCCGGCGGATTCGACGAGCTGCGTCAAACCGAGAGCGGCTTCCCCGTTGGCAAGGAAGTCATCGATGACGAGCACGCGCTCCCCGGGTTGGACGAAGCGTCGGCTCAAACTGATGCGGTTCGTCTCTTGTTTCGTGAACGAATAAACGTCCGCTTCAACGAGATCGTCTTGGAGCGTGAGTGATTTACGTTTACGTGCGAAAACGAACGGGATGTTCATCTCAAGCGCCGTCATCATGGCCGGAGCGATTCCACTCGATTCCAATGTGACGATGCGGTCAATTCCCGCGTCACGGAACCGGTCTGCGAACTCACGACCAATCGCCTGCATCAAGACAGGATCGACTTGATGGTTCAAGAAGGCATCGACTTTCAATACGTGTTCGGACAACGCTTGCCCTTCATCTCTGATTTTGTCTTCTAACTGCTTCATTGTTTTCCCTCCAATAAAAAAATGCGATTCGTCACCCCAACCCGGGGACGACGAACCGCATGGAAACAAAACGAATGCACACGACAAGCGTCACCCGTAGTCGAACCATTTACGGTGGTTCGGTAGAGACTTGTGAGCCATATTCTCACGGATATACGAGTGCGAATCTTTTATTTATATAAGATAGGACTTATTCTAGACGATATTTTATAAATTGCAACCCGTTTTGGAAAAGACGGCTAAAAGTTCGATTTTTCTGAAACTGCTGTATACTAAAGATACTGGAAAAACGAGAGGAGCCACATCCATTATGAAGCTATTCGTTTTAGGTGCCACCGGCCGGACCGGTCATCAGTTTGTCGACCAGGCCATCGAGCATGGCCACCATGTGACCGCCTTCGTGCGGGAACAGAAAAAACTCATCCGGACCCCGCAACTTGAAATCATCGAAGGCGATGTCACGGACAGTGCCGCACTGACAGACGCCCTCGCTGGTCATGATGCCGTCATCAGCTGTCTCGGGACTGACTTGAGCGACACTGACTTCTTGGCCCGCGTCACCGACGCACTCGTCCCGGCGCTGAAAGCGAACGCCATCAACCGGGTCGTCTATCTCGCTTCTGCCGGAATCGACAAAGAGATTCCCGGAATCGCTGGTACGGTCGTGACGTTCATGCTCCGGAAGCCGCTCCGTGATCACCGGGCCGCGGTCGATTTGTGGCGCAACTCGTCGTTCGATTACACGATCGTGCGGCCGATGCAACTGACGGACGGTCCCCGGACCTCGGTGTATCGAACGTCTATCGACAGCATTCCAGACAACGGAAAACAGATTTCACGAGCCGATGTCGCCCAGTTCATGCTGAACGCCGTTGAAGAACAACTCTTCATCCGCCAATCAGTCGGACTGGCGTACTAATTTTTTTGAATCCATGCTACAATATCGGATAGTCAACTTTGAAGGGAACGAATAAGAAATATGAGTATATTAACAGTACAAAACTTGAGCCACGGTTTCGGTGACCGCGCCATTTTGAACGACGTGTCTTTCCGTCTATTGAAAGGCGAACACATCGGCCTCATCGGAGCGAACGGTGAAGGAAAATCAACGTTCATGAACATCATCACACGTAAGCTCCAACCGGACGAAGGCAAAATCGAGTGGGCGAAAAACGTCCGTGTCGGTTACCTCGACCAGCACGCTGTCCTCGAGCGTGGGATGACGATTCGGGACGTGTTAAAGAGCGCATTCCAATACTTGATTGACACCGAAACACGAATCGGTGAGCTCTACATGGAAATGGGCGATGCAACGCCTGAACAGATGGACGACATGCTCGCCGAAGTCGGCGAACTGCAGGAAATGCTCGATTCGAACGACTTCTATATCATCGACGCGAAAGTCGAAGAAGTCGCACGCGGTCTCGGTATTTTAGATGTCGGACTCGACCGTGACGTCACGGACCTCTCAGGTGGTCAGCGGACGAAAGTATTGCTCGCGAAATTGCTTCTTGAGAAGCCGGACATCCTTCTCCTCGATGAGCCGACCAACTATTTGGACGAGGCCCACATCGAGTGGTTGAAGCGTTATCTCCAGAACTACGACAACGCCTTCATCTTGATTTCGCACGATATCCCGTTCTTAAACAGCGTCATCAACTTGGTCTACCATATGGAGAACCAAGACTTGTCACGCTATGTCGGGGACTACGACAAGTTCATGGAAGTGTACGAGATGAAACGCTCGCAGCTTGAATCGGCTTATAAACGCCAGCAGGCAGAAATCGCCGACTTGAAAGACTTCGTCGCCCGCAACAAGGCACGCGTCTCAACACGGAACATGGCGATGTCGCGCCAGAAGAAACTCGATAAGATGGACGTCATCGAATTGAGTGCGGAACGTCCAAAACCAGAGTTCCGGTTCTTGCAGGCACGCACGTCAGGTCGTCTCATCTTTGACGCCAAAAATCTCGTCATCGGTTATGACGAGCCGCTCTCACGCCCGCTCGACCTCCAAATGGAGCGCGGTCAGAAGATCGCCCTCGTCGGTGCGAACGGGATCGGGAAAACGACGCTGTTGAAGAGTCTTCTCGGCATGATCAACCCGCTTGAAGGAACCGTCGAACGCGGTGAGTTCTTGGAGATCGGGTACTTCGAACAAGAAGCGGCCGTCAGCAACAACACATGTATCGAAGAGATTTGGAGCGAGTTCCCATCACTCAACCAGCAACAAGTCCGTGCCATGCTCGCGAAATGCGGTCTCATGACGAAGCATATCGAGAGTAAAATCGCGGTCCTCAGTGGTGGAGAGAAGGCGAAAGTCCGTCTCTGTAAGCTCCAAAACAACGAATCGAACTTGCTCCTCCTCGATGAGCCGACGAATCACTTGGACGTCGACGCGAAGGAAGAGTTGAAGCGCGCGTTGAAAGAATATAAAGGCAGTATCCTACTCATCAGTCACGAACCGGAGTTCTATCAAGACATCGTCACCGACGTCTGGAACTGTGAATCGTGGACGACAAAAGTATTCTAATCCGTGTAGAGGAAGTGGCGTATGGCTGGCCCGATTCAAGTAAACGAACGCATCGTTCTGTATGATATCATTCGAGGGTTTGCCCTATGCGGCATCTTCCTCGTCAACATCCCAAGCATGCTCGGGAGCGACTGGATTTTCGGTAATCCGATGTATGAGGGAAGCGACCTCTTCGTCCGGACGCTGTTCGATTTGTTCATCCAGACGAAGTTTTACACGATTTTCTCGCTCTTATTCGGAATCGGCTTCTCGATTTTCCTCGAGCGCTCGTATGCGCGCGGGGATTCGGTCGGCCGTTATATCCGCCGCATCGTCATCTTGTTTCTATTCGGACTCGCTCACCTGGCCATTTGGTCGGGTGACATCTTACATACGTATGCGATGTGGGGCTTGTTGCTCCCGTTGTTTTATGGATTAAGCAACCGGGCGATTTTAACGTGGGCATGGGGTTTGTTGATCACAAGCTTTGTATTGTTTTATGGCTCATCAATCTATCTGGAATGGGCATTAGGGTATACGTCTATTGCAGGACCATTCCCGACTGCATTCAATTCTGGATTCGGACCTTGGTTCGACTATCGCTTGGAAACTGAAATCTTCGATATGTTCGTCAACTCGTTGTTCGCCGGTTTTGAAATCTTCAGCCTGTTCTTGTTCGGACTTTATATCGGACGGGAACGGAAACTCCTCACGTGGAGCATCCGAGGATTGACACGGACGGCCATCATCTGTATGATAGCAGCCCTACCGTTCTTCGCAGTCATTATTTGGCATCACTACGGAGACGGCGCGGCATACGGTTCGACAAACTCAGCCGCCGTCCTCATCTCGGGCAAACTGCTTGCGACTGTGTACGTCTGTCTGTTCACGATCGCCGTTCGCAACGGACGTGCATTCCGTCCGCTGCAGGCGCTCGGCCGTATGGCGCTGACGAACTATTTGACGCACACGCTCGTCGTCGTCCTGCCGGTCATCGCTCTCGGCTACTACGGTCGCCTGTCGTTGACGGAAGGATTGTTCTTAAGTATCGCGATTTTGATTGCCCAGGCGTTCTTCTCGATGTGGTGGCTCAAATCGCATCGATACGGCCCGTTCGAGAAACTATGGCGCATTGGAACGTATGGTACACAGGCTAAATAATCATCAGACCGGACTTTCTTGTCCGGTCTTTTTTTATGCAGGTAGGAAATCCCAGAAACTCATGCTATCCTAATTGAGGAAAACGCTTGCATAAACAAGGAGGAACGTATGTCACAGTTAGCCATCGAGGTGAAAGGCCTCGTCAAACAATACAAAATCATGGAACGCGATGCCGGGCTAAAAGGCGCAATCAAGGCGCTCTTCACGCGGAAATATCGCATCAAAGAGGCCGTCAAAGGCATCGACCTCTCGATTGCGCCTGGTGAACGCGTCGGCTATATCGGCTTCAACGGCGCCGGTAAATCGACGACGATTAAAATGTTAGCGGGTGTATTGCGTCCTGATGCCGGCTCGGTCCACGTCTATGGAATCGACCCGCATGAAGAACGGGTCAAAAACGCTCGGCAAATCGGGGCCGTGTTCGGTCAGCGGACGCAGCTGTTCTGGGACATCCCGGTCCGCGAATCATTCGACTTGCTTTGCGAGATTTATGAAGTACCGCGTGACGAATTTCAAGAGACGGTCGCCTGGTTCATCGAACGGTTGCAACTTGAACCATTGCTCGACGTCCCGGTCCGCCAGTTATCGCTCGGACAAAAGATGCGCTGCGAGCTCGCCGCCGCCTTCTTACATCGCCCGCGCGTCGTCTATTTGGACGAACCGACAATCGGTCTCGATATCGACATCAAAGAGACGATTCGGGCGTTCATCCGTGAGATTAGCGATGCTTGGGGAACGACCGTCATCTTAACGACGCATGACATGCAAGACATCGAGGAAGTGTGTGACCGGGTCGTCGTGCTCGATGAGGGGCGAATCATCTATGACGACCGCATCGAGACCCTCAAGCAGACGTTCAATAACGAGCGTACGCTCGAAATCACACTCGACGAAGGAAGCACGTTCGAGTTGCCTCCGGCTGTGACAGGAAGCGTCATGCGACTCGAGACAGAGGATGAGACGATTCAGCTCGCCTTCAACCACCACGAGATCTCGAGCGGACAACTGATTCGTGAAATCGTCAACTGCAATCAAGTGAAAGACCTGTCCGTCGTCGTGCCGAAAATGGAGGCGCTCATCCGGAACTTGTATAAGACCGGGGTGAGCGCATGAGACTACGAAAATATATCGCGCTCGCCGTATCACAAATCAAAGTCGACATGGCGTATGCCGCTTGGTATTGGGCCAGTATGTTCTCAGTGACGATGCGCTTGTTCATCCTTTATTTCTTTTGGCAGGCCGTCTATGAGAATAAGACAGACGTCTCGGGGATTGCGCTCTCGACGATGTTGACGTATGCCATCCTCGCGACGATGCTAGACCAATTTCGCGGCAGTGCCGGCCGTGAGCTCGCCCATCTGATTAAACATGGTGGTGTCGCCATCGAGTTGTTGCGTCCGTATCACTTGCTCGATAAATTGCTCGCCCAAGACCTCGGTGCCAAGACATCGACGTTCTTTCGGGCGACGTTGCCGCTCCTCGTCATCGCGATGGTGTTCATCGGTGTCGATTCGCCGACATCGATGGAGGCCGCGTCCGCTTTCGCCGTCAGTGTCGTGCTCGCCGTCCTGCTCGCGACGTTAATCGATCTGCTTGTCGGGGTGTTATCATTTTACACGGTCAACGTTTGGGGGCTGTCCGTCCTACAGGAAGCCGTCATCACTATCATGTCGGGCGCACTCGTGCCGTTGACGCTCTTCCCGGACTGGTTTCAAACGGTCAGCCTCTACTTGCCGTTCGCATCGCTCGTCTATGTCCCGGTCGCCATCTATACGGGTGAAATCACTGCATCCGGCATTTGGCCATCCATCCTCATCCAACTCGGATGGGTCGCGGCGTTCTTCATCTTCGTGCGTCTGTTGTTCGCCTATGCGGTTCGGAAAGTGACGGTGTTCGGAGGATGAAACGATACGCAAAACTATATTGGTTATATGCCAAAAATCATTTCAAAGTGATGATGGAATATCGGATGGACTTCTTGATTGGGGTCTTGTCCGTCTTTGGTCAACAGTTCGCCGCCCTCTTCTTTTTATCGATCGTGTTTCGTCATATCGAGTCACTGAATGGCTGGGGCTTTTATGAAATCTTATTCATCTACGGCATCGCCTTTCTAGGCCGGGCCATCCACCACATCTTCTTCGATAACTTATGGACGATTGGCTGGCAGTACATTCGGACGGGAAACTTGGACCGGATTCTCATGCGCCCGGTCAATCCGCTCTTTCAAATCATCGCCGAGCGTGTGCAACAAGACGGCTTTGGTCAGCTGTTGATTGGCGGAAGCGTCCTCTGGCTCGCCTCGAACGAGCTCGGCATGGTGTGGAATGTCATTGATTATCTCGTTTTGCTTGTCATGGTGCTCGCGAGCGGCATGATTTATATCGCCGTCAATCTGTTCTTCGCGACGTTCTCGTTTTGGATGATTGACAGTTTGCCTGTCGTCTTCGCTGTCTTCAGCTTGAGTGATTTCGCCCGCTATCCCATGACGATTTACTCGAAAGTCATCATGTTCGTGTTGACGTATGTGATTCCGTTTGGATTCACCGCGTTCTATCCGGCCATGTACTTTTTCGAGGGTCGCGGCTTCACACTGTTCGCACTGGCAACACCGTTCGTGGCTGCGTTCAGTCTCATCCTCGCCTATCGATTTTGGCTGTTCGGGCTTCGGTCGTTCGCCAGTACAGGGTCATAACTCCATGGAGAAAGGAATCATGACATGAACATCACGAAACAGTGGAATCAGGAAGATAGTGAATGGATTCGGCAGCGATTAATCGAATACAATTCAGCTCAACTTCCCGAAGAAATCAAACACCCCGTCCAACAAGTCAGCTTCATTATGAGAAATGAGGATGAAGACATCGTCGGTGGTGTGACGGGAACCATCTTTTGGCAGACGCTGCACGTCAACTTTTTATGGCTCGATGCGAGCGTTCGCGGGTTAGGATACGGAAAACAATTGATGCGTGACATCGAACAATTGGCCATCGACCAAGCCTGCAGACTGATTCAACTCGATACGTTCAGTTTTCAGGCACCGGAATTTTACATCGCCCTCGGCTATGAGGTCGTCGGTGTGATTCACGGCCATCCGACACCGGAGCACCAGCAGTATTACTTGAAAAAATCGCTAACTGTCTAATCGATCATCAAAAAAAGGCTCGAAGCAGATCAATCTGCTTCGAGCCTTTATCGTTTCTTAGTTCGTCGCCGCTGCTGTGAGCACCGGTACGATTTGCTTTTTACGTGAGACGACACCAGGGAGTGTCGCAAGACCATCGACCAATTTGACGTTGAACGCCTGCTCGAATAGATCCGTCTTCTTACCGACAACGAGTGCCTCCGAATCGTTCGTCAAGATGTTCGTGATGGCGAAGACAAACAAATCGAGTTCTTTGTCTAACATCTTCACGGCCATTGCCGCTTCGACTTCAGCTTTACGGCTCAACACATCGTTCGCGTCGACCGTGTTCACTTGAGCAATCTCAATGCGGTAGTCACCCATCGCAAACTCTTTCGCGTCGAGCGAGATGAGTTCTGGAATTGTCTTTTGGCTAAGGTCAGCTCCAGCTTTCAACATCTCAAGACCGTATGTCTCGATGTCTGTACCTGAGATAGCTGCGAGTTCTTTTGCCGCTTTGATATCCTCGTCCGTGCATGTCGGTGACTTGAACAAGAGCGAGTCCGAGATGATCGCCGATAGCATCAATCCTGCCATGTCAGGCGCGATTTCGACACCGTGCTCTTTATAGAGTTTGAGCAAAATCGTCGCCGTGCATCCGACCGGCTCCGCCCGATAGTAGAGGGCATCTGCTGTTTGGAAGTTGGCGATACGGTGGTGATCGACGACTTCAAGGATGCGCACGTCTGCGATGTCTTCCGCACTTTGTTGGAACTCGTTATGGTCGACCAAGATGACCGAGTTCACTTCGTCTGAGACGCGTTCCACGAGGCGTGGTGCCTTGACGCGGAAGTGGTCGAGCGCATATTGCGTCTCCCCGTTCACTTCACCGAGGCGGATTGCCTCGGCGTCCATCCCTAACTTTTTCTTGAGCTCCGCGTAAGCGAGCGCCGAGCAAATCGTATCCGTATCTGGATTTTTATGTCCAAAGACTAGTACTGTACTCATCATACATTCTCCTCACTATGATAGTTTTCCCTTATCCATTATAACGTCTATACTCATTCTTTCAATTCCCAAACAAAAAGAGCCACTAGGGGCTCTTTACGCTTGTTCGTCTTCGTCCGTCTCTTCGAGGTCCGAATGATCCCCTTTTGAATCTTCTTCGTGCGAAATATCCGGTTGGTCTCGTTTCAACTTCTCTTGTTCTTCTTGTTCACGCTTTTTATCTTGTTCTGACATCTGTCTCATCCTTTCGGTTTTGTCATGTCGTAGACTGTTCCCCGAGCTGGATGGCTTCAAACGGATGTATTCTTTCTGTTAACAAACTGTGATGTCACGCTTGAACGAAGACGACCTCGTCGCCTCGAATCTCGACGTTGACGTCTTGTCCTTGGAATAACCACTCATCCTGTTCAGCCACGACGAAGCGAATCCCGTCCGCTTCCGTTTCGACCGCCGCGTTGTCGATATCTTCTGTGATGACCCCCACTGAGAAACCGTGCGTCAAATCGGTCGAACCCCCATATTTAGCGAATAAACGCACCGTCTGGCCTGCCTCGACCTCCATCTCATCTTTAAAAAATTGGAGTGCTTCTTCTGTCACGTTAATCTTCATCTGTCATCCTCCTCTCGACTTCTGTCTCCATTCTAATCGTTTCAGAAAAACCGAGCGAGGAAGTTGCTTAAAGGGTCGTACCCGGCAAATACGTGACGGTTAAACTATTTGTGACTGAAGCCCCACCGCTCATCTCCTCGAACGTCACATCGAACAACGTCCGTCCGATGTCTTCATTTGGCGAGTACATCGTCGACAGACCGAACGCCTGACCGATCGGATGACCATCGAAGCCCAGGATGGCGACTTCATCGGGGATGCTGACACCGCGACGGCGTAATTCCCCTAAAAAACCGAGCGCCACATAATCCGACGAGAAAAAGAGCGCTCGAGGACGCTCTTGTTGACGCAGAAACGCATCGGCCAGTCCGATTCCGTCCTCGCTCGTCAAGTAACCGGTCCAGACCCACCGCTCACGCGCAAGTTCGACTTCATCGAAGTACGCTTGCTGACGCGCGATCGAGCTTGGACTGTCTTGTCTTGACAACACGATGCCGATTTCGGCATATCCCGCTTGCGCCAACACGCGCAAACCGGCGACGAACGCGGTGTAATGATCGACGTGGACCGAAGAAATCGTCTGCGGCGCTCCGACGGTCGCGACCGCAATCGGACCAAACTGTCTATACGTTTCCATCTCATCGAATGACATCGTATGGGATAACAGAATCGCCCCATCGACTTCACGGTGCTTCAATAAATCAAGCGCTTGCCGCTCTTGGTCGAGTTGATATTCTGTCTGCCACATGACGAGTCGATAATCTCTTTGGAGGGCAGCTTTCGCGAGCCCGTTGACGAACAGTCCATAATACGGATGATCCAAATACGGCAACACGACGACGAAACGCTGTGTGCGACCGGTCGATAACGTCAGCGCCTGCTGATTCCGTAAATAGCCAAGTTCGGCCATCGCCCGTCGCACCCGTTCCCGCTTCTCTTTCGACACATACGGATGCTCATTGAGCACGCGCGATACCGTCGTCACGGATACGTCCGCATATTTCGCGATATCTCGGATGTTCGCCATTCCGCTTCACCTCAATCTGTCAGTCTTTGCATATAGTGTACCCACTCTGACTCCTGACTGTCACCTTTCGCAATCACTTGTTTCCGGATGGCTTGGACGAGACGAAACCGTTCTTCGACGGGTAGATGAAGAAACTCGTCTTGGAAACGGGCGCACAACATTCTTCCGAGCGGCGTATACAACTGATTGATGACGAGTTCGTAGACGATCCCACTACACCATGTCTTCCACGTTGTCGGATTCATGAGCTTTCCCTCCTTTGACTTAACCGTACAGTCTGAAACGCGTTTCAGAGCAAGTACTATTTTTATTTTGTCTATTTCCGAACATTCAGCGCTTACATGAGAATATTTTAGGTATTTTCACTCAAAATCATTGACGACAGCCAGCTCATTTTGTATAGTCATCAAGTTGATAACGTTAATTCGAAGATTGACGAACATTATTGTTCGGAAATTACTAATGATAGGGAGTTTTATTCATGAACTTTTTTCAATTGAAACAACATGGGACGAACGTTAAACAAGAAGTGATGGCCGGCATCACAACGTTCGTGACGATGGCATACATCTCCGTCGTCAACCCTGCGATTCTGTCAGATGCCGGCATCCCGTTCGCACAAGCGTTCACGGCGACCATCATCGCCATCTTGATTGGTACCGGACTCATGGCGTTCTACGCCAACCTCCCAATCGCCGTTGCACCAGGGATGGGACTGAACGCATTCTTCGCGTATACACTCGTCGCCCAGCAACAGATCACGCCGTCCGCTGCGCTCGGCGTCGTCTTCGTCTCATCAGTCTTCTTCTTGATTTTGTCGCTGTCACCGATTCGGACGAAACTGATTCAAGCCATCCCGGCGTCACTCAAGCATGCCATCACGACCGGTATCGGGTTGTTCATCGCCTCGCTCGGATTGAAGTTGTCAGGTCTCATCGTTGCGGATGAGGCGAACCTTGTCCGGCTCGGGGACTTGTCATCGCCGAGTGTCTTGCTCGTCCTCGGTGGCTTGATTGTCTCGGCGCTCTTGTTCTCTCGGAACGTCCCAGGGTCGCTCCTCATCGGGATGGTACTTACCGGAATCGCCGCCTATTTCATGGGTCTCTTGAAGATTGAAGGCGTGACGGCGATGCCGACATTGCCGGAAGGACTGATGGTCAATCCGCTCACGGCGTTCTCAGACGTCATCCAATACGGCTTGTTCGGTGCCGTCTTGTCATTCTTCCTCGTCACGTTATTCGATACGACGGGAACACTCGTCGGTGTCGGAAAACAGGCCAACCTGTTGAAAGAGGATGGGACGATTGAGAACGGTCACCGCGCCTTGTTCGCCGACTCGCTCGCGACGATGGGTGGCTCGCTCGTCGGGACGAGCCCATCGACGGCCTACATTGAATCAGCTGCCGGTGTCGCCCAAGGCGGACGGACCGGTCTCACGACAGCGGTCGTAGCCGGTTTGTTCGGACTGACTTTGTTCTTCAGCCCGCTCATCGGTGCCATCTCTGGTGTCGCCGCCATCACGGCGCCGGCGCTCATCATCGTCGGAGCACTCATGTTGACGAACGTCCGCTATATCGACTGGACGGACTTCAGCGAATACTTCCCGGCGTTCATGACGATTCTGATTATGCCGCTCTCGGGCAGTATCGAACGCGGGATTGCCTTCGGATTCATCCTGTACCCAATCTTTAAAGCGATGAACAAAGAGACGGTCCACCCGCTCATCTACTTGTTCGGCGCGCTATTCATCTTGGAAATGTTTTTCTTATAAGTTAAATTCGAACCCTCGTCGACCAACGAGGGTTTTTCTGTTATTCAGCACGGGAACACTGTCGTATATCAGTTCTAGCCTGAATCTTGATTCATTATCATTTAGTTCTCAATTAGGTAGGATTTTACATTTATTTGAGAGATTCGTCCCATTTTTCTGTTTTGTGGCTATTTGTTATGGAATAATAACTGTGAAACCGTTTACGAATAAAACTATGAACAGGAAAGAAGGAATGGACATGCCTAAAGTGGCACTGTTCGTCACTTGTCTCTCTGATACGTTGTTCCCATCGGTAGGACAAGCGACGGTCGAACTATTAGAACATCTAGGTTGTGACGTCAGTTTCCCGTTTGAGCAGACGTGTTGCGGTCAGCCCGCCTATAACAGCGGCTACCATGAAGAGACGAAGAAGATTGCGAAGCATATGATTGAGACGTTCGAGAAGGCCGATGCCGATTATATCGTCGGCCCGTCCGGTTCATGTGTCATGATGATGCGCGACTATCCGCACTTGTTCAAAGATGACCTGGCTTGGAAGATGCGGGCCGAGGCCCATGCGGCGAAGACGTTCGAATTGACGCAGTTCATCGTCGACGTGCTCGAAGTGACGGACGTCGGGGCCAAGTTCTCCGCCAAGGCGACGTACCACGCCTCGTGCCACATGACGCGCCTGCTCGGCATCGAGGCCGCACCGGGGCAGTTGCTCAAAAATGTCGACGGCTTGACGATGCTCCCGCTCGACAATGTCCACAACTGTTGCGGCTTCGGGGGGACATTCTCCGTCAAGATGCCAGATGTCTCGGTGCAGATGGTCGATGAGAAAGTTGAATCGATCTTGAACTCGGGGGCCGAGGTGCTCATCGGGGCGGACGCCTCGTGTTTGATGAATATCGGGGGACGCCTGCATAAACAAGGTCATCCGATCAAAGTGATGCATATCGCGGAAGTGTTGAACGAAGGGGTGAAACAAGCATGAGCATGGGGATTCGGTTAGATGAGAAGTTTCAAGATCGACGCAAAGACGGGATTGATAATCCATTCATGCGCCAAGCCGTAAGTTCGGCCCAGAACCGATTACGTGACGGAAGGCTGAACGCGGCAGGTGAGCTTGGGGATTGGGAAGCGTTTCGGGACCATTCGGAAGAGATTCGCCAACATGTGCTCGAACATCTTGACTATTACTTGTATCAATTGAGCGAGAATATCTCCAAACGGGGCGGCAACGTCTTTTTCGCCGAGACGCCGGAAGAAGCGAACCGTTACATCCGGGAAGTCGTTCGCGCCAAGAATGCCAAGCACATCGTCAAATCGAAATCGATGGTAACAGAAGAAATCGAGTTGAATGAGGCGCTCCATGAGGAAGGATGCACGGTCGTCGAGTCCGATCTCGGGGAATGGATTCTGCAGCTCGACAACGATCCACCGTCGCACATCGTCGCCCCGGCCTTGCACAAAGACCGAAACGCCGTCCACGAGACGTTCACGGCCCACGGCTATGAAGGATCGAACGACCCGACCGAGCTCGGGCGTTATGCTCGCCGTGAGTTGCGGAAAGACTTTTTGAAAGCAGAAGTCGGCATCACGGGCTGTAACTTCGCCATCGCCGAGAGCGGTGCCGTCGGGCTCGTGACGAACGAAGGGAACGGTCGCATGGTGACGTCGCTTCCGGACACGGTCATCTCGGTCATGGGCATGGAACGGATCGTGCCATCGTATGAAGAGTTCGAGGTGCTCGTCAATATGCTATGTCGGAGCGCCGTCGGTCAACGACTCACCTCGTACATCACGACGTTCGCTGGCACGCGCGGTCACGGCGAAGTCGATGGACCAGAGGAGTTCCATCTCGTCATCGTCGACAACAAACGCTCTGGTATCCTCGGCACACAGTTCCAGTCTGTGCTCCAATGCATCCGCTGTGCGGCCTGTATCAATGTATGCCCAGTCTACCGCCATATCGGTGGTCACGCCTACGGCTCGATTTATCCGGGCCCGATCGGTGCCGTGCTCGCCCCGCTCCTCGATGGATACGAGAATTATAAAGAATTGCCATACGCCTCGAGCCTATGCGGTGCCTGTACGGAAGCCTGTCCGGTCAAAATCCCGCTTCACGAGCTGTTGATTGAGCATCGCCGGGTGATCGTCGAAGAGAAGAAACAATCACCGTTCGTCGAGCGCATCGCCATGAAAGGCTTCGCCGTCACGTCCTCAAGTCCGTTCTTATTTGAAGCGGCCGAACACATCGCCCCTTATGCGTCGTCGCCGTTCACGAAAGCGGGACAAATCGATAAAGGGTTACCGGCATGGACGGATTCGAAAGACTTACCGCAACCGGCTAAACAGACGGTGCGGGATTGGTTCAAGAAACGGGGGAATGCAGAATGAATCCAGGCACAATCACCAATCGCGAGGATTTTCTAAAACGGATCGCGGGGCAACTCGGACGTGACGTCGACTTGACGCCGCCGAAACGAGTATACAAGTACCGGCCGCAAGACGAGGTGTTGAAAGACGCGTCAGACGAGGAACTGCTCGAGACGTTCCGTATGGTCGCGACGCGCATCCACACCGACGTCGTTGAATGCGAGTCGGCCAACCTCGATGATACGCTCCGTCTGTTAATTGATCGGTATGAAGGGAAAGCCATCATCGCTGAACATGACGACCGGATTCAGGCGTGGGCCCCAAACACGAGCGAATCGTTTGACTGGTGGGATGTGGAGCGACCGGAAGACAGCCGTTCCCTCGCCATAAAAGCCGATATCGGCATCACGATTGCCGACCAGGCCCTCGCCGAGAGTGCAACCATCGTTCAATACGCAGCACCCGGCAAGTCACGTACAATCAGCCTATTGCCGCGCGACCATATCGCCATCATCCCGAAATCGGTGCTCGTCCCGCGGATGACGCAGGCGGCCAAACAACTAGCCGACCTCGACCGCTCCGGTGAGCTCAACTCGCCGAACGGGGTCAACTTCATCTCAGGTCCATCGAACTCGGCCGATATCGAGATGAATTTGATTGTTGGGGTGCACGGACCGGTCCGTGTCGCCTACTTGCTTGTCCACGATCTGTAAACAAAAAGACTCGCGCGTGAATAGCTCACGCGCGAGTCTTTTTCATGCTTATTCGACGGTGATGCTCCCGTTCGAGCTCGTCAGTTTGAGTTCGACCGTCCCGTCCCCGAACGTCCGCTCGTTCGCCCGGTCGCCGAACAGTTCGACTTTGCCGTTTCTCGTCTTGGCCCGGATGACGGCGTCACGCGGATCTCGCTTCAGACGCACATCGATGCGTCCGTTGTTCGTTTTCAGACGGACCGGATGCTCGAGCACATCTATGACACAGTCGATGCGTCCGTTCGATGTCTTCGCCTCGACTGCCCCTGTCACGTCATGGATATCGAGACGGCCGTTCGACGACTGAACCTCGAGACGATCCACAGTCGAGCCAAGCACTTCCACGCGTCCGTTCGACGATTGCGCGTCAAGGTCCTGCCCTGTCATCGACGTGAGACTGACTTTCCCGTTCGAAGAGCGGAACGAGCCTCGCTTGGCGCTAACAGTATGGGCCGTGATGCTCCCGTTCTCACTCTCAACTTCGACCGATGCGGCCTCGAGATTGCGCACGTCACAGGAGCCGAGACGATTTTTCAAGACGACTTGCTCATATGCATGGCGTGGTAACTCGACGTGTAATACCGGTGCCTTGGTCACCGCCCAGGCGAACAAGTTCGACAGACCAAACCGGCGCTCTGATTCGATTCGAATCTCCAGGGTGTCCCCGACAATCTCCATCGTCACCCCGTGGTCTCGTTCCGTCTCGAGCGTGGCGTAGGCAAAGCCGTCATGAGACGGCACGACTTGGACGTGCGCTTGCAGGACGTTAATCGAGACGTTGCGAAACGCCACGTTCTGGCTTTTGACAACGGCCGGTTCTTTGCGTACCTCAGACGAGAGCTCGTTTGATTCGAGCAACTCGCTCGCGAGCGCGCTTGGCGCCCCGAGTTCTTCAATCATCGCCGCATCTGTCTTCCCGTCAACCCGTCCGCTCGCAAAGTATTCCGACACATCCCGTAAAATATCGACCCGCTCGATGACGCTCATGCCCATCAGTAACCGTTCGAGTTCCAATAAATACTGTTCTTCTGTCATTTGTCCGTTCCCCCTTCAATCAATTCGTTGACACCGGTCGTGAACGCTTCCCATTCCGCACGTAGTTCTGCCAAATGAGCTTTCCCCTGCTCTGTGATCGTGTAGTACTTTCGCGGTGGTCCTTCTGCCGACTCCTTTAAGTACGTTGTGAAATACCCGTCCGAGGTGAGTCGCCGCAGGAGCGGATAGACGGCCCCTTCCGAGATGGCGACTTTTGCCGAGATGGCTTGCACGAGCTCGTATCCGTAACGGTCATGCGTCTCGACGAGCGCGAGCACGCACAAATTGAGCACGCCTTTCTTGAACTGAGGATTCATTTCCTCGCCTCCTCTACTATATATTAAACAATAGCTCATCATTCACTATTATTCAATAGATAATAGTTAAATTTCCGCTTATTTCTTGATTGGTGGAAACAACTGGTTTAAATCTGTACAATGAAGGAACGACACTCGTAGGATATTTGTCATAGTAGGAATGTACGCAGTTCCAGAAAGGAACGGTCTTTATGAAAGCATGGATTGACCAGCGGATCGGAAGACAGTTTTTATTCGTCTTCTATTTATTCATCGGACTGATCCTCCTGACCTCACTCGCCGTGTACATGTATACGGAAAACCGAATCGAACAGACGACGTCATCGCTCGAGAACATTAGTGAACGTCGCACGAACGCGACCGAACTATTCGAGACGTGGCAGTCGATGCAATATGAAATGCGTGGCTATGTCATCCTCGGCGACGAGGCGATGCTCGCCCGCGTGAAAGAAAAACAAGACTTAATTGAGATTCAGACCGCATGGTTCGAGACGAACGCGGTCACTGAAAAAGAGAAGACGTATGCCAGCGACGCACGGACACTATTCTCGGCTTATCAACAACGCGTCATGCCGAGCCTAGAGCGATATGTCATCGCCAAACGCGAAGGGACGGTCACCGAACCGTTCTTGAAAATGCCGACACTTGGCAAAGTGACGCCGCAAGCGGAACCGCCTGCCGACCGCAAATTCAAAATCAACTCGAAAAGTGCCGCTGACATGAGCGCGAGCATCGTCGATATGGAGACGGTGTTCACCGAATACCGCAACTCGTTGAATGAAGAAGAGAATCAGTTGCGGGAGCAACTCGCCACTCATACAAAGTGGGCGCAAGTGCTCTGGCTCCTCTCCCTCCTCGCCGTGTTGCTCGTCCTCTTTATCGCTGCTCGCCCTTATGTGAAACGATTGACCGGTCAACTGCAGAACTTGATTATCAACAGTGATCGACTGGCGGATGAACGGATCATTCCGATTCCAGCGGCTGTCTCTTCGCGAAACGAGGTCGGACAATTGACGAACTCATTCCGTCAAATGGCCTCTTCGCTCGCGACACAACGCAACCAAGTCGAGGAAGAACGTGAGAAGACGGCGCGCCTCCTGCACTCGATTCGTGATGCGGTCATTTATGTCGAGCATACGACACATGAGAAGTTCGCCAACCAGGCCCTCTTCATCATGTTCAATCAAGCCGCCACGAAACGGAGCGAGATGGACTTGTATCGCTTGGATGCTGATTTAGAGGAACTCGGTCTTCAAGTCGATCAGAAAGACTCGTTCTTCTCATTCATGCGCCGTGCGTTTGATGGCGAGAGTATGGAAGAAAGTGTGACGTTCTCGATGAATCAAGAAGAACGCTTCATCCAGATGTATGCCGAGAAAATCCACTTGCGTGGCACCCGTCATGGCACGATGCTCGTCTTCCGGGATGTGACGCAAGAGACCGAAGTCGACCGCTTGAAAACGGAACTCGTGTCGACCGTCTCGCACGAACTGCGCACACCGCTCACGAGCATCATCGGCTTCACCGAGCTGCTTCGCTATCGGACGATGCCTGCTGAGCGAATCGATCAATATTTAGGGATGATTCACCAAGAGACGCTCCGTCTCGAGGACTTGATTTCCAACTTGCTCGACGTGCAACGGATGGAATCCGGTAAACAGACGTACCATAGCCGACCTGAGAGTTTGCATACGATTTTGAAAGAGACGATCGCCATCCATCAAGGCGCGAGCGAACATCATCAGCTCGCCCTCGAATGTGATACGAATCTGTATGTATACGGTGATCGGGATCGCCTGAGTCAACTGTTCACGAACTTGCTCCACAACGCGATCAAATATTCACCAGAAGGCGGAAAAGTCGCCGTCTGTGTCACGAATGACAAGTCCGATGTCATCGAGATTTCGATTCAGGACACCGGCATCGGCATTCCGACGTCGGCGCTGCCGAAACTGTTCGACAAGTTTTATCGCGTCGACAACTCGGCCAGTCGTAAAATCGGTGGCACGGGCCTCGGCCTCGCCATCTGTAAAGAAATTGCCGAAGGACACGGCGGAACGATTCGCGTCGATTCGAGCGTCGGCCACGGCTCGACATTCACCATCATCTTGCCGAAATACGCGGCGGAAGATCAACTAAGCAGTTAATAGACAAAGGGAGACGCCGCTTGACGCGGAGCCTCCCTTTTATCATTGCACTTTATTTTCAGGACCGAATGATGGATAGAGCGACAAGCCCCCGTCCGCGAAAATCGTCGCGCCGGTGACGTATGATGACTCGTCTGAAGCAAGCCATGCCGCAACGGCCGCAATCTGTTCCGGACGACCAATCTCATGAGTCGGGATGAGCGCCTCGAGCCCTTTCTTCTCTTCAGGGTCTTGCATCGTCTCTTCATTGATTGGTGTGTCGATGGCGCCTGGTGCGATGCCATTGACACGAATTTTGTTCGGTGCGTACTCGAGGGCGACCGATTTCGTGAACATCTTCACGCCACCTTTACTCGCCGCATAATGCGTATAGCCTGGACGTGGAATCACTTCGTGCACCGATGACATGTTGATGATGTTCCCTTGAATCTCATGGTCGACAAAGTATTTGAGGGCGGCACGTACACCGAGGAACGTTCCCGTCAAATTCGTGTCGATGATTTTCTTCCAGTTATCGAGTTCCATCTCGTGCGTCTTCGCCTCGACCTGTACGCCGGCATTGTTGACGAAAATGTCCATCTTCCCGAACTCCGATACGGCCGTTTCAATCATCTTCTCGGCGAGACCCTCTTCGGCGACGTCCCCTTTGACCGCGACCGCTTTCCCGCCAGCAGCCTCGATGCCTTCAATGACCTTGTTCATCTCGTCCTCGCTGCTACGATAATTCAAGACGACATGAACCCCTTCCTTCGCATATCGTTCCGCGATGGCGCGCCCGAGTCCTTTCGAACTCCCGGTGATGACCGCGACTTTTCCTTTTAGTTCTGGATAGTTAGCCATATCAATTCCTCCTTCGTCTCTTCTCGATTTGTAGTTCCCTCATTCCCCTCTTGTCGAAACCTTTCCGCCTGTTTTTTGAATATTTTTGGTAAATCCACTATACTGAAACAAACTATTCGTTTTCAGGGATTCTCCTGAACGACATACGACTTAACGTTAATGGAGGTGACTCCCCGATTTTTGGGGGAATTTTTGGACAGTCCCATGTTACTCAGCTTATTGATCGTCGCCTTGCTCATTTTTATGACCGCCTTTTTCGTGGCGGCTGAATTCTCCATCGTTAAAGTGCGCGGTGCCCGACTCGACCAACTCGTGCTCGAAGGGAACCGACGGGCCTCTGTCGCCAAGAAAGTGATTGAGAATCTCGATGACTCGCTATCGGCCTCACAGTTTGGCATCACACTCGCCGCCCTCGGGCTAGGCTGGATTGGTGCGGACCAAATCGAAGGGATGATTCAACCGCTCGTCGACCGCTTGAACGTCTCATCGTCGCTCGCGACCATCCTATCTTTCTTGATTGCCTTCTTGCTGATTGCCTTCTTACACGTCGTCATTGGGGAACTCGTCCCGAAAACGCTTGCTGTGCATGAAGCCGAACGCTTGACGTTACTCGTCGCCCGACCGCTCTATTTCTTCACGAAATTACTGTATCCGTTTATCCATGTGTTGAACGGGACGGCCCGGTTGACGTTGCGCTTGTTCGGCGTGCAGACGACCGCGCAAGAGACGGCGCACTCGGAAGAAGAACTTAAGATCATCATGACCGAGAGCTTCCGCAGCGGAGAAATTAACGAGAATGAGCTCGCCTACGTTCAAAACATCTTCTCCTTCGACGAACGGATCGCCAAGGACGCGATGGTCCCACGAATGAACATGGTGACCATCGACGAAGAAGACTCGATTGAGACGATTATCGCTACCGTCCAAGAACATCAATACACCCGTTATCCGGTCACGCGTGATGGCGACCGCGATGACGTGCTTGGTTTCATCAATGCCAAACAATTATTCACCGCTCAACTCGTCAAAAGCGATGCCCCGTTCGAGACGTTCATTCATCAGCTGCCGCTCGTGACGGAATTCACACCGCTCCAAGAAGCGATGGTGAAAATGCAGAACGCGCGGACGATGATGTGTCTCGTCATCGATGAGTACGGCGGTACGGCCGGTCTTCTCACGATCGAGGACATCCTCGAGGAAATCGTCGGAGAGATTCGTGACGAGTTCGACCGTGACGAACAGGCTGAAATCACCGAGGTCACACCCGGTCATTACCGCTTGTCCGGTCTCGTCTTGACGCAAGAGATTGAAGAACGGTTCGGCATCGAAATCGAAGATGACGTCGATACAATCGGCGGCTTCGTCTTATCGCAAAAAGCGAATGCCCGCACCGGTGAACGGTTCGTCTTACCGGGCGAACATGAACTGATCGTCCGTGAAATCGACAATCACCGCGTCGTTTTCGTCGATTTGATTTTAGCCCATAAAGACGAGATTCAACCTGAACTCGACTGACTCAATGGACCGCCCTCCCCGATTTTTCGGGGAGGGCTTTTCGTGGAGCGGTCGAACTGTCGCTATATTTTCATGTCTTGTCGTGATATACTGCACATATGTTGCTAATTTGAGTGCGTGTCACTCATTGACACAACATCACCGAACAGTTCATCAATGTTCGGTCCAACAACTACAGAAAGAAGGTTACGCATGGAACGTAAACTATTTTTAATTGACGGAAACTCCATGCTGGCCAGTGCCTACTATGGTGCCGCCGCGAGCCGAACGAAAAAAGGACGCGAGGTATCTAAAAACGATCGGAGTGCCGTCATCGGTATGACCGGCCTCATCCGGACGATTCTACGCAGACATCGTCCGACTCATTTCGTCGTCGTGTGGGACGTCTCACGTGAAACATTATGGCGCCGCGAGCTCTATCCAGGCTATAAACGCCGTCGCCGCCAGACACCACCCGAGTTGAAAGCACAAATGGAACTCATGCGCCAATTGCTTGAAGAGAGCGGCATTCCGCAATATCAAGTCGAAGGCTATGAAGGTGAAGATTTGATTGCTCATATCGCTCGGAAGTTCAGCTGTAGCGCCCCTGTCGTCATTATGACGAAAGACAAGGACTTGCTTCAGCTCGTGAGCCCACGCATCACCGTCTGGCTTCAAACGCAAGAGCTGCAACAAATGCAGGCTCGTTGCGACATCAAAGACAATCGCCCGCTCCCGCTCAAGCGACATCTCGAGATTCGCCCTGAGGAGATTGCGGCATTGTACGAGGGATTGAAGCCAAAACAGCTCTCAGCAGTCAAAGCATTGACAGGAGACCGTTCAGACGGGATTCCACCTGTGGCCGGATTAGATGAAAGTCAATCGGTCCAGTTAATCAAACGCTTCGGTTCGCTCGATAAGCTCTATACGGCGCTCAGCGTCAAAGGCGATAAACGACAATTGATCAATGAAACGATCGCGGCACTGACGTCAGAAGAAGTGCCCCGTAACTTGAGACGCACACGTAAAAAGGCCGAGCGCAACATGGAGCTCGTCCGTCTCGATGTCACGGTGCCAGAACTTGAACACTTGAAACTCGCTCATCTTGAGCTCAGTATCAATTCAAAACGTGTCGAACAAGCGTATCAAAAGCGCGGCATTCGCCTCTCGTTTGATTCAAGTCAAAAGAAAATTTCAGCACGCTAAAAAAGCGCGGACATTAGTCCACGCTTTTTATATTGACCGTGATGCCGTCGTCATCGGTGAGCGACCATTCCGATGTCGTCCCGCCGAGTTCGCGATTCGTGGCCGTATCGACCAAGAGCGTCCACGCCTCCAGACCGGCCTCTTGTCCCATCGGCTGGCTTGGTCGGGCCCAGACGTTCGCGCCAATGTGGTGATGATACCCGTCGGCCGCTAAAAATAAGGCGCCCGGATACGAATCGGTCGTCACCTTGAAACCGAGACGATTTTGATAGAATAATTTTGCCGCTTCTAGGGAACGTACTTTGAAGTGGACATGCCCCATCGTCGTCCCGTTCGGAAGACCCGTGAACGGACGGTCGGCCGCCGCCTCGAGCATCGATTCATATTCAACTGGGTCCGTCGACATCTTCACATGACCGTTCGCTTCATATTCCCACTGCTCGCGGGGACGATCGGCATAGAGCTCGATGCCGTTACCTTCCGGGTCGCTCAAATAGAACGCCTCACTGACCAAATGATCTCCTTGTCCGACTTCAATCCGTTGTTCAATCAAATGACGAAGGATCCGTCCGAGTTCGACGCGGTTTGGCAATAGGATCGCCATATGGAACAAGCCAGCTGTTCGTGGATTTGGACGCACGCCGCTCACTTCATGTAAGACGACGAGCGCCATTTCCTTCGTTCCGAGCGTGACGCGATGTTCTGACGTCTCGAGTACATCCATTCCGATGACGCGCTCATAATATGTTTTCATCGTTTCTAAATCGCTGACGCGCAATGTGACGGCGCCGAGTTTAATGTTTGTTAAGTTCATCCTTGATCACCTCTTTCTCAGTATACCCGCTAAGTAGAATCGACAGAAGACGGCACAAAAAGGTGGTATAGTTACCTCAAGGATACTGTAGAGAGGAGTGAGACTGATGCCATTGATTTCAAGTTGCGAAGTCGATACCGCGCTCGAGCTGATCACGGGGAAATGGAAACCGTCGATTTTACTCGCGCTCATTAATGGGGACACGTTACGGTTCAGCGAATTGAAACGCTCGCTCCCAAATATCAGTCAAAAGATTTTGACGGCACAGCTTCGCGATTTAGAGGAGCAAGACATCATCATCCGCACCGTCTATCCCGAAGTTCCGCCTCGTGTGGACTATCGCTTGAGCGAGTATGGGAAGACGTTGATTCCGGTGCTCGAGACGATGAACGATTGGGGCATCCAACACGCAGAACGCATGCGTCAAAAATAATTGTCCACATGTGGATAACCCGTTTCCGCATTCCCACCTATCACTTATCCACAGGAGGCTCACATGATTCGTTATCCACAATTGACCGGACATCACTTCGGTGTGACGGCCCCTTCGTCTGGCGTTCCCGCTGAATTACATGGACTGCTCCATGAGGCCGAGGCGACATTCACCCGCCACGGGTTCACGCTCCAATTCGAGCCATCGGTCTGGACGCAAGACAAAGCAAAATCGGCACCAGCAGAAGTCCGGGCCGATGAATTGACCCGGTTGTTCCACAATGATGCAATCGATTTGATTATCCCGCCATGGGGCGGCGTCCTCTTGATTGAGTTGCTAGACGCTATCGACTGGGACGCGCTCCCACCGAAATGGATGCTTGGCTATTCGGACGTCAGCTTATTCCTATTCGTGTACACGCTCAAGACCGGTATCGCTTCGGCCCACGGGACGAACCTTGTCGACCTACGCGGCGAAGAATGGGACGCGACAAGCTCGCGTTGGCTCGATGTCGTATCAGCAAAAGAAGGCGAGACGGTCATCCAGCTCGCCTCGGAACAGTTCCAAAAAGAGTGGCAGCATGAGAACCCAAGCCCGCACGTCTATCATTTGACCGAACCGACGGAGTGGAAATCATTCGGTGGGACAGAGGCGACCGGACGACTGCTTGGCGGCTGTATCGATGTCTTGTTGCATACCATCGGCACACCATATGGAGATGTCGCCACGTTCCAACAGACCCATTTGGACGGGGAGCCGATTCTTTGGTATTTCGAGAACGCCGAGCTCGATGTTACGGCACTCAAACGGACCCTGCTTCAAATGAAGTGGGCCGGTTGGTTTGATCATACGTCTGGCATTTTGTTCGGGCGCAGTGCGGCCCAACAGCCCGTCCAAGGCTACACGGCAGAAGACGTGTATGCGGAACTGCAGTACTTGCTCGACGTCCCTGTCATTTACGATATCGACTGCGGGCACGTCCCGCCGCAAATGACACTCATCAACGGTGCCCACGCCTCGATTCAAGTCGAGGACGGCAAAGGGACACTCATTCAAACGTTCAAGGGCTGACGCGTCAGCCCTTGATTTTTTTGATGAGCGACATCAGATGGCTGCGGAAACGACCTTCCGGGAACAGACCCACTTCTCGTTCGATCAACGGGACCCATTCATCCCCACACCCGTGACTCGTTCCAATTAATAACCCTTCGAAATAAATCGCTTGATCGACAAATCCATGCTTCGACCATTGATCATGATGCTCCAACAGTTTCAAAAACGATTGCCGGGCTGCCTCTGTCTCACCGGTCAAGGCGAAATAGACACCTTTACTCATCTCGAACGCCGCGATGAATTCTGTATTTCCGTCTAGCAGTTGGTTCATGACCACAATCTGTTGATGGAGCAGCTCCGTCTTCCGATATTCAATCGCATAGAGCGCTTCCGTCATCGCCAAGCGTATTTTCATCGTCACGTCGTCCGTGAAATTCGTGTATTGTTTCGCTTTTTGCAGCGCATCGACAATCGCCGCTTCATCTTTCAAATAGAGGGCACAAATCGCAATCGTTCGATACACATCGTCGACCCGATAATACATTTTCGTTCGTTTCATATAATCGAGCGTGTCCTCGAGACGACGAATCGCGCCCGGTAAATCGTCGTCATACAACATATTTCGGAACACCATCAACATGCTGAATTCGACGCGGGTCTTCGTCTTCATGCTTCTCGAATCAATCAATTCAATCGTATCGATCCGTTCAATTGCCTCATCAAACCGATTCCACATAAGCAGATAAAACGCTTGGCTGATGCGGGCCATAATCAATTCTTCTTTCTCCTCGAGCCGCTCAAACACCGCGATTGCCCGATCATACCACTCCAACAGTTGTTGTTGATTCCCACTATAAAATACACTGTCCGCGAGTAACGTGTACGCCTTCCCTTGCCATACCGAGTTCATCTCAACGTCCACGTAAGGGAGGAGCGCCTTCTGAACGGCCTCGTCTTCCCATGAGTGGAGACCTCCTTGCGTATATTCAATCTCCTCGACGATTTTCTGTAAGTCCTCCTCGCGAGGATCGACGAGCAATGACTGTACCGACACGTCGAGTCGTTTCGCGATTTCACGAAGACTGCGCATCGACGTCTCTGCTTTGCCGTTCTCAATCATACTGAGCATCGATTTCGTGATGATGCCTTCAGCGAGCTGGCTTTGCGTCAGTTTTTTTTCTTTGCGTAACGCTTTAATCCGTTGTCCAATCATAGAGCACCTCTTAAAAGTTAAATTTAATTGAACTTATTGTATACAAATCGAGTGTCATCGTTTACTATAAAGTTAAATCAGATTGAACTTAACTGTAAAGGAGAATCGATATGACGACCACTTCATCAAACTTGTATGTATTATTGCTCGGAAAATTCATGTCGTTGTTTGCATCCAGTCTCTTCACGTTCGTCGCGGGACTGACGGTTCTGACGACGTCCGGTTCGGGACTACAGTTCGCACTCGTCTTGCTTGCCGGCACAGTGCCACGTGTCTTATTATCTCCGTTTGCTGGGGCGTTTGCCGACAAACTGGATCGCAAGCGCGTGATCATTACGATGGAGTCCGTGAACGCCTTATTATTTTTAGCTGCCGGCATCGCGAGTCTCGTCTGGACGTTCGGCGTTCCTGCTTTCTTGATTATCACATGTCTGCTCTCTGTCGTCTCGACTTTCTTATCCGTCACATTATCGAGTTCGATTCCATTCTTGTTCGACGAAGACGGACTCCAACGCGCCAATTCCCTCATTCAAAGTACCATCTCCATCTCAAGCATCGGCACGCCGCTGCTCGCCGGGGCACTGTTCACGTTACTTCCGGTATCAGCGTTTCTCTTCAGCTCGTCTCTCTTATTTATGATCGCCGCTCTTGTCGCCTCTCGTCTCCACTTTAAAGCGTACGACCATGTCCCCAGCGAGCAATCGACTTGGTCCGAGGTCCGGTCTGGCTTCCGCTACTTGAAACGCCAGCGCGTACTTTGGACGTTGACCCTCTTGGCCGCCTTGCTCAATTTCTTTTTTGTTGCCACCGAAGTGCTGTTCCCGATTGCCGCCCTACAAGAAATCGGCGTCAGCCCGCTTCAATTCGGATTTTTAGAAAGCATGTTCGCCGTCGGATTTTTAGTCGCCTCGCTCGCCCATGCATTGCCGGTCTTTCAAATCAAACATCGGCTAGCCACGACCCGAACCGCGCTGATCATTATGAGTTGCCTCTTTATCGGACCGGCCGTCCCGCTCTATTTCGACTTCTCAGTCACACCAGCTATCGTCTTCTTCGCTGGTTTCGCCTTATTAAGCGGGTTCTTCATCATCCGTGTCAATATCCCCATCCAGCTCTATTTACAGACGAACACGGAACCGAGTTATCTCGGTCGCGTGATTGGTGTCCTCGAATCCCTCGCGATGGGCATCACACCGTTCGGCTTCATCGTGTTTGGCCTATTAAGCGAATGGATGCCGGTCGCTTCACTCTATACGATTTGCATGCTCTGCCTGCTCACCATCACGTTGTTCGCGATGTATCGGATCCGTCACGACATCACTGCCGAAAAAGCCGCTGTGTCAGCGCAAGCAGAGAGTGCATGAACGCAAAAAAGACATCGAACCTCAATTCGATGTCTTTTCTGTAGATGGTAGGACTCGTTTCTCTAACAAGAACGGTCCGAACGGGATAACGGATGCCATAACCGCGAGGACCAACACTTTGAAGCCCCAGTTGAAACGCCATGCCATATAGACGGCTGCCGCCACATAAGCGACGAACAAGAAACCGTGGGCCGCGCCGACGATGCTGACGGCAAGCGGCATGCCCGCCAAGTACTTGAGCGGCATCGCGATGAGCAACAAGAGTAAGAAAGACATCCCCTCTGTGTATCCGAGCCATTTATAACGTGTTGCGTTCATATTCGTTCTCCTTTTCAATCGTTGCTACGTCCATCGTAGCCGAAAGAGGTGATGTTTGTCACAGGAGAACGTCATAAAGTCGTTATGCTATTTGACGATTTGGTGAACGATGTAGCACTTTCGTTTCAACAAACTTGCGTAAGAACAATCCGTCGACGCCAAGTTTACCAGCATTATAGCCGGCGACAAGAATGAGGACCGAGACAATCAACATCGTCGGGTTCGTGCTGACCGTGCCTGAGAGCAAGAACGCCATGTTCATGACGAGACCGAAGAAGGCGGCGCTACGTGTGAGGGCACCAACCAAGAGTCCAAGACCCACTAGGAATTCACCGTATGGGATCAACACATCGAACAAGGCAGCGTTCGGGATGGCGAAGTTTTCAAGGAATGCTGCCCACCAACCGGCTACAGCTGGGTGATCGCCTGTCGCCAGTGTCAGTGCGTTATTGAGGAAACCTTCTGAACCGAATCCGCCTGTGATCTTGCCCCAACCTGCTGTGAGCCAGTGATAGCCGAGCCAGACGCGAAGGACTGTCAAAATACCGGTGGCGACGTTGTGGTTCTGCCAAAATTTTGTGAACATGATAATTCCTCCTTAGAATGAGTGAATGATGACTTATATGTGATTACATTCACAATATACCATCCATGTTCATCTTTTCACATAGGTTAGGACAACAGTTCACGTTTCGTTCATATGTGTGTCACAGGTCAGTCACTTTTTGGAAATTGGTCAATTACAAAAGACGCCCACTCGGGACGTCTTTGTTTGAATTACAGGTTCACTTCTTGAGGCGGCTGTCCTTTTTTATTCATCACGCGCATCGATTGCGGCGAGATTTTTAAGATGACGAGTTTTGGATCATCTGGACCGTCGAACCAGCCTTCTAGTTTCTCGTTCCATACTTTTTCTTTCATCGATTCGTCATCGGATACCGTCGTCTCCCCCAAAATCTCGAGATATGTGTCCCCGACGCCATCGCCGTCATAGCCAATCAGAATATGCGTATACGGATTGTTCTTCAGTTCATCGACTTTATCCGTGTCTTTCGATGTTGCCGTGTAGAGTGTCAGCTCATCATGGAAAAAAGTCATATAACGGCTATGCGGCTTGCCTTTATAGACCGTCGCCATCGTGCCCACGTTACTATGATCTAAAATCTGTCTTGCCGTTTGCATTGCATCCATTCTGAAAAACCTCCTTGTGGTAGTCACTCGTATATTGATTCCCCTGGGACAAGTGATTAAACACGCGGACAACAAAAAACCTGCTCGCCGAAGCGAGCAGGTTATAAAATTCCTTAGAAAGGAAGATTAGATTTTTTCAACGTTAGAAGCTTGTGGTCCACGAGCTCCGTCAGTGATTTCGAAAGTTACTGCTTGGCCTTCTTCAAGTGTCTTGAAGCCGTCGCCTTGGATTGCTGAGAAGTGTACGAATACGTCGTCTCCGCCTTCCATTTCGATGAAGCCGTAACCTTTTTCTGAGTTAAACCATTTTACTTTACCTGTGTTCATAATGAACCCTCCTGAAATAAACGCTGTGCGTTCTAGTAGTGCCTTACTAGAAAAAACTGACCAATAAAAAATCACAAACCTCTAGGATTATCTTAAACGAAAAATAATCCAAAGCGTTTTGTGAATTATGTTTCCAGCTATTCTTAATTAAGCACATATAGAATATACCATGGATAAATGCTTCTGTCTACTAAATACTTCGGTTTGCTAAAAATACTTTTAAAACGGGTACATTCAATTGTAGTGAACGCTAGGAGGATGAACCATATGACTGCATACATTGATCGCTCGAATATCGCTGCCACCATCGCCCACCATTCGAACTGGGCGCTCGGTGATTTATTGAAAGAAACACTTGATTGGCATGAGGCGACACGACAGGCCCACTATCCCGACCAAGCGAAAACCTATCTCTCTCACCTGCCGATGACCGAACGCATCGTCCCAGTGACAAGTTCCTTGCCGCTCGAGACGGTCGATGGAATCGTCCGCCCGGTGTGGATGCGCCGGCTCGATGCCGAGCACTTGAACTTGAGACAAGCGACACGCCAACATATCGACGTCACCGACTACGGGGCCGTCGGGGATGGTTTGACGGATTGCACGCTCGCTTTCCGGCTCGCCCTCCGGTCGAACCGCCACGTCCACGTGCCGGCCGGCGTGTATGTCGTCCGCGGCATCCGCATCCCGTCGAACTGTGTGCTTGAAGGGGCAAGCCAGCAGGAAACGATCATCAAGCTCTCGGACCGAGCTCCGAAACATCGACGGTTGCTTCGAAATGCAACCCCGTTCGCCGGAAACCACCATATCGAAGTCGCACATTTGACGCTCGACTGGAACGTGGAGCGCCTCGGTGACGTCGACCGGACCTCGAGTGGCGATACCGCTTCGAGCGCGTTAACGTTCGCGCACGTCAAATTCGGTTGGATTCACCATGTCACGGCGAAAAACGCGGGACTGCATGCCTTCGATATCACATCTCCTCATTATCATTACTTAGGGGACGGGCTTCGCGCCAAAAAAGGGAGCCGGTACGTGTGGCTCGACCATTGCGAAGCAACGAATTACGGAGACGACGGCATTACGACCCATCATAGCGACGCCCTCTATATCACGAACTGTTACTGCCATCATCCACACGGACGGACCCACGCCCATGGCTTCTCGAACTCGAACGGGATCGAGATTGATGACGGGTCACGCCACGTCACACTCGTCAATAATATGAGCGAAGGTTGTTTCGGGGGCGTCGAAGTGAAGGCGCACGGAACGTCATCGGCCGCCCATGACGTCCACATATTCGGACACTTCTCGTATCACGACAATCGGTCGTTCAATTTCCGTCATATCAGCCATCACTTGGCCGATGACCCGCAGTCGAAGACGGCCCGCTTCCTGTCGGGCACGAATCTCGTGTCGATGGAACCGGTCCGCTCGAAGCTGTATACGAAATCTTCGGCACGCAGCCTCGTCGTGTCGGCGTATCAGGACGTATTGATTCATGGATTCACGGCCATCGGCAATCCGGATTACGACTATCGCGCCAATCCAGCCCTCGCCGTCCAATATAAATCTCGCAACGTACGCTTGAAACGGATTGCGACGAGCGGATTTGCATCGGGTCGGGCCGACATTGAACTGTTCGGCGGCGATAACCGGACCGACCACGTCACGATCGAGGACGTTATCTGTCGCAACTCGGCCCCGGTCGCCTTGAAAATTGGTGGCCAGTTGACGAATATTACGCTCCAGCGAATCGAAGGCGAACAAAAAAGTGGAGATGTGCTCATCTCCACGAGTAGTCCAATCGAGGCTCACGACTTGTTTGCTTACGGGTTCTCAGACCGTGTACGCAACGATGTTTGAGCCGCCTCGACGAGTTCATCGAGCATCGTCTCGTCTAAATTGAGCGAACTCACCGTCTGTTTTGCCATCATGCGGACGATGGCTTTGTCGAGAAAGCCCATCCGCTCGAAATCATAGCCGTTACCGACGACCTCGACAAAATAAGCGTGTGCACGCAACACTTCTCGATACGCGTCCTCGAGCTCTCGTTGCCGCTCGGCTGGGGTCGGCGTACCGGCACATAAATAAAGGCCGAGCGGTCGTTTGAGCAATTGAGCTTCGTTGATGTGCAGCCAAGCCGTCATCTCGTCTTGAATTTTACCCATCCGGATTGAGCTGCCGACAATCACATGGTCGACCGTCCCCCACTCGACGTCCGGTGCTTCGACCACGTTTTGAATGTGGACGTCTCCCGGAAGCCGCTCCGCCAACAGATGGGCGACTTTCTCACTCGTCCCGTAGCGGGTCGAATAAGCAATTAACGTATTCATCGTGTTTCCCCCTTTCGGTCAGACTCTACTATCCCTATTCCCGAAACGGGTCATCTTTACTAACGACACAACAAAAACTCGCCAAGGAGGCGAGTTTTTTTCGTCACACTTTATACACTTGCGCTTCGTACGGACGAAGCGTGAACGGCTCGATTGGTTCCATGTTGCCGATGACGCGTTCTGTCACGTCATACGGCAGCTCCCGCGTCACCGTCTCAGCTGAGAAGTTGCAGAGCACGAGCCACGTCTCGCCTTCGAACGTACGTGTGAAGGCGTATACCGCTTCATCGTCCGGCAGCAACAACTCATACTTCCCGTAAACGACAATCGGATGTTGTTTCCGGAGCTGAATCAATTGGCGATAGTAATGGAAGAGCGAGTCCGGATCGCGTCGTGCCGCTTCCGCGTTCACGGTCACATAGTTCGGGTTGACCCCGATCCAAGGCGTGCCGGACGTGAATCCGCCTTGCGCCTCGGCCGACCACTGGACCGGCGTCCGTGAGTTGTCGCGCCCACGTGCGTGAATGCCGCGGAAAATCTCATCATGCGTCAACAGTCCGTTCGTCGTGTAATCCCGATACGCGTTGAGCGTCTCGATATCGCGGTACTCATCGATCGAGTCGAACGCCACGTTCGTCATCCCGAACTCTTCACCTTGATAGATGTAAGGCGTCCCTTTCAACATGTGCAGGAGCGTCGCCAGCATCTTACCAGAGACGACACGGTATTCGTCCGAGTCGTTCCCGAACCGTGAGATGGCTCGCGGTTGATCATGGTTGCTCCAATAGAGACTGTTCCAGCCATCTTCCTCAAGACCTTCCTGCCAACGCGAGAAGATTGTCTTCAAATCCGTCAACTTCCAGTCCGTCGGGTTCCATTTGCCGAAACTGCCGTTGCCGACGTCGACGTGTTCGAAATGGAACACCATGTTCAACTCATCACGGTCTGTTCCCGTATATAGCTTCGCCTCATCGACGCTGACGCCAGGCATCTCACCGACCGTGATCGTATCGTATTTCGACAAGACCTCACGATTCATCTCCTGAATGAACTCATGGATGCGCGGTCCGTTGAAGAAGAACGGTGTGCCGTCCCCATAACCTGTCCCACGCGTCTCCCCGTCTGGATAGCTCGGATCTTTCGAGATCATGTTGATGACGTCCATCCGGAAACCATCGACCCCTTTATCGAGCCAGTACGTCATCAAATCGTATACTTCACGGCGCAACGTCTCTGACTCCCAGTTCAAGTCTGGTTGCTTTTTGCTGAACAGGTGCAAGTAGTATTCGTCGCTTGCCTCATCGTATTGCCACGCACTCCCTCCGAAGAAAGCGCCCCAGTTCGTTGGCGGCTGACCGTTCTCGCCTTTTTTCCAAATGTAGTAGTCCCGGTACGGGCTGTCTTTTGAGGAGCGCGATTCCATGAACCATTGGTGTTCGTCCGACGAATGGTTGACGACGAGGTCCATCATGATTTTGATGCCGTGACGATGCGCTTCTTCGAGCATCGCATCGAAATCGTCCATCGTTCCGAACTCATCCATGATGGCCCGGTAATCGCGGATATCGTATCCGTTGTCGTCGTTCGGTGAATCGTACACCGGCGATAGCCAGATGACATCGATTCCGAGTTCCGCCAAATACGACATCTTCTCGGTGATTCCAGGGATGTCCCCAATGCCGTCACCGTTCGAGTCATTAAAGCTGCGCGGGTAAATTTGATAGACGACCGCTTCTTTCCACCATTGTTTCATGTTTCATCCTCCTCATACGTTCTGTCGATTTCATCGTACCCGCTCGTCGCCTTGATTTCTATCCATGATATGATGAGAATATGCACGATTTTGCTATTAAGAAAGGATGATTCGATGGAAATTGGCTTTTGTGGCTATTCTTATCATACAACGACCTACACTTTTCCTTTCCCGAATCGATTGGAGACGTATTTGATTCGTTTGCAGACGGAAGGCACGGCGCGCATCGTCGTCAATGGGAAGACGCATACGGCACGGCCTGGCGATTTGTTACTCGTCAAACCCGGTGACGAGTACGAATTGCATGTCGACACTCCGGCAAGCGGGGACTATCACCTCTTCTGTGATGGTCCGACACTCGATGCATGGTGGGCGGCGATCGACCGTTCCCGCATCACGTCTATCTCAATCGACCCTCGCCTGCTGTCAATCTGGCAGCATATCACCGAAGAGGCGCGACGCCCGACGACTGAACAAAGTCCGGATTTGATTGAGACACTGATTGAAGCCTTGCTTCTCATGCTGGACCGTTCCGTCCAAGAAGTGCAAGCAAACGTGCGGCCCCCGGTCGTGTCACGCATGATGCGTTATATAGAAGGAAACGTCACAAGCGACTTCAAAGTGGCAGACGTCGCCGACGCGGTCGGGCTCAGTGTATCGCGGACCGTCCACTTGTTCAAAGAAGTGACGGGTATGACGATTGTCGCCTATGCCCAATCGATTCGACTCCAGCTCGCCGAAGAACAGATGCAGTACACCCAGCACTCTCTCGAACGGATCGCCGAGCTGTCCGGATTCCGCTCCTATCCATATTTTCATCGAATCTTTAAACGAAAATATGGCGTCGCACCAGGGGTTTATCGCACACTTCAACAAAAAAACGAAAAAAAATAAAAAAAGAGTGATCCATTTTTTGAACCGCTCCGTTAGATGGGTGTAAACAACGACAACCACTCAAAAAAAGGAGCGATTACCCATGAAGAAGAAAACAATGAACAAGATTGTAGCACCGGCACTCGCACTCGGCTTACTCGTACCATTGAATGCACAGGCAGCGGATCACGCGCCGACAGCAAGCACACCAGCAGGTGACTTACGAGCCACGCTCGACCAATTACTGTCTGAGCATTACGTCTTAGCCGTCACATCGATGATGAAAGCTTATGATGGAGCACCTGACGCCGAAGTCGCGATGAAGGCCCTCGATCAAAACGCACTCGACATGACACCGGCCATCGCTTCAATTTACGGTGATGAAGGTGCAGCCCAGTTCGAAGAAATCTTCGCTGGTCACAACGACTACTCAGCTGACTTCGTCGAAGCGGCTAAATCAGAAGACAAAGAGCTTCGCGCTGACGCTGAAGCTGAAGTCGATGAATTCGTCGAAGAGTTCTCAACATTCCTTGATGCAGCAACAGAAGGTAACTTACCAAAAGACGCAGCCGCTGACGTACTTGAGCTTCACGAAGACCAAGTTCTCTCAGTATTCGACAACTACGTCGCAGGTGATTACGAGTCGGCATACATGACGTACCGCGAAGGGTACAAGCTCATGTTCGACATCAGTAAAGCCCTCTCAGGCGCAATCGTCACACAGATGCCTGACAAGTTTGAAACTGCTGCTGACACACCGGCCGTCGAGCTTCGTTCAACATTGAACAGCCTTGCTGGTGAGCACTTCGCCCTCGCAGCAATCGGCATGCAAAAAGGCTACGATCAAGCAGAAGACTTCGACTACGTGAGCTGGGCTGAAGATCAGAACACACTCGATTTCAAAGCAGCCATCGGTTCAGTCTATGGTGACGAAGGTGCGGCCCAATTCGAAAAAGTATGGAACGGGAACCACATCACAGCCCAAGGTGACATCGTTGCCGCTACACTCGAAGGCGACGAAGCTAAAATTGAAGAAGCACGCATGAAGCTCGACCAGTTCGCTGTCGATTTCAGCACATTCCTCGATGCAGCGACAGAAGGTAACTTGCCACAAGAAGCTGGCCAAGAAGCCATCAAACAACATGAGGCCCTCGTGCTTCAAACGTTCGATCAGTATGTAGTTGGTGATGCGGATGCCGCTTGGATGTCATTCCGTGAAGGATACGCGTTCATGTTCGGTGTTGGTGAGACACTCGGTAACGCGATCGTGACACAAATGCCTGACAAGTTCGCTGAAACAACAATGCCTGAAGAGATGCCTGAAACAGGTCTCGGTGGTGCACAAGAACAATCAATGAACACGCTCTACGCTGGCCTTGCTGTACTTGGCGGAATCTTACTCGCCTTCGTAACGCTTCGCAACCGTAAAGTGTCTGAACAATAATTCAATAAGGAGGGAGCCCCATGAACAAGCGCCATTTGTTTCTGGCGCTCTCTCTCTTTTGTTTTGGCTTCTGGACGTGGACGAGCGCCCAAGAATCGTCGTCACCACCTGTAGAAGAAAAACAAATAGAGGAGAGCCCAGATTTATCGGCTGAATTCTCACTTCTACAGGAAGAGGTGAAGAAGCTCCGATTAGCCGAGGAAGAGGAAAGTGCCAAGGCCGCGACACCCGTCCAACTTCAAATTCCTAAAATCAAGGTCGACACCGCAATCGAACAGGTCGGCGTACTCGACAACGGACAGATGGGCGTCCCAAAAGACGAGAACCAAGTCGGTTGGTTCGAGCCGGGCGTCAAACCTGGTAGTAAAGGAAATGCCGTCATCGCAGGACACGTCGACAGCAAGACCGGCCCTGCCGTCTTCTATGAACTCAATCAGCTGAAGACAGGCGATGCCGTGACGATTATCGACGAGAACGGCAACACGTTGACGTTTCGTGTCACAAAAACAGAGAGTTATGATACGAAAAACGCACCAATTGAAGACATCTTCGGAGCGACCTCGAGTCGACATTTGAACTTGATCACGTGTTCCGGTACGTTCGGTGACGGCGGTTACGACGAGCGGTTCGTCGTCTATACCGAACTTGTCGATACCGAAATCAATACCGAAGTCGAACTCGACGCACCAACGAGCGTCGAACTCCGCGGGAACTTATTGACGTGGCACGCCGTCCGTGACGACGCCGTCATCGGCTATCGTGTCTACGAAATGGTCGACGGTGAAGCGACACATATCGAAAGTATCCCGTCGCACGCCCGGAAGAGCATCGAAGTCACGAACGAGCAGGCAGCTTATTATGTGACAGCGATCGATCAACTCGGGAACGAGTCGAGTCCTTCTCAAGAGACGAGGTAACTACAAAAGAACCCGCAGACGATTTATGTCTGCGGGTTCTTTTGTTTTACACGAAGCATGGAATCTGCGGGTTGAACGTCTTATTGTTCTCCGTCATGATCTGTTTTTTGATTTTGCCTTCGCCGAGATAGACGATACGGTCAGCGAGCGCCTCTGCGTCCTCTTCATCGTGGGTAACGAAAATTGTCGTCGTCCCCGTTTGTTTGAGGAGGCGGCGCAAATCGTCCCGAATGCGATGCTGGAGCGACGTGTCCAAGTTGCTGAACGGCTCATCCAAGATGAGGAGCGATGGTTTCGGTGCCAACGCACGCGCGAGCGCGACACGCTGTTGCTGACCACCACTGAGCTCGTACGGATAGCGATGACGGAACTCGGACAAGTTCACGAGCGTCAGCATCTCTTCGACACGCTCGTTCCGTTCTTTCCGGCTCAATTTATGCAGACCGAAGCGGATGTTCTTCTCAACGGTCATATGCGGGAAGAGCGCATAGTCTTGGAACACCATCCCGACACCACGCTGTTCAGGCGGCATGAACTGGCAATCGTCGCAACAGACACAGTCGTTGACGACGACGACGCCTTGATTCGGCATCTCGAGCCCTGCGATGAGTCGTAAAATCGTACTCTTCCCAGAACCGCTGTCACCGAGAAGCGAGACGATCTCACCTTTTGTGATTGAGATTGAGAATCCTTTAATCGTCTCGGCTTGCGCACCTTTATAGCTGAAGTGTAAATCGTTGATTTGAACAAACATTAGTCGGCCTCCTTATCAAGCACCTTATGGAACACAAAGATCAACAGTCCGCTCATGAGCACGATGACGATCGAGGCGAGCGCTGCCTCATGTATCTTCTCGTCACTGACATATTTGAACGCCTGTGTGGCGAGCGTCGAAAAGTTGAATGGCTGCAAGAACAGCGTCAGCGGCAATTCTTTCATAATATCGATAAAGACGAGGATGAACGCGCTCATGATCGCCCCTTTAATCATCGGGATATCGACCCGGAAGAACGTCTGTACCGTCCCCCATCCGAGCATGCGCGACGCTTCCGTGAACGACTTGCCGACTTTCTCAAATCCACTCTCGATCGAGTTATAGCCGATGGCGAGGAAGCGGATGACGTAGGCGAAGATGAGCATGATGAGCGTCGTCCTGAACACGAACGTCTGGCCTAAATCCAAGGCGAGCGCCACGTTCAGCACCCACTCATCAAGCAGCAAGAACAACGTGATGACGGCGATGGCGATGGCCGCTCCCGGGATCGAATAACCGAGCGTCGTCACTTTCGAGATGACGCGTGTCATGTTCGACGGGAACAGGCGCGTGTAGTTCGCGATGATGAGCGCGAACACGAGAATGATCACGGTCGCGATGAACGCCACGCTCACCGTGTTCCAGACGAGGCGGAAAAACTCGGCCGTGAACACTTGCTCGAACGTCAATACCGTCCAAGCGACGAGTTGTACGAACGGGATGAGAAACGCGACGGCGAAGATGGTCGCCACATAGCCGAACACGGCGTAGCGGTGCCACCCGGTCAATTGTCTCGGTTTGAGCGGCTTCACTTTTGTCGTCGCATAGCTGAACTGCTTCCGCCCCCGGACGAGCCGTTCCATCGTCAAGATGGCGATAACAAGAATCATGAGCGTCCCGGCGAGTTTGAGCGCCGAGGACGTATCTTTCATCCCGAACCATGTACTGAAGATGGCCGTGCTGAACGTCTGAATCCCGAAGTATTTGACGACCCCATAGTCGTTCAATACTTCCATCAAGACAAGGCTGACCCCACCGATGATGGCGACACGCGAAATCGGGATGACGACGGTGAAGAAGATGTCCCATGAGCCGCGGCCGAGGATGCGGGCGTTCTCAATCATCGAGGACGATTGATTGTGCAGGAAGGCCCGCGTGATCGTATAAATGTATGGATACAAGAACAGCGTGAAGATGAACACCGTGCCTTGAATCGTCATGATGTTGAAGTACGTCTGGTCGACGGTGATGCCGAACTCATTGCGCAGCGTCGTCTGGATGACGCCCGTATAGTTCAAGATTCCGTGATACGTGTATCCCCCGATATAAGGCGGGATAGCGAGCGGTAAGATGAGCGCCCATTTGAAGAACCGACGGAACGGAAAGTCATAGACGGTGACGAACCAAGCCAAGCTCGTCCCGATGATGGTCGTCAACAATCCGGTCGCGAGCATGATGAACAGCGTATTGCGCACATAAGTCGGTAACAAGTACTCGCGGATGTGTTGCCAGTTGTCGTTGACCGGTGCGAACAGTTCGACCAAGACGACGACGCCTGGCAGGACGATGAACACCAGCGCGATAAAGCTGAGGATGGCCCATCCATTCAGTTGTCGTTTCAGCGCGTACCAGTTCATGTCGTACAACTCCCGTTCTTTCGTTCAGTCACTTCCTGTCCCATCATATCAGGTTCAACGCTCTCGTTGTACCGCTAGCGTGTCAAGAAACGCAAAAATCTTCGGCCTGAACGTCTGTTCAAGCCGAAGTCTTCTTATTTCCAGCCCGCTTCGTTGAAGAGACGGATGGCTTCTTGTTGGTGTTCTCCAAGTGCCGAGAGGTTGATGTCCTGCTCTTTGAACTCACCCCATGATTGGAGGAGTTCGTTCGGTTCAACCGACTCGTTGACCGGATACTCATAGTTCGCGCTCGCGAACTGTTCTTGTGCTGACGGGTCAGACATGAATTCCATGAGTTTCTTCGCATTGTCTTCGTTCTTCGAGGCTTTTGTCATCGCGATTCCTGAGATGTTCACGTGTGTCCCCGTCGTATCTTGGTTCGGGAAGAAGACACCGAGTTGCTCAGCCACTTTCTTCTCTTCCGCGTCTTCCGAGTTCAACATGAGACCCATATAGTATGTGTTCATGATGGCGACATCACCTTCACCGGCCACGACTGCTTTCGCTTGGTCACGGTCGTTTCCTTGTGGGTCGCGTGCAAAGTTGTTGACCATACCTTTCGCCCACTCTTTTGCCTGGTCGACACCGTTCACTTCGATGAACGAGGCGAGGAGCGAGATGTTGTACATGTTCTCAGACGGACGGACGAGAACTTTGCCGTTCCACTGTTCTTCTGTGAGTGCTTCATACGTTGACAAGTCTTCTGGTTTCACGCGGTCTTTGGCGTAGACGATGACACGGGCCCGCTTCGTGAGACCGAACCATTCTTTGTCTGTGTCACGGTATTTCTCAGGGACGTTTGACTCAAGCACATCGCTATCGACCGCTTGCAGATGTCCCGCTTCTTTGGCTTGATACAAGTTCCCTGCATCCGCTGTGATGAAGAGATCGGCTTCCGTGTTGTCGCCTTCTGTGTTCAAACGCTCGAGCAACTCATCGCTTTTCCCTTCGACGACGTTGACTTTCACGCCTGTCTCTTCTTCGAACTGCTTGTAAAGCTCTTTATCGACATCATAGTGACGGCTCGAGTAAACATTGACGACTTTTGACTCTTCTGCTGTCTCGTTGTCGCTTGAAGTCGTCGTTTCTTCTGTGCTGGCGCAAGCCGCAAGAAGTGATGTCGTGAGCGCAGCCGAAAGGCCAAGTGCCATGTACTTTTTGTTCATTTCATAATCCCCCACTTATTCATCTCTAATATTGGTAATGATAATTACTCTCAGTTACTATCATCACTGATAATCATTCTCACGTCAACCTTTTTTTGAAATCGTTTACCACAGTTATAAACACATAACTTAACAGTTTTAACATCATCATGTCTTGACTTCAAAATGACTAGCCCCCTATAGTGAAAGAGAACAAACCGTCTGGTCGGTACAGAAAGGAGGCATGACATGACAAACCGATCAATGATCACGAAACAGAAATTGTTGGATGCCGCGACGGATATCATCATGGAGCATGGTGTACATCATCTTACATTAGATGAAGTCGCCAAGACGGCTGGCGTCTCGAAAGGTGGTCTCCTATATCATTATCCATCCAAAGAAGCGCTGTTGACCGCAATCGTCGAACGGCTCCAAACCGAGCAAAACGAGTTGTACGAGTCGCTTCAAGCCGACGGCAACGGTCCTGTCGAAGCGTTCGTTCGCCTGTTTGACGAGACGAAACTCCATCCCGAGCGTTCACCGATTCACATCGACGCCGAGAAAATGATTGCCTTCTTGACGCTATTCGCTGTCGACCAGGAATACGCCGAACGGTGGAAGCACGACCTCGACACGTTCTTCGCAGCGTTTCAACAGACGAGCGATCCCGTCGAGACGATGATTATCCGTTATGCACTCGAAGGGATGATGATGTCCGAGCACTTTAACGTCGGCATCGCCCCTCCCGCCCTAAAACAAGACATTATCGCTCGCTTGATCGAGCGAGCCCGGAACATCGATTCGGGTAAAACAGACTAACCCATCAGAGGAGAAATGAACCCCATGCAGAAAATCACGTCCTTCTCCGTCAACAACAAGTTCGCAGTCTGGTTGATGACGATCATCTTGACGGCCGCCGGAATTTTCGCCGGCTTGACGATGAAACTAGAAACGTTGCCTGACATCACGACACCGACCGTCTCGGTGACGACGATTTACCCAGGTGCTTCACCTGAACAAGTGCTCGATGAAGTCAGTACCGTGCTCGAAGAGCGCTTGAAGAGCTTGAACGGGGTCGAACAAGTTCGATCGTCTTCGTTCCAGAACGCTTCAAACATTCAAATCGATTACGATTTCAGCACCGATATGGAAGAAGCTGAACAACTCGTCAAAGACGCGCTCAGCAACGTCGAGTTGCCGGAAGCCGTCCAAGACCCGCAAGTGTCGCGTCTCAGCTTTGACGCATTCCCGGTCATCGGGGCAGCCGTCTCAGATGAGAGTCTCGATTTGGCCGAATTGACGAAATTGGTCGAAGATGAGTTACAACCGGCCCTTGAAGGGGTCGAAGGCGCTCAGACCGTCCAAATCGCCGGACAAGAGATTCGTCGTGTCGAGCTTCAGTTCGATGAGGAGGCACTCGCCGACTACAACTTGACGGAAGACACGGTCAAACAGTTGATTCAAGCGAACGATGCCCGCATCGCGCTCGGCCTGTATGAACTCGGTGATACGGAACAAGCCGTCGTCATCGACGGGAAGTCGGAGACGCTCGAAGCGTTCCGCGACCTCCAAATCCCGTATTCACCCGCACAAACGGAACAGCCGGTGCCAGGTGCGCCAACGGAACTTCCGACTGGCGAGACCCCACAAGTCCCGACTGAAGTGCCAGGTGCCGTCCCACCTGCCAACGTCCCGACAACCGTCCCGACCGTCGCCTTGAGCGAACTCGCGACGATTGAAGACCGCGGCGTCGAGGAATCGATTTCACGGTCGAACGGGGAACGTTCCATCGGGATTCAAGTGACGAAAACGCAAGACGCGAACACCGTCGATGTCGTCAACGCCGTCAAAGATGTGCTCGCCGACTTCGAAGCCGACTATGACACGGCCAACGTCACAGTCACGCTCGACCAAGGCCAACCGATTGAAGAATCGGTCGAGACGATGGTCTCGAAAGCGTTACTCGGTGGTCTGTTCGCCATCTTGATTATTCTCGTGTTCCTTCGTAACTTCCGCTCGACGATTATTGCGGTCATCTCCATCCCGCTCTCGCTCTTGATGGCGTTGATCGTCTTGAAACAGCTCGACATCACGCTCAACATCATGACGCTCGGCGCGATGACCGTCGCCATCGGGCGGGTCGTCGATGACTCTATCGTCGTCATTGAGAACATTTACCGTCGCCTCACACGTCCGAACGAGACATTGCGCGGCAAAGAACTGATTATCGCTGCGACGAAGGAAGTGTTCATTCCGATCGCGTCGTCGACAATCGTCACAATCGCCGTCTTCTTGCCGCTCGGTTTCGTCACAGGATTCGTCGGCGAGCTGTTCTTACCGTTCGCCTTGACCGTCGTCTTCGCCTTGCTCGCGTCGCTACTCGTCGCGATCACGGTCGTACCGATGATGGCCGACTCGTTCTTTAAGAACCGCGACAAATTGAAACCGGAAGAAGGACCAGGGAAGCTCGCCGAATGGTATCGCGGCGTCCTCAACTGGTCGCTCAACCATAAACTCGTCGTCTTTGGATTAGCGACGCTTCTCTTAATCGGAAGTTTCGCCCTCGTCCCAGCCATTGGGGTCAACTTCTTGAACCAAGAGTCTGAGAAGACGCTTTACGTCACGTTCGACCCAGAACCGGGCCAAACGCTTGATGATTCGATTGCGGCGGCCGAAATCGCCGAGACGTATTTCATGGAAGAGCAAGCGGACGCGACCGACGTTCAATTCACGGTCGGTGGCGAGAACCCGCTCAACCCTGGGAACAACAAACAAGGGATTTTCATCGTCCAGTACGATCCGGACACGGAAGATTTCGCCGATGTCAAAATCGCCGACGTCGAACGGTTGAATGAACTCGCCTCAGGCGGTGAGTGGAAAGAACAAGACTTCGCCGGCGGCGCCGGAACGAGCGGTGTGACGTATAACGTCTATGCCAACTCACTTGAAGAGCTTGAAGCAATCGTCCCGACATTCATTGAGACGATTGAAGAAGAGACGGATTACGTCCGTCAAGCAACGTCTGACCTTCGCGAATCGTACGTGCAATACACGTTCAACGTCGACCAGCAAGCTGCTGCTGAGGCAGGTGTCTCGGCCGCTCAGCTCGCCCAGACGATTGGACAGTTCCAAGCGCAAGAAAGCCCGCTTTCGACCGTGACAATCGATGACAAGCAGCTCGATGTCATCATCCCGACGGAACAAGTCACGTACGACAGCATTGAAGACTTGCAGGAACAAGAAGTGACAACACCGTTCGGCCCTCGCCCAATCTCGGACTTCATCGAAGTCGAGGAAGGAACGACACCGGATACGCTCGTCCAACGTGACGGGAAGCTCCTAGCTCGCGTCAACGTCGAGCTCAGCACCGACAAAGCGACGGAAGCTTCGGCTGCCATCGAGGAACGTGTATCTGATATCGAACTCCCGACTGGTGTCTCGTATGACGTCGGTGGGGTCACTGAACAGATTCAAGAATCGTTCACCCAGCTCGGTCTCGCCATGCTCGCGGCCGTCGCCATCGTCTACTTGGTGCTCGTCATCACGTTCGGTGGTGCTGTCACACCGTTCGTCGTCCTGTTCTCGCTTCCTTACGCGATTATCGGGGGGCTTGTCGCCCTTCTCATTACAGGCGAAACGATTTCGGTATCTGCCTTAATCGGTGCGCTCATGTTAATCGGGATTGTTGTCACGAACGCCATCGTCTTGATTGACCGCGTCATTCATAAAGAAGCGGCCGATCTCTCGACACGCGATGCCTTGCTCGAAGCAGCCGGTACGCGTCTCCGTCCGATTCTCATGACGGCGCTCGCGACGATCGGTGCCCTCGCACCGCTCGCTCTCGGCCTTGAAGGCGGCGCCTTGATCTCGAAAGGTCTCGGTGTGACCGTCATCGGCGGACTGACGAGTTCGACGCTGTTGACGCTCCTTATCGTCCCAATCGTGTATGAGTTCTTCGCACGGTTCCGTAAGAAAAAAGAAGCGTAATTCAAAAGAGAGTCGCCCATAAAGGGTCGACTCTCTTTTTGCGCTCAGTAACATTGCATGATGATTTCAGCTTCTTCAAACCGCTTGGCTCGGAGCGCTTCGATCGGAATCAGGAAATAGAGGATGCCGGCGTCGCCGAACATGATGTCAAGTTCATCGCTTGAGTCCATTTGGAATAAGAGAAACGGGTCACTGAATCGTTCCCCATGGGTCTCTTCAACCTCTTCAAACACATCATGTTGCACCTCGTCTGGATGACCGCCGACCGCATGCGCCTCTTCTTCATTGAATAACTCCTCAAACGCGGAATACTCGTCCTCACTCATCAGATCAAACAAGTCGTGATCGTTCTGCGCATAGCCTTCTTCGAATGCGACAGCCCTCTCGTTGAGTGCTTCGCCGACGCGGACCCTTACAAGCGCCGTCGCATCTGTATAGAGGACGCGCCAAAGGTGACGTTCGTCCGCGTCACCCCACGGTTGTTCGTCCAAATCATAGAAGAACGATAACATCCCTTCTTTCGGAAGCGCTTCGACCGATTCAAATCCAGTGAAGTCACTCAGCCGGAACTGTGCCAACAACGTCAAGTTCTCTCCAGGATGGTCCGACGCACTCGGCAAATCTGGGTAGCCGCCAAATTTCGAATGACCAATCGCGACTTCTTCTCGTGTCGTTCGGGGTTCAAGCTTCAAGTTAACGCGCTTCGTGAACGCCGCCAAGATGTCATCACCCTGTTCGAGCCCGTGCTGATCAATAAACTGTTTGATTGATTGAAGTTCCATTCGAACACCTCATTCGGATATGATAAAAGTAGTCTACCATACCGAACGTGTGTACCCTTTATCATTTTTTATATAGCCTTTATCTTGACCGAATGAATGAAACTTGAGAAAATGCATACGTTTTGAACTTATTCGCGAAAGGATGTCATATATGCAACGTCTCATCAAATGGGTGATTGGCCTTTCGCTCTTGTTTGGCTTGAGCTCACTCGGCAATTGGATCGTCGCTGCGCTTGATTTAAAAGTTCCTGGAAGCGTCATCGGAATGGTCCTCTTACTGCTCTTATTGATGACGAAACTGATCCGTGTCGAGTGGATTGAAGACAGCGCTGGTTTTTTGACAAAGCATCTCGCTTTCTTCTTTATCCCGATTGCGGTCGGACTCATGTCTTACAGTGATTTATTGAAGGCGGAAGGTGTGCCACTGTTTGCCGCCTTGATCATCAGTCTATTCGTTGGTCTCATCGTCACCGCACTCATCTCTGGAAGACGAGGTGAAGCCTCATGACATTATTTTGGGTGCTCGTCACCATCGGCGTCTACATGTTGAGCCGCAAACTATCGTTCAAATGGGCGTCCCCCTTCACAAACGTCGTCTTCTTGAGTACAGCGACATTGATTGTCATCTTGCTCTTGTCCGGACAGACGTACGACACGTACGCCCCGGCTCGAGACGCCATCACGACGCTGCTTGGACCAGCCACGGTCGCACTCGGATTACCACTCTATCGCAACTTGCCTATCTTGCTCGCTCGCGCGAAACGGGCGCTCGGGGCCATCATGCTCGGGACGCTGTCGACGATTTTCGTCGCTGTCGGGTTAGGGACCGCGCTCAAATTGACGGATCACGTCTTGCTCGCCTTGTCCGTCAAATCAGTGACGTCACCAATCGCCTTAGAATTGGCGCGGCAACTACAAGGTGACGCCGCACTCGCCGCGTCGGTCGCCGTCGCTTGCGGAATCCTCGGGGCCATGCTCGGTCCGATGATTCTCACGCGCTTCAACGTGACCGACCCGTTCACGCGCGGACTTGCGCTCGGGACGCTCAGCCACGGCATCGGGACGGCTCAAGCTGCGACGGAACACCCATTATCCGGTGCGACAGGGGGAGCGGCAATGGGTCTGTCTGCCATCTTCACGTCATTTGTGTTGCCATTTCTACTTCCTCTTCTGTTTTGATTCGGGAAGAAATCGGGCACGAAGAGAGGCCATCGCGCCTCTCTTTTTATTTTCAAACAATTTCGATACTTTTCAAAACGGCTCTCATGCTAAACTAAATGAGAACAGATTCATCAGAGGAGGCAGACCATGCAATCGAAATTGATTGAACGTTTAATCACGTATGCAAAAATTGATACACAGTCCGACTTCACGAGTGAGACGACTCCGTCGACGGCGAAACAATGGGATTTGATTCGCCATCTCGAGACCGAATTGAAAGCAATCGGGCTCGAGGACGTCGAGACGGATGAGTACGGTTACTTGTTCGCGACACTTCCGAGTAACGTCGACCATGATGTACCGACGATCGGCTTACTTGCCCACGTCGATACGGCGACCGACTTCACCGGGACGAACGTCAACCCGCAACTCGTCGCACATTACGAGGGTGGCGATATCGTCTTGAACGAGGCGCTCCAAGTCATCTTGTCGCCGCGTGACTTCCCGGAGCTCGACGGCTATGTGGGACATACGCTCATCACGACAGACGGCACGACCTTGCTCGGTGCCGATGACAAAGCCGGTATGGCCGAAATCGTCACTGCGGTCGAATACTTATTGGCCCATCCGGAGATTCCGCACGGACCGGTCCGGATCGCCTTCACACCGGACGAAGAAATTGGACGCGGCCCGCACAAGTTCGACGTCGCTCGCTTCAACGCCGACTTCGCCTATACGATGGACGGCGGTCCCCTCGGCGAACTCCAATATGAGAGCTTCAACGCCGCTGGTGCCACGGTCACGTTCCATGGGACGAACGTCCACCCGGGCAGTGCCAAAAACAAGATGGTCAACTCGATGAAATTGGCGATGGCATTCCACAACCGCCTTCCGGCTGATGAGGCCCCAGAGCATACGAGCGACTACGAAGGATTCTTCCATCTGAACGGTTTCTCTGGCGACGTGGAGACGACGACGCTGCAATACATTATCCGTGACCACGATCGCACGAAGTTCGAGGCGCGCAAAGCGTTGCTTGAAAAGCTCGTCGTCGAATGGAAACAGAAGTACGGCGAAGCGCGCGTTGACTTAAAAATGGACGACCAATACTACAACATGGCCGAGAAAATCGAGCCAGTGAAACACATCGTCGATACGGTCGCCGACGTCATGCGCGAACTTGGAATCGAACCGAAAATCGAACCGATTCGCGGTGGTACGGACGGTTCGCAACTATCGTATATGGGACTCCCGACCCCGAACATCTTCACGGGCGGCGAGAACTATCACGGCAAGTTCGAGTACGTCTCCGTCAACAACATGGAAAAAGCGACCCACGTCATCATCCAGACGCTCCGCACGTTCGCTGAACGCGCGCGAGCATAACACATGCGCCTCCAATCGTTCTCTTCTAGAATAGAGACATTGGAGGCGATTTTTTATGAAGCATACGTTTCAAATGAACCTCGACTGGACCGGCGGACGCAACGACGTCGGAACGATTGAGGCCGAACGGTTAAAGACACAAATCTCGATTCCCCCGGAAATGGATGGTCCGGGCATCGGGACGAACCCCGATGAGATGTTGCTCGGTGCTGCGGCGACCTGCTATATCATCACGCTCGCGGCTATGCTCGGGCGAAGCGAACTGCCACATCGCGGAATCACGATTGACGCCGAAGGCATCGTCGACGTGACGAACGGTGTCTTCACGTATGAGACGATTCGCTACACGACCCGCATCAACGTGCCGACAGATGCCACAGACCGTGATATCACGCTCGTCGAACGGATCGCCAAGAAAGCCAAGGACGGCTGCATGATTTCACGCGCCTTGGCCGGCAACGTCACGTTCGAGCTCAGCACGACGGTCACACGCGTCGACTGACGATGTATCGCTTCGCACTAGACCTGCAAGAAGGCATCATTTTGAAACGACGCAATCGGTTCGTGATGGATGTATTGATCGGCGACACCGTCGTCGCCTGCCACTGTCCGGTCACAGGCCGCATCGGTGACCTCGTCTTTGACGGGGTGCCTTGCCTCATCTCGACAACGAACGATCCGCGACGGAACACCGCCTTCACAGTAGAAGCCATCTCGATTGATGCAGACCGACAATGGATTGGGATTCATCAAGGTCGCGCCAACGATTTCGTCGCGTATTGCTTGGACACGGACGCATTACCGGTCTTTCCTTACTCGAAACATGTGGAACGCGAGCAAGTCATTGGCACGTCACGACTCGATTTCAAAGTTGATGGTGTCTATATGGAAGTGAAGGCACCACTCACCGAGTTGTTCGTGACGCCTCTCCCCCGCTTTGAACGCCGTGCGGTGACGAGACCGATCGAGACCGAACGATTAATTCGCCATCTCGAGACGTTGATTGCGACGTTGCCTGCAACCAAACGGGCCGTCCTGCTGTATGTCTTCTTATATGATGCGCCCGTCTTCACCGGCAATCCGAACCGGAAACAAGACGCGCGGATTCGTCAGCTGATTCGCGATGCGATCACGAATGGATTAGAAATTTGGCAAGTGAACGGCGACCTGTCCAGAGAAGGGATTCGTTTGATCCGATGTGTTGAGACAACGAATCATTTCAAGTAAAAAAGCCATCGCTGATGGCTTTTTTACTGTAATAACAGTGGGGTCACGTATGCCTCGATGACGGCCGAAATGGCGAGGAGCGGCACCGCGATGAAGAGAAACATCTTCACGCCTGCCACAAATAGCGCCTTGAACGTGACGTCCGTCTCTTTACCGCGCAGTTTCTTCCACACGTAACGGTTGAGCGATAATCCCATCGCCGCTCCGAGTAAGATGGCCGATATCTCCGTGACACCGTGGGGTAAAATGCCGAGCACGATGACCCGAATCACGGATTCGCCGGCAAACCCAACGAGCATGGCGACCAACCCGATGACCGCGGCGTTGATGACGACGAACACGTACGGGATGAAGAGTGGAATCATCCCGAGCAGGAAGGCGAACAGCGTGACACGCGTATTGTTCACGAACAAGGCAATCATCGTCTCATGGGCGCTCGAATCGAACGTCAAGCCCCTCGATTCAAACGTATCTCCGAGCTGCGCTAAAATCTCGTCTATTTGATCGGGTGCGATGAACGATCGAAACAAGAAATACGACCCGATACCCGTCACGAGGAAAATGACCCATAGACGGAAGAAATCTCTACGATAATAGTTCGACCACGCTTCTTTCAGCGGGAGCGTTGTTTTCATGACTGATTCCCCCTTTTATTCTCTATACGAATCAGGTTGCTGTTTGTTTCATTTTTACCCACGACTGCGCGTTTTCAAAAAACGTGATACAATACACGTCGTAAACTAATCAGAAAAACGAGGGATCCTATACATGATTACAGTAAATAACGTAAGTCTCCAATTCGGTGGACGCAAGTTGTTCGAAGACGTGAACATCAAGTTCACACCAGGCAACTGTTACGGCTTGATCGGTGCGAACGGCGCCGGGAAGTCAACATTCTTAAAAATTCTTGCCGGTGAGCAAGACACGACGACAGGTGACGTCAGCTTCTCGCCTGGCGAACGCCTCGCTGTCCTTAAACAGGACCATTATGCGTACGAAGATCAAGCGGTACTCGAGACGGTCATCATGGGCCACGAGCGCTTGTATCAAGTCATGAAAGAAAAAGACGCCATCTATATGAAGGAAGATTTCTCTGACGAAGATGGTATGCGCGCTGCTGAACTCGAAGGCGAATTCGCTGAGATGAACGGTTGGGAAGCCGAATCAGAAGCTGCCATGGTCCTTCAAGGACTCGGCATCACGGACGCGTCACACCACAAGCTCATGAGTGAGCTCACAGGTGGCGAGAAAGTTAAAGTTCTCCTTGCGCAAGCATTGTTTGGCAAACCTGACATTCTTCTCCTCGATGAGCCGACGAACGGTCTTGACCTTAAAGCGATTCAATGGCTCGAAGAGTTCTTAATCAACTTCGAGAACACCGTCATCGTCGTATCCCATGACCGTCACTTCTTGAACAAAGTATGTACGCACATGGCCGACCTCGACTTCGGTAAGATTCAATTGTACGTCGGGAACTACGACTTCTGGTACGAGTCGAGCCAACTTGCTTCACGCATGGCCAACGACCAGAACAAGAAAAAAGAAGAGAAGATTAAAGAACTTCAAAACTTCATCGCCCGTTTCAGCTCGAACGCCTCGAAGGCGCGTCAAGCGACGTCGCGTAAGAAGTTGCTCGATAAAATCACGCTCGACGATATCCGTCCATCGTCACGCCGTTATCCGTTCGTCGGTTTCTCGATGGAACGTGAAATCGGGAACGACGTGCTCTACGTCGACAACGTCTCGAAGACAATCGATGGCGTCAAAGTACTCGACAACGTCACGTTCTCATTGAACAAGACGGACAAAGTCGCATTCGTCGGCCGTTCGGACGTCGCCATCACGACACTCTTCAAAATCATCATGGGTGAGATGGAGCCTGACGCAGGTACGGTCAAATGGGGCGTCACGACGACACAGTCGTACTTCCCGAAAGACAACTCAGAATACTTCGAAGGCTCGGATAAGAGCATCTTGGATTGGTTACGCCAGTTCTCACCAGCAGACGAGTCGGATACGTTCCTTCGCGGCTTCCTCGGTCGTATGCTCTTCTCAGGCGAAGAAGTCATGAAGAAAGCATCTGTCCTCTCAGGGGGAGAGAAAGTGCGTTGCATGCTCTCGAAAATGATGCTGTCGAACTCGAACGTCCTCGTCCTCGACGATCCGACGAATCACTTGGACCTCGAGTCGATCACAGCGCTCAACAACGGGCTCGAGACGTTCAAAGGCGTACTCCTCTTTAGCTCGCATGACCATCAGCTCATCTCAACGATTGCCACGCGCATCATCGAAGTGACGCCGAACGGGATTGTCGACAAAGAAGCGACGTACGACGAGTTCCTCGAGAACGAATCGCTCCAACAACAAGTCGAATCACTTTATCAGAACGCATAAGAAAAACGATCGGCCGCGGCCGATCGTTTTTTATTTGACCTCGACGGTCTCCATGATGTGTTCATGGATGTCGTGTCCTTTTGTCACATGGACTTGAACGTTATACGTACCGGCCTCAAAGAATGTATGCTCACCCGCATAGTTTCCGCCTTCCGTTTCTTCGAGTTTCACCCACTCGTGTTTGTCTGCACCGTCTTTAAACACTTCAAGTTGAACATCCGCACCTGTCAACGCCTCATGCTCAATCTCGACGTTGACGGTGAACGGTTGGGCTTCCTCGGCGACCGCTTGTGTCGGGTCGAGGACAATGTCCGCTCCGGCGTGATGGTGATGATCTTCTTCAGCCTCTGCTTCCGCCGCTGTCTCTGGATGACCGACCGTCACGTTCGTCGTCGGCATCGTATGCATCGACCGAGCCGTTACATGCACTTGAACCGTATAGACCGCTTCTTCGGCAAACGACGTCTCCGCCTCATATACGCCGTCTTCTGTGAGCGTCGCTTTTGTCATCTCGCTCTCTTCCTTGGCACCGTTCTTCCAGACTTCGAACTTAATTTCGTCGGCGTCATCGACCGCTTTCCCGTCTTGTGTGACGCGAACCGCCAATGTGACCGCCTCGTCTTTATCGGCTGTCGCCGGCACGTTCAATTCTGCTTCTACCGGCTCCATCGATGGCGTGGTCTCGGCGCTTTTTGTTGTCTCATCTGTCCCGCACGCTCCGAGAACGAATAGACCGACCAGTCCAAACGTTACACCCAATCGTTTCATCATGGTGTTCATATTGAATCCCCCTATTCAATCGCTTACATTCTTCACACATTGTTCATGATAGCACCCTTTTTTCGGAAATGTGTGAGGATTGTGTGATATTTTCCGAGTTTACCACTCATAAATTGAACACAAATTTTGAGAGATATTATCCAAAAAATCCTTTGCCTTATTTTAGGATTGGACGATGTTTGCCATCAAAAGGGGGTATATAAAATATATACACAGCTCAATATATGGAAAGCCTTAACATCAAGATACATACACCCAAGAATGGAGGCGAAACCAAAATGAAGAGCAGGTTCGTACGTGTGTTAATGGCCTTGTTGATCATGTTGGCACCGTTAGTCGCTTATCCAAAATCGGCCGATGCCGCCGCGTCGAAATTCATCACGAGCGTGAACACGACGAGTAAAGTCGTTGCGTTGACGTTCGATGACGGAGCGGATGGTGCGAATACGAATAAGATTTTGGACATACTTGCCAAGAACAATGTCAAAGCCACTTTCTTTTTGACTGGATCGGGCGCCAATAACCATCCTCAATACATCAAAAACATCGCCGCTAAAGGTCACCAATTCGGTAACCATTCGTATACTCATCCAGACTTCACGAAGTTGACCGCCACGCAGATGAAATCGGAACTCGATCGGACGGAAGCGAAAATTAAATCGATTACCGGTAAAACAACAAAACCAATTTTCCGGGCCCCATTCGGCGCCGTTAACAGCGCCGTGTTGAGCGGAGTTGGTGCAGCAGGCTACGGCTACACGATTCAATGGAACATCGATACCGTCGACTGGAAAGGTGTCACCGCTAGTCAAATCAATACGAAAGTACAAGCGAATATCAAACCGGGCTCAATCGTCTTAATGCACACCGGTGCCGGCGCTCCGGGCACACCGCTCGCCTTGCCGACGATGATTTCGCAATTGAAAGCGAAGGGCTATAAATTCGTCACTGTCTCCCAACTCCTTGCTTATCGTTCTACTTCGACTGCCAAAACGTATACCGTCAAATCAGGTGATACCCTCTATAGCATCGCTCGTGCTTACGGCGTCACCGTCTCTGCCCTCGCCGCCGCCAATAAAATCACAAACTACAATTTGATTTATGTCGGACAAGTGCTCGTCATCCCAGGTACGACAACAACTCCGACGACAGTGAAGTACACCGTCAAATCGGGCGACACGCTCTATAAGATTGCGACGATGTATAATACGACCGTCGCCAAGATTGCCGCCGCCAACAATATTACGAACACGAGCTTGATTTACGTCGGGCAAGTGCTCACGATTCCACGTTAACCAAAAAGAAGTGTCCGCCACACATTCCGCGGGCACTTCTTTTATGTGCCAAGACATTCATCGACCATCGCGACCGCGACATGCGCGTCATTGACCCCGTGGACGAGGACACGGCCGTCTTTGAATAAGAGCATCCGATGATTCCGCCAGCGCCATTCTAACGTGAACGGTGTTCGCTTCACCGCAATGTCAGCACGTTCTAGCAGATTGGCGATAGGGGCCAGTCCTTCGATGGACCGACGGACTTGAACGACGTCACGTCCGCATAGAAGCGACGTCTGCTGTCGATTTGACACAAGGCTCGGATAGTCATGCGTCTGACAAGACGGGCAAGACACGTCGATGAGCCGCGCGACATCGAGTCGCTGCGACTGATTTTCCCACATGTCTTCAATCAAGAGCCGACGTTCCATCTTTTCAGGACGACCCGTCAAAAACTTCAACGCCTCGACGACTTGACGACTCGCCACGTGTTGTACAATCGGTGCCACCACTCCCGCTGTCGCACACGTCTGTCCAGCTAGTGGTAAGTGACGCATGAGGCAGCGAAGACATGGGGCCTCTCCCGGCATCACCGTGTAGTTCATGCCGTACGCCCCGACGCACGAGGCGAACATGAACGGAATGCCGCGGTCGAGTGCGAAATCGTTTAACAACAGCCGTGTCTCGACATTGTCTGTTGCGTCCAAAACGAGATCGACGTGAGGCAAGGCGCGAAGCCAATCCCACGAGACGTCGACGATTTGCGCGTCTAACTCGATGTCCGAGTTGATGACCCGTAAACGTTCGAGCGCGGCAATCGCTTTTGGCGTCTCACTGATCGCATCCTGTTCTACGTAAAGCGTCTGTCGCTGTAAGTTCGTCACCTCGACATAATCCCGGTCGACGAGGACGAGCGAGACACCGGCCCGCACAAGCTGATCACTTACGGCCGCACCGAGCGCACCGAGACCGATGACGAGCACCCGTTTCTCCATCAGACGTTCTTGGCCCTCCGCTCCGATGCCGTGGAACCGGGCCTGCCGCGCATAGCGCTCCGAGGCGTGTGTCATCGGACGTAATCCCCTGACTTCCCACCTTGTTTCTCGAGCAGATATGTCGGTCCGATGACGATCCCTTTATCGACGGCTTTTGTCATGTCATACACGGTCAAGGCGGCGACGGACGCGGCCGTCAACGCCTCCATCTCGACACCGGTATCACCTTTCGTCTTCACGAACGCCTCGATGATGAGCTGCGTCCCGTCCCACTCGAACGTCAAGTCGACTTTTTTCAAGGCGAGCGGGTGGCACATCGGGATGATGCGGCTCGTCTCTTTAGCGGCCATGATGCCAGCCACTTGGGCGACGGCGAGCACATCTCCTTTTGCAAGACCGCCGTCTGTGATGAGCTGTTTGAGTTCACGACTCAGTTCAACCGACGTACGGGCCCGAGCCGTCCGTGTCGTCTCTACTTTCCCGGATACATCGACCATCTGCGCCCGTCCTTGGTTGTTCATATGTGTTAATTCCATCGTTTACCCTCCGCTCACCATCGGGATGACGGCGACCGTGTCTCCGTCTTCAATCATGTAATCATCTGTCTCATAACGTTCATTGACCGCGAACATGAGACGTTCCGCTCCCGACACGCCACGTTCCATCAACCCTTCCCGCAACGAAGCGATTGTCGTCGGTGCCGATACCGTGTAAGACCGCATCGCGAGCTCCTCTGCCACATGGGCAAAACATAATACTTCTATCATGAGTACGTCACTCCTTCCGGGCGTCCGGGTAATTGTTCTTTTTGGTCACCAATCCATTTCGTGCCGTCGGTCCAGTGCTCCCGTTTCCAAATCGGGACAATCTCTTTGATCCGTTCGATAGCATAGCGATTTGCTTCATACGCGTCGGCTCGATGGGAAGAACTCGTCGCGATGACGACTGCTTCGTCCAGGATATCGAGACGTCCAATTCGGTGATGGATGGCTGTCAACGCACCAGGCCATCGTTCTGAGACTTCATGCCCGATTTGCTCGAGCATCTTCTCCGCCATCGGTACGTACGATTCGTACTCGAGGAGCTCAGTCTGTTTAGAACCGGTCATTTCCCGCACCGTTCCGATAAAGAGCACGACCGCACCGACATTTCGATGTCGGACCGTTTCGTAAAGTGCCATCGGCTCGAGCGGATGTTCATTTACTTGATACCACTTCATCTGCCATCCACCTTTCTACCATATCCAGCAAGCGTGCCCGGTCTGCCATAGCATCTCCGCGTGCAATGACGTTCATCAAACCAATCGGTTGTTCCTGTCCGTCTCGCACGAGCACCACTTTCGGATAGTCTTTTTGCTTATAACCTTCAATGAGTAAGATGTCGACGTGAGACTCATACAAGTTCAAGAGTAGTTCGAACGTGTCACCGGCTTGCCATTCGATTAACGTGCTGTCTTCACCAATCACACTCGATAACACCGCACCCGCCAAGGCGTGACGATGCGAGTCCGACATCGGTACGTCGATTGCTCCACCATGACCGTGATGTTTGATGACGCCGACACGGAGCCCCTTCGCCGACAACCGCGCTATCAAATCAGAAACGAACGATGTCTTGCCGCTATTTTGATAGCCGACCACTTGTAAAATCAAAGCTGATCGATGATTCGACATCGAACCGTGTCCCCCTTCTGAAACCCTCTCGTCCCGCCCGGCAAATGAATCAATGCATTGCACGTCGCGAGCGAAGAGACGATTCCCGATTTATCTTTACCACTCGGATGAACGACCGCCTGTCCGACCTCGTCGATTGTTATATGTCCACGTACAAATCGGTCAAACGGATTTGCTTTCGGGAAATCAGCACCAAGCGTCGCTTCGACGACCGGACGCTCTGCTTGCCCGAATAACGTCTTCATATACGTCCCGACAAATAGTTCCGTGCCGACGAAGCAGGCCGACGGATTGCCAGATAATCCGAATAACAGCCGACCTTCGAGGTGCGCGACTGTCGTGACGGACCCTGGCCGCATCCCGACTTTATTGAACAGTACTGTCGCTCCGAGCGCATCATACACATCGGGCAAATAATCGAAATCGCCGACCGATACCCCGCCTGTCGTGACGATGGCATCACTCGACTGAAGCGCTTCTTCGACCGCCCGCTTCGTCGAAGTGAACGTATCCGGCAAGATGCCGCCATATGTCGCTGTGCCACCGAGTTCCTCAATCTGAGCAAGAATCATATACGCATTCGAATTATAAATTTGACCGTCGCCTTTCTTGCGTCCCGGTTCGACGAGCTCGTCTCCGGTCGCGAATACGGTGATGTGCGGTTTCACGTACACGTCAATTTGTTCGTAGCCGAACGTCGCGAGCAAGGCGATCACGCCCGGATTGATGCGGGTGCCTCGGTCAACGATATTCGTCCCCATCGCCACATCTTCTCCGCGATAGGAGATATTGGCGTCACGGGCCGGTCGTTTGAACGTCACGACTCGTTCATCTGCTTGCACGAGCTCAAGCATGACAATCGCATCCGCCCCGTCTGGGATTTTAGCTCCGGTCATGATGCGAATCGCTTGGCCAGCGCATAGCGGTTCTCCGACGTGTCCAGCTCCCTGCACGTATTGAACAGGCAAGGTCACCGGTTCGTCGCGACTCGCAGTCAACAAGTCCGCGGACTGGACGGCAAAGCCGTCATACGGTGATTTATCGAACGCTGGAACGTCATGCGTCGCGACGAGGTCCATCGCTAAAATTCTTCCGTGCGCTCGATACAATGGCACCGTTTCCGTCTTGGCTCGCCCCGACATTTCTTCGACGAGTGCAATCGCCTCGTCGACGGCGAGCGGCTTTCGAAATAGGGTCGATCTCTTCTCCATCACTTCACTTCCTTCCAAGCAGTGCTTCATAATCATTTGGCGTATTCACATTTTTAAACCAGTCCCGTTCTTCGAACGAGACGATGGTCGCCTCGGTCAAATGAGGCATGACCGCCCGTTCACCTCGATGTAAGGCAGCCACAAACTGCGATTCCATCGCCCGTGGATAGAGGGCGATGAGCGGATGAATTCGATTGTCGGCGTAGGCGACGACCGGTTGATCTCTTCGCTCCATCGCTAGGCGTTCATAAACACTTGCTGGCACCAAGGGCGTATCGCACGCACAGACGGCGTACCAATCACTCGTAACGTGCCGCATGACAGTGACGATGCCTGCGATAGGGCCCATGCCTCGCCATTCCGTGTCGTCTTCGAGTTGATATGGGGTCGTCGACTGTCCGGCCGGAACGACGCTCCACTGGGTCGCCGTCGTCGTGGCAAGGATGTTCCTTGCTCGTTCTTCAAACGAGGCGTCTTTGTAGCGAGCTTGCCATTTAGGGGCGCCGAACCGACGCGATTGGCCGCCCGCCAAAACGATGCCAATCATCGCGTCGCTTCCCAGACGATGTGCGAAAGCTCGGGGAGAATCAAACGGGTCATCGCCAAGTCGACGGCGCCCCGTGACCCTGGCATCGAGAAGATGATTGTATCCCCGATACGTCCGGCGAGAGCGCGCGACAACATCGCGGCCGGTCCGATGTCGTCCGTGAAGCTGACGTGACGGAACAACTCGCCAAAGCCGACCATCTCCCGGTCGAGCAGTGGTCGAATCGTCTCGATGGTGACATCGCGCTTCGTAATTCCCGTCCCACCGGTCGTCAAGATGACATCCATCTTCTCATCAACCATTCGTCTGACGGCCGCCTCAATCTCTATCGGATCATCTTTCGTGATTTCACGGTATGTGACTGTGTGGGCCTCTGCTTTTAACAATGAGCAAATATGTTCTCCCGAAACGTCCGTATCGAGCGTGCGTGTATCCGAGATTGTTAAAATCGCGGCCCGGACACGCTTTGTATTTTCATGTACGTGATTGTGTGTCTGCATGGTTTTCACCCTCCGATGTAACTCATTTCAATCCGGTTGCGTGTCCGGTTCCCATTTCGTGATCGTTCTTCCGAATAGCGATCGTCGCGCACTTCCCATACCATTTTTAACGTCATCGCGATGAGGTCGTCACTCGCTCCGCTGCGAAGCAGCTCGCGAATATCTGTCCCTTCTTCCGCGAACAGGCACGTATACCATTTGCCATCGCTCGATAGCCGGCCTCGTGTACACGTCCCGCAGAACGGTTGACTGACCGAAGAGATAAAACCAACTTCTGCTCCATCATCGTAGCGATAACGTTTGGCCACCTCCCCGAGCGCCTCGGGAGCAAGTGGTTCGAGCAAGCCGTTCTGTTGGCGCAACACGCCGAGTATTGATTCAGACGATACGACATGTTCAACGTTCCACTCGTTCGCTGTGCCGACGTCCATGAACTCGATATAACGGAGCGTGATGTTCCGTTCTTTAAAATAGGCGGCCATCGGGGCGACTTCATGATCGTTCCAACCTTTCCGGACAACCATGTTCACTTTCACCTCGAGCCCTTGTCGTTTCGCCTCATCGATGCCTCGTAACACCGTTTCAGGCGACGTCCCGCGCCCGTTCATCATCCCAAACGTCTCGGCTGATAAGGCGTCTAGACTCACATTGACCCGGTCAAGCCCGGCTTGCTTCAACACCTTCGCCATCCGTTCTAAATACACGCCGTTCGTCGTCAATCCGATCGTTTCGATGGTCGTGACCGCCCGCAGGCGGCGAATCAACTCATCGAGATTCGCTCGAAGTAGCGGTTCGCCTCCGGTCAAGCGTACTTTCTTCACGCCATGCGGAGCGATAATCCGAACGAATCGCTCAATCTCATCGAATGATAACAACTCATCTCGCTTTAAAAATTGGTGGTGGCGAAACGCTTCTTCAGGCATGCAGTACCGGCATCGGAAGTTACATTTATCAATCACCGAGATACGCAAATCTTCCAACGGTCGTCTCCGACGATCGGTCCATGGTGTCATGTGGGTTCATCCTTTCTGTCAACGACAGAAGGGACCTCCTAAGTCCCTTCCCAAAAGTCAGCGAATCGGCTTTTCAGCACCGTTCCGCAAATAGTAATAAATTGTAGTGACGATTGAAATCGCGTAGAGTCCGAGCATGACGAACAACGCGCCATTGAACGAACCGACGAGTTCGAGCGACCAGCCGAACATTTTCGGAATGAAGAAGGCGCCGTAAGCGGCAAACGCTGCCGAGAATCCGACGACGGCCGGTGTCTTCGTTGCCACAAACACGTGGGGAATCATCGCAAACGTCGCACCGGAGTTGAGTCCGGTCGCGATGAACAGAACGACGAACGAGATGAAAAACATCGTCAAGTTGTCGTTCGTGATGGCCAGGATGACACTCATCGTCCCGAGCGCCATGACACCGAACACGACCAATGTCACTTTGGCCGCTCCGACCTTATCACTAATCCAACCTCCGAATGGACGTGAGGAAGCGCCGAGGAACGCACCAAGGAAGGCGAGTGCCAACAAGTCCGATTCAGGGAACTTTAATTTCAAAATCATCGGGAACGCAGCGGCATATCCGATGAACGAACCGAAGGCCGCCGTGTAGAGCAACGTTTGAATCCAAAAGTGCTTGTCTTTGAACACGCTCGCCTGTTCTCGAATCGATTGGCGTGCCGTCGGTAAGTTATCCATGAACAAGTAGGCACAGACTGTCAATATGATGGTCGGCACGACCCAAAGCAGCGCCGCGTTTTGGAGCCAAATCTGTTGCCCGGTCTCAGTCACGAGGGCGTTGCCGCCAATGAATCCGAATATACTCGTCGTGATGACAAGCGGTGTGATCAATTGAACGAGCGAGACGCCCAAGTTCCCGATGCCTCCGTTAATCCCAAGCGCCGTCCCTTTTTTCGCTTTCGGATAAAACGCACCGATATTGGCGTTTGACGACGAGAAGTTCCCCCCACCTAGTCCGCAAAGAGCGGCCAAAATCATGAACACCCAATACGGTGTGTTGACGTTTTGCACGGCGTAGGCGATACCAAGGAGCGGCAACAACAAAATCGACGTCGAGAAGATCGTCCAGTTCCGCCCGCCGAATATACTGTTCGCAAACGTGTAGAAAAAGCGCAACGACGCCCCGACAAGTCCAGGCAGTGCGGCCAACGTGAATAATTGGCCTTGAGTAAAGCTGAATCCAATCGAATTCAATTGGACGGCCGCGACCGACCACATCTGCCAAACGATGAACGCAAGCGTCAGGGCCGGGACTGAGACAAGTAGGTTGCGATTGGCGACTTGTTTCCCCGTCCCTTCCCAGAACCCCACGTCCTCTGGCTTCCACTCGGCGAGTGCATGCGACCCTTTGTCTAATTGTTGCATTGTCTATTCCTCCTCTAAACGGTTCAATTCGTATCCTAATCCCATCCTATCGACCCCTCCCTTAAAAAAGTGTGCCTTCTTTCACACTTATTTCGCATGTTGAGTTTTTTTATCGGCTTGTCATCAATCTGTGACAAAATCGCCTTTCTTTCGGTTCTGTGACATTGAACACAGAAAAACCCTCCCCGATTCCTTATCGTAAGGAATAGAGGAGGGATAACTGTGTCACATCTTATTCAAATTCATTGCGCATCCGAGGCTCGTTTGGCGCTGCAGCCATATTTCTTCAGTCAAGATGGGGCCCATGTGTTCCGCGTCTTCGGTGTCTCGATTGCCGAAGCGGCGTTCACGGAGACGGGCATCACCGTCACGTTCCCACTGGAAAGTCCGATGGAAGAACTGCAAGCCCTGCATGACTTGCTTGTCCGAATCGATACAAACCACGACGTGACGATCGATGATACCCAGGCGGTCATCGGCTACCTAGGGGACGGGACGGTGGTCACCGTCTATCGCCACTTCAAACGTTGGCTGGACTTTTTGTCCGCAGCGCGCGTTCGCTCGATGGAAGGTGTCGTCGTCGAAGTCCGTGCTAACGGGGTCAAGCTAGCCGAAGGAGTACTTCGGTCTTACGAGTTGATGGAAGATGGCGATTTTTATGTATCGGCCTGTACAATCGAGGCCGATGGGTTAGAACATTTCGAGGGCGAGCTATCACTTGCCGCCGTGATGTGATCAATCGATGACACAGACTGAAATGGGACAGTCCTCACAATGGTTGAGCTGTTTCAAGCGGTCGAGGTCATGAATGATGATTTGACGAGACGGGAGCGACAAAATCCCCTCTTGGGCGAGCTCGTTCAACATGCGGTTCACGCGTTCGCGCGACGTTCCGCAATAGTTGGCGAGCTCTTGATTTTTCAGTTTCAAGTCGATGAGAATGCCACCTTCGACTTCCACCCCATAGCTGTTCGCCATGCGAATGAGCGTCGAATAAAGCGCCCCTTTCTTCCCGTTCAACACCAAGTCTCTAAATTTCGTATGCTGCTTCCGCATATGTTCGTTAATCATAATCATGAACTCGCGGACGAACTCGGGATTCGATGACAAAATCATCGTTTCAATCCGTTCGATTTTGACCGCATAAATTTCACTGTCTTCTAACGCTTTCGCGTTAAACAGATATTTCGGATCGATTGCGAACAACGTCAATTCTCCGCAACAAGCCTCAGCGCTTAAACAACGTAACGTCAATTCTTTTCCATTTTCCGTCAATTTCGAAATTTGGATTAGTCCACTCTTTACAATATAAAATTCGGATGCGTCTTCTTGTTCCCGGAACAGAAACCCGCCTTTGGGGACATGAATGATTCGATGTGCCAATTTTTTTGTTTCCTCGAGCACCATCGATTTACTTGAATGAGCCATTTCCACCGACCTTCCTTAAAAACACGTTGCACCATATGAAAGCTTGCCTTCATTCTAAACACAAACCCCCTCGAAACGCAATCAACATTTGGAAGCGTTTCAAGGGGACGACTATTCTTTCGTACGATATTCAATTTTTTTCCAATATCGATATAATAAGGCGATCAATCCGACATTGATGATGGCGATGGCCATATATAGTCGCATCGAGGCATGATCATACACCATATAGCTCTCAATTGTATATTGCAACAGCACCATGTTCGTCGCGAGCAACACGACCAGTCCGATTAAACTCCAACCGTTACGCCCCATGATGAATCTCTCTTCCGACCGCAAAGATTTTCCCATTCTCAATCTCCAGTAGGATTTTAGGAAGCTCCCGTTGTGGCGGACCCGCTTGCGGCTGTCCATCCAGACCGAAGTAGCCGCGGTGGCATGGGCAGAGGAGCACATCTTCTTCCTCTACATAAAACACAGGACACTGCAGATGTGTACATTTGTTGTTATAGGCGACGAACTCACCGGTCTTTAAATGAACAAGCAACGATGGTTCCGTACCCGGATATTCAAATTCGAGTGATTTCCCTCGCTCGAGCGCCTCGACCGTCGTGATGAACTGACGGTCGGTTCTCGGCTCGCTTCGAACGAAGGTCGCGATATTGAACGGGACCGTCGCGAGACCGAGCGCGATGCCGGCCCCAAACGTCGATTTGATGAAGGCCCGTCGGTTCAGTTTCACATCATCGGCCCGACTCAAGTTATCGACAAGTGCGGATAACCGTTCCCGCTCTTTTGAATCTTTCGACATAAGTCATCTTCCTTTCTGCCTCAGTCGGAATAGACGCCAAAGAATTCAGGGACGTAATTCCATTTATCGTCTTGTGAAGGTTTTTTTCCTTCAATCATGTTCATTTGAACGCGCTGACGACGCAGTTGCATCATCTCGTCATGGTCAATGAAACGAATCGCATCTGACGGACAAACTGACGCACACATCGGCGCGATATCATGTTTGGAACGGTCGTAACACATGTCGCATTTATACATCTTGTTCTTCTCAAAATCGAACTTCGGAATCCCGAACGGACAAGCGAACGTACAGTTCCGGCAGCCGATACATTTTTCTTCGGAAGCCGATAAGACGACACCTTCTGGCGTGATTTGAATCGCATTGGCCGGACACACTTGAGCACAAGCTGGATTTTTACATTGCATACAGATCATCGGGAACGTCTGACGGTTCTCCGAGAAATCGATATAGTCCACGTAGTTGCGCTCAAGTCCGTCATGATCGCCACATTCGCGGCAAGCCGCCTGACAAGCTCGACAGCCGATACAGCGTTCAAATTCTAAATACATGACTTTATTCATTTCGTATGAACCTCCTCATCCATGACGTGACAGCTCGTCGCAATCGCATGGTCCGCCATGAACGGTACGCTCGAACCGAGTGGCACCGTCAACGGGTTAATGTGTAGCGGCGTATTCGCCGGTAACTTCTTCAGTTGAACCGCGCATACTTTGAACTCAGGCATGCGTGACATCGGATCGAGGCACGGATTCGTCAATTGATTGATGGCGAGCTCTTTGCCCCAATGGTAAGGGACAAAGACGGTATCGTTTCGAATCGCCTTCGTCAAACGCGCCTCGACGACCATCGCTCCGCGGCGTGTCCGCAGTTCGACTTTGTCACCTGTTTGTAGGCCATAACTTGAGGCGAGCTCGGGATGAATCTCCACGAACGGCAATTTTGACATCGTGCTCAAGAAATCGACACGACGCGTCTGGTTGCCCGACAAGTAATGGAAGACGACACGGCCTGTCGTGAGCGTGACCGGATATTCTTCATTCGCATATTCGCCGGCCGGTCGATACGTGACGACGGGCAAATTCGCTTTCCCGTTTGCCGTCCCAAACCGTTCTTTGAACATCGTCGGTGTGCCCGGATGGTCTTCAGACGGACACGGCCAGAAGACACCATATTCGTTGTCGATTCGTTCCCACGTGATTCCGGAGTAGTCGGCCGCTCCACCTTTTGTCGCGATGCGGAACTCCTCCCAAATGTCACGCGCCGTCTCGTACGGGAAGTACTGTCCGCGTCCCATCCGTTCAGCAATCCGCTTCATGATTTCCCAGTCTGGAAGCGAGTCTCCGAGAGGTTCGCGCACTTTCCGGATCCGAATGACACGTCCTTCTAGGTTCGTCGTCGTCCCTTCATCTTCGGCCCACGAACAAGCCGGCAAGACGACGTCCGCGAACTCGCAAGATTCTGACATGAAGAAGTCGCTGACGACGAAGAAATCGAGCTTATTGAAACTGTCCCACACGTACGGTAGGTTCGGTGCCGAGACGGCCGGATTCGAACACATGAGGTGCATCGCCCGAATCGTTCCCGCTTGAATCTCATCGAACATTTCGAATGCAGACACACCTGGTTTTGGCATCTCGGAAGGATCGATGCCCCAGACACCGCTCACATATTCGACGGCTTTCGGGTCAGTTAACTTCCGGTAGCCCGGTAACAAATCGGCTTTTTGTCCATGTTCCCGTCCGCCTTGGCCATTCCCTTGCCCGGTCATCGTAGCGACACCCGAGGCGAATTTTCCGACCATGCCGCGCAGAAGTGCCATCGACGTGTAAAGCGAGACGTTGTCGACGCCTTTTGACTGTTGTTCGACACCACGGGCAAACAACATGACCGACCGTGGGCTCTTTCCGTAAATGTGACCTGCCTTTTCAAGTTTTTCGATAGCAATCCCCGTCACATCACTCGTCCGTTCGAGCGTCCAGTCACGGACCGACGCCTTCAACTCTTCGTAGTTATCGCAACGCTCATCCACATACGCTTGATCGACATAATCGTGTTCGACTAAAAAGTTGAGCAGTCCCATCGCAAGCGCCGCATCCGTCCCCGGTTTCAAATCGAGGTGGACATCGGCGACACGCGCCATCGGAATCTCACGCGGGTCGGCGACGATGATTTTCGCGCCTTTGTCCTTCGCTTTCCAAATATGCTGCGTCGTCGTCGGATGACATTCGGCGATATTCGAACCGGCGACAAAGAACGTGTCGACATGCTCGAACTCCGTCCACGGGAGTGTCGCCCCGCGGTCAATCCCGAGTGTCTTTAAGAAACCGCCGGCGGCAGATGACATACAGAAGCGGCCGTTATAGTCGATGAATCGTGTGCCGAGTGCGACCCGCGCATACTTCCCGACGAGGTAACATTTCTCATTCGTCATCGAGACGCCGCCGAAGACAGACACCGCATCCTTTCCGTGCTCTCGTTGAATCCGTTTAAAGTTCGCTTCGATCACGTCGAGCGCTTCGTCCCATGTCGCTTTCTCAAACTTGCCATTCCGCTTGATGAGCGGTGTGAGGATACGGTCCGGATGCTCAATCGTTTGATAGGCTGTGACGCCTTTCGGGCAAAGCTTGCCTTTATTCACCGGGAAATCGTAGCGTGGTTCGACGCCTTTGACGGCCCCGGTCTTCTCATCGACCCGGATGTGCATGCCGCACTGCATCCCGCAGTAGCAACAATGGGTCGTAATCAGTTTCTCACCAGGTTTGATTAAGTTCTGTACTTCTGGCGACGTTAAAAAGTCACTCATCGTCTTCCCCTCCATAGAACGTCTCCGCTCTTCGTTTTGAAAATCCACTGACGTGATAGCCGTTAATCGTTTGAAGCGGATAATGCATCCCGTCACTTCCTGGCCGTCCAAGCGCCGAATCGAGCCGGGCCCGACGACGACAGGCGTGACAGAGGTCTTGGACCGTATGTGCCGCATCGACTTTCACGAGTTGGTCCGACCCTTCGAGCATTTGTTTTACTTGTTCAATCTCTTCAAGCGTCCCAGTCGGTTCTCCGCATTTAACGCACAGGTGTCTCATCTTTTGCCTCATCTTTCGTCTCCTTCGGCCGGCCGAACCCTGGCATCGACATGCCGGTATTCGTATCGACCGGGTGCGTCGATAACTGTCCATTCATCAAGTTCAACTGCATCTTCACACGCATCGAACGTCGACACGGTTGGCAGTAATCCGACAGCTGGGTCCCGTCACTGAGTCCGAGCTGAATCGTCTGTGCTTGTAAAATCGCTTGGACGTCCTCGACTTGATTGTCCGTTGCATAGCGTGTGCCACACCCAGCGCAGACACGCGTCTCATCCGCTTCGACTTCCCGGTAGTTCATCGGTACGCTGGCTGCCATTGGTCGGACCGGCAAGTGGAACAGTTTACCGAACGGGAAGTAGCATAAAAAGATGATGACGGTCAATTGATGGAACAAGGCGAGTTCATGATGAATGAAGCCGCCGAAGAATACGTACGACACGGTCAACAAGAGACCTGATACGGTGACGATGAGCAACATGAGGAGCGGTAAAATATCAAATTCGAATCGCTGGGTCACTTTCACGTCCTGGTCGTTAATCCGGCGATAGAGTGCCATGAGCACGCCGACGAGCAACATGAGCGCGGTGATGTTCAAGCCGTTATAGACAAGCTCGGCGAACAACCCATGCGCGGCCATTTTGATGGTCGGGATGTTGAAGACGATGATTTGATACGTCTCGATATCAATCAAATCAAAGCGCATCCATTGGAACGTCAAGCCGAACGTAATGGCGAACGACCCGAGGCATCCCCAGGCGATCAACATATGTTGGGTCCAGCGGTACCAGCCACGTTCCCAGATGAACTTCTGTAAGACGATGTTATTGACAGTTGTCGTGGCGACGGCTTTACTGGCCCGTTTCTTTTCTGCCTTCATTTGTTTGAGGCTCCGCTTCAATACTTGCGAAGTGGCCGGCCGTGCAAAGAATAACGTCAAACGAACGACCATCCCAATCATGCAAATGACGGCGGCGATATAGTAGCCGAACAACGCCATGTCCACGTGCTCAAATCCTGCCGACGCGATCCACGTCGAGAGCACCAAGGCGGTGAATCCTACGAACGACCACTTTGCAGCGGTCGAATAAAAATAACGATCGGACATATGTGTTCCCCCTTCTCTTTCCGAGCGACTTCATAGTTTCATCATAAAGATGACATCTCGACTTAACTGTTACTTTTTTCACAGATAAGCGATTCGAGACGTGACAGAATAATGAACGAAGGAGGCGTTCCCTTATGAAATCATCATTCAAAATCATGTTATTCCTCACCATCGCGGCCATGCTCGTCGTCTTTTCCATCGGGTTTGTCTTCGCTAACCGGGCGACGACCGAGCCAGACGTCGAAGGATATGTGATTGAAATAAATGAGTCTGACCGCACCGCACTCGTCATCAGCGGCATCACTGCAGAAGAAGCCACGCTCTCTCCTGACACTCTTTTCGCGCAAAGTGAACCGGGAGACGTAAGTTGGTTCAAGTTTCAAGTAAAGGCGACGTTCGAACAAATCGCTGTCGGGGACCACGTCCACATTTGGAAAAAGACCGGCCCAAGTATCTTAAATACTCCGAACCGGTCTTATGTGAAAAAAGTCGCTGTAATCGACTAATATTGACGTTTGCCGTAACGTTCGCTCAGCCATAGGACTAAAAACGCCAGGCCAACCAACCATCCACTCCAAATGAGCGCTTGCTTCATATCGCCGTTGATTGTCGCCATATAAATCGCAGTGGCAAGTGTCATCGTCTCGCCCGGAATGTTCCCGGCAATCATCATCGTGATCCCGAACTCGCCGATTGACCGTGCGAAACCAAGGACGAAACCGCTCGTCAACGCAGGTAGCAGCAGTGGAATCGTCACGTAAGTGAACAGTTGACGTTCTGACCCACCGAGCACGCGTCCGGCCTCATACCATTCCGCATCGAGTTGTTTGAGCCCGAGACGAATCGTTTGGTAGATGAGCGGAAACGCGGCCAAGGCGGACGCGATGACGTTCGCCTGTTTGGTGAACAAGATGGTGACGGGCAAGAACCCACCGATCCCGTTGTTCCCGAGGACCATCAAGGCGTATAACCCGATGACTGTCGGTGGCAAGATGAGCGGCAGTAAAAACACTGTCTCCAGCAACCGCTTTCCTTTAAATTGACGGTGATGCATGAAATAGGCCGCTCCGAAGGCGAGGACGAAGGCGCTCACCGTCGCCATCATCCCGACTTCGAATGTGAGTTGAAGTGGAGATTGCGTCATTTGGAAAATCCTTTCGCCAAAAAGTGAGCTTGGATCTCATTATCAAACAAACGCGCATAGATATCGCGGACGTATGGATCATGCGTTAAGCGAACTGCCGGATACGAAATCGCACCCGTCGCTTCAAATGGGACCGACTGAATCGACTCGATGTCCGTCGTGAGTTCCGTTTTATAAACGAATCCCGCATTGGCGTCACCTTGTTCGATGAGCGTCAGCACTTGTCTCACGTTTTGGGCGAACATGACTCGCGGCTCCACTTCCTCCCACACATCTTCCCCTTCGAGCGCCACTTTTGCGTAACGACCGGCCGGGACATTGATCGGATCACCGATGACGATGCGAGCACATGTATTTAAGTCGTCCCACGTCTCCGCGCACGGTTTCCCTTTCGGTGTTACGAGCCACAATTCGTTATGCAAGAACATATCCCGCTCTAGAATCGGGATTTGTAATCGGTCGACATCGTCAACGCTCGCGGCTAAAAAGATATCTGCCGGAGACCCGTGATTGATTTGTGCTCGCAAAGCGCCGCTCCCGTTCGTCACGACCCGAACATCAATCCCATCGAATTCCGCTTCAAGTTGTCGCTCGACCTCTTCCAAAGCCGGTCCTAAGCTCGCCGCTGCTAGGATGGTCACGGTGTCCTCCGAATCTGAACTCGACCAGACTTGACTTAGTAATAAGGCGACTGCCATCCCTATGATGACTCCACTCACCCGTTTCATGATTGATCACTCCTTTGCTTCTCTTTTATCGTAGCGATTGCTTCGCCTCCCATCTGTATCAAACGTCACAAAAATACACCCCTACGTCAGTAGAGGTGTGCCCTTATTAAGCGAACGTGCGCGCCCGCGGGAATAAAATGTTGTTCTCGAGATGAATATGTTCGAACGTATCCGATTCGAGCGCTTCTAACCGTTGATAGACAAGACGATACGTCCCACACGCACCTTCAGGCGGCGTATAGTCGTTCGTGATGTGCCGAAGCTCTTTCAAGATGTCACCCGCTGCTGCATGTTCTGACTCGAGCAAAGCCAAAATGTCATCAAGCTCCCGTCTCGTTTCAGCTGTCGGTGCCGTCTCATGACGAAGCAACGTCGGGAAGTCTTCCGTCTCTTCTTTGACGATATGTTGTTCAAGTTCCACTTTCAATTGATTGAACAATTGGTGAATGCGACCGAGGTGCGGATGATTTTGTCCGTGAACCCGGAACACTTTTGTCACATATGGTGTGAGCTGAGGCAATTCGTCCGTCAAAAACTGGTGATGCTTATAAATGATGTGCTCAATCAATTCCGAAGAAGAAGCGGCATCCCAATCGATGCTCTTCTCGTTCATCTCTTGCTTGCGTTGATAGAGCGCATTGACTTCTTCTAAAATATCTTCTGTCGACCGTTTCGATTTGTCAGTCGCTTCAGCGAGTGGTCGGTTGCCACCACAACAAAAATCGATTCGGTTCCGTTTGAAGATGTCTGCTGCTTGCGGGCATTGTTTGACGATTTCAGATACGTGCGTATCGCCCGTGAATGTCTGTGTCATCTGTCATAACCTCCATATTCGTTTTGACATGTTTAGCGTAGCAAGAGTTTGACGACAAAAATGTGAAATACGTCACATTTAGGTGAACGGGATTGCCTCGTTCCAAATTTGGACACAAAACAGCCCCTCATTTTGTGAGGGGCGTCGATTAATGGGAAGGCGTTTCAAACTGCTCTGCCTCTGTCGATCCGGCCAGTGCCGTCGTCGACGACTGGCCTCCAGAAATGACGAGTGACACTTCATCAAAGTACCCGGTCCCGACTTCGCGCTGGTGACGTGTCGCCGTATAGCCATGCTGCTCCGCCGAGAATTCAGCTTGCTGCAACTCGGAATAGGCAGCCATCCCGCGGGCTTTGTATCCGCGTGCGAGTTCGAACATTCCGAAGTTGAGCGAGTGGAAACCAGCGAGCGTGACGAATTGGAACTTGTACCCCATCGCACCAATTTCTTGTTGGAACGTTGCGATTTCCTCGTCTGACAGCTTCTTCTTCCAGTTGAACGAAGGTGAGCAGTTGTAAGCAAGCAGTTTGCCCGGATATTTCGCGTGAATCGCATTTGCGAATTGGCGTGCCTCATCCAAATCGGGCTCGGACGTCTCGCACCAGACGAGGTCGGCGTACGGTGCGTAGGCAAGACCACGCGCGATTGCCTGCTCGATGCCTGCCTCGGTGCGGTAAAACCCTTCCGGTGTCCGGTCACCGACGATGAACGGATGGTCGATTGGGTCGATGTCGCTCGTAATCAAATTCGCCGCGTGAGCATCCGTCCGGGCGACGATAATCGTCGACACCCCCATGACGTCTGCCGCGAGCCGAGCGGCAATCAAGTTTTTCACGGCCGTCTGTGTCGGTAGCAACACTTTCCCGCCGAGATGTCCGCACTTCTTCTCCGATGACAGTTGATCCTCAAGATGGACACCGGCTGCCCCCGCCTCAATCATCGCCTTCGTCAGTTCGAACACGTTGAGCACACCGCCGAAACCGGCCTCCATGTCAGCGACAATCGGGGCGAACCAATGCGTATCGCCTTTTCCTTCCGCCGTTTGGATTTGGTCGGCGCGTTGAAGCGCCTGATTGATTCGTTTGACGACGCTCGGCACCGAATTGGCCGGATACAGGCTTTGATCCGGATACATATGTCCCGACAAGTTCGCGTCGGCGGCAACTTGCCAACCGCTCAAATAGATGGCCTCAAGACCAGCCTTTACTTGCTGGATGGCCTGGTTCCCCGTCAACGCCCCGAGCGCGTGGACGTAGTCCCGCTCGTGGAGTAACTCCCATAACCGTTCCGCTCCTTTTGTCGCGAGCGTATGTTCAATCAACACCGATCCCCGAAGTCGCATCACGTCTTCAACTCCGTATGGACGTTCGACCCCAGTAAATCGTTCCGACTGTATCATTTCCTCAACTTGTGCGCGTTGTTCGTTCATATCCATTCCTCCTGTATTATATTAATTCATGATTTAATCATTTGTTATATAACAGTTGGTGCATGCTTAATCCAAGTATGCGCAGCACTCAAGCGCCGATTTGAAGGACGAGTGTTCCATGCCGCAGCAGCGACAGACGTTTTCTTCATCACGTTCTTCCGGTTTCCGGAACACGACGACTTCTTCAACTGGCTCTCTCATGATTTGGAGCGATCCGTCGGCCCGGTCGAGGACGAGGCGCATCAAATCGTTCCCATAGACGAACGCCGTGTTCGCGAGCGTCGCTGTCGATTCCCCTGAGATGATTCGACGGACGACCCAGCGTTCAATTAACTGTTCGCTTTCAATTTTTTTCGTTGTCATAATGATGCTCCTCCTTTTAAATTCGGTTCTAATGCAACTTGATCTAAAAATTCTCGACGGCGCCGGTGCAAAATCGGTTCCGTATATCCGTTCGGCGACTCGTCGCCTTCGAACACTAAATCTTTCGCCGCTTGATAGGCGATTGAACGCTCCACGTCAGGCGTCATCGGACGATAATGCGGGTCCGACGCGTTCTGCGCGTCGACGACACCGGCCATCCGGACGAGCGTCGCTTCCACTTGCTCTCGACTACAGACGCCATGATACAACCAGTTGGCCACGTGCTGACTCGAGATGCGGAGCGTCGCCCGGTCTTCCATTAAGCCGACATGATGAATATCGGGCACTTTCGAGCAGCCGACACCTTGTTCGACCCAACGTACGACATATCCGAGCAAGCCTTGCAAGTTATTCTCGAGCTCCTCGTTCACGTCTTCGTCCGTGTAGTCACGCGTGGCAAGTGGAATCTCAAGCAACCGACTTCGTTCCATCACATGATTGAACGAACGAGCGGCCACTTCGCGTTGGACGTCAAAGGCGTCGACTTGATGGTAATGGAGCGCATGAAGCGTGGCCGCCGTCGGTGATGGGACCCAGGCCGTCGTCGCCCCGGATCGGATATGATTGATTTTTTCGCGCATCATCTCGCCCATACGGTCCGGCATGGCCCACATTCCTTTCCCGATTTGTCCGCTTCGGTGGAATCCGGCGTCGAGTCCTACCCGGACGTTCGACCGTTCATACGCGTCGAGCCAAGCCGAGGCTTTCATCTCACCTTTTCGGCGCATCGGTCCGAGCGTGAGCGAGGAGTGAATCTCATCCCCGGTCCGGTCGAGGAAGCCTGTATTGATAAAGACGATGCGCTCTTTCACTCGTTCAATGCAGTTCTTTAGATTGAGCGACGTCCGACGCTCCTCGTCCATCACACCAACTTTAATCGTGTGACGCGGCAGCTCGAGCACATCTTCAATCGCGTCGAACAAATCGTTCGTGAAGGCGACTTCTTTCGAGCCATGCATTTTCGGTTTGACGATATAGATCGAACGTTCACGAGAATTTTGTCTAGCGTCGAGGTAACGGCTCGAGATGAGCGCTGTGAAAATCCCGTCCAGGATGCCCTCTGGCACTTCACGCCCTGCCTCATCAAGCATCAAATCCGTCGTCATCAAGTGTCCGACGTTGCGAATGAACAAGAGCGACCGTCCCGGTAGCGTGACTTCACGTCCTTCCGGTCCGATATAATGCCGGTCCGGGTTCAATTTCCGTGTGAGTCGTCTCCCGCCTTTCGTGAATGTCGCCTCGAGTGTTCCGTTCATGAGACCGAGCCAGTTCGAGTAGAGCTGGACTTTCTCTTCGGCGCACACGGCCGCGACCGAGTCCTCACAGTCGATGATGGCCGATAACGCTGATTCGAGCTCGATATCGACAAGTCCCGCTCGATCTGTTTTTCCGATTGGATGGTTCCGGTCAAACTTCAGCTCGACGTGAATCCCGTTGTGGACGAGCAGGAGCTTCTTCGGATCACTCGCCTCTCCGACGTAGCCGACGAGACAATCGTCTTGGAACGCGATGCGGTTCCCTTCGATGATGGCGTACGGCCTGCCCTCTGACACGAGATAACCGTCCGTTTCCTCATGTGAGCCTTCCCCGAGCGGAAACGTATCGTCGAGAAACTGTTTGGCGTAGGCGATGACCTTCGCCCCCCGTTCCGGATTATATCCAGCCGTCGGCTCCTCGTCCGTGTCGATGACGTCCGTTCCGTACAAGGCATCGTACAAGCTGCCCCAGCGAGCATTCGCTGCGTTCAACGCATAGCGCGCATTATCGAGCGGGACGACGAGTTGCGGACCGGCCTGGACGATTTCTGCGTCGACGTTCGTGACGTCGATCGTAAAGTCTGGAACGATTGGCTCGATGTAATTGATGTCTTGCAAAAATTGTTTGTATTGGTGCTGATCAAAGGTTGGTCCATGTTCCTTGTACCAGTTCTGTAACAGTCGTTCGTATGCTTCTCGTTCTCGCAACAATGCCTCGTTCCGTTCTGTGAAGTCGTCTAAAATTTGACCGACCCCAACCCAAAACTGTTGCCGTGAAGCCTCTTCGGGCAACACCCGCTCGGCAATCAAGTCGACCAGCGTACGATGGACACGGTATGTGCCGATTCTTACGTATTGTTCCAAACCATCACATCCTCCCGAATAATTGTTATATATCAGTTGAATATAATATAGACTATTATATAACAGTTTGACAACAGTTTTTTTGAATCTTTTTATTTGCCTTCTCTCTTCAAACCGATTAGGATGAATTGTGTGACCTATCAATGATTGATTCATCAATTAGTTTTAAGGAGGATGTCTCATGCGCGACGCCTGTTCGCTCAGCGACGAAATCCTTTACCACGTCATCACCGTACAAAAAGAACTCGCCCAACTGTTCGATACGGAAATGGACGGACTCAGTTCGACCCGCTTCGATATTTTGAGCAACTTGCATCACGTCGGACCGTTACGTCAACGTGAACTGCAACAACGGGTCGGAGTCGACCATGCCGCCATTACGCGTCACTTAAAACAACTCGAGACACAAGGCTTAATCACGCGCGAACGATGTCTTCAAGACAATCGGGTCATCTTTGTCGATTTGACGGATGACGGTCGCGAGCGGATTGCACATTGGACCGAGCAAAAGAAGTGCTTATCGGACCGACTTTTTGTAAACATGAAGGTAGAGGATCAACAACAGCTACTCGAATTGTTAAATACATTACAAACCAACATTCAACACGAAAGGAAGACCCTTATATGAACACGACTACACAAAAAGACTTTATGGAGATCGTCAAAGGACGCCGCTCGATTCGCGTATACGATGAGAACGTCAAAATCTCGAAAGAAGAGATGACACAAATCTTGGAGGAAGCGACGACGGCTCCGTCTTCACTTAACCTGCAACCATGGCGCTTCGTCGTCATCGATAGCGCGGAAGGGAAAGACACGCTCCTCCCGCTCGCAAGCTTCAACAAACGCCAAGTCGAGACGTCATCTGCCGTCATCGCCATCTTCGCCGATTATCAAATGGCCGATTACACAGAAGAGATTTTCGATACGGCCGTTGAACGTGGCCTCATGCCTCCAGACGTCCGTGACCGCCAAGTCGACATGATTACAGGCATCTTCAAAGACGCTCCGAAAGAATCGATCAAAGACAGCATCTTGCTCGACTCAGGTCTCGTCGCGATGCAACTCATGCTCGTCGCCCGTGCTCACGGCTACGACACGAACCCGATCGGTGGTTATGACAAAGCGAACATCGCGGAAGCGTTCGGCCTCGAGAAAGAGCGCTACCTTCCGGTCATGCTCCTCTCAATCGGAAAAGCCGCGGAAGACGGTTACCAATCGGTCCGCTTCCCAATCGACCGCATCACCGAGTGGAAATAAGCAAAAGCTCAAGCGCCGAGGCGCTTGAGCTTTTGCTTATCCGATGTATTTGACGACCTCATTGAAGTCACGGCGTGTCTTCGGCGCGAAGTCACGGGCCCGATGTCCGAACGCGACCATGACCGAGAGCGACCAGGCGCCTCGTTCCATGACGCCTTCTGAAATCAATAATTCGTCAATCTCCGCTTGATTGAACCCTTCAATCGGGCATGAGTCGACGCCGATTTGGGCAGCGGCCGTCATCATGTTGCCGAGCGGGATATACGTTTGGCGTTTAATCCATTCTTGGAACACACGCTCGTCGTCCAACAGTTGATAATCTTGTTCTTGGAACTCACGGACACGTTTTACCCGAAGGGCGTATTCGTCTTCCGTCCGTCCTTGGACGTCCGTGACGATATGACGGATATAGTCCGAGTCGTAGCGCATCGCTTCAGGCGTCCGCGCCAAGATCAACACGAAATGGCTTGCCGTCAACGCCTGCCCTTGCGCCCCCCAAGCATGGTCTTTAATCTTTTGGAGCAAGTCTTCGCGACGAACGACGACGAACTGCCAAGGCTCAAAACCGAACGAACTTGGTGACAGGCGGCCTGTCTCCAAGATGAATTCGAAATCTTCCTCATCGATTTTACGGTCCGCGTCGAACTCCTTCGTCGCTTGACGCCAACGATACGCGTCTAAAATCTCTTCTTTTTTCACGATGATCCACTCCCCATTCACCAAGATGACTCCATCATATCAAAACGATAAATGAGAAAGCGCTCATGAAGATTCTTCAAGGGCAATCGGACGTCCTGCACGTAGCGAAACGGCGTCTCATCGTTCAGAAAATGTAAGTACTCATCGGCTGGATAATAGAGGATGAGGTCGACCGGACGCGGCGTGCGCTCGACCGAGTCGATGATATTCGCGACGACCTGCCGGAACACGTTCACCGAGAACGGGTTGAAGAAGTAAAAGCGGTTCGCCTCAGCCGGCACCTCAAACTGTTCGGCGTAGCCGCGGACGAGCTGAACACTGCCACGCGTCCGGTGTTTCTTGGCGTAGTTCATCCAATTCTCAAGTGCCGCTTCGTGGAAGCCGCCATCCATCTCGATGCCAATGGCCCGAACTCGGAACGTATAGGCGAGATAAAATGGAAGCCGCCCCTTCCCCGAACCGAAATCGACGACCGTGTCCGTGGCCGCGAGCGGATAGGCGTCACGCAACAAGTCGAGCGCCTCATAAGGAGTCGGTTCATAGCGGTGGTATTCGGCCGAGGCCGGGAACCCTTGTTGCGGTTTTGCCGTCTCGATTTGAAGCAATCGTTCATAGTCTTGTTCAGTCATAAATCTGTCCTTTCTTGGATGGCGCGGAAAAATGGATGACGCTCCATCTCTTGTTTGAACGCCTGTCGTTCTTGCCACATCACGTAGCCGACATAGAGCGGGATGAGCAACTTGAACCAGCTCGGCACGAGGAGCATCCCTGTGACGGCAAGCGGGATGAGACGCAGCCATAAGTTCCGATGACGCGGCGTCCGTATATAGAGTAAAATGGCCGACGTGCGCCGGGCGGTCCCAAACCGATTCGGTCTCGGTCGATAGAGCGGACGTTTGCGCCGGCTCGGCTTCTCGATGGCGCCCGACGTCGATAATAATGCCCGGTCAAAGGCGGTACGCAACGCCTCACTACGTTCGAGTTCTTGGCTAAGATATGGGTGGCGTGACAGCCACCCTTCTCCGACATACATCGCAAATGCAACGAGGCCGCTGCCGAGTACGGCCGACCATAAAGGTGAGTCGATGAGGAGCGCATACATACAAACGAACGTTACACACGTCACCGTAACTCGTAACATCCAATGGCTGCTCCGGACCGTCAACTGATAACGGATCCACGTATGAAGCCCGGTCAAAAACAGGAGGCTGATCCCAAATGTGGATATGGAGACAACGGGCCAACCGTCAAGCCAAAGCACGGGGATGAACATCAATAGGACAAAGAGGAGCGTTGAACCTAGTTTGATGGCGTGATAAAGCAACGAACCGTGCTTCAATTTATGAATCAAAGAACGTTTGGCCACCAGTGTCACGTCCGCCCGTTCGACCCAGACGAAAAACGGATTTCTAAGGAGTACGATTCCAATTCCAAGCGTCCAAACGAACATCGGTACTTGGCTCACCCATCTAAGCTCGCCTTGCCAAAGCAATCGGTATTGGTACCCGAGAAAGATGGCGAACGGAATGACGCCGTACAGAACGACTGTCCAATCCAAGATGAGCCGCCACGTCTTCCACTGTTTGGTCACATGGGTGCGGACACGTCTAACGAACAGCTGATGTTCATTCATCGCATGGCCACATCTTCCATCATGTCGAACAGCGACTCGCCTTCGGTTTGCAGGCTGAGACGCAATTCATCTTTCGTCCCACTTGCGAGCATGCGTCCGTCATCGATCCAGACGAAGCGGTCGCATAACCGCTCTGCCGTATCGAGGACGTGGGTGACGAGAAGCACCCCGGTGCCTTGACGGCGTTCCGCTTCAAGTAAACGAAGCAACTGAATCGTCGTCGTCGCGTCGAGTCCGACGAACGGCTCATCGACAAGGAGAAACTTCGCCTCTTGGATGAGCGCCAACAGAATCATCGCTTTTTGCTTCATCCCTTTTGAGAACGAGGCGATATAGTCGTACCGGACCGTCTCGAGCCGAAACAGACGCAGCAATTCGTCTGTCCGCTCGCGAGTGTGAACACTCGTCAATTCCAATACGAGAGCGATATGTTCCTCGAGCGTCAAATAATCATAGTAAACCGGTTGCTCGGGGATATAGGCGTAGCGGTCGATTTTCACCGTTCCACGCATCCACGGGATTGTTCCGGTGAGACAGGCGAGCGTCGTGCTCTTCCCGGCCCCGTTCGACCCAATCATCCCAACGATTTCGCCCGGTCGGACCTCAAATTCGATGTCCTCAATGACCGACTCACCGCGTTCATACCCGGCTTGTTCAATGTGAACGTCCATTCGAACCTCCTTCGCAAAAAGTCGCCTTTTCAGGCGACGTCATCGAACGATATTGACCGAAGAGAAAACGAACTTGTCATAGCGGTGCCGGGCGAATGAATATTCGAACGGCTTCCCGTTACTCAAGTAAACGACTTGTTCGACTTCAATGATTGGGTCGGTAATGTCATTCTTCAAGTAACGTTGGTCGTACTCGTCAGGCTTGTCGGCTCGAATCATCTTGTGTGAACTCGTGATCGTGTAACCGAGCTCCTGTTGGATGTAACTATAGACCGATTTCTCTAAAATTTTACGCGACAGTCCTGTAATTAGATTGGCGACCATGTACGTCAATTCGATGACATACGGCTCTTCGTCCACATAGCGGACACGACGAATCTCATAGACCGGTTCCGTCAGCTCAATCATCAAATGGTCAGCGACTTCCTGGGTCGGGAACTTCACTTCAAAATCGAGCACTTCACTGCGCAAACTGCGGTCGCCGATGACTTGCGTCAATCCCCTCGTCTCTTTACTGATGATGTTGATGCGTTCTTTTTGGAAACTGGCCGGCAAGATGAACGTCCCTTTGCCACGCTTCCGATAAATCAAGCCTTCCATCACGAGAATCTCGAGAGCACGCTTCATCGTCATACGGCTGACACCAAATTCTTCTGCTAATTGAATCTCATCTGGGAGCGGTGTTTCGAGTTCATAAGCCTGTTCATTGATCCGATGCCGAATCTCATCCGCAATCGATTCATATTTTGGTTTTTTCTTTGTAGACATATTCCACCTCATGTATAGACATATACAAATAATATATCAAAAAAAGCTGACAAAGAGTAGGTCCTTGTCAGCTTTTCCTATTATTCTGTAAATCCATGATTGGCAATCACTTGTTTGAACCAGTGACCAGACTTTTTAACGGTCCGCTCTTGGGTCGCCAAGTCGACACCGACGAACCCATAGCGGTTCTTATAGGCGTTGCTCCATGACCAGTTGTCCATGAACGTCCATAAATGGTACCCTTTCACGTTCGCACCTTCTTCGAGCGCCCGATGCGTCCATTTCAAATGCTCGCGAATGAAATCGATCCGGTAGTCGTCTTGGACGCTACCGTCGGTGTCACGGTAACGTTCTTCTCCTTCAACGCCCATCCCGTTCTCAGAAATGAAACACGGGATGTTGCCGTAGTTGTCTTTCAAGTTGATCAAGATGTCATAGACGCCCTGCTCATAAATTTCCCAACCACGATACGGGTTCATCTTGCGACCCGGCATCTCATAGAAGTCGAACAAATTCTCGGGTAGGAACGGCGCATCAGGATTCGGTAGCGACGCCTTTGCCTTGACCCGACGCGGTTGATAGTAGTTGATGCCAAGGAGGTCGATCGTATTCGCCCGAATGAGATCCAAGTCTCCAGGTTGCATCTCCGGCATCGCGCCTTGTTCCTGTAACACGTCGACGAGTTCTTCAGGGAACGTCCCGAGCACGGACGGGTCCAAGAACGAGCGGTTGAAGATCGCGTCGGCCAAGCGTGACGCCTTCAGATCGGCCGGATGTTGGCTGCGCGGATACGACGGCGTCAAATTCAGGATAATTCCGATTTGACCGGCCTGTTCCCGCTCCCGGTACGCCTGAATGGCGAGCGCGCTCGATATGATCGAATGGTAAGCGACTTGAACGGCACGCTTGAAATCGACGACGTTCGGATAGTGGAAATCGTACAAATAGCCGCCTTCGACCGGTACGATCGGTTCGTTATGGGTGAACCATGTCGTCACACGGTCTCCGAAAAGTTCGAAACACGTCTTCGCGAACTGTACGTAAGCGTCGACGACGTCACGTGACTCCCAGCCGCCTCGGTCTTGAAGCGCCATCGGCATGTCGAAGTGATACAAGTTGATGAACGGCTCGATGTCATGATCGATGAGGCAATTGATCACATTGTTATAGAATGTGATCGCCTCTTCATTCACCTCACCGACGCCTTCTGGGAATAGACGTGACCACGAGATTGAGAAACGGAACGTGTTATGTCCGAGCTCCTTCATGAGTACGATGTCTTGCTCGTACAAATGATAGAAGTTAGACGCCTCCGTCGCGCTGACGCCATTGAAGAATCGGTTCGGCTGTTGCATATACCAATAATCCCAAATATTTAAGCCTTTGCCTCCCTCAAACGCCGCACCTTCCATTTGCGTCGCCGAAGAGGCCGTCCCCCACCAAAAATCGGTCGGGAATTGATACGTCACTGCTGCTGATGTTTTCGTTTCTGTCGGGTTCGTCATAAACTTTCTCTCCCTTATTCCCTATTTCTCATTCATACCGCTTCGTCTTTATGGTTAGCGGCTTCTTCCTGTTCTTTCTTCAAGTTCAAACGGTCAATAAATTTAAGGAATGGGAACCAGACCGCCAAGATGATCAAGAAGTTGACGAGTTGTAGCAATCCGCCGGCAAGTGAGTTCGTCGCCATCATCCCGCTGATGAACATCGGGACGGTCCAAGGTACCGCGACCCCTGTCGGCGGCGGGACGAGCCCTGTCGACATTGCAAAGTAAGTGACTGTGACCGTGATGAGTGGGGCGACAATCCACGGAATCATGATGAGCGGGTTCATGACGATCGGCAGACCGAAAATGACCGGTTCGTTGACGTTAAAAATCCCTGGTCCGAGTGACAGTTTCCCGATTTGTTTCAACTGCTTCGATTTCAAGAACAACAAAATCGCTACAATGACGGCAAGCGTCGAGCCGGAGCCACCAAGGCCGACCGTATAGATTTCGACGAACTGTTTACTGATGATGTTCGGCACATCTCCGGTCGCCGTGTACGCGTTCAAGTTTTCAAGCGACAACGTATTCCAAATCGGATCCATGACCGAGTTGACGATGACTTGTCCGTGCAACCCGAAGAACCAGAACAATTGGACGAAGAAGATGGCGATCAACGTTGGGACGAGACCGTTACCCAATTTAACGAGCGGCTGTTGCACGACGTTGAAGATGACGTCATGTAAGTTCGTATTGAACAAGCTCGTCACACCAATGTTGAGGAGCAAGAAGACCGTGAGCGTCAACAAGGCCGGAACGAGCGCCGAGAACGACTTCGCAACCGCCGGCGGTACGCCGTCCGGCATTTTGATCGTCCAGTTCTTTTGAACGACGAATCGATAAATCTCACCTGAGAGGAAACCTGTAATCATGGCGAGGAACATTCCTTTGGCGCCAAGACGATCAAGCGGGAGGACGTTACCGACCGCTTCTGTCATTCCTTCGACTTCAATGAGGAACGGTGTCAACAAGAGGAACGATACGAGCGAAATCGCCCCACCGAAGACGGCTTCGACGTTGTAACTTTTCGAAAGATAATAGCCAATACCGAAAACGACGAAGATTGACATGATTCCCATCGTGGCGGATGGGGCGTTACCGAGTGACGATTTGAACGCATTCAGCGTCCCTTCCGACATGAACTTGTCTAAGAACGGCAAGTTGGCAATAACGACGACGATTGAACCGAACATGGTAATCGGGAACGCGAGCATGAACGCATCCCGTAATACTTGCAAATACCGACTGTTGTTCAAGTAAGTCGCCATCGGCATGAGCAACTTGCTGATCAATAAGAACATTTTGTTGTCCTGTGACATAGGATTCACCCTTCTTGATTAGGATTTACAATCTTTTGCTCCATCATCTCAATCAGACCTGCCGTCAAATCTAGCATCGTCTGAGTCGACATGAGATGGTCTTCGGCGTGAAGGAGCAACAGTGACATGTCCGTCTTCTCCCCGTTCGCCTCTTTTTGAATTTGACCGAAGTGCGTCTGATGCGCTTCTTTTAACTGTTCACGTGCTGTCGCTAGCTGCGCTTCAAACGCTTCGTAGGAACCGTTCTTATACGTTTGGATTGCTTCTTGAATCGTGCTCCGAGCGTTCCCGCTATGCAAAATCATCATGAACGCCATCTGTTCTAACGTTAACTCTTCCGTTCCTTCCATGACCTCACCCCATCAATTTGATTGCTTGCTCATACGCTGCTTTCCCATTCGCCGTTCCGTAGGCCATCATGTCGATGACTTCGACCGGCTTCGATGTTTGCGCTTTCAATTTATCGAGCAAAAAGCGCATTTGCGGTCCGATGAGGATGACGTCCGCTTCTTCCATCTCCTTACCAACCTGGTCTTGACCGACTGCCCAAATTTTCGCTTCGTCCCCGATTGACGCCGCGTGCTGTTGCATTTTTGTGACGAGCAGGCTCGTCGACATTCCTGAACTACAAGCAAGTAATACCTTCTTCATGTTCGACCACTCCTTTTTTGAAATCGTTTACAAGTTTTATTATACACATGATTAATTTCATGTCTATACTTGATTTAAAGTTTGTTTAGTTTTTAAATTTAAAAGTGTATACGATAATAAATGAGAGTGAGGGAATTGACGATGAAAATCATCCCGTTACAGCCGCATTATCAATATCGTCTTTGGGGAGGCGACCGCTTAAAGCGTTTTGGTTTTTGTTTTGATGAAGTCTCGATCGGCGAAGCATGGACCGCCTCGGCGTTGCCGCAAGGCAGTTCCGTCGTGTCTGCCGGATCGCATATTGGGACAACGCTAGACGACCTTTATGCCACGCATCCAGAACTGTTCGGCATTAACTCACCTGTATTTCCGTTATTGATCAAGTGGATTGACCCGAACGATGATTTATCGATTCAAGTGCATCCTGATGACGAGCTCGCGCAGTCGCTCGAGGGTCAACCGTATGGAAAGAATGAATGCTGGTACATCCTCGACGCGCCAGAAGGGGGAGAAATCATCTACGGGCATACGTTCGAGTCGAAAGAGACGTTACAACAGGCGCTCGAAGCTGGTGATGTCATGTCCGGTTTAATTCGAAAACCTGTCAGCCGCGGCGATTTTTTATACGTGCCGGCCGGGACTGTCCACGCTTTGACGAAAGACGTATCTGTTCTCGAGATTCAACAAAGTTCGGATACGACGTACCGTCTCTATGATTACGGACGCACTGAACCGACGACGGGCCGCACACGTGATCTCCACGTCAATCAAGGTACCCTTGCCTCCTTCGCACCCCATCTCGACTATATGGAACCTGCCCTGTCACTGGATCATTTCCGAACGCAGTTGACGCGCAATCCGTATTTCTTCGTCGAAAAATGGACGATCGAACGCGAAGAATCCGTCTCGACGGACACGTTCCGTTTGCTTTCGGTCGTCGAAGGGACACTTGAGATTGACGGTTCGGCCTTCGATATTGGTGCGACGTTGCTTTTGCCAGCGGGTCAGTCATTTCAGTTAGACGGAACGGCCACGTGCCTCGTCACCGGTGTATCCTCTCCAACGAAACAAAAAGCCCGCATCGGCATCGATTTGGGCGGCACAAACACACGAATCGCCGCCGTGTCGACAGAAGGGCGTCTCGAGAAACAATATAAATTGAAGACACAGCCGCACCTTGCGCTCGACACCTTGTTGAACCAAATCAAGCTTGCCGTCGAACGATTCCAACTCGAATATGACATCACGCACGTCGGCATCGCGGCACCTGGTCCGCTCGACTTAAAACGAGGTGCGTTCTTGACCCCGCCGAACCTCCCGAACTGGCACCATCAGACGATCGTGGAGCCGCTATGCACTCTGCTCGGCCTACCTGTCACGTTAGAGAATGATGCCAATGCGGCGGCACTCGCCGAAGCGAAATTCGGGGCTGGTCGTCATGTCGACTCCGTCTTTTACGTCACGGTCAGCACAGGGATTGGCGGCGGTTTCGTCTATAAGCAAAATTTGATTAGCGGGGCTCATGGTAGCGCCGGAGAAGTCGGCAATATGATCATTCGTACGGACGGACCAGCACATCCGACGCTGAACGTCGGAGCGCTTGAGACGCATGCGAGTGGAACGGCACTTCACGAACGTGCCCGCACTAAAGGAATGACTGATTCGATGACGCTTTTGACAGACGAAATCGAACGCAGCACGTTCGTCGAGGATTTAGCGACCGGTCTCGCCAATATCATCCACACGGTCGATCCTGACGTCATCATTCTTGGAGGAGGCGTGACGGCTTCGGCTCCGTTATACTGGAATCAGTTACAAGACGCGGTCGCGATGCGAGTATACCCTCATTTGAGAGGAGCGACCCCCCTCGTCCTGCAGCAACTGCATGGCGACGCTGGCGTCATCGGGGCCGCGTTCTTGCCATAAGGAGTGGAAACAAGACATGCAACATTATTTAGCCATCGATATTGGTGGTACGAGTATCAAATACGGAGTCGTCCAAACCGACGGCAACCTCCTGTCGAACAAACACGTCCCAACCCCAGCGACGTGGGACGGCTTGCTTGATCAAGTCGATGTGATTTTTAACGAAGCGACCGTCGAGTCCCCGCTCGACGGAATCGCCTTCAGTGCGCCCGGCTCCGTCGACTCGACGACCGGTGTGATTCATGGCATCAGCGCATTGCCGTATATCCACAATCGTCCGTTTCTACAGGCGTTCGAAGACCGTTACGACTTACCGGTCACCGTCTTGAACGATGCCAATGCGGCAGCACTTGCAGAAGGATGGAACGGTGCGGCCGCATCCGTGAAACGTTATGCGACCGTGGTCATCGGTACCGGCATCGGTGGTGCCTTCGTCGACTCGGACATCCTCATGGTCGGGTCACACTTCCACGGCGGTGAGTACGGGTACTGGATTTTGGACCCGAACTTGCCGCATCCAGATGGAACATGGAGCGCCATCGGTTCGACGGCCGTCCTCGTCAAGCGTTGCAGCGAACAGCTCGGTCGTCCACTTACCGGAAAAGACGTGTTCGCGCTTCAAACCGATCCGGTCATCCAAACGGAATTAGAGCGCTTCTATCGCTGGAACGCAATCGGCATGTACAATCTTCAATTCGGACTCGACCCGGAGCGGATTTTAATCGGTGGCGGCATCAGTCGCCGTCCGGAAGTCCGAGACGGCATCAAACGACACTTGGATGCGCTCTGTGACGCGTTCGGGACGTTCCACATCGATCTCGAGACGTGTGCCCACTTCAACGAGGCCAACTTGATCGGGGCCGCACGGTTTCACATGTTAGCGCAGTGAAAAAAGGGTTTCCACCACGAGTCTGTGATGGAAACCCTTTTATTGTGCCAGGCGATCTTCATGGAGGTGATGATATACCTCGTCTCGAATCGCTTCGAGCGTACGGTCATGGACAATCATATGCTCCCGAATCGTCCGGTTGACGCGTTCATTAATCTTTCCGGCCTCTAAGTATCGATCCAACACAGGAAGGCTGAAGTCGTCAATCGGCAAATAGGCGATAGGAGTCACGGCGGATCCCGATTTCACAGAGACTTGCACGCCGTTCACTTCTGGAAAGAAATAAGATTCATAATACGGTTCGACGACCAGTTCTGCTTTCGCCGCATCCCGGACTTCCGGAATCGTTGTCGGCAACGCGATGAAATATACCATTTGATCGAACGAGAATGAGACATCTTTCAATGAGACACCGAGTGCCGTAGCGTGGCGTCGCGCCAGGTTGCCTGTCACGAAACGATAACACGGCTGACTCGTCAATAAAATCGAACCGATAAAGACGACGGTCATAATCATGACACTGAATTCGGTCATAACGTTACCCCTTCCCAACGACAAACTTGGTTTTTCCCTTTTGATTTGGCTGCATAGAGGGCTTGATCGGCACACTCAATCAACTGTTCGAGGGACTGTTCATGAAGGGTATGCTTTGAAGCGACGCCGAAACTGAGCGTCAACTGCCCACCCGGTTGTCGCTCTCCGTTCATAAAGTTCGTTCCAAGCACGGCGCTGCGGATCGTTTCCGCCACCTGTGCCGCCTCGACCTCGTCATACTGCGGCAATAGGACGACGAACTCTTCGCCACCGAACCGATACGCCATCTGTTCATCCGGCACGCTTCGTCGAATGACACTCGCGAGTCGCGTCAACAACTCGTTTCCAGCCAAGTGCCCGTTCGTGTCGTTGAAGTGCTTGAAATGATCGATATCCATGACAATCAGTGACAGCTCGTCCGTTTCGCACTCCCGGAACAAGACGTCCAAATCTTGTTCGAACGAGCGATGGTTTTTAAGACGCGTCAAGCCGTCACGAAGCGCCAATGTCTCGATACGTTGATACAGCATCGTTTGATGGAGCGCGAGCGAGGCTTGTTCCGCAATCGGACGGACACTATCAATCTTTTGAGGGGTGATCGGCTTTTTGTTGACAACGTTATCGATGACGAGGAGTCCGTAAGGGATTCCTTGATGGTGAAGTGGGAAAATCGTACACTCATCCATTTGTAAATCGGTATGTAGCATCCGCAGCACCGGGTCATCGGCGATGCTCGCGTAGACATGGAGCGGTCGTCCTGAATCGAGCGTCTGTTTGAACAGGTGGTTGCCATGAAACGGGATCGTCATCTTCTGAATTCGTTCGTTCAACTGTTCATCGTGCGTCGAGTCCGTCTCCTTCTCATCAATCAGTCCTTGAAGATCAATGTGTTGTCTCGTGATTTCTTCCCAAATTTGAAAGCCGTCTTCTGGATTCATCGGTCCTGTCCCCATGACTCCGTAAATGCTATCTTTTTCCAAATCCGCAAAAAAGATGATTGAACGGTTAAACCCGAGCCCATGCCCCGCCGTCACCGATGTCAAAATCGTTTGCAGCAACCGGTCCGGATCGAGCGTGTCTTGCATTGTAAAACTGACTTCCCGAAACACGTTCAATTGACGAGAACTTGCCGTCAACATCCGTAACCGTCCCGACCGCTCACGCTTCAACTGTTTGACGTAGCCGAAGAGCAACGCCGCGCCTAATCCAAAGAAGACATAACTGAGCAACAGTGGAAAAGATAGTATCCCGGATTGACTGTATACTAAAAGCCAGCTGACCATAATTGCAACAGTCATGCCTTTCCAGTGAAAACAGACGAGTCCCGTCATAATCAACAACAGCACGGACCAATGCAAATCATAAAAGTCGAACAACACCCCGTGCCAAATCACGACGAGACTGCTCGTCCCGGCGAGCAGCCAGCGATTCAGGGCGGGGGTCGTCATCAACCGGAGGATGTTGAGGACGATGGTGATTAGGACAGTGCCGCCAATCAATAAGCCATAAACCATGGTTACCCCTCGTTTCATCGATTCATCTATACATTTGATTATAAATCGAATCCTTGAAGGCGGGACCGAATTCGCCCAATCACTGACCAAACTTTTAACTTCCTTGAAGTATTTTCCATAAGATGTCGAACGTCTTTATCTACCTCTCGTATGAGTGATTTCACATAATCCTTTCGTTTACTTTAGTGGAGTAACGTGGAATGATGGAATTAACTAACCTATTTAAGCGAGGTGGAAGCGTGACCCGTACCGAACATCTAGAAGCTACACGGATTTTACAACATCTATTTAACGCGTCTTCCTTCGTCGGAATCGACTTCGGTTCCGGCCCAAACCATCACCTACTTTACTTTAAACGAGACGGCAACGAGTCTTGGCTCTCAATCGAAGGACCCTGGTACGTCCACTCATCGGGTCCGTCGTTCAACGAAGACGAACAACTCCATCACCTCGTCGGACTGCGACGTGAACGCGTCCGCTCCGTCCGTTTAACAGAAGACAACCCCAACCTTGAACTTACATTTGAATCCGGATCAGTCCTGTTCGTGAACGGTTATCATGAGCAGTACGAGAGTTGGCAGGCCGGGGACGCCCGCCCGCTCGGAGGCGAGCACTTTTTACTCGTCGCCATGCCTCAAGGAGACTTGGCCGTCTTCGCGGAAGATGACGTCTGATGGCAGCCTGGACGGAGATTCTCACGTATATGTTGATTGCCGGCGGCGTCAGTCTCGCCATCATCGTTTTGCGAAAAATCACGAAAGCATAATAAAAGAGCGGCCGCGGCCGCTCTTTTATTATTTCACCGTCTCGTCCTCGAACAAGCTTGCCCCGTTCGTCTGGATGACGTCTTGATACCAGAAGAACGAGTCTTTCCGTGAACGCTCGAGCGTCCCTGACCCGTCGTCGTGCTTATCGACGTAGATGAAACCGTAACGTTTGCTGTACTCCCCGGTCGATGCGCTGACAAGGTCGATACAGCCCCAGCTCGTATAACCGATGACGTCGACACCGTCTTCAATCGCCTCCACCATCGCTTTCAAATGGTCACGCAAGTACTCAATCCGATAATCGTCATGGACCGAACCGTCCGCTTCGACCTTATCATAAGCCCCGAGACCGTTCTCGACGATGAAGAGCGGCAATTCATAACGCTCATACAGTTTGTTCAAAATGACGCGAAGTCCCATCGGATCGATTTCCCAACCCCAGTCGCTTGCTTTCAAGTAAGGGTTTTTCACACCGCTCATAATGTTCCCTGCTGCTTCGTCTTCTGTCTTCTCCGCTTTCTCGGTACGCGACATATAATAGCTGAGTGAGAAGAAGTCGACCGTGTGTGCTTTTAGCGTCTCGAGATCGCCATCTTCCATCACGAGTTCAATCCCGTTCTCACGGAAGAATCGTTTCGCGAACGACGGATATTCACCGCGAACGTGAACGTCGCCGCAGAAGAAGTTCATCATGCGCTCGGCGTCATGCGCGTACCAAATGTCTTCCGGGTTCGAGCTGTACGGATAGACCGGCGCCGCGATGAGCATGCAGCCGATTTGCATCGACGGGTCGATTTCGCGTGCTGCTTTTGTCGCGAGTGCACTTGCCACGAGTTGATGATGCAACCCTTGATACGTCAATTGCAACTGGTCGTCCCCTTCACGGATTGCCATCCCGAGACTGAGCATCGGCATGAATTGGGCCCCGTTGATTTCATTGAACGTGAGCCAATATTTGACCTTGCCTTGGTAACGTTCGAACAAGACACGGCTGTACCGCTCGAAAAATGTCACGAGGCGGCGGTCACGCCAACCACCGTATGCTGTCGCCAAGTGGAGCGGCAACTCATAGTGCGAGATGGTGACGAGCGGCTCAATCCCCTGCGCGACGAGCTCGTCGATGACGCGGTCATAGAATTGAAGACCTTCCTCGTTCGGCTCGAGTTCGTCACCGTTCGGGAAGATGCGCGACCAAGCGATTGACATGCGGAACGTCTTGAAGCCCATCTCTTTGAAGAGAGCGATGTCTTCCTTGTAGTGATGATAGAAGTCAATGCCTTCGTGGTTCGGGTACGTATACTCGTCATGTAGCTCGAAATCGAACGTCGGGTCATGGATGATTTTCATCCGGTCCTTGCCGCCCGGCATCACATCCGCGATCGACAGTCCTTTGCCACCTTCTTGATATCCGCCTTCAAATTGGTTCGCCGCTGTGGCGCCACCCCATAAAAAGTTTTTCGCTACTTGTTTCATATCCATTTCCTCCTTTTAGGCTAAGACGCGCAAGACGCCGTGGTTTGGTTCGACGATGCCGCTATGTGTCGGCAAGACATCTAAGTAGTTCCCTGTATTGGTGACAATTACCGGAGTTATCGTGTCGTAACCGGCTTGAGCGATGGCTTCTAAATCAAATTTCACCAACACGTCGCCTTCGGTCACTTGTTGTCCGTCTGTGACGAACGATTCGAAATGTTGTCCCCCGAGCTGGACCGTGTCGAGCCCGACGTGAATCAATACTTCGACACCGCTATGCGACCGGAGTCCGATTGCGTGCTTCGATTGATAGACCGTGACGACTTCCCCGTCGAACGGCGCATAGACGACGCCTTCCGTTGGCATGATGGCAATTCCTTTCCCCATCGCGCCACTCGAGAACACTTCATCGCGAACGGTCTCAAGTGCGACGACTTCCCCTTTGACCGGTGAGGAGACCGGTGTACCGACGTGATCAGTCAAGACAGGTGCTGATTCGACACGCGGCGACGTTTCTTCCGATGCTACTTCTTTATGGAATGCGAACGTGAGTCCGAACGAGACGAGCGTCGCAACTGCCATCCCAATCAACGCACCATAGAATGTCATATCAAGGCCCGTTGCCGGAATCATGACCGGGATACTGAACACGCCGAGACCACCCATCGCATAAGCGGCCGTCCCGAGCATACCGCCGACGACACCGCCGGCCGCGCCACCGACCATCCCAAAGACGAACGGTTTTTTACGCGGGAGCGTCAATCCGTAAATCGCCGGCTCGGTGATACCGAACACACCAGCGATCGTCGACGAGGTACCAAGTCCTTTCGTCTTCGGGTCACGCGCCTTCAATGTGATGGCGAGCGTTGCCCCGACTTGACCGAATGTCGCCATGAGGACTCCGACGACGATCGTGTCCATGCCGACGACTGCCAAGTTGTTGATGATAATCGGCACGAGCCCCCAATGGAGACCGAACATGACGAGCACTTGCCAAAATGCACCGATGAAAGCGATGGCGACGACTGGACTGAGTTCATATAAGAACGAGTAGCCGCCGGCGAGACCTTGACTCGCGTATGTTGCGACCGGACCGATGGCGAGGAACGTGAGCGGGACGACAATCAAGAGTGCCATCATCGGGGTCGTGAAGTTACGGACCGCCTCATGCGTGTGTTTGTTGAAGAACGTTTCGACTTTCGATGACACGTACGCCGCCAAGATAATCGGGATGACCGAGGACGCGTAGCTCATCAAGACGACTGGCACCGTGAGGAATGAGAGTGACTCGCCCGCCCCTTGTATCGCGACGATAGCCGGATAGACGAGCGCACCCCCGATAATCATCCCAATATACGGATTGCCGCCAAACTTCTTCGCTGCCGAATGGCCGAGGATGACCGGTAAGAAGTAGAAGAGCGCGTCGGCCGCTGCGTTCAAGACGATGTATGTGCCCATGTCTTGTGTCAGTAAGCCGAGGGCGACGAGAATGGCGAGCAACCCTTTCAATAGACCACTACCGGCCATCGGACCGAGAATCGGGGTGAAAATCCCCGCAATCACATCAATCAAACGGTTAAAGACGCCCGTTTTTTCCGTATCGTCGTTCGATGACGTCTGGAATCCACCCGCCTCGACCACGTCTTGATAGACGTATGGGACGTTGTTGCCGATGACGACTTGGAATTGACCGCCGCTTTGGACGACCGTGATGACGCCGTCATGATTTTTTAACGCTTCAGGATTGGCTTTCTGTTCATCTTTCAATTTAAAACGTAGCCGTGTTGCACAATGGAACACGCTTTTGACGTTATCTTTCCCGCCGACGTGACGAATGATGTCCGCGGCGAGCGTTTTTGTTTGGCTCATAATGTTCACTCCTTCAATTTGGGTAAAAAGAAAAACCTAAATGAACGCACACGGGAGGTGTCGTCATTTAGGTTTGGCCTGCATCATCAGTAACCATCCTTAGGATCGTCGTTCTTTCATTAAGTTTTCGATATGAATCATCATATACAACCGCTCATCGGTCGAGACTTCGTAACTGTACTTCGTGGCGATTAGACCGGCGATTTTCTCGACACATTCGTAAGCATCCGGATAGCGCAGCTTTACCATCTCGAACAGTGTCTCGTCGCCCCCCTGCTTAATCTTCTCACCTGAGGCAAGCCGTTGGACGAAATACTTCAAGTGGGTCAAGAATCGTGAATAGGCGTATGATTCTTCATCTAAATCAATTTGAAAGTGGTACGTGATGATGGTGAGGATTGCTTGTGTGGCGCGTGTCATCTCGGTGACGAGATGCAAATTTTCACCTTTGGCGCCCGACATCGTCGCGTTGACGAGATGGAGCGCGATGGCGACCGCCTCGTCTTCGTCTAATTTGACGTCGTGCCGTTCATTGATGAGGGCGACCGCTTCTTTCCCGATGGTGAACTCGGGTCCGTAAAATCGTTTCACTTCCCAAACAAGCGGGTTCCGAATGATGATTCCATCCCGATACCGACTGAGGGCGAAATGGATGTGGTCGGCGAGGGTCACATATAGCGAATCATGGACCGACTTCTCAAGCCGCGTCTCCGCCAACTTGACGATTTCTTTGACCGTATCCATCTCCGCCGCTGGCATCTCATTCAAAAAATGAACGAACCGTTCGTGGCTCTCTTTACTCTCGAGCGTAAAGACTTTTTCAATCCGCGCTTGATCAATCGCATCACCCGGACGTTTTTGAAACGCAATCCCCCGTCCCATGACGACTTGTTCTTGACCGTTCGCTTGAATGGCCACGACGTTATTGTTGAACACTTTTGAAATCTGCATGGAATCAATTCACCTCCGCTCAAGTTCGAGTGAAAAGAAAAAAACCTAAATTCACACCGGTCCGCCCAAATTTGGATGATCGGCATCAATTTAGGTTTTGCCTGCTTGACCAGTAACAATCCCAAAATGGATTTTCTTCTTCTCGCTACTAGCATACTCCCTTGAAATCTTGACGTCAACATAAAAATAAAACGCTTACACCGTGACCGTTTTCACTCGAACAGGATGCGTTGCATCCGTTCTGGTGCCGCTAGAAAGTCACGCATGACACGGACGTGCTCGAGTTCGTCGAACGTCGTCGGCCGGAGTCCCGTCTCGACTTGGAGTATGTCGGCGTCAGGATACGACATGAGGATTGGTGAATGGGTCGCGATGATGAATTGACTGCCCGATTGGACGAGTTCATGCATCCGCGCGAGCATCGTCAACTGCCGCATCGGGGACAAGGCGGCCTCAGGCTCGTCCAATATATAGAGCCCGCCATCCCGGAAACGATGGAGCATGAGCGACAAGAACGCCTCTCCGTGCGATTGCTCATGGAGCGATCGACCGCCGTAAGACGCATAGAACCGTTCCGGGTCGGGCGACGTTCGTGCAATCTCATCCACATAACTCGACAATTGATATGCCGTCTCGGCCCGGAGGAAAAATCCGTCCTTCGGTCGATAGGCACCCCGAATCGGACGGAGCGCCTCGAACAACGGGCTATGCGTTGCCTCGGTCTCAAAACGGAACGTCGTCGCCCCACCTTCCGGATTGAATCCGGCGGCGATGGCCATTCCTTCGACCAACGTCGATTTTCCACTCCCATTCTCGCCGACCAAGAACGTGACCGACTTCGTCATCGTCAGTTCATCAAACCCCTCAAAAATCGGTAGCGAGAACGGATAGCCAGGTGTCTCAATCCGGTCCCGTTCCAAGCGCACACCCCGCAAAAATAAGTTTATTCCCATTCGATCCAAAACAGTGCCCCCTCTCTCGACTCAATCCCGTACGACAGCCCTTGTGCCTCGAGTAACAGCTTATTGATAGCCAGACCAAGCCCGTGCCCGTTCGAGCGGTCGCCTTTCACATACATGTCCCAGATGTTGGCACGCATCGATGCTGTGATGCCCGGACCGTCATCCTCGATTTCAAGCCGTCGCTCGGTGAGCCTGATTGTAATCATTCCGCCAATCGGACTCGCATGATACGCGTTCTGAAGAAAGTTTGACAGGATGCGCTCCATCGCCAACCGGTCCGCCTGAACGACCGCGTCCTCGACGAGTTCAAGTGTGACCGTCACTTGCTTGTGACGGAACCATTCCTCCATCCGCGCGACCGTCGCTTCAATCAATTCATTCATGTGAACAGTCTCAATCGTGAGCGCCAGCTTGCCTGCCGATAGCTTCGAGTATTCGAGCATCTGGGTGACGAGCCGGTCGATGCGATCGACTTCTTCGGTCATGCTACGTCCCGTCTCGGCCACATCTTCTTGTTTGACGACACCGAGCTCGAGCATTTCTGCCTCGTTTCGGACGATGGCGAGCGGGGTGCGGACGTCGTGCGTGATTCCCGAGATGAACGTGTTTTGCAGTCGCTCTTTCTCTTCGAGCGACGTGTTCATTTGACGGACCGCTTCCGTCAAATCGCCGATTTCGTCGTCGGTGACCGGTGGCAATATGAGATCATGACGACCCGACATGATGGACGCGGCCGCCTGCTTCAGCTCGATGAGCGGGGACGTCAAACGCCGACCCATCCAATACGTGACACCGATGGCGACGAGGAGTGCGAGCAAAAAACCGCTGCCGAGAATGACATAAATTTGGCGAAACTGAGGGTTCGACAGCGGGACAGGTGCATACGTCACGATTTGAACATCTCCTTCTTCCCGCAGGAACGTCAATAGCCGCATCCCGTTCACGCTGACCTCGTCTCGTTCGGACAATCCGTCCGGGTCGAGCATCGGCGTCATCTGTCGACGCATCCTACCTCCCCGCTCAAGATTGACCGCCTCCCCGTCTTGAAACACGAGGACATCGAGCTGTCCGGGTATGCCGCGCCCATCCACGAGAGCCTCGTAGACGATATCTGCTTCACGCGCTAATTGGTCATAGCTCTCTGTCTCAGCGAAACGTCCAATCAATAGCGACGTCAGGCCGAACGTGAGCAACGCCATGACGACGAGCGGAAGGATTGCCGTCCAAAGCAGTTTCTTCATCAAACGGCTCATCAGACTTCCTCCAATCGATAACCGACACGGTGCACCGTCTTCAATTGCTGTTTCATCGTCGTTGATTTGTCGCGCAACTGCTTGACGTGCGTATCGACCGTCCGCGTATCCCCGGCGAACGTGTAATCCCACACCTCGTCGAGTAGGCGGTTCCGATCGAGCGCTTCTCCGCTATGCTTCAAGAAGTAGAGTAACAACTCATATTCTTTATTGGTCATTCGAATCGCTTGCCCGGCGTCAGTCACCGTGCGAGAACGTGCGTCCACCGTCATGTCGCCGAACGAAATCTCGTCCGTCTGTTTGACGAGACGCTTCAGACGAATTTCGAGTTCTTTTAACACAATCGGTTTGACCAAATAATCGTCGGCCCCGAGCTCGAGACCGAACACACGGTCATCTGCCTCTCCTCGTGCCGTCGCCAAGATGATGGCCGGCCGCGGCTTAAGCGCCTTCAGTTTTGGAATGAGCGTCCATCCTTCCCCGTCCGGCAGACGAACGTCGAGCAAGACTGCATCGAACGGTTGCTCGAGCTGTCGTTTCGCCTCGGCGAGCGTGCCGGCCACACTGACATGAAACCCCGCGTACGTTAAAAAGCGGGCGAGCCCGTCCGCTAATTTCGGTTCATCTTCGACTACGAGTACATTCATCTTTATCGCCTCCACCCTCATTATATCGCATCGCGAAACGAACCCATCATTTCCCAAAGACAATTTGCAGAAACCTTGCAACTCCCTCACAACTTTTGAACGTCCACGTCCTACACTTGAAGTAGTAAAGGAGGAGATTAATATGAAAACATCTAAATTAGCCATCGCCCTGGCCGGCCTACTTGCCGTCTCAGGAACCGGCGTCTATGCCGCCACGAACGATACGACAACAACCGACGGAACGGAAACGACGACCCAATGCGAACGCGGAGAACGGGGTATGTTCGGTGACCGGGCCGCCGGGCAGGCCGCTTTGCTCGAGGCGCTCGGTTTGACCGAAGCCGAGGTGGAGGCAGCGCGAGAAGAAGGACAATCGCTTCCTGAACTCGCGGAAGAAAAAGGGATCACCATCGAACAGTTCATCGAGGCGATCATCACCTCTCATGAAGCGAAACTTGAGGCAGCCATCGAATCCGGTGACTTGACGCAAGATGAGGCCGACGCGATTCTTGCCGACCACGAAGAACGTTTTGCTGACGTCACGAGTTACGACGACTTAGGCGACATGCGCGGCTTTGGCGGTGGACGTCACGGAGGTGGGCATGGCCCTCATCACGGTGGTCAATTCGGTGGACCGAACCAAGATGAGGACACACCTGCGGCCGATGATAACGTAGACAATCAGAGCACCAATTCACTGTAAGCAAAAAGGCAACCTCGCGGTTGCCTTTTCATATGGCCAATAACAGTAAAGCGTATCCGATGAGCCCGACAGCAAACGCACGAAAGCTGCTGTCTCGCTCTTCCGGCAGCTCTTCTTTCATGACGTTCAAAATAATCCCCCCGGCCAAGAACGCGACAATCATCGACAGCGTCACTTCATGGAGCACTGAAAATGCGCCGACGCCCCACCCGGCAAGCACAGCCAACGACAACCACAATCGGCCTCGCCTGTCGTACGACTCCTGATGGTGATGCCTCAGACCCTGGTCGACCGTGATGAAATGAATCCCTAATGCGACAAAGTAGAGTGTCATTGCCCATGCCGTATCGAACTCGCTCTCCGCGAGCACATAGCCGATGCTGAAGTTGTAGACGATGAACAACGCCATGTGAATCCAAAAAACGCTGCCGTTGCCACGCCGTTTCATTTGCGTGGCCAACCGTTCCAAGCCATAAAACACTGCCAGACCGAGCATGCTGACGACGAGGATATGATTCTCGATTGAAGCGAACAGTCCGCTCTCGAGATGTCCTTCGAGTTCTTGTTGATATTCGTTCAGTTCAGGCAAGAGATGAAGAAACACATACGCGACGGCGACTCCGCCGGCGAGTGACAGAAACCGGCTCCGCGGCGTCTCGCGCACGTGAATCAACTGTCCTGAAAAGTAGTGAATCAAGGCAAATCCGATGGCGAACAACAAGCTTAACCAAAACATCCAGTCACCTCCGACACGTTACCCGAAAGCCGAACTGTACGTGATGACTCCCGGTCCTTGTTCCTTACCCGAGTGTCTTCCCGGATACACTCATTCGCCTCGTTCGGCACGTTGCCGCGCCCGAATCTCTTTCTCGACGCGACGGAGCGCCTTCTTCGAACCGCGAGCAAAGTCATGGGCTTCTTTCCGGTCCCGGTAATCGATGAATAACGTTTCCAGGTTATAACCAGCTGGATACAAGTCGAGCGCTTTCGCCTCGCGTCGAACTCGGCGGAGCGGTTGCTCACTGAAGACACCGTCGACATACACGGTGACTTGGCGCAACGATTCGTCCATCGCATAGACAAGACCGACTTGATCCGTCTCGAGCAGGCGGACCCGGTCACCCTTCACTAGCATTTGGTCAGGTTCGACGACAGGGCGGACGACTTCTTGTGTCAGTCGCGTCGCATCAAGGAGCGACTGGTCGTACGTCTTGTCGTGCATATAGCGGGCCGCCTGCTTCAAAATCGATTCGGGCAATTTCATTTTCCGGGCAATGAATAAGGCGTTGCTGTCGCCGGACTGCCCAATCAACAGCCGATACTTCGGTTCGAGCGTGTCCGGGTCGAACTGCATGGCCGCGTTCATGAAGTCCGGATGCGTCTCGGAGTACGCTTTGATTTCGCCGTAATGGGTCGAGGCGACGACGAGACAGCCGCGCTTATATGCCTCTTCCAAAATCGCGATGGCGAGGGCCGCTCCCTCGTTCGGCTCAGTCCCGCTTCCGATCTCATCGAATAATAGTAACGACCGTTTCCCGGCCTTCTGCATGATGCTCGCCACGTTATGCATATGGGCCGAGAACGTGCTGAGCGCCGACCCCATATCCTGGTTGTCCCCGATATCGACGAATACGTCGTCAAACGTCGAGATGTCCGTGTCCGGATGGGCCGGGATATGAAGCCCGCTCATCGTTATCAAACTGAGCAGACCGATCGTCTTCAAGACGACCGTCTTCCCGCCGGCGTTCGGTCCGGTGATAATCAGACCGCGGTACGTGTCCCCGAGCGAGAAGTCGAGCGGGACCGCCCGTTCGAGGAGCGGATGGCGGACTTGTTTCAAACGGATTTTTCCGACACCGTTCACGCGCGGGGCGATGCCATCGATGGCTTGGCTATACTTCCCTTTCGCGAACACCATATCGTATTGGGCGATGACGTCGAGCGTCGCCTCGATGGTCGGCAACGCTTCCGCCACCATGCCGGTGAGCGTGGCGAGCACTTGATAGATTTCGACTGCTTCCTCCGTCCGTTTGACGACGAGTTCCGCGTTCAGCTTCGCCACCGCTTCCGGTTCGATGAACACAGTCGTACCGCGGCTCGAGGTGTCGATGATCGCCCCAGCGACTTTATGTTTATACGACGCTTTGATCGGAATCGTGAATCGGTCTTGTTTCTTCGTCACAAAGCCGTCTTGAATCGCTTCCCGGTTCGCAGCACTCTTCAAGAACTTGCTCAACCGCTCCTCAATCCGTCCTTCGAGAATGTCGATTTGTTTGCGGACCCGTTTCAATTCTTTGGACGCCTCGTCGACGACACGTCCCCCGCGAATCGACTGGATAATGTCTTCCTCGATACTGCGCCACTCGCTCATCTCTCCCGCGTAAAGGGACAAGAGCGGTGCAAAGAACGCCTGCTCGGCCATGAACCGCTTCAGTTTCCGGGCACCCCGGAAAAATTCGGCGACGGCTTCGAGTTCGCTTGCCTCGAGCTGGATGCCCCGGCTGATTTTACCGATGAGTGGTTCCATATCGGATACCCCGATAAAGGGGACGTGTGACGTCGCGTCGAGAATTGCGCGTGCTTCCGATGTCTCTTGGAGCCGTTTTTTCACCGTTTGCAAATGGCTCGTCGGACGCTGGTTTCGTAACAAGTTGCGTCCGAATCCGCTGATGCAGTAGCGTTCGACGTGTTGAATCAAGTCGTTATATTGTAGTTTGTCTAATGTTTGTTCATTCATGATAGAGTCTCCTTAAAAATGGGATGGAGATACCGCGCAAACAAAAAGCGTCGGCCGATGACGACCAACGCAAAAAGACAGACCGGTGTCTGGCAGTTTATGAAGGGCAGTATCTGTAACAGAACATGAAGGCATGACAAAAAGACGCGTCATCCAACATTTTTCAGTTCGTTAGGCAGATACAACCTCACTCATTAACATGCAACACCTTTCTCATTCAGTTTCGCCCTAACTATACAACAGATTTTCGAAGAAGTAAAATTTCTAGAGAACGCTTTCAAATTAGGTCTTGATATCTATACATCGGCGTGCTATCTTGAGGGTGACGAAACGAATAATGATCACATGTGACTGATTCGATCAGGCATGGGGTAAGACGAAAGGCTCAGGCCACCCGTCTATACTCCATGCCTGTTTTGTTTTTTCACAATCATTTTTCAAGCGAAAGGATGATTTGATTATGTTATTGAATAAGTGGATGAAGAGACATACACTGACACTTTATGCACCCATGGAAGGAGACATCATTCCACTTGAGGAAGTGACCGACCCTGTCTTCAGCGAGAAGATGATGGGCGACGGGATTGCCATCATGCCGACGGACGGAACCGTCGTCGCTCCGGCTGATGGGACAATCGTCCAAGTCGCACCGACGAAGCATGCCATCGGGCTCCGTTCGGGAGACGGAGCTGAAATTTTGATTCATGTCGGACTAGATACGGTCGAGCTTGCGGGAAGCCCGTTCGATGTCCACGTCAAAGTCGGTGACACGGTCACGACCGGACAGCCACTCTTGACAGCCGACTTGGAACAAATCCGGCAAGCCGGAAAAGACACGGTCACCCCAATGGTCATCACGAACGGAGGCGCTTTGGAACAGCCATACTCGTTCCATGCAGGCGGCCCATCGCTTCCTGGGAAGACCGTCGTCGCTCAAGCGGAACAATGACTCCTCGATAGGAGGACACATGTTAAAAATCAAAAAGATTCTAAACAACAACGCGGTCATCGTCTCAGACGAGGGTGAAGAGAAAATCGCCATCGGACCGGGCGTCGCATTCAAGAAGGCACGCAACGATATCGTCAATCCGCATAAAGTTGAAAAGTTGTTCGTCATGTCGGAGAACGATAAATTTCAACAACTGCTGACGCGGATTCCAATCGAGCACTTCACGATTTCAGAAGAAATCATTTCGCATGCGGAAAAACGGCTCGAGACGACGTTCAACGAACACATCCATATCGTCCTCACCGATCACATCTCGTTCGCCATCGAGCGCGAGCAAGAAGGCATCTCGCTCCGAAATAAACTGTTGAACGAGATTAAGATTTTATATCGAAACGAGTACGAGATCGGACTATGGGCGCTTCACCTCATCGAGGACAAACTCGGCGTCAAGATGCCGAAAGATGAGGCGGCCTTCATCGCGCTACACATCCATACACTAAAAGTGAAGGGAGGTGATTTACGCAAGACGGTCAAACAGACGACAATCGTACGTGACATGATTCAATCGATTTCGAGACGACTCGATCTATCTATAGAAGAAGATGACTTATCCTATCAACGCTTATTAACTCATTTACGATTCGTCATGGATCGGGTCAACCATTACGATCACCATACGATCGACGAAGATATGCTTCTCATGATTCAAACGAAGTTCTCGTCGGCCTATGCATGTGCGTCTGACGTCGCAAACGAAATGGAAGACTTATACGGCATCGTCTTGCCCGAATCAGAGCTTGGTTATATTACGCTCCACATTCAACGCTTGCAAGATCAACACCATCAAAAAGGAGGAAATTCACAATGATGAACTTTTTACAACGTCTCGGACGTTCCCTCATGTTGCCAGTTGCCGTACTTCCTGCAGCTGCCATTCTCATGGGGATTGGTTACTGGATTGATCCCGTCGGCTGGGGTTCTGAAAACATCGCCGCCGCATTCTTGATCAAAGCCGGTGCAGCCATTATCGATAACATTCCAATTCTCTTCGCAGTCGGGGTCGCCCTCGGAATGGCGAAAAACCGTGACGGCTCAGCCGCTCTAAGCGGACTTGTCGCCTTCCTCACGGTCACAACGCTCTTGTCTTCGGCTACCGTCGCCTTGTTCCAAGGTATCGACGTCGAAGCCGTCAACCCAGCGTTCGGTAAAATTGCCAACGCGTTCGTCGGTATCTTGTCAGGTATCGTCGCCGCTCAAATGTACAACCGCTTTAGTCATGTGAAGCTTCCAGACGCGCTCGCTTTCTTCAGTGGCAAGCGTCTCGTCCCAATCATGACAGCGTTCTCGATGATTCTCGTCTCGGTCGCCCTCTACTTCGTCTGGCCGGTCGTTTACACAGGACTCGTCGGATTCGGGGAAACCATCTCGAAAATGGGCGCGATCGGTGCTGGACTTTACGGTTTCTTCAACCGTCTGTTAATCCCAACTGGACTTCACCACGCCTTGAACTCGGTGTTCTGGTTCGACGTGGCCGGTATCAATGACATCGGTAACTTCTGGTCAGGCGAAGGCGAAAAAGGGATTACTGGACGCTATCAAGCGGGGTTCTTCCCGATTATGATGTTCGGTCTTCCGGCAGCAGCTCTCGCCATGTACCATACAGCGAAAACAAAACGTAAAAAACAAGCGGCCTCGCTCCTTCTCGCCGCAGCGTTCGCATCGTTCTTCACAGGTGTCACGGAACCGCTCGAGTTCTCGTTCATGTTCCTCGCACCAGTTCTCTACCTCGTCCACGCGGTCTTGACAGGGGTTTCCCTCTTCATCGCGGCGACGTTCCAATGGACGGCCGGATTCGGCTTCAGCGCCGGTCTTGTCGACTTTGTCCTCAGCTCACGGTTACCGCTCGCGAACCAACCGTACATGTTGCTCGTTCAAGGTCTCGTCTTCGGTGCCATCTACTACGTCATCTTCCGCTTCATGATCGTCAAACTCAACTTGGCCACACCAGGTCGTGAGTCAGACGAAGCGGTTGACGCGGTCGCAACGGAAACAGCGCCTGAAGGTGAAACACGCACGGCTCCAGTCGCAGCCGGCGGACAGTACTCTGCCATGGCAGCGATGATTTACGATGGTCTCGGCGGCGATCAAAACGTCACGGGCATCGAATCGTGCGTCACGCGCCTTCGTGTCGATGTGAAAGACATGGATACGGTCGACCAAGCCCAAATCAAGAAAGCAGGCATCCCTGGTATCAAGGTTGTCAGCCCGAACCACATCCAAGTCATCGTCGGAACGAACGTCCAATTCGTCCTCGAAGAGATTGAAAAACTCCGGAGCCATCGCGCCGGGTAACTGACGAAAGCCACCTCGCGCGCGAGGTGGCTTTTTACTGCCTTTGCTCATATGTTAAGTTCAGCTCTTCTTTTTGACTGACATCAACATCAGCGAAACCGTGACTGAGTAAATCAATAAGAAGATGACAATGCCTAACTCAAGTGCCGACTCAAACATGAAGTCCCCTCCAATCCGTCCTCTTTTTACTATCATTCCCATTCAAAATCAATACAAACTGGATATGTGAAATAGGCTGATCCGATTCACGTACAAAGGCCCTCTTCCTAAAAAGAGGACCTTCGTTATGCACTACATACTTCGCAGTCTGGCAATCCGTTCAGACGGGTTCGGGTGCGTGGAGAACAGACCGCTCAGCTTTTTCTTGAGCGGGTCTGAAAAGTAGAGCGACGCAGAGGCACGTGAGGCTTCCTTCACCGGTGTCTGGATATTGGCGATTTTCTCGAGCGCCGACGCGAGGGCATCCGGATTACGTGTCAATTCGGCCCCGCTCGCGTCCGCCAAAAACTCACGATTCCGTGAGATGGCCAAGTTAACGAGCGTGGCAATGAGCGGTGCGAGAATCAACAACACGAGCCCGACAATCATAAAAATCGGGTTTTGGTTGTTGTCGCGGCGGCCGCCGACGCTGCGGAAGAACAGCATCCGCGACCCGATATCGCTCATGATGGCGATGACCGAGACGAGGGCGAGCGTCACTGTCGCCAGTCGTACATCGTAATTTTTGATATGGGCGACTTCATGGGCGATGACACCTTCGACTTCTTCGCGCGTCAACTGGTCGAGCAGTCCGGTCGTCACGGCGACAGCCGCCTTTTCTGGTTTCAGGCCGGTCGCGAACGCGTTCGGTGACGCATCGTTGATGATGAAGATGCGCGGCATCGGGACACGCGCGACCATCGCCATATTCTCGACGGTGTGCCAGAGAAACCGATGCTGATCGACCGACGTGATCTCTTGGGCATGGTTCATCTTCATGACGATGTTCGTGCTCGACATGATGACGATCCCGATATAAAACAGCGAGAACACCGGCGTGAAGATGAGGCCTGGGAGCGGGTCACCATAATTCAAATACGAGATGACCACCCCGACGCCTAAGACGAGAAGGACGAATCCGGCCACGATGAACACGGTCTTGATTTTATTTTTCCGAATCTGTTCATATAAAATCATCGTCGCCACTCCAATCCATTAAAATGAAACTCGCACGTTTTCGCGTTCTTCTTCACGAGCTTCGAGCATGTCGCGTTTTTCGAAGTTGTGAACGGAGGCGATGATGTTCGTCGGGACCGATTCGACTTTCGTGTTATATTTCATGACCGTATTGTTATACAACTGTCGTGAGTAGGCTACTTTATTTTCGGTCTGCGTCAGTTCTTCTTGGAGCATCTTAAAATTCTCATTCGCTTTCAAATCTGGATATGCCTCACGGAGAGCGAACAAGTTTTTCAGCGCGCCGCTCAATTGATCGTTCACTTCCATCTGTTCTTGACGGCTCGTCTTCGACCCGAGCTGATTCCGGAGCTCGACGACTTTCGCAAGCGTCTCTTGCTCGTGTTTGGCATAGCCCTTCACCGTTTCGACCAAGTTCGGAATCAAATCGTAACGCCGTTTCAACTGTACATCAATCTGTGCCCACGCCTCGTCGACCCAGTTTCGATATTTGACAAGTCCGTTGTACATCGAGAAATAGACGAACGCCAAGACAACGATAATCCCAATTGCGATAATCCAACCCATTTCGACACCTCATTTCATGATTTTCTCCTGTATTAATTCCCTCTCGTCGTATACCATAAGCATAACTTAGGAAAATATAGTAAATGATTCATATCTACAGTGAGCTTTCTCACGATTTCATACAAAGGAGTGTCACGATGTCTATTCCATCCATCGTCGTCGCTGTGAAGGCAGTGATTGTGCAAGACGACCGGCTCCTCATCATCAAACGGGCAACCGATGATGAAGTCCATCCTGGCACGTGGGAGCTTGTCGGCGGCAAGCTCGACTTTGGCGAGACGCTCGAACAGGCCCTAGAACGGGAAGTATTCGAAGAAACCGGGCTACGCGTAACGGTTCAACACTTACTGTACGCCACGACATTTTTGACCGACTCGAATCGTCAAGTCGTCCTGATGACGTACTGGGCTCATCCCGTCGCAACAACCATCACTCTCTCTGAAGAGCATAGCGATGCCAGATGGGTGACGGCTGATGAAGCACGACAGATGTTACTTCAACCGATTCTCGATGATTTAGATTCACATGACGTATGGAACTTGATTCAAACAAAAACAATCAACTGACAGGAGTGCTTGCTATGCTTGTGACTGACCTCGATTCCCGATTGACTGAGTTATACGAAGAGATGGTGTCGCTTCGACGCCACTTCCACCAACATCCCGAACTCTCTTTTGAAGAACGGGAGACACCGCGGACGATTGCGGCCTATTTACGTGAGCTCGGGCTCGACGTGCGCGAACACGTCGGCGGCAACGGTGTCGTCGGACGGATTCAGGGCGGTGACGGTCCAACCATCGCGTTTCGTGCCGACTTCGATGCGTTACCGATTCAAGATTTAAAAGATGTTCCGTATCGTTCAAAAGTGAACGGCTCGATGCACGCTTGCGGCCATGATGCCCATACGGCGACGTTGCTCGTCTTGGCGAAAGCCCTTACGGAAATTGATCTTCCCGGAGATGTCGTCCTCATCCATCAGTTCGCGGAAGAGCTCGCACCAGGCGGGGCCAAACCGATGATCGAAGATGGCTGCCTCGACGGGGTCGACTACATTTATGGTTCTCATATTTGGACGCCGCTTCCATTCGGCACGGTTGGTGTGAAGACTGGACCGATCATGGCGGCGGCCGACCGGTTCGAACTGACCGTCAAAGGCAAAGGAGGTCACGGGGCCATCCCGCAACACACGGTCGATGCCGTCATGGTCGGAACCAATATCGTCAGCCAGTTGCAACAAGTCATCAGCCGCCGCATCGACCCGCTCGAACCGGCCGTCTTGACCGTCGGGACGTTCGTCGCCGGTCAAGCGTTCAACGTCATCGCCGACGAGGCGAAACTGTCCGGCACGGTACGGACGTTCACCCCGGAGACACAGACGCGCATCATTACCGAGATGGAGCGCACCATCGCCCACATCTGTTCGGCGAGCGAGGCACATTATGAGCTCGATTACATTCGCGGCTATCCCGCTGTCATCAACCATGCGACCGAGACCGACCATGTGCGTCGCAGTGCCGCGCGTGTCGTCGGGACGGATGGCGTCATCGAGATGGCACCGCTCATGGTCGGAGAAGATTTCGCCTACTATATGCAACATGTCCCCGGTAGCTTCTTTTTCACAGGGGCCGGCAACCCTGAAGTCGGGGCCGTCTTCCCCCACCATCACCCTCGGTTCGATGTGGATGAACGGGCGATGCTGCATACCGCCCGCATCCTCATGCAGGCGGCGTTCGAGACGTGGAACATGCACAAAAAAGAAGACTGACGCCGCGGCGTCAGTCTTCTTCTCTTTGATCAGATAGCATCGACACAAGTACTTGGTCGACACGTTTTCCGTCCATATCGACGACTTCGAACCGGAGTCCGTACGCCTCGACGACATCTCCCCGTTTCGGGAAGTCACCGAGCGAATAAATGACGAGACCGGCAAGCGTATGATAGGAATTTCGTCCTTCATCGAAGCGATTGTCTCGAATCCCGAACGTCCGCTTCAAATCCTCGATGCCGAGCAATCCATCGGCCAAATATGAGCCGTCTTCACGGCGCACGACTTCCGGTGTTTCTTCTTCAATCATCACTTCGCCGACGATTTCTTCCAAAATATCGAACAACGTGACCATTCCAAGGAACCCACCATACTCATCGAGCACGAAGGCGATTTCGACGCCATTCTTTTGCATCATCTGCAACACTTGGCTCGCTTCTCGCTGTTTTGGCACGACGAGCGGTTGTTTGATTCGTTTCAAGATTTGCGATGGCTCCCGAAGCGTCGGTAACGTCAAAATATCACGGACATCGATATAGCCCACGAATTCATCGAGCGTATCGCGACCGACCGGGAGTTTATTGTGTTTACTCTCATAAATCGATTTCTTGATATCGTCCATATCATCTTCGAGGTCGACCCATTCGAGCGTCGTCCGCGGCTGCATCAACTCATAAATCAACTGGTCATGGAACGCAAACACGCGCTCGACCTGTTGTACTTCTTCGTGAGCGAACGCCCCTTGTTGGGCCCCTTCGAATAAGAGCTGTTTAATCTCGAGCTCCGTCTCGCCACTCGATTGTTCTGCTTTCAAGCCGAGCAGTTTAAAGAGGAACAACGTCGATTTCGATAAAATCCAAATGAACGGTCGCATCACTTTGCTGAATACATCCAACGCTGGAATGATGGCCATCGTGACTTTCTCTGGTGACACGAGGGCAATCCGCTTCGGCACGAGTTCACCGATGATGAGCGACAAGTATGTGATAATCGTGACCACGACGACGTAACCGACGGTCGGTGCGTATTGGGCACTCATTCCGAGCTGTGCGAACAATTCGCCGAGCGGTGCCGAGAAACGCGCACCCCCGTAGGCCCCGTTAATGATCCCGATTAACGTGATTCCGACTTGGACCGTCGATAACAGGTCGGTCGGATCTTTTGAATACTTGAGTGCGATTTCGGCACTGCGCTTACCGCGGTTCGCCTCGACTTCAAGTTTGGCCGGTTTAGACGAGATGAGCGCGATCTCCGTCATCGCAAAAATCCCGTTCAACACAATCAAGAATAAAACAATCAGTAAATCGATTACTATGGAAGAATCCACCGTTTTCATCACCTCTACGTATATTTCGTACTGCTTCCCTCTCTATCCTATCAGAGATTCGTTATCCACCTGTACCCGTTTTGCTCAAAAAGAAGCCACTTCAACGTGAAGTCGCTTCGTTTGAACTTTCTTGCTGAAGAGCCGTTGCTTGTGACTGCTTGAAGACGATGACACCGAGAAGTAGCACCATCAGTCCGATGACCTGACCTGGGGACAATGACAACTGTGGCATTCCGAACGCTCCGGACAAGTCGACACCGAGTGCCCAAATCAATTGAGAGACGAGGATAATCGACACCGATAAAGTCGGCCCGAGCAATTGAATGCTTCGCATCACACAGAAGACGACACCGACACCGAGCAGACCGCCGAGCGCATAAATCGGCGAGATGTCAAACAGCCCTTGGAGATTACCGCCAAATAGAACAAGTGGAACGAGCGAACCGAGCAACCCGACGATAAAGACGAGCACCGTCGTCGCCCAGGCGCCTAAATAGACGTTCATTTTTGCATTGACCGCCGCTTGGACACTTATGAATGCGCCGGCCACTGCCGAACAGATGATTCCTACTATCATGAATTTCCTCCTTATTCGTACAACATGCCATTGGCACGTTCTTTTAATCGAGTCGCATCTAAAATCGTCACTTGCGTCCGTGTTTTCTCGACGAGTCCCTCATCCGCGAACGCCTGTAACGTCCGGTTCAAATGGCGATAGCTCGTCCCGAGCCATTCCGCGACTTCTTTTCGCTTCAACTGGCTCATCTCATCTTGGAACAACTCATTCCCTGACTCGCTGAGCGAGACGAGATAACCCGCCAACCGTTCTTCGAGCGTCGACATGAGATGGTTCGATGAGGCGTTCGCCTCGATAAACAACTTCTCAGACACGCCACGGAGAAGGTGCTCCGTAAATTCGATTGTCCGGTTATGTGTGCGCAACACATCGAACGGGATGCGCAAACACGTCACCGGGCCGACTGTCTCGACCGTGTGGAGCACGTTGCGTCCACTCGCATATTCGATATCTCCAATCAACGTCGGGGCCATCTTTAAACGCAGTAAGCGCAACTTGCCTTCCTCACTTAACGTATAGATTTTGACACGTCCCGACAACACGACGAAGAGTGACTCAATCGGGTTACCATTCGTGCAGAGCATCGCCCCGGACGGATAGGTCATGATTGTCGACGCCTCTAACGTTTGTCCTGAAAACAGATGGGCCCACCCGAGCCGTGCTAACGCTGTTTCTACTCTCATCTGGCTCCTCCTTACGTGAACGTGTAAATCCCAATCCCGATGATCATTAAAGCGAGCCCCAAAAGCTGACCTTGATTGACGGGTTTCTGTTTCACCCCGAACCATCCGTTCACATCAATCAAAAACGCTCCAATCAATTGGGCGACGAGCAAAACGCAAATGGCCCATGTGACACCGAGCTGTTGAATGGCTGTCAATTCCCCGAAGACGACGAAGACTCCGAACAAACCGCCGAGGCTGTAATACCAAGGCACGCGCCGAAACGCCGTTAAATCTGCATCCCGTTTGAACGCATAAATGAGGAGTGCGAGCACGAGACCGACGAGATGGACGACTGTGACCGACAACCAGGCGCCGACCGCGTAACCGAGCTTAGCGTTAAAAATACCTTGCAACGCGATGAACGTGCCCGAGAGCACGGCAAATAAAATTCCCAAACAAGTTCCCCTCCTATCTCCTCGTCTGACTGTACGTGAGATGGAGCGCTTTGAAAAGGACATATGTCCGAAAAAAAGACAGCTTAGGAATCATTCCTAAGCTGTCTTTACGATTATCCGAGCAATTTGACGATTTCAGCGCCAACTTGTTCTGACGACTGCGGGTTCTGACCCGTGACAAGGCGCTCGTCCACGGCTACATTGACGGCCCAGTTGTCGGCGTTATCGAACTTCCCGCCACGCTCGCGCATCGCCGATTCAAGTAGGAACGGCACCGCTGAGTCGAGCTGCATTTCGCGCTCTTCTGCGTCCGTGAATCCTGTCACGCGCTTGTCTTTGACGAGCGGTTCTCCGTTGCTTAACTTGACGTTGACAAGACCGATCGGGCCATGACAGACGGCTGCGACGACGTTTCCACCTTCATACGTGTCACGGATGACACGCTGTAGCGTCTCACTGTTCGGGAAGTCGACGACCGTCCCATGCCCACCCGGAAGGAAAACAGCGTCATACGTGTCATCCGCCACTTGATCAAGTCGGGCTGTATCTTTCAATAGATGCTGCGTATCCAAAACCTCTTGCGGCAATTCGCCCTCTAAGCTGTTCGCATCGATTGGCACGTCTCCGCCTTCGATGCTCGCTACTGTGACTTTATAGCCTTGCTTCTCAAATTGAAGGTACGGTGCAGCAAATTCCTCGAGCCAAAGCCCTGTCGCGTGACCGTTTTCTAATTGATCGGCAGACGTCGTGACAATCAGTACATGTTTAGACATTGAAAATTCCTCCTTCAAAATTAAGCATACGAAAGAGTTGTTCCCGCTCTGGTTCCATTCAAACCTCTGGACCTGCGACGTCGGTCTTTTTTTGACCTGGTCCGATTTTGGAAATGGCTTTCGCTTGCCGACCGTCTATACTCATTACATGCTGGCAGAAGGGAACGATTGTGATGAGATACGTACTCGATTGGGGATTTCTTGCCGTCGCCGTCTTGATTGTAGTACTCGTGATGATGAGTGGGCTGTGAAAGAAGTTCGGTTCGGATTCACCGAGCTGTCACAAGGATGTCTGTTTGAAGCTAGGGTTGAATCGGGAACAAATCTACTGTTGTCCTGTCGTGATCGCTACTTCAGAAAGGATGTTGAATATGTCAGAACGCGTATTTATCAGTCCAGCCAAGTACGTGCAAGGCAAGAATACAATCGATCGAATCGGGGACCATGTCGGTCACTTCGGGTCACAGGCGTTGCTCATCGCCGATGACATCGTCTGGCGCTTGATCGGGGAGCGGGTGACCGATTCCCTTAAAGCGAGCGGCGTCAACGCTGAGAAGGCCGATTTCGTCGGTGAGGCCTCCCGTCACGAGATTGAACGGATTGCCAAAGCGGCCGCAGAGAGCCATACCGCAGTCGTCATCGGGATGGGCGGCGGGAAAACGCTTGATACGGCCAAAGCCGTCGCTGACGAACTGGACGCCCGCATCGTGATCGTGCCGACCATCGCTTCGACGGATGCGCCGACGAGTGCCCTCTCTGTCATCTATACGGATGAAGGAAACTTTGAGACGTATCGGTTCTATAAAAAGAATCCAGATTTGGTTCTCGTCGACACGAAACTGATTGCTGAGGCCCCGGCTCGGTTCCTCGCCTCAGGAATTGCCGACGCGCTCGCGACATGGGTCGAGGTTCGAAGTGTCCTTGCGTTTGGCGGAAAAACGATGGCGGGCGGTGTCCCGACCATTGCCGCGGAGGCAATTGCCAAACGCTGTGAAGAAGTGCTTTTCGATTACGGGATTCTAGCTTACGAATCCGTAAAAGCCAAAGTTGTCACGCCGGCACTCGAGTCCGTTGTCGAAGCGAACACGCTCTTGAGCGGTCTCGGGTTCGAGAGTGGTGGATTAGCCGCTGCGCACGCCATCCATAACGGATTCACGGCCCTGCATGGCGACATTCACCATTTGACGCACGGCGAAAAAGTCGCCTTCGGTACACTCGTCCAACTCGCACTCGAAGGCCGGACGCAGGCAGAGTTTGACCGCTATGTCGCCTTGTATATGGCGCTCGATTTGCCGGTCACGCTTGAAGACGTGAAATTGAAAGATGCTTCCCGCGAAGACATCCTAAAAGTCGGCCAAGCCGCGACCGCAGAAGGCGAGACGATTCATAGCGGATTCGATGTGACCCCAGAACAAGTCGCCGATGCCATCATCGCGGCCGACCGCTACGCCCGCCTGTATCAAAGTAAACTAAGCTAAACAAACGAACGAGGAACGGCTAGTTGAGCCGTTCCTCGTTCGTTCGTTTGCGGGTGACGAAGGAAAACGCCACTCCAAGCGCCATACAACTGACCGTCAGGACGAAAAACGTCAATTGGTTCGCATAAATGATGTTCGTGAACTGATTCCATCCTGACGCATAGGCCGCGTTCTCAGAAGCACGGATGCCAGCGCGGAGCGAAGCGGCCTGCTCGGCGTTAATATAGAAACCGACTCCCGCCATGACGAGACTCCCCACCAAGAGACCGATTCGCGCCAAACGGTTTACCGACGCGACGGTGCGCTGCGCGAGCCGAATCGTAATCCAAATGAACAACAGGATGAACGGCCAACCGACCAGCAAGACGAGCACGTATGGATTCCCCTCGCCCGCCGATTCCGTATAGGCGGCGGTCATCGTCTCACCTAGCTTAAAAAGCACAAATGTAATGAGCGTGATGATGAACCACGCCTTAAGCAATTTATCCATGACAACACCTCGTCCTCAGTATAGCAAAAAAACACCATGCACTTTCGCACATGGTGTCCGGTCAAGCTTTCGGACGGACGGCATAGTAAATCAAGATGACGAGCCACGTCCAGACGCCAGTGAAGATCCCGATAATCCCGATGATGAAAAATCCGAGAGGAATCATCGATTTCGTCCGATTGTAATCTTTCCACATACTCGATAGCCCTTTGATGTTGAAATACAAAAAGGCAAAGAATAGGACAAGCAGTAACAATGGTAAACCAAAAATGAGTTCCATATGCGCTCACTCCTTTCGATACTTCGATCCATCTCTTCCCTACACGATAAGTGTATCGTTTTTGGGTTGCCGGCACATCGGGCTCAGGCAGTACACGCTTCAGGTCAAGAGACGGAGACGATTTCTCTCTTATTCCCTGATTCGTTATCTTTTCATCATTTGAAAAAAAGGGAAAAGAAGAGCACCGACTCAAAAGGAGGTCATCCTTATGAAACTCATCCGTGTACTCCTCGTCTTGATGCTCATCTTTCCCGTCATATCCACTTCCGCCGCAACCCCGTCACCCCAGCCAGGCTACACGATTAAAACGACGAAACTGTACTGGCGGGCCATGCAAACGTCCCCGGTCGCCAAGACGCTGTCCACGAACACACCTGTCCGTTACACGATGTATAATCGCAGTTGGTCAAACGTCTATATCGATGGCACACGCTACTATACCCCGTCGAGCAACTTAAAAGCTGGCATCCCGAAACTTGCGCCTGCGGAACGGATTCGACTCGTCAATAAACAACACGGCCTCTCGAGCACGTATCGTTCGCGGCAACTCGTCACGTTGACCATCCCGACCGTCTACACGAAAGGAAGCGAGCGAACCCTCATGGCCGCTGAAGCCGCTCACGCGCTAGCCCGCCTCTATTACGCCGGGCGAAAAGAAGGCCACACGTTGTATGCCCTCAGCGCCTATCGCTCCTACGCCAGCCAGAAATCACTCTACATGTATTGGGTCAACACGCGAGGCACAGCGTACGCCTCAAAATATGTCGGCCGTCCTGGATATAGTGAGCATCAGACCGGTCTCGCCGTCGATATGACGAGTGCACGCATGCAGATGGGACTCTATGCCTCGTTCGACCAGACCCCAGAAGGCAAATGGATGCTCCAACAGGCACACCGTTACGGATTTATCGTCCGCTATCCGAAAGGAAAAGAGAAAATCACCGGCTACAACTACGAGCCATGGCATCTCCGGTACGTTGGTGTGAAAGAAGCGACGACGATGAAACAACAAAATTGGACGTTCGAGGAGTGGTGGGCCACACGTTGATGCGAGCATCTCGAGCGAGGCATCGATCGTGTTCCATGTATAATGAACGCGTACGATATCGCAGAGGAGGACATGTGCATGTGGATTGTCATGAACAAACTAGACGTTGAAAAAGGGAAAGTTGAGGCGGTCACCGCTCGTTTCCAAACGACGAAAGGCATCGAGTCGATGGATGGATTCGTCCGGATGCAAGTGTTGACGGATACATCGGATGAGACGAAGGATCAGGTCGTCATCATGACGACGTGGCGCGACGCGGCGAGCTTTGAGAATTGGCGCGATAGCGGTGCGTATAAACATGCCCACAAAAAACGGGACGATGGCACTTCTGAAGTGAAGCCCATCGTCCTCGGAAACACGGTCACCCAATATGAGGTCGCCATCGAGCACGGCGCCTCAACCGATGACGTATAAAATATCTTGTGGTCTGATAATCCCGAGTAACGGCTCATTTTCTTGTCCCGTCTCGGTAATCAGCAAGGCATCGAGACGGACGCCGTCCTTCATACTGATAAAATGATGGTGCGCCTCGATGACCGACGTCTCTTGCGCGATAAACCGGTACCGTCGCAGGTGCGGGTCGTGATGGAGTACGTCCTTGACTTGAACGCCTTCGAGTGACACATGTGGCCCGTCGACCGTTTCGGCGAGCCAACTGGTCACTCCTTTTTTCGTCAACAACCCTCGCCACGACCCGTCTTGGTTATAGACGGGGAACTGCGAATAATTCTTGTCTCGAATCTCACCGAGCACGGCGACCAGCGAGTCATCGGCGTTGAACGTCGTCACGATTTTACGGAACAGCGGGATGACTTGACGCGGATGGAGGAGTTCTTTCTCCACTTCGAGAATCAAATTGACGATGGAGTCATGCGGTTCAGCGATGATGAAGTCCGGCTCCCGCCGTTCGTGGACGATGGCGTTCCGCAACTGACTCATTTGATGTAAATCTTCTTTATATCGATCAATAATCGGATTATGTTTGGCAAGACGGTTGACCATGTTGCTGAAACTGAAATGCTGGCCGTCCCCCATCTCTCGACTTAAATAATCTTCAATCCGATGATACGATGCGATAAACTCTTCAGCTCGACTCATACATTCACGCTCCTTGTCGCCTATATATACCCTATTTTTTTAAGTTCGAGCAGGAAAGCGTGACCCAATCTCGAATCCACAACTAATCATCTATGAAATGGAGGAAGTCTCATGGCAACTCCGGTCTCGCAAATGACACCGATCCCGAACAAGGACGCCTTCCGTTCCGGCATGCGTGCCGGCATTCCCGTCGCCGTCGGCTACATCCCGATTGCCATCGCCTTCGGTCTGCTTGCGAAATCATTCGATATGCCAAACGTCATCACGCTCGCCATGTCATTATTCATTTTTGCCGGCGCCAGTCAGTTCATCGGTGTCCAGTTGATTATGGCCGGTTCGATGTATTGGGAGATTATCTTGACGACGTTCATCCTGAACTTACGGCACTTCCTGATGTCGGCGTCGTTGTCCCAGCGTCTCGAGACGACCTCGAATCGATTTCTGGCCGCCATCGCGTTCGGCGTGACCGATGAGACGTTTAGTGTCGCCTCGACGCGTGACGAGTCGACGCGCGGCCACTTTGTGCTCGGACTAAACCTAATCGCCTTCTTGGCTTGGAACGTCGGGACATGGATTGGCGTCTTTCTCGCCTTCGGCTTGCCCGCCTCGGTCCAAACGAGTATGGGCATCGCCTTGTACGCCATGTTCATCGGCCTGCTCATCCCATCCCTTACCCGCAAACCGGTCATCGTCGTGGCTGGGATTGCCGTCCTGACTCAAGCCATTCTCTACTTCGGCGTCTCTCCATTCATCCCGCTGTCGTCGGGCTTGAGTATCATCTTGGCCACGATTGTCGCAGCCGGGATTGGCGCTTTGGTATACAAGGAGGATGAGGTATGATCAGTCTGTTTTTGCTCGTCCTGGCCATGGCGTTCGTCACATACATCCCGCGGCTCGTTCCGCTGCTTTGGCTCCGGGACATCAAGTTGCCGCCGTTCTTGAAGCGATTTTTACTGTTCACGCCTTATGCGGTGCTCGCCAGCCTGATTTTTCCGGGCATCTTACAGGCGACGAACAGCCTCACGTCCGCTTTAGCGGGTGGTGTCGTCGCCGCAGCGCTCGCATTACTCCGGGCCAACTTGATGCTCGTCGTCATCGGCGGCATCGCCGGGGTGTATCTCGTTGATGCGCTCCTCTAACAAACAAGTCCGCCCAAATCGGGCGGACTTGTTTGTTTAGGCAGAGACGGCCTGACGTCGTAATTGAACGAACACGTCTACGAATGCGGCATCCCACTGGGTATTACGTCCACTCTCGAGAATTGAGAGTGCTTTTTCGACAGGCATCCCTTTCCGATACGGACGGTCCGATGTCATGGCGTCATACGCATCGGCAATCGCCATGATGCGACCGAAGAGCGGGATCCCTTCCCCAACCAATCCGTCCGGATATCCGCGCCCGTCAATCCGCTCATGGTGAGACCGGACCCCGGCCATAATCGGTTGCAGTGACTCGGGCAAGGCGATTTGATTCAATATATGAATGCCGATCGTCGGATGCTCTTGAATCTGAGCGAACTCGTGGTCCGTCAGCTTCCCTTCCTTCAACAGCACATCGTCACGAATCCCGATTTTTCCGATATCGTGCAGCAACGCCGATTTGCGGAGCAACTCAATCTGTTCATTCGGCAACTGAAGCGCCTGCGCCAATTCGACCGAATAAGCGGCCACCCGCTCAGAATGTCCGGCCGTATACGAATCGCGGGCGTCGAGTGTCGCGGCGAACAACACAAACAGACTATTTAACAGTTGCTCGTTTTCCTGATCACGGTACGTGACGTTCGTCACCATCTGGTTGAAGCCGGTGACGAGTTGGGCGAACTCATCGGAGTAAGGGTTGTCGATTGTGTTCAACCGCCCGGCATCCAATGCGGCGACCCCTTCGGTCAAGGCACCGATTGGACGTTTGATGTTGTCATAAAGTAAAAAACTACTGAACGTCGCAACTCCGATGATGACGACTAAAATCAAAGCCGCCCACTGCCAATACGCATCGGCTTGTTCCACCGTCGACAGCTGCACTCCTGACGCCAAAATGAACAATGCGACCGGGAAGACCCCGATAACGAGCATGCTAATCAACAACTTCGTCCGGACACTGATGGACCGATACGTCGCTTGCAGCGGACGTTGATGTAGGCGATGGCTCATCTCTTGCAATTGGAGCAAGAGCGGTTCCACCGACCGGTACGTCAAAAAGAATTCGATAAGCGCGTGTAAGATGGCAATCAAGATGGCGCCGAATGCCGCCAAACCAATCAACCGATACGGGAGGTCGATCCAGCCTTGGTGAATGGCAAACGCCGTCAAACTCATCGCTGGAACGGATAATCCGAATAAGTGTGGACCCAGAATCCGCTTTACCGTCAACGTGGGAAAGTGACTCGTCTGATTGAACGCCTGTTGTAACGCCTCATAGGTCGGTGCATCCGTATGGAACACGTGATAGATAGGACGAATGTGACGCCGATAGAGGAGTAATTCAAGCCCGATCATCGTCATGCCCGACATCCCCATGATGACGGCCAAGATGAGCATCTCGGTCTGGGACAGACTGAGCGTCTGAAAAATAAACAGTCCCCCGACCCCGAACACGGCGATGCCTGATCCCCATATGTAGTTCATAATGAGCGTACGTTGAAACTGTTTGAACATATGTATGTCACTCCTGCCTTCTTACCGACCTGTTTCTTATTATATCGACAAAAGTGACACTATTTTACAGCAAAACAAAACGGGCCCCTATGCAGGGACCCGTCCTTCACTGTTATGGACGAAGTGGACCTTCGTTGTCATCAAGTGAACGGTTATCTTGATCTGGTGTGATGTTGTCGTGGAACGGGTTCGGTTCTGGACCGTCTACGTTCGTCACATCAGATTGTGGGGTTTGGGGACGATTCGTTTCACGCTTCAACTCTTGTTTCGTTTGATTCGCTTCACGTTTCGACTGTTCCACACCTTGTTTCGCCTGTTGCTTCGCAGCTTCGGCTTCTTGATTCATCTGTGCTTTTTCTTGCTCGAGACCTTCTTTCGATACTTCTGTCTCATCGATTCGCTTCTCAGCTTTCTTCAAGTAGCGAGCTGCTGTCTCGCGTCCACCAAGACCGAAGGCAAGACCGAAGGCGAGGGCAACTGCACCAAGGATGAGCAAGAATGCCGTATTGACAATCATTGGCGCGATGCCAAGTTGGCTGATTGCCATGAAGAAAGCGATTCCAAGAATCGCGTATTTCGCGACGTGGCGCAAGACGCTCGGTTGGCCAGCTCCATCTACGAGCACGCTACCGACGAGACGCTCTGCCATGTTCGCGAGCCAGAAACCGACCGCCAAGATGACGATGGCTGCGATGACCATTGGCAAGTATGCGAAGATTGCTGTTGCGAGCGAAGCCATAAAGTCGAGGTTCGCGACTTGAAGTGCCTCTGAAACGAACAACAAGATGATGATGATTTGAACGATGGTTCCGATGACTTGTGCAATCGATGTCGATGACGTTGAGCGGCCACCGAGACCCATTTTGCTAGCGAGTGAGTTGACGCCCAAGTTCTCAAGGAGAGACACGACGACACCTTTCAACCACTTGGCAATAAACACACCGGCGAGAATCAAGACGATTGCCACGATGATGTTCGGAATCATCGCCAAGACGTCATTGAGCATCGAGATGGCTGGATCCGAAATTCCGCGAATATCAAGTGCTTCGAGCGCTGAAATCGTGACCGGAATCATAATCAAGATGAAGACGATTGTACCAACCGCTTTCGCAAGACTAGAACCTTTCACGTAGTCAGCCAAGTGAAGTTTTTCGGCGAAGCGGTTAAGACCTGCCGCTTCCAAGAATTTCGTCAAGACGTCACGGACGATTTTCGCAACGATATAACCAATCGCGAAGATGAGAGCCGCAGCGACAAGTTTCGGGATGAAGGCAAGGAAACTGTTCAACAAGTCTTCAAATGGTCCACTGATGCCTTGCAAGCCAAGCGCATCAAGTACAGCCGGAAGAGCTAACAATAAAACAAGATAGAAGACGATATTGGCGACCGTGTCGACCCATTTCGTCTGATTGACGCTTGTCGACTCTTGGCCTGTCTTCTCCATCAACTTGTTCAAGTTGAGGCGATGACCTGCCATTTGAATCCCTTTCTTCAAGAGCGTGGCGATAATCCAAGCGACGAGCAGGATGAGACCCGCTTTGATGACACCTGTGATCAAGCCAGAGAAGCCGGCGTAGATTTGGCTGAACGGTTGAGCGACAGCCGGGACGTTCAAGAATTCAAAGATAATTAAGAATGCGAGAAGCAGTACGCCGAAGAAGACGACTTTCGCGATGATGCGTTCAGGTGTCCACCGCTTTTCCTCTCTTCCAGGTTTTCCAGGTTCACCTTCTTGTTTCACACCTACACGATCGTCAAGACGTGCTTTGCGAAGCGCTTTGCGCGTCACGTTTTCAAGAACTTTCGCCAAAATGAATCCGACGACAAGAATGACCAATGCAAGCAAAAGCTCAGGCAGCCATGACATGAATGTGTTGAAGTTATAAGTAGTATCGTTCATTTAACATCTTCCTCCAATCTCTTTTTGAAATGATTTCATTTATTTGACTCTTTGTATAAATACCAACATTTTCATCTGCCTAAACCTTGCCATTTCCTATTCCTCTATAAATCATTCTCGTCAAAACGTTTTTTTAGAAAGTGCTCTTATAAGAAAGAAGTCGTGTCTTTCTCCAGTAAATGTGATACGAATTAAAAGAAGAAGTCTTTTGAGGAGGAATCAAGATGAACATCGCCCTGATTGCCCACGATAAGAAAAAAGATGATTTGATTGTGCTCGTAAAAGCCTACGCCCACGTCTTGAAACAACATCAATTATTCGCGACCGGTACGACTGGAAAGCGCGTCGCCGAGGCGACCGGTTTACCGGTCCATTGTTTTCAATCCGGACCGCTTGGCGGGGACCAAGAAATCGGTGCCGCCGTCGCCCGAGGCGAGATAGACATGATTATTTTCTTCCGTGACCCGTTGACGGCCCAGCCGCACGAACCCGATGTGAGCGCCTTGATGCGTCTCTGTGACGTGTATTCGATTCCGCTAGCGACGAATATGGGAGGCAGTGAGATTCTCATCCGCAGCATCGAACAAGGGGACTTCGAATCATTGACGCTATCGCATAACGACCCACCCCCGGAATAATCCAACTATGAGAAGAGAGGAATTTTTCTGAAATCACACGTATCGAACGATCCAATCGTTCAACAGTTTTACGATCAAGTCCGAACGCACTTGCACGACCTGCTCAATGATGAGACGAAAGCCGATCGGTTGCTCGACAGTTTAGCGGGCTATATTCGACAAGCGGAAAAGAACGAACAGTCGCTAGAGGGGCTGACCAAGCAAAACCCGAAGGACTATGCCTTATTCTTAATCGAACAACCGACGACGAACGAAGAGTATCGCCGTCGCTACCATACGATGATCGAGGCGTCAGAAGAATTGAAATCGCATGAGAAAACTCAAGCCAATCGGGAATTCGACTGGGCCATCGATCGGCTCAACGACGTCCAGGTCAAGCTTCAAGATGTCGAGATGCGTGACGTCTCCTTTTTGGCCTATACAAAAATCGAGGCCATCAAATCATCGCGTCGCGTCTGGAATCAATTCGGTTGGCTGCTCGGCATGATTTTAGCGTTCGCCTATGCGAATCTGTTGCTCGTTATGGATGACGTATTCAGTTTGCGCTTGTTCACGGCACCGGCCACGCCTTATCCGCTCGACTACTTCGGATTCGTGCTCCCAGTGTTGTTGACTGGTGCCGTGTTTGGACTTTTGACGCGGTTTCGCCATCACTTTCAGACGTTAGGACGACGGATTCTATTCGCCTTGCTCATCATTGCCGTATACGTCGGGTTCGTTTTATTGACCCAGCCCATCCTGTTCTCGCTCGGATGGTCATTCTTGATTCAATTGACGCCTGTGTATGCGCTCATTCTGCTCGCGATCAGTGGATTCATGGCCATGTGGACACTCGTCGAGTTCGTTTGGAAGAACACGCGATGCCATCTCGGAAACGAAACATTAATGATTTATTATTGATGACGCCATTCTCGCCTTGAGATGGCGTTTTTTGTTTGAACCTTTGTTAGAACGGAAATTACTAATAGCGTGACGTCGATTTAACAAATAAACGATTACGAAGGAGGCACAACATGTCGGATCGCAAAATCATTGGGTTATTCCATAATGAGCAAGAAGTCATGGATAAGGTGAATGAACTCAAGCAAGCTGGGGAAGCAGAGAAAAACATGCACGTCGTAGCCAAGCGGGACGGGGAAATTTCTGCCTTGCGTTACCACACCGATGTGAATGCCGAATCGGGGATTCGTGATGTCAACTGGTTGGACCGTGTGAAAGCGTTCCTTCACGGAAGCGACCGCATTCGCGATGAGTTGCGGAATATGGGGCTTAGTGACGCGGAGGCGGAAGAATATTACACGTCCATCGACGCCGGCAAATTACTGCTTTACGTCGATAAGCATTCGTACGAACGCTATCCGAACATGTACAAAAAAGATAGTGCGCTCGACCATGATAAAGGGGAAGAAGCGGATGGCATCGCTTTCGATGCGAAACCGTTCAATGATCACGACGAAGAACCACGTGGCACGAAAGAGGACCCGATCGTCCGCGGACATTCTGGCTTAGAAGACCATCGCCGATTATAAGGAGGAAGACACTATGAGTGAGAAACGATTCATCAGCATGTATGACACGCAAGACGCGGCACTCGGCAAAGTCGAGGAGTTGCGTGCGAAAGGCTACAAAGATTCAGATATCTATGTCGTCGCCAAGCATGAGGACAATGTATCGATTTTGCGTCGTCAAACAGACGTCCATACCGAAGCGTCGCACCATACCGGATGGTTCGATAAAGTTCGGGCTTTCTTGAGCGGGCATGAGGATGTCCACGCGGGACTTCGAAATATGGGATTGAGCGAAGAAGAGGTAACTCGCCACTATAGCGATGTCGAGGCCGGAAAAATCTTGATTTATGTGGACGAAGATTTCGAACGTCGCCACAATGAAGGACTGACGGTCGATTCGACGCCTTATAACGACTCGAGACACGACTCGAGCCATCAAGGCCACCATACGGCTGATGGTCTTGAAATCGATTCGACTCCATATAATGAACCGAAACATGCCACACATGATGCGAGTCGTTCTGACCGCCCGTCGTCTGACGGCTTAGAAATCGATTCGACTCCATACAATGAACCGAAACATGCCACACATGATGCGAGCCGTTCTGACCGCCCGTCATCTGATGGCTTAGAGGTCGATTCGAAACCGTTCAATGAATCGGTCGGTGATGACCCGAACCGAGCCGTCGACCCTGAACAGGATCGATTGGACAAAGAATCCCATTTGAATGACCGCGAGAACAAGTTGCGCGGACTCGATGATCGGGCACTCCGTAACGACTATGAAGATCCGGATAATATTCGCCGTTTCTAATCCACGGATGCAACAAGGACCTGACCGCAACCCGGTCAGGTCCTTGTTTTACGTCAAGCGGTTCTTCGGTTCTTCCCCATCGAGCACGTTCATGATGGCTTCTCGGTTGAGCGCCATCATCGCGAGTCGGGTCTGAATCGATGCGCTGCCGATGTGCGGGAGCGTCGTCACGTTCGGGAGCGTCAAGAGCGGATGGTCCATCGCCACCGGCTCTTTGGCGAACACATCAAGTCCTGCCGCCCAAATCCGCTGTTCTTTTAACGCCTCGTACAACGCCGCCTCATCGATAATCTCGCCACGGGCGACATTGATGAAGCTGGCCGTCTGTTTCATTTTGGCGAACTGTTCCGCCCCTAACATCCCACGTGTTTCCTCGGTGAGGGGCGCAAGGACGACGACGAAATCGGATTGTTCGAGCAGTTCATCGAGTTCCGCGTAGACGAACCCATACATCGATTCCGATTCATGCCGTCGCGTCCGATTATGATACAACACGTCCATGTCGAAGCCACGGGCCCGGCGTGCGACCGCCTCGCCGATACGTCCCATTCCGATAATCCCGAGCTTGGCCCGATACAAGTCCATGCCGACGTACCCCATCGGCGTCCACGACTTCCACTCCCCGGCCCGTAAATCACGTTCCGCTTCCCCAAGCCGGCGTGCCGTCATCATCATCAGTCCGAAGGCGAGGTCGGCCGTCGTCTCGGTCAACACGTCTGGCGTGTTCGTCACGATGATGCCACGTTCTTTCGCCGCCTCGATATCGATATTGTTATAGCCGACCGCCAAGTTCGAGATGACTTCGAGCTGTGGGGCTTGCTCAATCAGTTCCCGGTCGATCGTGTCACTGAGCATCGTCCAAAGCGCATGTGCCGACGCCGCTTCTTCCACTAACACGTCACGTGGGACACTCTTCGCTTCTTCTTCCCACATGCGGACCTCGTACTTGTCCCGTAGCGGTGCCACAGCCTCTTCCGGTAATCGTCTCGTGATGTAAATTCGTTTCTTCATATCGTTTCCCCCTTTTGTCTCGTCTCGACCAGTGTATCAAACCGGTTCAATCAAGACTTCTTTTTCGTCACTGGATTTTGTTCCATGAACTTTTCGAACAACGAGCCAAAGTCACTGTCAAGCAGTTGCTCAATCGTCTTCGATGAGTCCATCGCGTTCCGGTACGCGACTTCGTTGATGGCGAGGCCGATCGCCCACGTGATGCCTGATGCGACAGTCGCATTGATGACGCTCGCCGCCGCGTTCGCCCCCGGGAAGAATTTCATGACGTTCAGTAAAATCGTCTTCGAGAGCGCCCGTCCGATTTGCGGGATGATGGTGCTGCCGATCAGCGTCTTCAGCATATCGTCGTTCGCTTTCACGCCCCAGTAGCGGAACAAGTGAACGCTCATCGTCACTTGAATCGGTGTGAGCGCGATCGCATCAGCGAACGGAAGCGGCACGGCGGCCGCCGTTCCGGCACTGGCGACATAACCCGAGATGATGCGGTTCGCCTTCTTCCGCTTCAATTTGAGCATCGCCTCACTCTCGGCATGAATCTCCATGAGCAACCCTTCTTGGAGCGAGTGGTCGAGCTGTTCGACCGACCACGTGACAAGACGTTCCCAATCGAGATGGGCCCGTAATTCCGGGTCATTCAACAGCTCGGCGGCGACGCTGACTTGGAACACGGCCTCTTCCGGTACCACATCCATTAATTCCTGTCGGAGGGCCGTGAGCTCATCTACATCGACTTGGTCGATTTGTGTCAACAGGACGGCGACCGACGTCGCTTCGTTTAACTGCTTGATGAGCGCACGGTCGAGCGGGGTGACCCGTTTCATCGAGGCGTTGATGACGTACCAAACGAGATGAATCTGTTCGGCAGCGCCTTTCGTCTGGGCCCGCTCAACGAAACCGATGACTTCATCGGCATACGCTTGCTGCCGGTCGCTCCCAATCTCATACCCTTCACTGTCATAGAGCACGATAGAAATCTCATCGCTCATGAACTGATGAATCCCCCGCGTCACCGGTTCACCGGCGGCCACTTTCGTCAAGTCGCGACCGAACACGTGGTTGACGACCGAACTCTTGCCCGATCCGGTCGCCCCTGCGATGAAAATATTCGGCTTTTTGACTTTTCCGCGTAAGCGGTCGAGCTCTTCCTTCAAATCGTACGTATCAAAATTGAATGGGGTCTGTTTATCCATGTCCGTTCCTCCTCATTGATTGAGCGTCCGGCCGAGCCGTCGCATCTCTTCCTCGAATCCGCGGTGCACGTCCAGTTCAATTGTTTGTTTGACCAGCTCGTACTGTTGATTGACGGCTTTCTTGATGCCGCGCTCCGCCGTTCGCCGCTTGAACGCCCAGTAAATGAAGTGGACGCCCGGAATCATGCCGAGCACCATTTTTCGGACGGTCCGGTTAAACGAATAATCAAACCCGAGCTCGACCCGACGCGTTTTAAAGACAAGGTCGGACGGGGCACCGACGAGCGGGTAGCGTTCCATCAATTGAATATAATGCCGAACGCCTTGGGCCATCGCCGCCTCTGTCGTCTCAGCGGCCGCTTCGAGCGTTCGTTCCAAGTCTTTTTCGATTTGGCGTGCTTTCCAGCTGATCATCACTTGCGGGGTGATCATGCGAATCGTCTCAGCCGAACGATAGCTCCGGGCGCGCCACGCCTCTAACTCGGTCAATAAATGACGCGTCAAGTTATGCGGTAGTTTTCGTTCGACGTCTTTCCAGAGGTTGGTCCGATTACGTTGCCACACCGCCTCATAGCCGATATGCGGCACGACTTGTCCGCCGAGCAATTTCTTTTCGACACTGTTGACTCGAATCATCGCATCCCGTGAAATTCCGAGTTCGCGCATGAGTACGTCCTCCATCGCTTCCGCCTTCTCGACGTTCATCGCACTGTCTGGGTTATAGTTCGTCAAGATGATCGTGACATTGCTTCGCTTCGCGTAGAGCGGTTTGAGAATCGATTCGAGTTCGTACGCCTCAACGCGCCCCGAGTTGATCGAGAGTAAATAATAAATGGTATGGAACCAGTCGGCGATATCGAGCGCACCTTCCCGCTTGTTGACGATGGAGAGGACCGCTTCATGCCATTCGTCGGACCGGTCCGCTTCGAGTCCCCATGTATCGAAGAAACGGAACAGAATCCCGCGCTCGAGATCGTAGTACTCGTATTCGTGAAGTCCTTCGGCCGTCACTGGGCTGCCGGCACGTGACTCAGCAACGTCACGCCCATAAATGTAATTTAAAAAAGCGCTCTTCCCGACCCCGGTCTTCCCCGCGATCAATATGTTCGAGACAAGCCCCGTGTTGTCCATATGGTTCCCCCTGCATTCGTTATATAATAACCATTATACTAAACGGACACATTTGAAACGTCCGACGGAAGGATGAGACCGATGCTACACCATGTCGAACTGTACGTTTCCGATTTAACGAAGAGCCTCAACGCTTGGGACTGGCTTCTCACCGAACTCGACTATACCGTCTATCAACAATGGGACGAAGGGCGAAGTTATCGATTCGGCGACACGTATCTTGTCTTCGTCCAAACCGAGGCCGATCACCTCGAACCTCCGTATCATCGTAAAAAGACAGGGTTGAACCACCTCGCCTTTCATGCCGCGTCATTGGAGCAACTCGAGCGACTGCGCTCGGAATTGCCTCAGCACGGATTCACGGAGCTCTATGCCGACCGCTTCCCTTATGCCGGTGGTCCGAACTATATCGCTCTTTATTTCGAGGATCCCGACCGCATGAAAGTCGAACTCGTGGCAACGATGTGAACAGTTGAAACGGCTTTCAAAAAAGTTTGTGAAAACAATTGCAAACTTTTGTTGGACCTCCTAGACTTAAGTTGTCTAAAGGAGGCCGTGTTCAAATGGAAAAACAAGCTGTCGAGTATATGGAAGAAGCCGCCTATAAAAAAGCGACGCTGTTGCGTCATGCGTTCGGTCACTACGCACTCCGTTCCATCGTCGCTGGTTTTCTAATCGGGATTGGGGTCGTCTTTGCCTTTTCGGTCGGTAACATGTTCATCGATGTGCCCGGGACGATGCTGTTCGCCGGGATGAGTTTCTCGGTCGCGCTCGTCTTTATCGTCTGGATGGGCGGCGAACTGTTCACGAGCAACACGATGTATTTGTATACGGGCGCGAAACGCGGACGTGTCGACTGGCGCGATTTGACGGCCGTCTGGGGCATCAGCTGGCTCGGTAACCTCGTCGGTGCGCTCATCCTCGTCGGGCTCGTCATCGGTGCCCACAGCATGGGTGACGTCGACACGGATCATCTCTTGTCCGTCGTCGCTGCAAAAAAGATGGGCGGCGAGGCGCTCGCGATTTTCTTAAAAGGGATTTTGTGTAACATCCTCGTCTGTATCGCTATCTTCATGCCGCTGAAAACAAAAAATGATGTCGCTAAAATCATGCTGACGATGCTACCGGTCGTCGTCTTTTTTGCCGCCGGCTTCGAGCACTCGATTGCCAATATGGGCATCTTCGGGCTCGCGCTCTATTATGTGCCGTCCGAGGCGATTAACATCGGTCTCGCACTGCATAACCTCGTCTTTGCCACACTCGGCAATATCGTGGGTGGCGCGCTGTTCGTCGCCGGGACCTATGTCCATTTGAACGCAAAACCTGCCGAGGGAAATATCGAATCGATCCGCCAAAATGCATAAAAAGACAGGGGCCCCGATGCGCAGGGCCCCTGTTGTTGCTTATATGCTGAGATTAACCTTTTGTCGTATCGGCAGCGGCCGCTTGGACCGCACCTTGCGCGACTTCTTCTTCTTCGACGTCCCAACATTCCGTATTCTCGATACCGAGTTTACGTGCCGAGAAGCGTGGGTTGAGACCTTGGGCACGCTGTTCTTCGTAGTCACGAAGGACTTTGAAGGCGACACCGCCGAGTAACGTGATGGCCGCGATGTTGATTAACGTCATGCCTGCCATGAACAAGTCAGCCAAGCTCCAAACGAAGCCGAGGCTTGCGACTGCTCCGATGAAGACGAACGCCATTGTAGCAAGGCGGAAACCGAGAACTGCGTTTTTGCTCTTCTTGATGAACTCGATGTTTGTTTCACCGTAGTAGTAGCTACCTGCGATTGAACTGAAGGCGAACAAGAAGACACTGACAGCTACGAACGCTGGCGCCCATGATCCGATTTGTTCGCTCAATGCGTTTTGAAGCATAACGATTCCTTCTCCGTTACCGGCAGCATAGCTGTCTGAGAGGAGGATGATGGCTGCTGTTGCCGTACAGACGATCAACGTGTCCAAGAAGACGCCGAGCGCTTGAAGGAAACCTTGTTTCGCTGGGTGTGAAACTTCTGCGGCTGCTGCCGCGTTCGGTGCCGAACCCATACCTGCTTCGTTCGAGAAGAGACCGCGACGTACACCCATCGAGATGGCTGCCCCGACCGATCCACCGAACGCTTGCTCAAGTCCGAATGCGCTCTGGAAGATTAATGCAAAGACGCCTGGGATTTCTGTGATGTTGACGACGACGACATAAGCTGCGATTGCCAAGTATAATCCAGCCATAATTGGTACAACGATTGCCGAGAAGTTCGCGACACGGTGCACACCACCGAAGATAACCAATCCAGTCAAGACGACGAGGATGGCACCACCGACGACGGCGTCGATGCCGAACGCGTTATCAAACGCGGCTGCGATTGTGTTCGATTGAACCGAGTTAAAGATGAGACCGAACGTCACCGCGATTAAGACGGCGAAGACGATACCAAGGGCTCGGTTGTTGAGTCCTTTTTCAATGTAGTATGCTGGACCGCCACGGTAAGCGACGTCATCTTTTACTTTATATACTTGAGCGAGCGTGCTCTCAATCATCGCTGTCGCTCCACCGAGAAGCGCGACGATCCACATCCAGAATACCGCTCCTGGTCCACCGACCGTCACGGCGACAGTGACACCGGCCAAGTTACCAGTCCCGATGCGTGTGGCCGCACCGATGAAGAATGATTTCATCGAACTGATGCTCTTGCTGTCTGTGACTTCTGGTTTTTCAGTAACGACCCGGAACATCTCTTTTAAGTAACGGAACTGCATAAAGCGCGTCCTCACTGTAAAGTAAATCCCTGCTCCGACGAGCGCGATGATGAGAACATACGTCCATAAGATGTTGTTCATGTAATCGACGCTTCCTTGTAACATGCTTTGCACGGCTTCCATAAATAAGTTCCTCCCTGTTGTGTGAATCTAAAGTTGTTAAGATGTTTTATAATGTCTTGTTTTGAATTATACAAAGATTCTGACAATTATCAATAATTTTTTTATAGGTCAGTTCACACTTATTTCGTATGTTATATAACAAAAGTTGAGTTATAGCTTTATTTAAAGCGCTTACAAAGTTATCTGAAAGAAATAATAAATCTTTATTTCCCTGCTGTATTTTGACGTCCTCATTCAACTTGTTTCAAACTATTCGCTTTGTGAATAGGTTTTAATGTGAATATTGTTTACATTTCTCATCTCGTTTGAATTATTTCCCTGATTTGCGACTGAACGCTAATTGACCGGGTAATAAATAACTATAGGTGTGCACCTTCTATAACACCACGTTCAGTCATCACGAGGAAAGAAGGGAACGAGATGAAGAAGCATCGAAAATGGTGGTCACTGTTGTTCGTGCTCATGTTCGTGCTGTCGCTCTTGCCAATGAAAGGAGTCGTTGCGGAAGAAAGTAGTAAACAATGGTGTGTGTCGACGACGTCGAGTACAACGATTTATGCGGGACAAAACATCCCGATTGGTACTGTTGACTTTGAGTTCGTTGCCGATGGGCTGAAAATCGTAATGGATTTGAATGACGGGGTCGTCTTACAGGATGTACCAGAAAACATCAAGATTGATTTCCGTTTAACGACCGAGTCTCTTGAGCGTGGAAGTCCCGGTGCATATGAATTCAAGATCAAATCACTTGTCGACCCGACACAGTTACTGATTCCGTATGCGAATCTCGCCGGTTACCTTGGAGTCACTGAATCCACGCTTTTGTCAGACGGATTCCAATTCAATGTTTTCCTCCACTTGGATACGGTAGTGAACGGTTCGAACGAAACAGCCTATCCGGGTGATCCGGGCGTCGGTACTCCTTGGGTCCGCTACGTCACGTTGACGGTGGAAGAATGTACGCCACCACCGCCACCAACGGACGACTATGATGTGTATACGATCGGTTTCTGGAAAAACACATTCAACTTCGACAAAGTAACGTTCTCGTATGGAACGTTCATTACACTCAACGGCCAAACCTATAGCGTGACTGACGACCGTGAAGCACTCGCCCTGCTCATGGATCCCGCGAAAAGAGGAATGACCGAAGAGAAACGATTGATTATGCAACTGACGGCTGCAAAAATCAACGTCTTGTTAAACGGTACTGATGTGCTCGATCTCGAGCTCGTCTATGCCATAGACAATAGCGAGGTCGGGTTGACCGTCGGTGAATTGCTCGCCGGTGCGGACGCGGCGCTTGCAAGCAAGAACGTTGAACAGATGAAGTACTATCAACAGCTGCTCGACCACTTCAACAATGGCTATTTCATCGGTACGTCACATGACTGAACAAACCTGGACAAACAAAAAAGGCAGTCGCTCATTGTGAGCGGCTGCTTGTTAAACGCCTGTCCGTTTCTTCTGGTTGTTCGGCTTCTTCGTCAACTGGTTCGTCAACGGTTTCTGCTTCGTCCCACGAAGTCCTGTCGGCACTTTCGTCTCGTTTTGTTTCTTTTCAGCGAGTTTTTGCTTCATCGCCTCTTGAAAACTTAATTTCTTTTCAGTCATGTTATTCACCTCCAGCTTCGATCACTTTCACCCGACCGACCTGTCCATCGCTTAAGCGTACTTTAATGCCGTGCGGGTGACGCGGCGAGTTCGTCAAAATGTCTTTGACGACGCCTGACGTCAACTTCCCACTCCGCTGATCTTGTTTTAGGACAATCTGGACGTGGAGCCCTGGGCGAATGTCCGCGCGTTTCGTGCCATCCATACCCGACACCCCTTTCCGTATAGTCAACCTCTATCATATGCTCTTTTCCCGCGTTTGTCACAATCTATTCCAAGATGCCGATTTGTCCGACCGTCCTCGTCAAATAACTTTGATCGGTCTTAAATCGGTTCGTCCCCTGTCCCCAAGCCGTCTCGACCTCGACGCGGCCTCGTTCGAACGAGATTGTCAAAATCACTCGCCCTGCCTCATTTTGTAATCGAGCCACTCCTTGCAACGCGTGAAAGGCATGGGTCAAATCCCGTGCAAATTGGACATACGCCTCCGTCCGGACCGTCTCGATGACTTGCGCATGGACGAGTCGTAACGTGTCGCGTGACGCTTCCGCGATGACGAACTCGAATATCGTCTCATCGTTTCCCATTTCGATGTGATGCATGTTCCTTACCTCCTAAAAAGACACCTTCGCCGTGAAGGTGTCTTTTCTTTATAAGCGGTACAGTCTTGCTTCGAACGGCCGTAGCATAAACGTGTCCGTCTCGATCGTCTCAGGATCCATCTCATTCGTTAACACGAGCGTCGCTTTGTCGAGACCAGGCAGCGTCGTCTCGGCAGGGTTTGCCGTCAAGTTGACGATGACATAAAACGTCTGTTGTTCGAACGTGCGCTCATAGGCGAACACTTGCAGATGTTCCGGCAACAAATCGCGGTAACTGCCGTACGTGAACGTGTCTTCTGTCCGACGAAGACGAATCATCGCCTTATAGAACGAAAGAATCGAATGGGCATCCTTCGATTGGGCGTCGACGTTGAGCGTCTCATACTCTTCATGAATCGGCATCCATGGCGACGCTGTCGAGAAACCAGCGTTCGGTGACGCGTCCCATTGAATCGGGGTGCGGACGTTGTCGCGTGATGTGCCCCATACGTGCTGCATCGAATCGATTTCGCTCATCCCGTTGGCAATCCGTTCGAAGTATTCATTTTTCGTCGCCACATCGTCATAGTCATGGATCGATGGCAGCGGCACGTTCTTCATACCGATTTCCTGCCCTTGATAGATGAACGGTGTCCCGTGCATGAAGAAGTACATCATGCCGAGGGCGGTCGCGCTCTCACGCCAATAGTGGTTCTCATCCCCGACGAGCGAAACGGCACGGACCATGTCATGGTTCTCAATATAGAGGGCGTTCCATCCCGTCTCGAGCAAGCCTTGTTGCCACTTGTCAAAGATGCGCTTCAGCTCGACGACATCGAGCGGCGCTAGACGTGATTGACGCATGATATCAACATGATCGAAATGGAACGCCATGTTCATCGCCCCGTTTTCCGGTCCCATCCATAAATCGGCGGCTTGCGGTTCAATCCCGTTCGTCTCACCGACCGTCATAATATCGTAATTGGCGAACGTCGCTTGTTTCATCTCTTGGAGATAGTCGTGAATGCCATCGATGTTCGAATACATCGAGAACGCCGTGACGTGTGGTTTTCCGTCTGGGGACGGCAACATCGTCTCGGTTGGCATCTTCTTGATGTGGCTGATTGCGTCGACCCGGAATCCGTCGATGCCTTTGTCGAGCCACCAGTTGATCATATCGTAGACGGCACCACGCACGTCTTCATTTTCCCAGTTCAAGTCCGGCTGTTTTTTGGAGAAGACATGCAAATAGTATTGCTCGGTCGTCTCATCGTACTCCCACGCCGAGCCACCAAAGATACTCGCCCAGTTGTTCGGGGGTCCTCCATCCGTCCCATCGCGCCAGATATACCAGTCGCGTTTCGGGTCGTCTTTCGAGCGTTTCGATTCGACGAACCACGGGTGCTCATCGGACGTATGGTTGACGACGAGGTCCAAGAGCAGCTTCATGCCGCGTGCATGGACGGCCTTGAGCAAGGCGTCAAAGTCTTCCATCGTCCCAAATTCTTGCATGATGTCTTGATAGTCCGAGATATCATAGCCGTTGTCATCGTTCGGAGATTTGTACATCGGACATAGCCAAATCACATCGATGCCAAGGTCTTCTAAATAATCGAGCTTCTCGATAATACCGCGGAGATCCCCAATCCCGTCTCCGTTCGAATCTTTAAAGCTACGCGGGTAAATCTGATACGCGATCGCTTCTTTCCACCACGTGCGGGTAACCGTTTTTTTCGCCACTTGTTCTCTGCTGACCATTGACTCCATACGCCGCTTGCCTCCTACATCTCATCATTTATATTTTATATTCTTGAACAGCAATACCTGTTTTAGGCTGAATCTAATCCTACAATAGCACTTGTGCAAGCGTTTGCAAATAATCAGATATAAAAAAATGTAGTCCGGAGACTACATTTTCGGGGCTGTCGCAACTTGTTCACAGAATGCGCCGATGACGTCCGCTAACCGCTCCCGGTCATGGTCCATCGTCGCCACATGATACGACTGTTCGAGCACCTCTCGTTGTTTTGGGGCTTGAACGGTCTCGTACAACCACATCGAGTCCTCGGGCGGCACGACGTTATCGATGGCCGAATGGATGACGCACGTCGGCACGGTCACCTCGGCCGCCATCGGTCGCACTTCCTCGATGAGCGCGAGTAATTCCCGAATGGCTGACGTCGGCACTTTGTCGTAGACGATTTCGTACACGCCCGGTGCACAGATATCCGGTTCGTCTTCATCAATGAAACGACAGACATCGTCCGTGGCGTGACAGGCATAGCCTGGCACGGACAACGCCGCATTGATGGTGACGATCGCATCGGCTTGCCCGGCCAAAGCGGCCTTCATCGCCAGCGTCCCGCCCATTGACTGCCCGACAACGATGACGTGTCGACATCGCTCACGCAAGAGACGGATACCGGCTTCCATCGACTCATACCAGCAGCGGCGTGTCGATTGCCGAAACTCTTCCGGATCCGTCCCATGTCCTTTGAGCCGCGGTGCGAAGACGGTGAATCCTTTCTCCATCAAGGCGATTCCGACGTCACGCACACTTTGAGGCGTCCCGTTAAAGCCATGGCATAACAAGATGCCGATATCATTTCCTTCATAATAAAACGCGCCCGCTCCCGGGATGACCGGATAAGTAATTGTCGTCATTCGTTTCCTCCCCATTTAATTCACAGTTAACCGATACACTTAATTGTATTAATGAATTGTAAGAGTTGGGGGACGTCCCGTCAACCCGATTGCCTACTTGCTCAGTTCTCTTCAAGTCTGTAATCAAACTGTAATATGAACTTCGCAATAAGTGGATTGAGTTCTGACGTCTGCTTGGTTATGTTTAACATGTAGTTGAAAAGTTGGTAAATGATAGTGAAATCCGTCAATCGATGGAGGGAGTACGAACGCAACTTCCTTACGTCAAGTCGAGTAATGTAAGCGCTATCATTTCATTTTGGCCTAAAGGGGGCATCCGCTCAAGCAAGTGACCACACGAACTGGGACATCGTATCGGCCATCTACATAATCAAAGGGAGACTAACACATGGGGAAACCACAAGCACGTTCATTCAAACAAATGACCGGCCTCGCCTTATCAGCCGGACTCATCGTCAGCAGCATGACGCCGATCGCGGCAAACGTACACGCAGAGACGCTGAACGCTTCAGACCTGTTCATCTCGGAATACGTTGAAGGCTCGAGCAACAATAAAGCGATTGAACTGTTCAATGGAACGAATGCGGCCATCGACCTCTCGGCCTATAAACTTGAACTGTATTCAAACGGCGGTACGGCTCCAGGCACGACCCTCAACTTGACAGGTACGCTCGAGCCAGGTGGCACGTATGTCATCGTCAACGCCAGCGCAAGTGATGCCTTGAAAGCGAAGTCGAACACGACAAGCGGTGTGACGAACTTTAACGGCGACGACACGCTCGTCTTGAAAAAAGGGGACACGGTGCTCGACGTCTTCGGTCAAGTCGGATTCGATCCGGGTACGAAATGGGGAACGACGGTCGCCACGGCTGACCAGTCGTTGGTTCGGAAAGATACGGTCACGACAGGGGATGCGAACGGCGCGGATGCGTTCGACCCGGCCACTGAATGGAACACACAACCAATCGATACGTTCACGAACCTCGGATCGCACACGTTCCAAGGCGTCGACTACGGCGATGGCGGTACGGTAGAACCACCGGCGCCGGTCACTCCGATTTCAATCAGTGACGCCCGTACGAAAGCCGAAGGTGAAACGGTCACGATTAAAGGAGTCGTCACGGCGAAACTGGCCAACACGATTTCGATTCAAGATGCGACAGGCGGACTCTCGGTCCGTCCGACGTCACTTGCCGTCAACGTCGGTGATGAAGTCGTCGTCACGGGTGCCATCGGTTCGTATCGTGAATTGCTTCAATTGAACAGCGCCGTCGTCGTGTCAAAACAAGCGGCGAGCGTCCCAGCTGCGCAAGTCCTCACTGGCGAACAAATCAATGAGGACGTCGAGTCTGAACTCGTCACCGTCAATAACGTCACCCTCTCAGGTAGCGGGCAAAACTTGACGGCGACGGATGGAACGAAAGAGTTCGTCGTGCGTGATGAGCGCGGCATTCTCGATTTACAGACGGACGTCAACTACTCGTCGATCACGGGTATCGTGCAACAGTTCGATAATACGTATCAAATCATTCCGCGCGACGTATCTGACACAGTCATCGACGCATCGGTACTCCGTCCGGCGACAGCGAAGCCAGGTGCGGGCACGTTCGTCGGTCCACAAGACGTGACACTTTCGACGACGACAGCGGGCGCTGACATCTATTACACGCTCGACGGGTCGGACCCGAAAGTGAACGGTACGCTTTATACGTCACCAGTCCGCATCGAGGAGACGAAAACGCTCAAAGTTGCCGTCAAATCGGGTGATGCGTTCAGCGCCGTGACGACGTTCGACTATAAAATCACGGACAAAATCCGCATCCATGACATCCAAGGCGCAAGCCACACGTCACCGATGAACGGACAGACTGTTGAAGGCGTCGAAGGCGTCGTCACGTACTCGTTCGTCTCGATGGGTACGACGTATTACTATATCCAAACGCCTGACATGGAAGCCGACCAAGATGCACGCACGTCAGAAGGAATCATCTTGTATGGTGGTCGTTCGATCGCGGGCATCCAAGTCGGTGATCTTGTCAACGTGAAAGGTCTCGTCAGCGAGTACGCCATCGAAGGCTACAGCGACCGTCAACAGACGGATATGAAGATGACGCAAATCGATACACGCAACGGAAGTGTCAACGTCGTCAAGAGCGGTGTCACACTCCCGACGCCGGTGAAAATCGACGCGTCGAACTTGCCGACCGAGTTCATCGACAGCGATGCCCTCGCCGTCTTCAACCCGGACAAAGACGCCATCGACTTCTGGGAGAGCCTTGAAGGGATGCGCGTCGAGACGGGCAACCTCAAATCGGTATCACCGCAACAGAACGGCGACCTCGTGACCGTGCTCGAAGCAACACCGACCGAGACGTTCAACGGTGGCATTCTGTTGAAAAAAGATGATGCCAACCCGGAACGGATTCAATTCCGTCTCGAACCGAATGCCGACGCTCGTGATTTCGATGTCGCGACCGGTGACCGCTTCAACGGCCCGATCGTCGGTGTCGTTGGATACTCGTACGGCAACTATAAGATTCAAGCAGGTCTTGATGAGATGAAGGCTGCCTTCGTCAAAGGTGATGCCAAGCGTGAGACGACGTTCATCGAAGCTGAAGAGGATAAATTGACGATCGCCTCTTACAACCTCGAGAACTTCTCGAACAACGTCAAAGAGACGTCGGACGAGAAAGCCCTCAAACTCGCGAAAGCGTTCGTCGAGGAGTTGAACAGCCCGGACATCATCGGTGTGACCGAAGTCCAAGATAACAACGGGGAAGGCACAGGCGATTCTGCGGCCGACCAAAGCTACCAACGCTTGATCGACAATATCGTCTCGATTGGCGGCAAATCGTACAAGTACGTTAACATCGACCCTGAGTACAATAAAGACGGCGGCGCACCAAATGCCAACATCCGTGTCGGCTTCTTGTATGACCCGGAACGTGTCTCACTCACAGAAGGCATCCCTGCCGGTGACGCAACGACAGCTGTCGGTTATGAAAATGGCAAGTTGACGCACAACCCGGGCCGCATCGACCCGCTCAACCCGGCGTTCAACAGCTCACGTAAACCGCTCGCGGCCCAGTTCGACTTCCAAGGAGAGAACGTCGTCGTCATCGCCAACCACTGGAACTCGAAAGGTGGCGACACTGGTTTCTTCGGCTCGAAACAGCCGGTCGTGCTCGGCAGTGAAGTCCAACGAAAACAAATCGCTCAAATCGTCCATGACTTCGTCGCTGACGTGAAAACGGACAACCCTGACGCGAACGTCGTCGCCCTCGGTGACTTCAACGACTTCGAATTCTCGGATGCGATGCAAATCTTCAAAGGCGACTTGATGACGAACATGGTCGAGAAAGTCCCAGCTGTCGACCGTTACTCGTACGTCTATCAAGGGAACTCGCAAGTGCTCGACCATATCCTCGTGTCAAACCGTTTAGCGGCGACGACCGAAATCGATATGATTCACGTCAACGCTGACTTCACGGAAATGTCGGGCCGCGCCAGTGACCACGATCCGGTCCTCGCACAAATCGACCTCACTCCGGAGCCAGAAGTGGAATTGACGCGTTACACGATCGAGAACAACAAGGCTGCACGCCTCGTCCTCCAAGATGACTTCATCGGCGTGACGATCGGCAAAGGCACAAACTTCAAGAACGGCATCTTCGTACGCGGCGCCTACACGGAATTGACAGGTGACCCGCTCAAAAACATCGTCGTTCAAGTGAAACCGAAAGAAGCCGGTGCCATCATCGACTTCGACGGCGCAACTGTCAAAGAAGTAATTGTCGATGGAACGAACTTGGCTGAAATCCGTGGCGCAGAGAATGTGAAACAGATCAGCTACACGAAAGGCGCATCCGCGAACACGGTCGTCATCAAAAAATAACGATTGAATCGAATACGCAAGCCGCAGACAGATTGTCTGCGGCCTTTTGCGTTTTCATTCGTGAAATTCGGGGATTAAGTAGAAGATGCTGATTATCGGAGGATGACGTCATGGAGATGCACAACGGGAACTTATATTGGCCGACCACAGAATCGGAACAGATCGTCTTACAAAAACCAATCAAGAAAGAGCGCTACGACGTACTCGTCATCGGCGCGGGCATGTCGGGAACGCTGACAGCCTATACGCTTTACAAGGACGGTGTCGATTTCGCCGTCATCGACCAAGGGAAAGTCGGAGCCGGGAGTACGGCCGCGAACACAGGGCTCATTCAATACTCGAACGACATCATGTTGCACGAATTGGCCGAACAAATCGGTGAAGAGGACGCGGTCCGCTTCTATCAACTGTGTGCCGAGGCGGTCGATGCGCTCGACGAGGTCGCCGGGACGGTTGACGCCAAGTACGTCTATATCCGGCGTGACAGTCTCTGCTTCGCCAGCAGCGAGGCAGATGTCTCCAAATTGAAACGGGAGTATGAGATGCTGACGAAACACGGACTCGCGGCCGAATGGCTCGACCGGGAGGCGTTACAAGAACGCTATCCGTTCGATAAACCGGCCGGCTTGATTACGAACGGCGATGCCGAGGTCAATCCGCTCACGCTCAGCCGTCAGGTCGTCCGCTACTTGTCGACCCAAAACGTCCCCATCTTCGAAGAGACGGACGTCACAGAAGTCGTCGCCGACGGAGACAACTGGCTCGTCTTGACTCCCACAGGAACGTTCAAAGCGGGCCACGTCATCTTCGCGACCGGCTATCGTCCGGCCCCGCTCCTCGACACGCATCGGATCGAACTCAACCGTTCTTATGCGATTGCGACGAATCCCGTCCCTGATTTCGACGAGTGGGAAGGTCAGGCGCTCATTTGGGAAACGAAACGGCCGTACCTCTATTTACGGACGACCGTCGACGGCCGCATCATCGCCGGCGGACTCGATGAAGAAAAAGCAGAGACCCCGCATAGCGAGGCACTCATTCAAAAACGGGCCGAGCGGTTGCGCCAAGAAGTCGAAGCTCTGTTCCCGATGTATGATTTGACAGTTGAATACGCCTGGGTGGCCCTGTTCGGTGAGTCAATCGACCAGCTACCCTTTATCGGGGAACATCCGGACCGTCCGAACCTCTACTATTTACTCGGATATGGGGGCAACGGCACGGTCTACAGCATGTTAGGTTCTAAAATTTTGAGCGAGTTGGTCCGCGGCATCGACAATCCAGATGCTCGAATCGTACGATTAGATCGGACACGTTAATCCCCTGACATCAGGGGATTTTTTTATACATACGCATTGGAGTGAGTGAAATGACAACAAAACAAAAACCAAAATGGGTGTATCGCCTGAGGCGCGGTCTTCTCTTCATCCCTGCCATCGCCTTGACCGTCTACGTCTGGCCGCATGAGCCGGCCGAAGAAACGCCAGAGGAAACCGTCACGCAAGCAGAGGCAACAGACGACGAGCAACGCTACACGATTGAAACGAGACAAGCTGTGACAGAAGACGAGGCCGTCCGCTATACGTATGACATCGTGGTCCACGGACAACCTGACGTCGAGACGCTCCAGTCCATCAGTCAGGATGTCATGGACGAGGTGACGGCGCGTGATACGTTCCAAGCCGCCCTCCTCCGTTTTTATGATCACGAAGCCTATATCGGTACCGAATCACCACTCGGCGAAGCCGTATTTGCCCCTGAAGGCGATTGGAGCCTGGCGAGTACGGTCCAACCCGGCGCCTATGAGGAGATGTCGTTCGGCTGGCAATTGAAAGAGAAAGAATGGGACACGCAACTGTCGGACAAGGAAGTGCGCGTCTGGCAAGTCTGGAATCGCGTCTACGAGGCCGAGCAATCGGACGACCCTGACTTGAAAGCGAAAGTGACCCGAACCGTTTCAACGAAATATGATCTCAATCCCGAAACGGTCCAACGTATCGTCTTGAAGCAGAGTGTCTGGGCCGCGTTATAACCTGATTCATCCAAAAAGATAGTACGAATTTTCCTTTCTTTGGCTAAATATATAATTGTATACTAATTGTATACATGTAACCGTTGAACGGTCGGAGAAAGGAAGACGTTATGAAACGATGGATGCTTTTATGCCTACTTCTGGTTATGATCGGTGCCACTTTGACGCCGCGACAGGTCGACGCCGCATCAAGTTCACCTTATGAGGTGAGTGCGCCTACCGGCACGACGCTTTATCAATTTGTCGGAAAGACGCTCAAGCCGAAAGGAACGTTGCGCGCGGCAAAGCGGTTCAAGGCGCTCAGTACGTCCGGTCACTATTATAAGATTCAAGACGGAAGAACCATCTACTACGTAAAAAAGCAAGCCGTCACACTAGTGGCGACGAACTTGTCGCTGACGACGTTTTCCGGTTCGGCCTACTCACGGATGACGCACGAGTATATGCGCTCGCTCACCCGGGGACAGACGCCTTACTATTACGATGAGTTGACCGCCAAGACGGCCATCGCCCGGGCCGACGCCGCCATGAAGGGGAACTGGTATATCCCGTCCCCGCCCTATCAGTTGCGTGTCCCGAACATCGATACATACCGGTTTGATGTCAGCGTCCCTGCGGTCGATTCGACGTCATTCAAGTTTCAAATCCATTACTTCACGACGTTGAACCAGTTGACGCAAGCGTATGCCGCCACCGGACGAGACGATTATCTCCGCTACGGGAAGCGGATCGTCACGAGTTGGACCAAGCAATACCCGGCTGCGAACTATACACGCTACCGTTGGCCGTATCACGACCATGGCACCGCCATCCGGACGTTCCATTTGCTCAATTTTTGGAATGAATTCCGCTCGTCCGCGGTGAACACCGATCCGGCCTTCTCGCAGCTGTTCGCCAAGACACTGTATGAACACGCGACACTGCTGGCGACGCCAAGCTTTTATAAACCGAACAACAATCACGGCATGTTCCAAGATATGGCCTTGACCGCCGTCGCGGAGACACATCGGAGCTTTTATCGTTCCTCGGCCTGGCGCTCTCTCGCGACGAACCGGCTCACCCAGCAGTTGAACCACAGCTTAAGCACGGACGGCGTCCATCTCGAGCACTCGCCGTTCTATCAAATCTATCTGTACGACACGCTCGCCCGTTTCAACGACTGGGCGGCCGCCAACCGCTTCGCCCTATCGAGCCGGATGCGTGACGTCAAAGATATGCCGAGCGCGCTGACGTATATGTTGAAACCGAACGGGACACTGCCGATGTTTGGCGACACCCCGTCCATCACGCACCGCACGGACGCGATTCCGTATATCGATCGCTATCCGCACTTGAATTACGCGATGACACAAGGGAAATCGGGAACCCAACCGTCGACACGGGTCGGTAAGCTATCGAACCAGTACGCCTTCTTCCGTCAACATTGGGGCGGGGCTTCTGGTCCGTTCCGGGACGCGGTCCAAGTAATGATGACGGCCGGCTATCATAGCAACATCCATAAGCACGCCGACGATTTGTCGATTGACCTGTACGGCTATGGCCGCGACTTCCTCGTCGAGAGCGGACGCTACGCCTATACGAACCGTCCCGAGCGCAGCGTCGTCATGCAGGCCGCGGCCCACAACACCGTCCATGTGGCAGGTAAGAGCTTCAACTTAACGACGAACAACTTGCGGAGAAGCCAAATCACATCGGTCGGTGCCGCGTCGACGCAATGGACGGCCGCGGGAACGAGCGGGCTGCTCGGTAACGGGATGACGCACACGCGTCGTCTCGCCTACGACCGCGACGGAACGGTGCTCGTCTACGATGACATCACCAGCCCGACCACGACCTCGTTCGTCCAGCGATTCCATCTCGGGACCGGTTTGAATCGCGTCTCGAGCGGCAGCCGTCACGCCTTGTATAAGGACAACGAGAACCGCTCGATCCATCTGTTACAACTCGAGGTCGGCACGACGCCGAAAGTCGCCGTCGGTGCGAGTTATGTGTCGTATCGGGACTACGACTGGCAACGCCGCAATCAAGTCGTGACGACAAAGCGTGGCAAGCAAGTCGAGTATTTGACGCTAATCCATATCGGCGAAAAGACGACGAAAATCACGTCTGCTACGGTCCAGACGACGTCGCGCCACTACGTCGTGCGCTACAAACTGTCGGACGGCAAGACGAAAACCCTATCCATGTTACGCTAACCTCCATTTGAAAAATGGGGGTTTTTTCTCGGTCGGTTAGGGAAAACTCGTTAAGTAGGCCAAAATGTGGCCTACGGCGTGGACGTATACTTAAAGGGGAGGCACTAATATGGGGAACAAAAAAGAAGAGCAGTTAAAACAACATATGATTGATAACGAGCAACAAGCCGGGCTCACGACGAACCAAGGGCTGAAGATGGCAGAGGACGAGTTCTCGCTCAAAGCCGGACGTCGCGGACCGACATTGATCGAGGATTTCCACTTCCGCGAAAAGATGACGCACTTCGACCACGAACGGATTCCTGAACGTATCGTGCACGCACGAGGCGTCGGGGCGCATGGAGAGTTTCAGGTGTATGAGTCGCTCGCCGAGTATACGAAAGCCGACTTCTTGAACGACCCGTCGAAAGTGACGCCGGTGTTCGTCCGTTTCTCGACGGTGCAAGGTTCGCGTGGGTCTGGGGACACCGTGCGCGACGTCCGAGGGTTCGCGACCAAGTTCTATACTGATGAAGGCAACTATGACCTTGTCGGGAACAACATGCCGGTCTTCTTCATCCAAGACGCCATCAAATTCCCGGACCTCGTCCACGCCGTGAAACCGGAGCCGCACACGGAAGTACCTCAAGGCGGCAGCGCCCACGACACGTTCTGGGACTTCGTCGGACAAAACCATGAGACGGCCCATATGATCATGTGGGCGATGAGCGACCGGGGCATCCCGCGTAGCCTTCGCATGATGGAAGGGTTCGGTGTGCACACGTTCCGTCTCGTCAACAAAGAAGGCAAGGCACACTTCGTCAAGTTCCATTGGAAACCAAAACTCGGTGTTCATTCACAAGTCTGGGACGAAGCGCAGAAAGCGCTCGGTAAGAACGCTGACTTCCACCGCGTCGACTTGTACGAGGCGATTGAAAAAGGCGACTATCCGGAATGGGAGCTCGGGCTTCAAGTCATCGCCGAAGAAGACGAGTTCAAGTTCGACTTCGATATTCTCGATCCGACGAAACTTTGGCCGGAAGAAGATGTGCCCGTCAAACTTGTCGGGAAGATGATGCTCAACCGCAACGTCGACAACTTCTTCGCCGAGACCGAGCAAGTCGCGTTCCACCCTGGCCACCTCGTGCCGGGAATCGACTTCTCGAACGACCCGCTCCTTCAAGGCCGCCTGTTCTCGTATACGGATACGCAACTGTCACGTCTCGGGGGACCGAACTTCCATCAAATCCCGATCAATAAGCCGGTCTGCCCGTTCCACAACAACCAACGCGACGGCATGCATCAGATGGCCGTCCATAAAGGGCAGACGAGCTACCATAAAAACGCGCTCAACAACAATCAACCGGAGCCCGTCCCAGCCGACCAAGGCGGATTCGAGCACTATCAAGAGAAAGTCGACGGCCATAAGATTCGGGGCCGGAGCGACAGCTTCCTCGACTTCTACTCGCAAGCGAAGATGTTTTATAACAGCATGACCGACGTCGAAAAGCAACACATTCAAGACGCCTGTAGCTTTGAGCTCGGCAAATGTGAGTCGGACATGGTCAAAGAGAACGCCGTTGATTTGTTGAATCGAATCGACCGTCACCTCGCCTCGGTCGTTGCCGACAACCTAGGTGTCGACCTCCCGGCCGAGAATAACGAAGTCGTCTCGGACAAGGCCTCACCGGCGCTCAGCATGGCCAATACGATTGCGAAGCCGGACACGAAGAGCGTCGCCGTCCTCTTGGCCGGAGACGTCGATGCCGCGCAAGTGAAGGCGTGGGTGCAAGCGCTCGCCGATCATAAGGTCAATTACAGCCTCGTCGGCAAGAAATCATATACGCTCGGCGATCTTAAAGTGAAAGAGACGTACGACACGGTCGACTCGAGCCTGTTCGATGCGGCTTTCCTCGTCAGCACCGCGACCTCGGTCGAAGACGACGTGCTCGAGTTCATCGAGAACACGTATAAACACTTCAAACCGCTCGCGTTGCATCTGCATCATGATGAAGTGCTCGACCGTTGCCGCGTGAAGACGGACCAACCTGGCGTCTACACGTTCAAACAACATAGTCTCGATGGCTTCGATACGTTTATCGACGGTATCGCGAAAGGCCGGTTCTGGGACCGCGCCTAACGTGAACAGTTCAAGGATTCGACCCAAATCGACGGGTCGAATCCTTTTTACGTGCTTCCCCTCTCCTCCTCTCTAGCGATATACTTGGTGGGGTATATAGCGTAAAGGAGGAATGACTGGATGCGAAAAGAGATGGCTACATATGTGGAAAGCCTCGAGCACCAAAGACAGTTATATAAACGAACCTTAGTCATCGTCGTGCTCTCGCAAGTGTTCGGTGGTGCCGGTCTCGCCGCCGGGATTACGGTTGGTGCTTTATTGGCACGTGATTTACTCGGAACCGATGCCTATGCGGGCGTCCCGACGGCCCTGTTCACGCTCGGCTCTGCTGCCGCTGCGTTTTTGATTGGATTGATGTCACAACGAGTCGGACGCCGTTTCGGACTGGCGACAGGATTTTTGACCGGTGCGGTCGGCGCATTCGGTGTCATTGTTGCCGCGACGTTCGAGAGCGTACCGCTCTTATTTCTCTCGCTCCTGATTTACGGGGCCGGCACGGCGACGAACCTTCAAGCCCGTTATGCCGGCACAGATTTGGCGAATGCGACCGAGCGGGCGACGGCCGTCAGCATCGCGATGGTCTCAACGACGCTCGGGGCCGTCGCCGGTCCGAACTTGGTCGAACCGATGGGACGTGTTGCCGCCGGACTCGGGTTGCCGACACTCTCTGGACCATTCTTGCTTGCAGGTGTGGCCTATCTCTTTGCAGGTCTCATCTTACTCGTCTTTTTGAATCCTGACCCGCTCCTCGTCGCCCGCGCAATCGAGGCGAAACGGAAGGAGACCACTTCGACGGCACAACCGGTCGAAGCTGCGCATAGTCACCGCGGCGTGTATGTCGGTGCGTTCGTCATGGTCCTCAGCCAAATCGTGATGGTCGCCATCATGACGATGACTCCTGTCCATATGCGCCACCATGGCCATGAACTCGGTGCGGTCGGTCTCGTCATTGGCTTTCACATCGGAGCCATGTATTTGCCTTCTCTCGTGACCGGGATTCTCGTCGATCGGATTGGCCGTGAAGTGATGGCGATTGCTTCGGGCGTGACATTGTTTCTCGCCGGTGTCGTCGCCGCTTTTGCCCCAGCGGATTCCTTGTTCTTCTTAATCGTCGGGCTCGTCCTACTCGGGATCGGTTGGAATTTCGGGCTCATCAGCGGGACGGCCATCCTCATCGATGCGACGACGACCGAGACACGTGCGAAGACGCAAGGTTCAGTCGATGTATGGATTGCCCTATCCGGCGCTTCCGGCGGGATGCTTTCCGGTGTCATCGCTGCCCAGTCGAGTTACTTGACCTTGTCGCTCCTCGGTGGGGTCGTCTCCCTCATTCTCGTCCCTCTCGTCCTCTGGTACCGACGTCAGCTCGCTTAACGATTGCCGATGCGCGCACGCGCCTCGGTTTTTTGCTGGAAATGCGTTGACTCTGACAAACTTTCTCTCGTTTGATATACTCCTTTAGTTATGTTTATTAACTATTTAGAATCAAACGGATAAGGAGGCGGGCTGCAGATGCAACTGACCGCACAAAAACTATGGACGAAAGATTTCCTCATCATCTCTCTCGTCAACTTCTTCTTAACACTCATCTTTTTCTTATTGATGGTGACGATTGGCGTCCACGCCGTCTCAGCATATGGGGCTTCGACGAGCGAGGCCGGCCTTGTTACCGGTATTTTCATTATCGGGACCCTCGTCGGGAGACTCTTTATCGGGCGCTTGATCGACTCGATTGGACGTCGCAAGACGCTCCTGATCGGCCTGACGTTCTTCACGGCTACGATTTTGCTCTATTTCCTCGACTTTGGCATCGGCTTCTTACTGTTTACGCGCTTTGTCCACGGTCTCGGGATGGGACTGTCGAGCACGGCGACCGGAACGATTGTCGCCCAAGTCATTCCCGGCTCTCGAAAAGGCGAAGGTATCGGCTACTACAGCATGAGTTCGACGCTCGCCACTGCCATCGGACCGTTCGTCGGCTTGATGATGAGCCAATACACGAGCTTCTCGGTGATCTTTCTCGCCTGTTTCGTCATCGGTCTCATCAGTCTCGGTAGCGCCTTATTCGTGACGGTGCCCGAAGCTGACAACCCGCAAGTCGTCCGGGGGCTTTCGCTCAGTGCATTCGTCGAGCCGAAGGCGTTACCAATCGCGCTCATCATCGGCGTCGCCGCTCTCAGCTACTCGAGCGTGTTGTCCTATATCAATTTTTACGCAAGCGAGCTTGACCTCGTCGAAGCGGCGAGTATTTTCTTCCTCGTCTACTCCATCGCCGTCCTCATCTCACGGCCGATCACCGGTCGTCTGATGGACGCGCGCGGCGCCAATATCGTCATGTACCCGGCCATCGTTCTCTTTGCCGTCGGAATGCTCGTCTTGAGCCAGGCTAACAACGCCGTCATGCTGTTACTCGCCGGGGCGCTGATTGGTCTCGGCTTCGGGAATATCCAGTCCGGTACGCAGGCGATCGCCGTGAAAGCGGCGGACCCTCATCGGATGGGCATGGCCACGTCGACGTTCTTTATCGCCCTCGACGCAGGACTCGGGTTCGGCCCTTACTTTATCGGCTTGCTCATTCCGTTGACCGGTTTCTCGACACTGTATCTGTTACTTGCCGGTGTCGTCTTCTTTACCGTGTTCCTCTATTACTTGATGAACGGCCGCCGCGAGCGGACCGAAATGAAACAAGCTGCCTGACAGGACTTTTCATCGTCCTGTCTTTTTTTGAATGTTCACACATTTTGTCACAACTTACGGTAATATGAGAATGACGCGCCGAAAAGTTTTTGATTGAAATGAGGGACATGATGCACGCCGACCAGACCATCCAACACTATTCCTCCGTCCTGCTCCGTACGTTCGACAAAATCTCTGATTTTGTCTTCTTCATGGAAGTGGACGGTTCAACTTATCGCTACGTATTTGTAAACGAACCGGGAAGACAGGCGATCGGCTGGACCGAGGCCGATATCGGGAAACGTGTCGAGGACATGGTACCACCCGAGACGGCCGCTCTCGTCACGCGCCATTATGACGAGGCGGTACGAGAACGAAAGAGTCTCGTCTTCGAGGACTATCGCCTGGCCGAACCATCTTATACGACAGCAGTCGTCTCACACGAGATTCACTTACCCGTTTATTACTACGAGTCCGAGGTGACGCCGGTCTTCGATGAGGCGGGTGCCTGCACGCACGTCATCTCGGTCGTCCGGGAAGTGACAGAACGGAAACGTCGTGAACTCGAGTTGTCTATCTTGAAAGATCAGCACGAATCGCTCCAACGCTATTCACCGCACGGAATCTTCGTTCTCGACGATGCGTTTCGCGTCCAATCGGTCAATCCTGCCGTCACACAGATTACCGGTTACGAGGAAGCCGATTTGTTGGGGGAGTCTTTTTTGTCATGGTTGCCCGAGTCAGAACGGGCCCTTGTCGATGAGGGTCTCCGCTCTGCCTTGTCTGGCACGCCGCACAAATACGGCATGACCGCTCCGCAAAAGACGGGCAACTGGCTCGATTTGGCCATCTTGAATATTCCGATTGAAGTCGGGGGGCATATCACTGGACTGTTCGCCATCATTATCGACCACACCCCGGAGAAGAATGCCGAACGGGCGACTCAGGAGAGCGAGCGAAGGTATCGCCAATTGATTGAGACGATTCCTGAAGGGATCATCGTTCATAAAGACGGCGTGATTCTATACGCCAACGCCTTGGCGCTAGAAACGATTGGCGAGACGTACATCGAGAGCGAATCGATTTTCACGTTCGTCGCCACGGAATATCATGAGACGACCAAGGCACGCCTTCAGGCGTTGCGCCAAGGCGATCCGGTCCAAGATACAGAGATCGTGCTCGTCACGCCGGCCGGTCGAAAACTGCATATGGACATCGGTAGCCTGTTAATTGATTACGAAGGAACGACCGCCGTCATGACCTTATTGCGTGACGTGACCGAGAAACGTGAGATGGAGCGTGCCCTGCACCAGAGCGAGACGCAATATCGTCTGATCACAGAGAATATGAGCGACCTTGTCTGTATCCTCGAGCGTGACGGTCAAGTCCGCTACGCTTCGCCGTCCCATCAAACCGTGCTCGGATATGCCTCGTCGTTCTACGAGGGCAAGAACACGCTCGACTTCATCCATCCGAATGACGTCGAACCGGCGAGACAACAACTCCGGACGATGACAGCGAAGAGCGAGCCGCTCACCCTCGAATTCCGTCATCTGCATCAAGATGGTCGTTGGATTTGGCTCGAAACGAAGATTCAAGCGATTTATGACGATACGGGGCAACTGCTTCACTATTTGACCGTCACGCGTGAAATCATGAAGCGAAAAGTGCTTGAAAAACAGCTCAAGCATTTGGCTTACCATGATACGTTGACCGACTTACCGAATCGGCGCTATTTCCTCGCCTATTTGGAAGAGACGTTGGCCCGGTTCGAGGAAGAAGACGAGTCACTCGCCATCCTGTCGCTCGATATCGATTGTTTCAAACAAATCAACGACACGCTCGGCCATGACATTGGCGACGAGTTGTTGCGCCAATTCTCCACTCGTTTGACCGACGTATTGCGAAATCAAGATGTGGTCGCCCGCTTTGGCGGTGACGAATTCTCGGTACTCATCCGCTACACGGAAGCTGACGCGCCAAAACGCGTGGCCGAAAAACTCGTGACCGCTCTTCAGCGCCCGTGGCAGATTGAAGACCATTCGTTCGTCACGACCTCTAGCGTCGGCGTGGCCCCGTACCGACCGGGCATGTCGACAAAACTGTTGCTCAAACGAGCCGACTTGGCCTTATATCAGGCGAAAGCTAACGGCCGCAATCAATACGCTTTGTTTGAAGACCGCTCCTAAGCGGTCTTTTTTTCACGTGAAACATAGAAAAAAAGTACCTAAACACGAACATTAGAGATGATTAACCAGCAATCATCCAGAATTTTTGCCTTTTATCGCCATATCCCTTTGACATATGCTCTAATTTACGTTACATTACCGAATGGGCGAAGTATTTATCATTCAACAAACCAAATTGTTCGTAAATAGGGGTGTGACAACATGGATAAAGTATTTGATTATGAAGATATTCAATTAATTCCCGCAAAATGTGTCGTCGACAGCAGATCTGAATGTGATGCGAGCGTGACGCTCGGCGGCTTCACGTTCCGTCTGCCGGTCGTTCCAGCCAATATGCAGACCATCATCGATGAGAACGTCGCTCGGTCGCTTGCCGAGAACGGCTATTTCTATATCATGCATCGCTTCAACCCAGAGACGCGACTCCAATTCATCGAGGACATGCATGGGCGTGGCTTGTATGCATCGATTAGCGTCGGTGTGAAAGAGGACGAATATCGTTTCGTCGAGATGCTTGCGGAAGCCGGACATACACCGGAATTCATTACGATTGATATTGCGCATGGTCATTCGAATGCGGTCATCCGGATGATTCAACATATCAAACACCATCTTCCAAGCTCGTTCGTGATTGCCGGTAACGTCGGGACACCGGAAGCGGTCCGAGAACTCGAACATGCCGGGGCAGATGCGACGAAGGTCGGCATCGGGCCAGGTAAAGTATGTATCACGAAAATAAAGACGGGCTTCGGCACGGGCGGGTGGCAACTCGCCGCACTCCGTTGGTGTGCCAAGGCGGCGACAAAACCGATTATCGCGGATGGGGGCATCCGGACACATGGCGACATCGCCAAGTCGATTCGCTTCGGGGCATCGATGGTCATGATCGGTTCGCTGTTTGCCGGACACGACGAGTCTCCGGGTGAGACGTTCGAACAGGACGGGAAGTTGCTCAAAGAATACTTCGGGTCGGCTTCTGAATTCCAAAAAGGGGAACGGAAAAACGTCGAAGGCAAGAAAGTGTTCGTTGAGCATAAAGGGGCGCTCCAAGACACGTTGACCGAGATGGAGCAAGACCTCCAATCGGCCATCTCTTACTCGGGTGGGGACAATCTCGATGCATTGCGCACCGTCGATTACGTCATGGTGAAAAACTCAATCTTTAACGGGGATAAAGTATATTGAAAAAAGGCGACTCGCGCGAGTCGCCTTTTTTCAATCAGCTGTCAGTTGCTTCGTCATCATATAGTAGTCCGATCCCGGCGGGTAATCATGGAGCACTCCTGCGACTTCATAACCAAAACGCTCGTAAAACGTTTTCGCTTGAAACGAGAACGTCGTCAACTTGACGCGCGTCGCCCCGAGTTCGTGGGCCAACCGTTCCCCTTCCTCGAGCAGACGGCTCCCTAGGCCGGTCCCCGCATGTTCTGACGCGACCCACAGTCGGTCCAAGTCGAACCAGCCCCAATAGACGCTCCCGAACAACCCAGCGATCACGTCCCCGTCCTGTTCCACTTTCAACTGAACGACCGGGACGTCGGCGTTGCGGATCTCGCGATGGTGTACCGAATGAGCGTCATTAAATATCCGCAATCGACTCGTCAAAAATTGTTGAAACGCTTCGTCCTCATCATGAATTCGTTTGATGTCCATCACGCTTCCTCGCTCGAACCGTTCACGAAGAACGAAATCAGCTCTTGTGCTTCTTCGTCGACGGTCCGACCTGTCAGACGTTCGTATTGAGCGGTTATCGCTTCTTTATTTCCTGGGAAATAAGCGGTGATTCGGGCCAAATGGCGTAAAACGTCTCGGTCTTTCTCATATTCGGCACGAGTCACGACTTGACCGTGTGACCAGACGTACGCTTCGGCCTCGAACTGATCGAGCAGGTCTAAGAGACGCAATGTCCGTGCCGGGGTCATTCGCCAAGTCGGCGCGTACAAGTTCGCATAGAGGGCATCCCCTAAAAACAACACCTTTTCCTCTGGTACATAAGCGACGACCGCATCGGCAGCGTGATCTCCACCAACATGCTTCAGAATGACGTGTACCCCGCCGAGGTCGAGGGTGAGCGTATCATCGAACGTGAGCGTCGGTAAGACGACGCGCATCGATCGCTCTTCTCCATATTCGAGTTTGATCGCTTCCGCGCAAAACGTGATCTCGCTTCCGTCTTCGACCCGTTCGGCTAAGGAAGCATCGTCCCACGCATAGGGCAGCAACCGTTCCATCCCGGCTTTTGTCGCCGTGCTTGCGATGGAGACGGTGTCAGTCAGCGCCGACAATCCAAAGATATGATCCCAATGCCAATGCGTCAACGTGACGATTGACGGTCGTTTGATGCCCCGCTCGGTCAAGGCGTCTAGAAATAAATTCGTGTGCGCCTCAGAGTTCCCCGCATCAATCATGAGCGTATGGGTATCTCCGACGACAGCCCCTAAAATGGGACGGTCGGTCTCCGCGACTGGGTCCATATACCAAAACCGTTCCGAATGCCGCTTAAGTGTCTGCATGATTGACCTCCTCTTTGCTCCGTAACACGTCGAGCGCTTCGAGTGCCCCTCGCTCGTCATTGACGAGGCGAATCGTCCGGACCGGCAAACGCTCTAACAAGCTCAATTCACGCCGTTGCCGGTCTTTCAACAGTTGAATCGTCCCTTCGAGCCCGCCCAATCCGTTTGCCTGAGCGTAAGCGCGAGTCGTGTAATACTCGACGAAACCACGTTGCCACTCTGTCGGCCGTTCCGCATAGACATCGCGAAACACGGTCGGAACGTCGACCGTCTCTAAATAGACGACGGTCGGGTCGAGCGGGGCCAGTAAATCTGCCACCGTCTCGATATAGGCTTCAATCTGCTCGTTCGGGACGTCTTGGGCCACCATACCGATCGTGAACGGATTTTGCAGGAAGGCACATTCGAATACGTACGTACCGTCCTCTCCCTTGACCCGCTCCACGAAACGACGCCAACGGCCGATCATCAGTTCAACATGTATATCGAACGGCAGCTCATAGACGTCGACTCCAGAACGACGTTCGTTCGGACGATATCGTATGAATCGACCTGTCCCATCTTGATCGATGACCTCGCCTTCCGTCATACCGTCTGCTTCGACCCAATAGACGTCATGAACATCGACCGGATGTGACGCATCGATTTCCGAATAAAACGTATATCCCGCTGTCGCAGCGATTGTTTCCGCAAACGTCGTCTTCCCGCTCCCTGGTAATCCTTCAATCAGCCATAATTTGCTCATATGATACCTCCGTATCAATTTTCTTGATGGGAGTCGTACACATAATACCCATCCCCACCGCAATTTTTAGCGACGTACATCGCCGCATCCGAGTGATGAATCATCGCATCAAGCGAAGCGTGGTCTTCCGAACAAGCGACGCCGATGCTGGCCGACAACCTCAAGGACAAGCCATCTCCGACGTTCATTTCCTGGGAAATGAGAAGATTCAACTCCTCAAATCGGTCTGCTCCAACTATTTCTCGTTCCGCATCGATAACGATTAAAAACTCGTCGCCTGCGAAGCGATATGCCTTCCCGTCATACGTTTGACTGAACGAGCGAATCCGTCGTGCCGTCTCGATGAGCACTTCGTCCCCAATCAGATGACCGTAGGAATCGTTTACTTGTTTAAAATCATCCAAATCGATGAACAACAGCACGACCGACTGCTTCCGATTCATCTTTTGTCTCATATCGGTCATGAACGAGTGCCGGTTCGCCAGTTTCGTCAAACTGTCTTGGGTGATAAGTTCGATGACTTCCTGATGCTTACGTTCGCGCCGAATCTCGTTCTCCATCCACCGGGTCACGAGCAATATCGTATCCGTCATCTCGTTGATCGTCGCTGCGTCGACGACGTCGTTCAAGCTGCCCTGTTCGGCCAAGAACACGACCCAACCGAACGTCTTGCCATCATTGGACAACGGCAGACTGATCATCGAGCTAAACTCGATTCCATCGATCACAAGTTCGGCACGACCTAATTTTTGGTGCCCGATTGTCGTCAAAGCATGAAGTTGTTGCAGGGCATCACTCGTCCAGTCGAGCTTGCCTTCCCCGTCCTCGGATAAGACGCGATGTTTCGACTCCGTCGAGAAGACGACGGCATGGGAATAGCCGATCCAGCCGCGGAGCACCGTCTGAATCCGTTTTAGTTTATTGCCGAACGGTTCATGAAGTGCCGTCACCTCATACAGCGACTCGAGCGTCTGTTGACGTTGGGCCTGGGCCCGTGTCTGTTCCGTCAATTCGATTTCAGCCATGACCCAACGCGCGAAATCTTCAAGCGACTGCAACGCTGCCTCGTCAAACGTGCGAGCTCGTTCGTCCGTCACACAAAGCGTGCCGATGACATGTCCGCTTCGCGTCGTGAGCGGAACACCGGCATAAAAACCGAGGTTTTCAAGCAACGGATTGTTTGTCCCGGCCTCAGACGTCTGCACATCCTCGATGACAACCGACGATTGGCCAGTCACGACCCGATCACACAGTGTCCATTCCCGATCCACGTGTGGGCTCTCAAGCAAGGGACCCGCGCAGGACTTGAACCATTGTTGGTCTGTCGTCAAAATCGAGATGAGCGCGACCGGCATGTTCAGCGTGCGCGCGACAAGTCGCGTAATCCGATCATAGCGCTCCTCTCGCGGAGTGTTTAAAATCTCAAGGCGCAGAATCGTCTTCAAACGCTCGGCTTCTTGCTCATCAAGTACCGTCGACGGAGAAGTCGTGGCCAACTCGAGTTGCCGCAGCGCCGCATGTTGATAGACGAGCGCATCGAGCGCCTGTTGGAGATCATTTAGCGGGAGTGGACGACTGAAGAAATACCCCTGAATCTCATCACAACCGAGCTGTTCCATCACCCGGTACTGCGCTTCCGTCTCGACCCCCTCGGCCGTGACCTCTAAATTCAATTTTTTAGCGAGTGAGACAATCAATTTGACGATTTCATATTCTTTCAGGCCGTTGTCTTTATCTAATTGACTGATGAATGAGCGGTCGATTTTAATGCCGTCAATCTCAAACATCTTCAAGTAATTGAGGGAAGAGTAGCTGACGCCGAAGTCATCAATCAACACGCGAAAGCCTTTCGTTTTCAAATAGTCGACCGTCTGAATGCCAAGGAGCGGTTCTTGCATAAGCGTATGTTCCGTGATCTCAAACTCGAACTGTTCTGGTCTCAACCCGTATGTCGCGAGCACCTGTAATAACTGTTTGATATAGTCTTGCCGAAACAACACCGGGGATACATTGACCGCGACACGTCGCCCTGCAAACAGGTCCGGTTGCTCGATCATGTCACGACAGACACGGTCGAAAACGAACCCGGTAATGTCTTCAATCAAGAGCGACGTTTCGGCAATCTTAATAAACGTTTCCGGTGAGACGTTACCGAGCGCCGCACTATGCCACCGCACGAGCGCCTCAAAATGAACCATCCCGTCCTGACAGCCAACTTTCGGTTGATAGACGACGCTCAGTTCATCTGCTTTCAGTCCCTTGATGAGTTCCATCTCAATCGTCATCTCATCGATATAATGTTGGACGTAATCGTCCTTTTCGTACACTTTGATGATTTGCTTGCCCGCTTGTCTCGCTTCGAGGAGCGCCGTTGACGCATTCATGATGACCCGGTCGGCGTCCTCGCTCCCCGCGCTGATTCCGAGACAACCGGATAAAGCGAACTCGGTCTCGGCCACTTGGTACGTGTACGCTGCAATGGCCGCAAGCAATCGTTCCCCATGTATCGTCGCCGTCTCGATTGAGGTGTAGGGCAGCACAGCGATAAAATCTTCACCGTCTACGCGTCCGATAATCGATCCTTTCGGCAACAGGTCCGATAAGTGCCGCGTCATCTCTTTAATCAGGCGATGGGACTGTTCCACACCTTGCAGGGATAAGATGATTTTAAAGCGATTGATGTGCAAGCGCATAACACTCGTCGCTTCCGCTCCTTCTTGTTTCGTGAACAGCTTCTCGAGCTCGAGCTTCACTTTCATCAAGTTTGGCATCCCGGTCAAATAATCGATGTTCTCGATGCTACTCAATAGCTTCATTTCTGCCTCTTCCGACAAATCGGTCGTCAGCCCTAATACATAGCGCACGTTACCCGCCTCATCTTCGAGCGGCATGAGAACGGAGGAAGCAAAACGGGCGGTATTGGTTTCGATATTCATTTGTGACATGAAATAGACCGGTGCGTGCGTCGCGACGACTTCGTCATAATGCACGATTAACTCGTTGGCGACATCGACCGCATACATATCATGTAAATACAAGCCACTCACATCGTCCGGGAGCGAGGACGCCAGTTTCCCCTGTTCACTGACGCGTGCGTACCGATATCCCTCAGGTGTCACTTCCATCAAAAACACCATCCGGTATAATTGAACGAATACGTCAAACAAATAGTGCGGATCGATCTTCATCTGCTGCATACTGTACCTCCAGGCAATCTCCGTTTCTTCTAGTTTAGTGGTTTTAGCCGGTCTTGTTCACGAAACAGTTTAAAAAAAGGGGAAGACGTTTTTAACGAGCGGTCAATAATCGGGTATAGATAAGTAAAAGTCGCAAAAGTGAGGTGAACCATCATGCTCAGTCGAAACGTCTATCCACAGACACGGCCTGGAAAATGGTCGGTCCTCTTGTTGCTTGCGGTGTTCGTGCTCTTACTCGTGTCTGCTCTCATCGTCCAATCCGCTCAACCGTTCAACTTCGACACGTTATTCGACAACACGTGGGCGGCTATCGTATCGATGTTGGCCATCGCCGCCGCACTCGGTGCGTTCGTCGTGGGGGTGTATACAATCTTACGCAATCACGAACGTTCGGTCGCCGTCTTCTTTACCGTCTCGCTCGGCGGGCTTGTCGCTTTGTTCGTGCTCATGCAACTGTTCCTCTAACTGACAAACGCACCTTTCCGTTAGGAATAGGTGCGTTTTCGTCATAGAAGTTCTTTGGCGAGCAACCGATAGACGTTCAAGCGGCTCTCTTGTGTATGCTGGATGCTGCAAATCATCGCCTCATCAAATCCATAATGGGCTGATTCTTCCTGCAGTTGCGTCGCAATCTGCTTCGGTGTCCCGACGAGATGGATTTTTCGGTTGTTGGCGATTTGAATCTTGTCGATTTCGGTGAGCGGATAGTCGTGTGCTGCCTCCGGACTCATCAATTGGCGGAGCTGGCCTTTCATCAAGAACAGGCGCGATAGATCGGATGGACGTGCCAAATACTCGGCCTCTTCTTCCGTCTCGGCCGTCGTGACGAGATACGTGACGCTGATGTCCGGCTTCTCCATGAAAGCGGACGGGGTGAAGTGCTGACGATACGCGTCAAGCGCCGCGACACTCAGCTCCCCATTGAAGAATTGAGCGAAGGAATAGCCGAGCCCCATCCGTCCTGCTTGGATGGCGCTGTTCCCGCTCGACCCGAGGAGCCATGCCTCAGGGAGCTTCACACCCGTCGGCGCTGCCGGCGTATTCTTATACCATCGTTCTTCCGGCGCCTCATCGTTGATGAGTTGGAGTGTCGTCCCGAGTTTTTCATACAGGCCGTCCATCATCGGTTTTTGCCCTTGCGACATCGCGTAAATGGCGTTGGCGTCTCCACCCGGTGCCCGCCCGACTCCAAAGTCGATGCGGCCCGGTGCGAGCGCACTGAGCGTCTTGAATACTTCGGCCATTTTGAGCGGTGAATAGTGCATCATCATGATGCCACCTGACCCAAGACGAATTCGTTCTGTCTTGGCCGCAATATAAGCCGCGACGACTTCCGGTGCCGAGCTAGCGAACGACATGCCGCCGTGATGTTCGGCCATCCACATCCGGTAATAGCCGAGCTCTTCTGCCAATTGGGCCAGTTCGACCGCACTTTGTAACGCATGTTCTGACGTATGTCCGGATGTCACCGGCGCTTGATCCAATACACTTAATCTCATCTGTATCGCTCCGTTCCTAAAGTATATATGGTGAATATCTCGATTTTGTAAGACTCGCCGTCATCATACTAAAGTGAGCCGGAGAATACGAATAGTTCGCTCTTGAGAACGCTTTCTTTTTTCAGAAAATTACAACGGGTTGTTGCCTGCTGGATGTTCACTTCTCTATAATGAACGAGAAGAAGCTATTCCTTCATAGCAATTCACGTAACGCACGATGGGGACGTGCCAGTGAAGCGCACACTACACTTTCGGGGAAAAGGGGTAAATTGAATGAATCACACACCAAACCGGTCCGGTCATGACGGACCCACATTCACGTCAGCAGATTACATGAAATTCATCATTCCATCGTTAATCGGGATTCTATTCTTCATCGTCCCAATCCCGTCTGGTGACGGGTTCACCATTCCCGTCGCCTTTTTATCGAACTGGCTGATTGATTTGATCGGCGGCATCGTACCGACGATTGCCGTCATCATGATGGGCATCTCGGTCGTCGGCTCACTCATCGCGTATGCGGTCAAACCGGCGTTCATCTTAGAGCGCCCTCATTTGAACACGTTGTTCAACGTCACACCGTTTTGGTTTGTGATGCGCGTCATCGGCTTCATCGCCGGCTTTATGACGTTACTCGTCATCGGGCCCGAGGCGATCACGTCCGAGTTCACGGGCGGCCTGTTGCTTTATCAATTGATTCCGATTTTATTCGCGACGTTCTTGTTCGCCGGGATGTTATTGCCGCTCCTGTTGAACTTCGGATTGCTCGAGTTCGTCGGTACGATGCTCATCAAAGTGATGCGCCCGCTGTTCCGTCTACCGGGTCGGGCCTCGCTTGACGCGCTCGCGTCTTGGGTCGGGGACGCCACGATCGGAATTTTATTAACGACAAGACAATATGAAGAAGGCTACTACACGAAACGGGAAGCCTCGATTATCGCCACGACGTTCTCTGTCGTCTCGATCACGTTCACGATCGTCATCTTGTCGTACATGAAACTCGACGCCTACTTCCCGCATTATTACGGAACTATTATCTTGTCTGGTATCGTCGCCGCGCTCATCATGCCGCGCATCTATCCGTTGTCCCGTAAGCCCGACACGGCATATGAAAAGACGGAATTGAAACCGGAAGAACCGGTGCCGGCGAATGTCCCAATGCGCGTCTGGGCACTACGTCAAGCGTTGCTCAAATCAAAATCGAGTAAAGGCGCCGGCGCCACGTTCAAAGACGGGTTCCAAAACGTGCTCGACATGTGGCTCGGCATTTTGCCGGTCGTCATGGCCGTCGGAACGATTGCGCTCGTCATCGCCGAGCACACGTCATTGTTCACGATTCTCGGCAAACCGTTCGAACCGATTCTCATGCTGTTGCAAGTGCCAGAAGCAGAGGCAGCGGCCCAAACGATGGTCGTCGGGTTCGCCGATATGTTCTTGCCGGCCGTGCTCGGCAGCGGCATCGAAAGTGAGTTGACGCGATTCGTCATCGCCTGTGTCTCCGTCACCCAGCTCATCTTCATGTCTGAGGTCGGTGGATTGTTGCTCGGCTCAAAATTGCCAATCTCGTTCTTCGATCTCGTTCTCATCTTCTTGTTGCGGACGATCATCACGTTACCGATTATCGTCGGGATCGCCCATCTCATCTTTTGACGACGACACGCCCGTTCTCTCATTCCAGAGGACGGGCGTTGTTTGTATAATAAAGAAAAAGGGAGGTGCGTCATGGACGAACATTATGCCGGACAGCTCGAAGTAGCGAAGAAAGGCTACGCTGGAATCATCGACCCTAAGGCCTACGTGAACGACCGCTATCACGGCCATTGGACGGTCAAAAGCGAGAAGCGCATCAGCAGGGTTCCAGTGTTGCTTCAAAAAGCGTTCAGCGGGGGCAAGAACAATTGTACGCTCACCTCGATGACGGCCATTTTTCGCTATTACCATGATCTTGGCTATGAGCGCATCCCAGAGGACGTAATCGAGATTCAACGAGACGCGCGTGAGATTGCGCTCGCCCATCAGTTCAAAGACGAGAAAGGCACACCGCCGACTCGAATCAGTACGATCGTCACGAAACTATGGGCCCATTACGGCTACAAAGGGCATAGCAGCTCACGTTATTTATGGAAATGGTCGACATTCGAGCGCGAACTCGCGGCCGACCGCCCCTTCATCTTGAATATGGCGAACGGATTTTATAAAAATCACTCCGTGACCGGAATCGGGTACATCATCTTCCACAAGCCGGGCTTTCCCGACGTCATCTTGCTCGAGGTGCTCGATAACCGCTCCCGCGACATCCGCTATATCGATTTCAACGAGTTCAACTTTTGGGGCAGCATCACACGCGTCTATCCGCCCCAGGACGTTCAGCCGAAATAACGACGAGCGCTCGTCTCGATGGCCGTCCCGATTCTGATTAGATGCTCGCGTTTCACGTACGAACCGTGGTGGAGCCCGAAAGCGTCTCGACCGTTCCCGAGACCGACGAACACCTCGGATGGTTTGAAATGTAACCCAATCATCGGGATACCGAGCGTCATGTGATAGCCGAGTTCGAACCGGGCGCTCGGATACGCGTCCAGCCGTTCACTGTGCGTGAACCCATTAAATGCCGCACAGTTATCCCGCCCCAGGACGACCAAACGGGACGGGGTCACATAACGAATCGTCCGTTCGAGCAAATCGAGCGATGTTGGGTGCTCCATCCACTGTCGTCCCGTCCGCAATTGGCCCATCTGACGCCACGTCGCATATTTGAAAAAGTCGACATGGAGCGCGGACCCGTCGTAGAACGAGCGACCCATACCTTCGAGCAGGGCCTCGAGTTTCGCCCCGCCCGGTTTGCCGAACCAGCTCGTCGTCGCCTGTCCGGCCTCGAAGTAAGTCGCGGCGTAGTCGAGCGTCGCTTCGAGGGCACTTTCATCTTGTAAGTAGGTATCGAGTGATTCGTCACGCCAATAGAATTTTTGCGATACTCCGCTTCGAACGGTACCATCCCGTTCGTAAAACTCGCCGCGCGACGGGTTCGTCCCGACGGTGAGCCATTGTTGCTGCGTCGGTCTCACATACCATAGGACCGGGGACGCCCCGTCGATCAGTTCCGCCTGAAACGACGACGCCATGAGCGCTTGTTGAAATCGAATCGCGTCTTGCAATAGCACACGTGCCTGATCCATCGTGCCACATCCTCTCTACTCGGTCGTTTCCCGCTTTCAGGCACATGTAAAATACGTTATAGTGAGAGGACGAAGCCAAAAAAAGGACGTGGATCTATGCGTATCAACAAATTCATCAGTGAATCCGGTAAGGCGTCACGCCGCCAAGCCGACCGTCTCGTCGAAGAAGGACGGGTCACCATCAACGGCAAGAAAGCGAAAATCGGCGACCAAGTGAATCCAGGAGATGAAGTACTCGTCAACGGTTCAGCCGCCCGTGTCGCACGAAACAACGTCTATATCGCCGTCCATAAACCGGTCGGCATCACGAGCACGACCGAGAAGAAGGTCAAAGGCAACTTGGTCGACCTCGTCAACCACCCGCTACGCATCTTCAATATCGGCCGTCTCGATAAAGACTCGGAAGGGCTCATCTTGATGACGAACGACGGTGATATCGTCAACGAGATCCTTCGCGCTGAGGGGGAGCACGAGAAAGAATACATCGTCTCGGTCGATAAGCCAATTACCCCGGAGTTCGTCGAACAGATGGAAGCCGGCGTCAAAATTCTCGGTCAGAAGACGTTGCCGTGTAAAGTCCACCAACTGTCGAAGTTCGATTTCAACATCACGCTGACACAAGGGCTCAACCGCCAAATCCGACGCATGTGTGAAGCGCTCGGTTACGAAGTGTACCGTCTTCAGCGCGTACGTGTCATGAACATCACGCTCGGCAAGCTCCCGCCCGGACAATGGCGCGACCTGTCGAAAAAAGAGCGTGAGCAGTTGTTCCGCGAATTGAATTACGAACCGAAAGAATGGTATTAAAACAAGCCCAGACGCTTTTGTCTGGGCTTGTTATCGTTCATAGAGCGATGCGACATGGTCGGTCTCTCGTCGGATAAAGCGTTTGAGTTGGGCGCATAAGTCATCGAGTTGCCCCATCGTCGTCTTGAACTTGAAGGTCGCATGGAAGTGGTCGAACGGATCGTGTTGCCACTCGTCATGGATGAAGACGTCGACTTGAATCGTGCCTGTCCGATCAATCAGCGTGAACGTGAGGCTGATTTTATGGTCATCCGCATCCGGGTCCAACAACTGCCAAATCACGGGTTCCTTGCCCCAGGTGTTGTTGAATCCAGCAATCGAGTCAATCAGTTCTTGCAGTGTCTCGTCCTGCATATATACATCTTGATTGCTCGAACAGACGGATGCATGGAGCTGAAGCCTAATCTGGTAAAACAGCTCGGTCTCATCCATCCAAATCCGTTCCATCTCAAATTGAGTTTTCACTTTCTACACCCGCTTTCTCGTTTTGACTTGGCCACTTATTCTGGGCGAAGCGATTCGACCCAATCGGTTTCGCACGCCAAGAATGCCGACAGTTGTCGCTGCAACTCATCCATCTGCCCCATCGTCGTCTCGAACGAGAACGTCGCCTTCATGTCTCCACCATCGCCTTTCATTTGTTCCATCTCAATATTGACCCGAACGGTCCCTCGCGCATTCGCCAGTTCGAACCTTAACGAGACGTGAACGAGCGGGACATCGAGCGCCCAAGTCTCAGGTGACTTCCCGTTTCGTGCATTGAACGCCCGTAACGTGGAGACGAGTGATTCGATGTCGGCACCTGTGACATATTCGTCCATCGTGACCGCGCACCATTTCCCTTTCAGCGTCAATTCGACTTCCATTTCCAACACGTCTTCCCAAATCCGTCTCAGTTTGAACTGTTCCACCCTCGTCCCCCCATTCTCTCATTTCGACTATATCATGTCGTTTCCACGAAATCCGTCAACTTTTCGCCAAAACGGGAATAGTTCTATACAGATGATCTCGCAACGAAAAGAGGTGAATCGTCATGAATGGCGCCTTGTTTCCTCGCACCTCGGTCGGCAAGTGGTCGATTATCCTCATCGGCTTGTTCCTGGCCATGTACGTGCCGTTCCTCCTGCTCGATAACTTCGATACGACCTTTCATTCGACGCTTTGGAGCGACAACGCCGCGAACATGCTTCGGCTCAGCTATATGACCACGTTCTCCGTCCTCGGGCTCGGAGCATTCGTGACCGGATGGTGGGCCATCTTGAAACAAAAAGAGTACGCCGTGCTCGTCTTCTTCGCGGCCGTCCTCGGCTCCGGACTGTTCGTCCTACTCGTCATGGAGCTCCTCGGCATCCTCGAATAGAAGACAAAATAAGGAGTTCGCCGCGGCGAACTCCTTGTTGATTGCGCACTTATTTGACGATGACTTGCTTCATCTGGCTGGCGCGGCCTTTCGCATCTTCGATATGAACCGAGAGACGCTCTCCTTTTTTGAGCGTGCGTGTCTTCGTGACGAACGATCCTGTGAGTCCAGTCGTCCCTTTCCCGATGACGCGGCGCTTCGCATCACGCACGATGACCGTCATTCCAGCGTCGGCGCGACCGGTCACTTGTTTCGCGTTCGCACGCGGTGTCGTGACGACCGGCTGTTTCGGACGAGCTCCTGTTGTGACAAGGAGACGTTCGCTCGAAACGAGCTTGCCGTTGCTATAGACGACACGGAGTGTCGTGCCTGCTTTTTGCGCTCCGATGTTCAATGCGACACGAGCCTGTTTCGACGTTCCTGTCGCAAGACGTTTCTCGCCGTTATAGACCGTCACTGTCGTCCCGCTTTGCACGCTAGCGGCAAATACGGTCGAATTGTCACGGACGATCCCTGGCTTGGCGTAGAGACGTAGCATCGAAGCCGCATAATGCACGTTCACTTTGCCGTAGCCACTGATGTAATCATAGTTGAACGGAAGCTCTTCTTCCGAATCTTCCATGAAATAGTCAAGTCCGTCTTCATAGCTCATCCCTTCGGTCGCATCGCCGCCTGAGAAGGCGACTGGTTCCGCTGTGCGATGGAGCAATTGACGTACTTCTTCCACTTTGAGTGTCGGACGCGTCGATAACAACAAACCAACGACGGCCGAGACGTGCGGTGTCGCCATGCTCGTTCCGTCCATATAGACGACGTTACCGTTTGGCACGAGGCTCGCGACTTTCGTTCCCGGTGCCACGACGTCGACGCCGTATCCGTGGTTCGAGTAATCCGAGACGATGCCGAACGTGTTCGTCGCACCGACCGAGATCGTGTATTTCGATGAAGCTGGGTATGACAGGCTTGAATCGCCGTCGTTCCCGGTTGCCGCCACGACGACGACACCACGGTCATATGCGTACTTCAACATGTAGCCGATTGTCCGACTTTCGCTGCCGCCGAGGCTCATGTTGATGACTTTGGCACCCGCATCGACCGCATACTTGATGCCGAGCGCGATTTGTTCTGTGTCTCCAGAACCGCTCGCATCGAGCACTTTGACCGGGAGAATCGAAACGGCCGGCATCATGCCGCGCATCGATGTCCCGTTGTTTTGAATCGCACCGATGACGCCGGCGACATGTGTCCCGTGGCCGTGGTCATCGATGGCACTGCCTTCCCCGTTCGGGTCGACAAAGTTCTTCTCGTTGGCAATATCGACGCGTCCTTTGAAGTCAAGGAGGCGATAATCGACACCCGTATCGAGCACGGCCACTTTGACCGATCGTGCCGGCAAGTTGAGTGCCTCGTAAGCGTCAATGCCGATGCCAGCATCTTGGAACGGCGCCAATACCGATTTTGAATTGAGTGACCATTGATAGTCGTAACTCGTGTCGGCCATGAACGCTTGATACGTCTGGACCGGCTCGATGAACTCGACGTTCGCGTCACGCTCGAGCGTCGACTTGGCTGTCGCTTGCGTTTTCGTGCTCGCCGCTTCAACGTCGACGACCGCGAAGTGGTCACCTGGGCGACCAAGATCGACTTTCTCTGCCGAGACGTTCGATAACGCGTTCATCTTACCGAGCGACTTGCTCGGTGACGATTTGTATTTGACGATATAACGCGGCGCATCATCGACTTCAATCGATACCCCGAATTTACCCATTACATCTTGGAGCGGTGTTCCGGCAAGCGTACCCGTCCCAAGCTTAGCTGCTACCTTGTCGACTTCTGCTTGCAATGCTGTCGGCACACTTGACGTCACGAGCGTCTGTAACCGTTCGATGGCCGCTTCATCCGCTTGCGTGAGCGTGTATGATTTCCGATCAACGAGCGCGTTCATGAGTGGCTGTAACGCCTTCAAATCATTGTACGCTTGCTGGCGTTTCGCGCCGTCTTTCACCATCGCTTTGATGAGGTATGGCGACGTCCGATAGTACAAGGCGGCCAAATCGTTGCCTGACTCCGATTGTGCCAACACTTCCGTCTGGATGCGACGGATGAGTTTCAACATCGAGTCGCGCTCTGGTGCCGGATTTAAAATCGATTCGACGGCACACATGCCTGCCTCCGTCTCGATGTTTTCATACTTGACCGGCAATTTGACCGGGTTGTAGACGAGCTTGATGTCGGAAGGCGACACCGTTTCTTCTTCCATCAGCGGGAGATACTCCACTTTGATGTAGTACGGACCTTCCCATGCATATGGGAAACGAATCGTCGCCGATTGCTGTCCGTCTTCTTGTGACGCGCTCGAACGATACTGTTCGAACGTCTCGTCTTTCGCTGCCAAATCGGCACTCGGATAGATCGAGATATTCGCGAGCTTCGTCGAATCGAACTGAACTTCCATATGCGTCATCGCCGATGGAGTCCCCCGTTCCATTTTGAACCAGTATGTATTCGTGGCGTCTGTCCCGGTTTCGAACGTGACTTCTACTCCGGGGCTGAGCGTCTTCGCCTCTTGCATCCCCGCTCCAGCGTCCGCACTCGCTTGTGGTGGAATCAATGCCAATGCGAGCATGAGCACCGTGACGAATGATAAAACTTGTTTCCATGTTGCTTTCATCTGTTCTCCTCATTTCTATATGTCCAAAGCTTCAACCGACGGATCCGTCAATTCATGTATACGTGATAATGGCTTGAAGGTTCCAACAATTAACTACAAAAAATCACTTAATTTCATTATTTTAGGAAACTCTCAATTTGTCTATCTCTAATATGGTTTTTTCGAAAAATAATTTAAAAAAGGTCAGAGGAAAATTCCTCCGACCTGAACGAGTGGTATAGCTTATTTTGCTGTGACGCCCCCATCGACCGGAAGTTCGATTCCCGTGATGTGATTTGCTTCATCCGACGCGAGGAAGAGGACGGCCGTCGCCACTTCTTCAGCCCGACCGAGATTCGGCAAAGCGATTTGATTCAAGAAATGTTGTTTATAGTCCGGGTGCTCCATATGCGGCGCACTCATCGGTGTCACGATATAGCCCGGATGGACCGAGTTGACGCGAATGTTGTGCTTGCCGTAATCGACGGCTGCCGCTTTCGTGAGCGACCGGACGGCTCCTTTCGAGGCCGTATAGGCACCGGCACCGGCCATACCTGTGAGCGCTGAGATGGACGAGATGTTGACGATCGACCCGCCGCCGTTTTGCTCCATGAGTGGAATCGCATATTGCGTTCCGAGCATGACGCCATCGATATTGATTCGATACGTGCGCGCCCAGTCTTCCTCCATCTGATCCAAGAACGGTTTTGCGAGCGCGATGCCCGCATTGTTGACGAGCACATCGAGCTTGCCGCACACGGACTGGACTTCGTTATAAATGTTTTCCCAATCGTTGCGTGACGTGACGTCGTGTTGAAGCGCGATCGCTTCTCCTCCGTTTGAACGGATCGTTTCCACGACGCGCGTCACCGCTTCAAAATTGATGTCTGTCGCGACGACGGTCGCCCCTTCTCGTGCGAACAACTTGGCCGTCTCTTCTCCCATACCACTGCCTGCCCCCGTAATGACCGCTACTTTCCCCGTTAACCGCATAATCCCAACTCCATTTCTTTAAATATGATAGTCTAACTATCATTATAGTAGTCGATGCACATTCGATTCTCAACGAAACTGCTTCGACACGGTATAATAACGAGATACAAAGAGGTGATTTCATGAGTAAACGACAACAAAATAAAGAAGAACGAATGAATCGCATCATCAAGCAAGCCGAGGTGCTCTTTTTACAAGACGGATTTGAACGGGTGCAAATGCAGGATATCGCTGACGCGTCCGAGCTCGGGGTCGCGACGTTGTTCCGGTACTTTCCGAAAAAAGACCAATTGATCGTTGCCGCGGCCGTGCGCAATTTGGCACCGACGCTCGACGCGTTCAAACAACTGACGAGCCGGCCTGGAAATGCCTACCCGCGACTCGAAGCGATTCTCGACTATTTACTCGACCAACAAGTGAAGAGGACGAGTCATTCTCGTTTCCGTGAGGCGTTCGAGAGTTATGCCTCGTCCGTCGCAAGTCCCCTTCCCGGGATTGACGACTATATCGAATTGCAGCGCGAAATCATGGAGACGCTCGAACCGCTCATCGCGGACGGGAAGACGGACGGTTCGCTCCGGAGCAATCTCGACGTGAAAGCAACCGTCGTCACCATCATCAACGCGTTCGGTACGTTCGGCAACAACATCATTTTGAAGTCTCACATCAGTTATTTAGAGGACGACATCGAGCCCCTCATCCAACAGCGGGTGTTGCGAGAGATGCTCTTGTCTTACGTGCGCCCATAACGAAAGCCCCTTCGCGTGAAGGGGCTTTATTCGTGCAGTTCGAGCGGCAGACCGTCCGGGTCGAAGAAGAACGTCATCTTCTCGCCCGTGAACGTGTCAAACCGAATTGGTTCCGTCGTGACACCGTGCGTATTCAGTTCAGCGACGACCGCCTCGATGTCGTCGACTTTAAAGGCGAGATGACGGAGTCCACACGCCTCCGGGAAGCTCGGCCGTTTCGGACTGTCCGGTTTGATGAACAGCTCGAGCTCGTACGCACCGAGCCGCAGGTCGATCTTGTGATCGCCTTTGTCCGGACGCTGATGCTCGCGGATGACGTCGAAACCGAGGATATCGATGTAGAACCGTTTCGCCTCGTCATAATTTGAAGCGATAATCGCCACGTGATGGATGGTATGTAGTTGCATCATAATCCCCCATATACAAAAAAATGAGCACCTCTCACTAGAGGTGCTCTCGAAAAGTCTACCGCGTCGAACCACGCTCCACAACGTGCTCCCGAAGGAATGTCCGCCGTCTTACATAGACCAGCTCATCGCATGTACTCAACTATAGGTGAATCTGAGCCCCGCGTCAACGTTTTGTTTGAATCGGGTTGACATCTTCCTAAAAATTAGGATAATCAATAGTGTTAGCACTCTTATCATCAGAGTGCCAAAATCGAACAAATAAAAAGGAGAACGATCATGACAAAGAAACAGTTTCAAGCCGAATCGAAACGAATTTTAGAGTTGATGGTCCACTCAATCTATACGCATAAGGACATCTTCCTCCGTGAGCTCATCTCGAACGCGAGTGACGCCATCGACAAGATGTATTACCGGGCCTTGTCAGATGAGGCAATCGACTTCAACAAGGACGACTACTTCATTAAAGTCGAGCTCGACAAAGACGCCCGCACAATCACCATCCGAGACACCGGAATCGGGATGACGGCCGACGAACTCGAATCGAACCTCGGGATTATCGCCAAGAGCGGCTCGCTCGCGATGAAGCAGGCGACGAAGATGGAAGAAGACCACAGCCTCATCGGCCAATTCGGTGTCGGCTTCTACTCGGCGTTCATGGTGGCAGACCGTGTGACAGTCCGCACCCGCTCGGTCGACAGTGAACAAGGCTACTTGTGGGAGTCGGAAGGCACAGACGGTTACACGATCGAGCCGACGGATAAGACCGACATCGGGACTGAGATCACGTTGCACGTGAAAGCTGACACGGACGACGAGACATACTCATCATTCCTCCAAGAGTACGAGATCCGTTCGCTCATCAAGAAGCATTCGGACTTCATCCGCTACCCGATTAAGCTCGACGTGACGAAGCACCGTCAAAAAGACGATTCAGAAGAGTACGAGGACTATATTGAAGAAGAGACGGTCAACAGCATGGTGCCGATTTGGCGCAAACGGAAGAGCGAACTCTCGGAGGAGGACTACAAGGCGTTCTATCACGAGAAGCGCTACGGCTTCGACGAGCCGCTCCAACACCTTCACTTGAACGTCGACGGCTCCATCCGGTATCAGTCGATTCTCTACATCCCATCGACGGTCCCGTTCGACTATTACACGAAAGAGTTCGAGAAAGGGCTCGAGCTGTACTCGAACGGTGTCTTGATCATGGAGAAGTCGCCTGACCTGCTCCCGGACTATTTCGGTTTCGTCAAAGGGATGGTCGACTCGGAAGACCTGTCGCTCAACATTTCCCGGGAGATGCTGCAACAGGACCGCCAACTTCGCGTCATCGCCAAAAACGTGAAGTCGAAAATCAAAGGCATGCTCGAGAAGATGCTCCAAAACGAGCGCGAAGACTACGAGAAATTCTTCGAGTCGTTCGGCCGTCAGCTCAAGTTCGGCGTCTACGATCAGTTCGGTGCCGCCAAGGACGAGTTGAAAGACTTGCTCTTGTTCCACTCTTCGAACGAGAAGAAGCTCGTCACGCTCAAAGAATACGTCGAGCGCATGAAAAACGACCAGAAGTACATCTATTATGCGACGGGTGAATCGATTCACCGCATCGACCTGTTGCCACAGGCAGAACGCTTGAAAGAAGAAGGGTTCGAGATTCTCTACTTCACTGAAGAAATCGACGAGTTCGCCATCAAGATGCTCCAGTCGTATGACGACAAAGAGTTTAAGTCGATCGCGAGCGGTGACCTCGGGCTTGATGACGAGGCGGCCCATTCGCTCAATAAGGACAACAAGGACTTGTTCGCCTTCATGAAACAAGAACTGGGCGACCGTGTCAAAGAAGTGCGCGCATCGACACGTCTCAAATTACATCCGGTCTGCTTGACGGTCGCCGGCGACGTCTCAATCGAGATGGAGAAGATTTTGAACACGATGCCGAATGGCGGCGGCATGAAAGCCGAAAAAGTGCTTGAAGTGAACGCCGACCACGCTATCTTCCGGACGTTACAACGCGTCTATAAGGAAGACGAGGCAAAAGCGAAACAGTATACCGATTTGCTCTATCAGCAAGCGCTCCTCATCGAAGGGTTACCGATTGAAGATCCGGTCGCCTATTCGAACGCGGTGTGTGCGTTGATGGCGGAATGATTGAAAGGCAGAGGGCGACCTCTGCCTTTTCTCATGCCTTTTTATAAAACCAGCGCTTCACCGCTTCATTCAAGAGGACATAGCCACCGAGTAGTCCAAGCAGCGTCGCCAATAACGGGAGCGGCAGTGGCATCAACCCAAGCAACGGTGCAATCGGTAAATAAGGCACACCGATCGCAAGGGCTCCGACGAGAATCGACGCGTACAATAAAATCGGTGCCGGCCGGCTGCGGTAAAGCACGCGACGCGTCCGCATAATCATTAAAATGAGCAGCTCGGTCAAAATCGAGAATACGAACCAGCCGCTCTGAAAGACCGCTTCATTTGCCCGGAACAAGAACAACAGCACGGCAAAGACCGTGTAATCGAATAACGAACTGACGAGACCGAACGTAATCATAAAACGACGGACCTCTTTCAAATCCCACCGTTGGGGCGTCCGCAAATCGTCTTCATCGACCGCGTCCTGCGAGATGGCGAGCGCGGGAAAATCGCTCAGAAAATTAATCATGAGAATCTGCTTCGGCAAGAGTGGTAAGAACGGCAGGAACAACGAGGCACCGGCCATGCTGAACATGTTCCCGAAGTTTGCGCTCGTCGTCACTTTAATGTATTTGAGCGTGTTCAGGAACGTCATCCGTCCTAACACGATACCGCGCAGTAACACGTGTAAACTTTTCCGGACGAGGACGAAATCGGCGGCTTCCTTCGCGACATCTACCGCATTTTCGACCGAGACGCTAACATCTGCCGCATGCAGTGCCGGCACATCATTGATCCCGTCGCCCATATAGCCGACGACGTGGCCATTCTTCTTGAACGCCAAAATGATGCGCTCTTTTTGGTTCGGGTCGACTTCAGCGAACAGCGTCGTCTGCTCGACCTTTTGCCAGAGCGCCTCATCGGACGTTCGGTTCAACTCACTGCCCGTCATGATTCCTGTGACGGATAGGCCGACCGCCTCTGCGGTATGGAGCGCGATTGAAGCGTTATCGCCCGTGATGACACGCAAGCCGACACCGTGACGGGCGAGCTCGCTAATCGTCTCAGCGACGTCGTTTTTTGGATGATCGAAGATGAGCAAGAACCCGATGAACACCATGTCCGACTCGTCCTCAACTTGATAGGCGTCCCGTTCGACCGTCTCTTTCTCGGCCATCCCGAGCACCCGGACCCCACGCGTGCTCCAATTCTCAAAGTGCACATCAAGTGCCGACCGTTCGAACAGTGAGAGCGGACGGACCTCATCCTGATGGCGGACGCGATCACACACGTCAATCACATGATGATACGCCCCTTTCGTGATGAGACGGACGTGGGCCTCTTCCCGCACGACGACACTCAACCGTTCCCGCGTGAAATCGAACGGGATTTCACCGACGCGACGAACGGGCGAGGCATCAATCGTGCGGGCACGACAAATCAAATCATCGAGTTCATTCTTCATGCCGACTTGTAACGACGCGTTCAAATAAGCGGACCGAAAGACGAAGTCGGACGGAACCCCATCGACATCGACCGCATCGTCGAGCCGTGTCTGTCCTTCCGTCAACGTCCCCGTCTTATCCGTACATAAGATGTCCATACTCCCAAAGTTTTCGATGGCGGTCAGTTTGCGGACGATGACCCCTTCTTCCGCCATTTGGCGAGACCCTTGGGACAAGGTGATGCTCATGATCGCGCTGAGCAATTGCGGGGTGATGCCGACCGCCAAGGCGACGGCAAACAAGAGGGAGTCGATGACGTCCCGTTCGAACCAGACGTTAATCGCAAAGACGAGCAACGTCAACATGAACATGATATACGTCAATAAATAGCCGAAGTGACGAATCCCTTGCTCGAATTCCGTTTCTGGAGGACGAAGTGTCAGCTCACGCGCGATTTGACCATATTCTGTCTCACGACCGGTCCGGACGATCAAGACATTGGCGTTGCCGATTTGCACGTTCGTCCCCATATAGACGACGTTTGAACGGTGTTCCATCGCTTGATCGGCTTCGACGAGACCCGCTAGCTTTTGGACCGGGATGGATTCTCCGGTTAAAATCGATTGATTCACGAAACAATGTTCACTCGTCAACACTACTCCATCAGCGGGAATGAGGCTACCGGTCGAAATCGCAATGACGTCACCTGGGTACGATGTCCGAGGCGGATACCTGACGAAGTTGATGGTCCCGCCAGACGTCGACGTGAACGTTCACTTTCTCCCGTAGTTCCTCGATAGCGCGATTGGCATGAAACTCTTGAAAGAAACTAAGTAGCGCACTCGCTAAGATGATGGTCAAGATGATACTCGCGTCGACGTAATCCCCGGTTAGCGCTGAAATGAGCGTGGCCCCAATCAAGATGAGAATGATTGGACTTTTAAATTGTTCAAGTAATAGTGTTAGCTTCGTTAGTCTCTTTTCTTGTGCGAGCACATTCAACCCAATCGTCTGTTGACGGCGTTTGACCTCGTCGGACGTGAGTCCTTGCGGCGTTGAATTCAGGGTTTGCAGTAACTCCTCGGGTGGTCGTGTCCAGAACGGATCGTTCGAATCGAGTTTCATCACCGTCGCCTTCTTTCATCAGTCAATTGGACGCAACAATGGCTACATGGATTGTATTCCCGATTTTTTTATAAATGACATTACCAAAAAAATTAGTCTTCGCTTCGAATTGGATATCCAATTGTTAAGAAGTTGTTATATATCTTTCAGAGTATATTTTGGAGGTAGTTGTTAAACGCAAGAATTTCTTATAGATACAGCTTTCATCTTAAATATTAAGATGAGAAGTAATAGCACAGTCAGATATTGTTGACAGAGTGTTAAAAGATAGAGAACAGCTTCTGGCTTTTAATACATATCCAAATCAAATATATTTTGTGTTACTGTTTTTATTTGCTTTATTAAATGATAGGATGATACAAAGAACATTTGTTCGCAATCACTGGGTCAGGCTATTATTAAATTCAATTTAAACAAAATATTAACGTTTATCTTTTATAACGCTTTAAAGAATTTATAAAGACAAAAAACCAGTTTATTAGATAAATTATTTGTTTTTTGGATTATTTACGTTATTATATTATTATATTTAATACTTTTGGAGATGAAAAATCCGATGAATTTGAAAATAAGTTACAAGCCGCTGTGGAAATTAATGATTGATAAGGAAGTTACGAATAAAGAACTTCGAGAGAAAGCAAAATTAAGTTCGAGTACGTTTTACAGTCTTAAATACAATGAGAACGTAACTACTGATACATTATTAAAAATTTGTTGTGTTCTTGAATGTAATATTAGCGATATCATCGAATGCATAGAGGGGTAACTTAATTATGAATAATGATTCAAACGTCGTCGCAGTAAGCCTTTTTTCCGGAGCCGGTGGTCTTGATTTGGGTAGTTTTTTGGCTAATGTTCCCGTCATCTCCAGCACTGACTTCGAAAAAGATTGCATGGAAACTCTTAAATTAAATGAGGATATTTTTGGAGAAACCGAGTTACTTTTAGGAGATTTACATGAAATCACAAGCGAAACTTTTCAAAGCATTATAGATAGAAAAGCTAAAGATAAGAAAGTGATTGTTATAGGCGGAGCCCCTTGCCAGCCTTTCTCGAAAGCAGGATATTGGGTAGGCAATAAAACTAGACGCGGAATCAATGACCCACGAGCCAATCTAGTCAACGAATTTTTACGAGTAATCACAGATATTCATCCCGATGGATTTGTATTTGAGAATGTGGAGAGTTTACTACATCCCTCTCATAAAATAATTGTTGAAAGTTTCATCAAAATAATTGAAGAATCAGGATACACCCACAAGATTATCAGAGCAAACGCTCTAGATTATGGAGTATCTCAAAAAAGAAAACGAATCTTCATCATTGGAACAAAAGGTGAATTCAAAACTGACGAACCGAGGAAAACTCATAGTAGTTTAAGCGAAGTCGCTGCTACAGGGTTAGCACCTTACCTAAACGTTGGAGAGGTTATTGCCGGTTACGAGGGAGAAGAATATTTCGAACCCTACGAAGTTGTCGAGGGCGGGACATATGCAGAAGATTTAAAAGAAGTTCCACCTGGAATGAACTACAAAGCTTTGACTGCCTGGGCTGGGTACCCAAATCCTAAATTTGTTGCTGATAAACGATTTTGGAATTTTCTTTTAAAGTTATCACCCGATCAGCCCTCTTGGACTATAACAGCACAACCAGGACCTTGGGTAGGACCATTTCATTGGGACAATCGTCGATTAAGAGTACCAGAAGTCGCGGCTATTCAGTCCTTCCCTAAAGGCTATAAATTCTATGGATCTAGAAGATCTATCCAGAAACAAATCGGCAATGCAGTCCCGCCACTTATGGCTAAAGCTATGGTTGAATTTGTAAAGGAGAGTTTAATCCATGAATAAACCAAAGATAGTCAGCATCTTTTCAGGAGGCGGCGGAATTGATTTAGGTTTTAAGCAAGCAGGATATGAAGTTTTATTTGCCACTGATTACTGGCAGCCTGCTGTTGATACTTTACTACTTAACAATTCAGCTAAGTTGGCTAAATGTTCAGACATTAGAAATATAAATTACTCAGACGAACTTTTCTCCATCGGACATAAAATAAACGATGTAGACCTTCTAGTAGGGGGTCCCCCGTGTCCTGCTTATTCAAAATCACGTTTTTATAGAACTGAGAAAAAACGAGCTTTAGAAGACGAGAATTCATTTACTTTATTTGAATATTTTCGTGCGTTAGAAGAACTCAAACCAAAAGTTTTCTTTTTTGAAAACGTTGCTGGGTTCGTCTTCAAACCACATCGCGCAGCTTTCGATGCTCTACTCGATGTAGCCGATCAATTCAATTATCATGTCACTTATAAAGTGATTAACTCTGCAAATTATGGGGTTGCACAGACTCGAGAGCGTTTTATATGTGTTGGAGTTAGGAAAGATGTTGGAAAACCTTTTATTTTTCCAGATGAGACACATTGTAATCCAGATAAGCTTATAAATGCAGACTTGTTTGAAGAATTAAAACCTTGGGTCACATGTGAAGAAATAATTGGAGATTTGGATTACGACTTACCCGAGGATGTGGATATGGAAGCTGGATCAAAACATAAGCATCTCTTAAAAGAAATACCTCCCGGTGATAATTACCTTTATTTTACTGAAAAGCGAGGTCATCCAAATCCACAATTTGAATGGCGATCTCGTTACTGGTCTTTCTTACTCAAACTATCGCCCAAAAAACCTTCTTGGACAATCCAAGCCAGTTTCTCTAATAACCAAGGTCCATTCCATTGGAAGAATCGTTTTTTAAGAATCTCTGAAATTAAGAGAATCCAAAGTTTTCCTGACGATTATGAAATTACTGGCTCTTTCAAAGACCAATGGCGTCAAATCGGAAATGCTGTTCCACCTCTTTTAGTAGAACAAATTGCTTCTAGTATAAAAAAACAATTTTTTGTACAGCATAAAGAAAAAATAAGTTAACTACCAAATTACCATTTGGTAGTTTTTTTGATATTCTGTAAGTGTTGTACATCTAAAGGAGGTTATCAAAATGGCTAGTTATTATTGGGTGCATGACAATGGCGAAATGAAATATGAAAGCCACCCTAAAGAATACTATCAGTTAAACCTTGAACAGCTGAAAGAAATTCTAATAGAAGGATTAAGTGGGCTTCACAATGATGCAGAGATTACAAGCGTAACCGATAATATTTTTCTTGTGCATTATAACAATGCTACTGATAGTTCGCTTAAACGTTTCTATATATGTGTAAAAGGAGTGACACCCGGAGGAAGAGCGGAGAAGTATCCTTATGAGTTCCGAATTCAGCAAAGTCCCCTTCAATGGAATGAAACCTTTGAACTTGCAGAGCGCGAATCAATTCCAGGAATTTTATTAGGTATATATTACACAAATAATCTTTCTAGTCCAATCTTCTGTGCGTGGCAATTAAAAGAAACTAATGAAACATCCGGAACTCAGCGATCAAAGCAAATAGATAGTAAGACTATTTCTCACGCTTTAACTTCTGGATTTTCACAATCTCAAACTAAAAATGAACTTGTATGTGCTTTCAGAAAAGAATTCCTCTTCTTCTATTTGCAAAACGCGACCTGGTTACATGAGAAAGTACTCAACGCCCTAATACCAAATGCTACCGAACAGATTGGCGAGCAACTGGAACGCGAAGGTGACTTGATTGATTTACTAACAAGAAATAGTAATAGTTCTCCCGGAATCAATCGAATTTATTACGGTGCGCCTGGAACAGGAAAATCTTACGGGATTCAAAACTTTATAAAAGAAAATGGCATTCAGGATTACAGTGACAAAGAATCACACGCAAATGTATTTAGGGTAACCCTACATCCTGAATACTCATATAATGATTTTATTGGTCAAGTAATGCCTGTCATTAAAAGAGAGGATGATTCATCAACTATAGAATATGAATTTGTTCCTCAGATATTTACTAAAGCTCTTGCTAGAGCATTTGAAAAAAGAGTTGATGGAGAACCAGTTTTTTTGATACTCGAAGAAATGAGTAGGGCAAATGTAGCAGCTGTTTTTGGAGACTTATTTCAATTATTAGATCGAGACTCTGAAGGTATAAGCGAATACAAAATTGATAATGCATTAATAGCCGCGATTGTATTTGGTGAAACTAATTCAAACGAAAAGATATTTCTTCCTGAAAATCTATATATACTTGGCACCGTCAATACTAGTGACCAAAATGTATTTGTTATGGACACCGCCTTTAAGCGTCGCTTTGAATTCGAGTATATATCTACAGACTCTGTCGTAGAAAATACAAATGATTTCTCTTTTGAATTAACACAAGATGATGAATCAGTCATAGAATTAAGCTGGCTTACTCTTTTCCCAAAAATTAATGATTTTATTGTCAAAAAAGAAGAAGCTGGAGGACTTGGTTTATCAGAAGACAAGCAGTTAGGGCAGTTCTTTATAAAATTCAAGAAAAATGAGGATTACAATTCAGAAATTAATGATTATAACTTACAACAAATTAGAGGGAAATTACTGCAATATTTATGGAATGATGTAGAAATGGTTTCTTATTCTACACATAGAATATTTAAAAATGAGATTTCAAGCTTTGGGAAATTATATACGCTTGCTACAAACAATAAGAATTTCTTCTCACATGAATTTATCCAGTCATTACAACGTGAAAAAGTTTAATTCGGGGTAACAATTATGATAAACAATGAATGGTTTATTATACAGGACGGGGAATGCTTAACAGAAGAAACATATATTTTATTCCAAGATGAGTTCGAGTTTGGAGACATAAATAAAACAAAAAGAGGATATTTTTCTAGGTTTGTAGGCTTTATATTCTGTGGCGATAAAATATTAATCAGTTTCCCAAAACATTATTTCTCCCTAAAAGAAATCGTTGAATACCAACCGGTTAACCCAATCTTGAAACATGATTTATATCCTGAAATAAAAACGCTATTTAGAGTAATTGAAAAAACTATTGTAAGAAAATCCGAAAAAACTTTTGGCGCTAGAGAAGACTTAAACTCTGCCTATCCCCTTCATTATTTTTACGAAATATACACTTATTATTTACAAAATGGTTTGTACGTAAATGAACAAGAAATTAAGAAACAAGGATATTCTGGGAAAATCGACTGGAAAAACACTATTCTCAAATCCCCAATAGTTATTAGTAATGGTCAATTACTATACATGCCTCTTACTGTGAGAAATAAAATTACAGAGTTTGTGTTCATCAGTAAATGCATGGCTTATACAATCGATTCAACTGCCGATGCGATTGGATTTATTATGGACTTCAAAAGGACGGGGTTGGACACTAAGGACATAAATTGGTCCAATAAGGGGAAAATAATTTCTCAGCTTTATCACATTAAACAATTCATATTCAAGGATAAACAAAAAAAATTAATCGACAATTTAATCAATTTTTTTAGAAATGAAACTATCGGAAGCCATACTTTTAAACTAAAAACATGGCGTTTCGATTTAATATGGGAAGAAATGATAGGCGTATATTTGAATCATTATTTTAGTGGGATAAACGAAAACGGATACATTACATTTTCTCAAACAAAGTTACTTAGAGAAGACCCTTTTCAAAAGGGTAAATTTTTCCCTGATGTATTAAAAGAAAGTGGAAGAAGACTAGAACCTGATTTCTATTTGGTAAAAGACGGAGTAAGGTATATTTTTGACGGAAAATATTATAATGAGGTTAAAGAATTAAACTATAAGCAAATAGCATACTATTTTTTATTAAAACATCATGAAGGCATACATGTTATCCAAAGTGACACGGTAGTGCCTTTACTCACACACAATATTTTAATTCTTCCAACAAACATGCATCCGGAAAGTCCAAGTAATTTTAAAGTTCATTTCAATCTTGATACAAATTACAATAGAGATGAAAGTGAGTTAAAAATAAAAGAGCAATATTGCAATACTAAACAAGTCATGTCTTCTTATATTAATTAAATATGACGAACCATTGCAATTGATCAGGAAGGTTCTAAAAATAAAAAAAGACCCCTATTTTAAATGAACTGATCCCCGTCAAGTAGACAGGGCAAATAATGAAAATCAGCCTAGGCGGCTTGAGACCTGTATTCGACAGGGCTCAAGCCGTTTAGTCGTTTCTGAAGACAATCATGGTTATAGAACGACATGTAGGCCTCGATGGCCGATGTGAGTTCGCTATAGGCCTAGAACTCACGCAGGTAGTACATCTCGACTTTCAGGGTCCCCCCAAAACCCTCGATCGGGCTCAATCGGGGCGTTATCGAGACAACGCCCGACCCGGGACATGCTGCGGGTCATTCCCACGTCTTCCACCATGCGTTTGAACCCTCTCGAGGTATATTGGAACCCTCGATTGCTATGGATCATCGGACGTGCTCCTGACCGGAGCCCCGCGATGGCTGGCATGATTGTATGGAACACGAGCCCGTTGTTGTTGGATTTCCCGATACGATAGGCGACGATTGAGCCGTCGTACAGGTCGATGATCGCGTTCAGGTACGCCTTCTTCCCGGAACCGTATTTGAACTCGGTGACGTCGGTGCACCATTTCTCGTCCGACCGGGACGCAATGAATTCTCGGTTCATCAGGTACTCGGCCACATGTTGCGGTGAGGACTTCTTGTGCCGCTTTCGTTTTTGGCGGATGACCGAACAGATCTCATGGATCCGCATGAGACGATAGATACGCTTCTCATTGTATGCCGGCAGGCCATGCTGGCATCGTCTCCGGTTGACCGTCATCGTGATCCGTCGATAGCCGTAGGTACCGTTCATCTGGTCGTAGAGGAGGCGGATGTCCTCCAATAGGCTCAAGTTCTCCTCCTCGCGTACCGAGACGGTACGTTTCAATCATTTATAATAGGCGGCCCGTGAGACCTGCGCGATCTCGCACAGGAGCACCACCGAGAACGTGTCTGTTGTCGACAATTCCTCGATGGCCGTGTATCGCAGATATAGCCGGATTTGGCTGATCAACCTCTCCTCTCGATCTCCTCTAACTTTTTTAGGAACAGGTTCTCGGCCCGCAGACGCTCGTTCTCACGCTCGATCTGTTGGATGCGACGTTCCAACTTCTCCTCGTTGGTCATTTCCTGTTCCGACTTCGTGCGCCCGCGGCGGTCCTCGAGTCCACGCACACCGTCGGCGTCATATTTTTTCGTCCAGTCAGAGACCTACTGGTACGACACCGCGAATATCTCGGCCGTTCGTTGATAGTTCCGTCTATTGTCCAGGCAATACCTGACGATCTTTATGCGTTCCTCGAATGTGGTCTTTCTCCCTTTTGCCATAGTTCGACCCATCCCTTTTCTCGAATCTGTTAACTCGCTATGACCAGTATACTGCCTAATCCACCTGTAAAGAACAGACCAACTATTAATATGATGTTTGGAGAGAACCTCCATTCTAGTGAACCCATCGAGATAATCACGGACGGCAGCGACCTTCTGTTCCTTGGTGTAAGATTTCCAGGTCCTCGATTCCTTCAACGCATCGATCTCACCGGTATCGAATTTCACTTTTCACACCTGGAGGGTGTACCTAGAGACATCATGAGCCTCCGTGATTTCCTTCCAAGTATATATTTCTTCTTCCATCATAAGTAGTGCACTCAGTTTTTGTTCGATTTAATGCCGACTTCTCGCCAAAAAAACACTCCCCAATCAGATAAACAGATTTGTTATTTCATCTGTCTACCTATTGGGGAGCATATCAAAAAATGGAGTCTTTTTTCACTTCAAATCATTATAAGTTACCAAAATCCTATCTGAACCGCCTCAGGACTCGCTTCAACTTTTTGTTCATCCTCTTTTTCGTGGATATCGGCTATCCGACTTGCCATACGTTCAATTAACCCAACAACAAGAGCATTCCCCATTGTAAAGTAACGTTTGCGGTCAGTCATCGTCGCTGTCCATCCATAAGGGAAACCGTTCAAGCCCTCGCACTCTTCGGGACGAAGGTAACGGAGTCGTTTCGTCTGTGGATCTTCGATGACATGGCTTGAGCGGTTGCATGTGCCTTCGCTCGTCAACATCGTACGGCCAGGAAGATCGAGCGAGTCCGGATACGACATACCACCTTCCGCGTACACATACACGTGACCGCTCGCCGAAATCCGCTCGATTTTCTTCGGCCCTTTCAAGTAAGCCAACTCTTCCTGCTCGTTCCGACCCGACTTCTTGATTGTATCGGTGTCCAAATAATACTGTTCCGGTGCAGGACCGAACTGCTCATAGACTTCTTGGACCACTTCGCCAAGCGTCTTAGGCACTTCACGTTTCGGTAACGTCTCGAGCGTCGTCACCTTCCCCCCTGTCATGATTCCTGCGTTACGATACGTCGCAGAGAACGTATCAGAAATCTCAACAATATCCTTCGGTAGTTCGAACTGCGAACCGGGATGCTTGGCACTCACATAATCATGAACCTGAAACGAAGGGGCGAAGAACCCATCTTCGAGTAACCACTTTTGGGGGTTCGCTTTTCGCGCACGAATAGAATGGTTCAAGTCCGAACGTGTCGCAAAGATGAAGATACGTCGCCGGCGCTGCGCGAACCCATAATCGGCTGCATTTATCACACGCCATTCGACTGAATAACCATGATCGGCAAAAGCACTAAGCATGATACTAAAATCACGTCCTCGTTGCTTAGCCGGAGATTTCATGAGACGATCTACATTCTCTAGTAACACATATGGAGGACGTTCTACTCTCACAATGTTCATTATTTCCCAAAATAGAACACCTTTCTTCCCTTGAATACCCTGCTCATTTTTTAAACTGCGTGAAACACTGTAATCTTGACAAGGGAATCCCCCAACCAACAAATGATGCTTCCCAACGTTTCCAAAAGTCAAAGCAATATCTTCATTGATATGCATTCCTCGCCCTTTAAAACGTTCTGCATAGCAATCGAAGGCCGGTTGACTCTTCGTCGCCGGTTCCCATTGATTGCCCCAAACCACATCGAATTTGTCCGATGTAGGCTCGGCATTCACGTCTTTAATTCCTTCAAGTGCGATGCGGAAACCTCCTACACCAGCAAATAACTCAACTACTTTAATCAATGGGAACACCCTTTCGTATTTTCTATCTTAAATTTACTCTATTTCATAAGTTATCTCAAATAAACTTTCTCGATGAGATTAGTTTAACAGAAAAGGTGAATGGGATCAACAACAAGCTATAATGGTTATATATGTAAACTGTAGGAGGAATTATTTTGAGGTATGAAACGATTCAAGAATTGATGGATAAGGCAAGAGAGGCCGAAGGGAAGACGTTTGGTGAAATCGACACGACCGGACGCATCAAGAATGTCCGCTCAAAAGGTGCCCTCGGACATGTCATTGAGGAAAGCCATTTCGGTTACCCAATCAATTCGGACGCTCGACCCGATTTCGAGGAACTCGGCATCGAGTTGAAGGTCACCCCTTTCAAGAAAAATAAAAATGGTACATATTCATCGAAGGAGCGGCTCGTTTTGAACATGATCGATTATCATAACGAGCACGAGTATTCGTTCGAGACGTCGAGCTTCTTATCCAAAGCCACGAGCATGCTGATTATGCTTTATCAATATGAGCCAAACATCCCTATCGACGACTACCGTATCTACAAGGCGTTCTTGAATGAGTTCTCAGAAGAGGATTTGGACGTGATGCGGCAAGACTGGGAGACAATCGTCGCAAAAATCAAACGTGGCGAGGCTCATTTGATCTCCGAGGCCGATACGATGTACTTGTCAGCCTGCACGAAAGGGGCGAACGGCTCGGTCGTCCGTAGCCAACCGTTCTCAGAGCAACCAGCAAAACCTCGGGCCTTCTCACTCAAAGCTTCTTATATGTCGGGACTCGTCCGTCAGTACTTAACCCCAGAGTTGATGGAGTCAATCGCCAATCACGGTGAATTGAAAGAAATGTCGATTGAAGAACTCCTCGAGGCAAAACTCGCGCCTCATTACGGGAAGACGGTACTCGAACTATGCGAAGAGACAAGCATCCCATATAACCCGGGCAATAAGGCGATGATTCCACGAGTCATGGCACAACTTTTAGGAGTCAGGAAGACTGATTTGTCGAGCATCGAAGAGTTCGCGAAAGCGAACATCAAGTTCAAGACGATTGCGCGAGAGCCTGACGGCAAGATTCGGGAACACATGTCGTTCGGAAAAGTCGATTTCGACGACTTGTCTCGAGACGAGTGGGAAGAATCCGACTTGTATGACACGTTCGCCGAACAGAAATACCTCTTCCTCGTATTCCGATATAACGAGGAGTATGTGCCCAAACAAAAACGTATCCCTCGTTTCGAAGGGATACGTCTATGGAACATGCCGCTTGAAACGGTCGATGGCGAGTTGAAGTCGATGTGGCTCGAGGCTAAACACATTGTCCATACTGGAGTAAAACTGACACCTTCGGGTAAACGAGTGAAAAACAATCTTCCCGGCCCGAAGTTCAATCAGGTCGCCCATGTGCGCTCAAAAGGAGCCGACGGTCAGGACAAAGTGAAACTCCCAGACGGTCAGTGGATCACAAAACAATCGTTTTGGTTGGACAGAAACTACATCCAGCAGATTCTAGACGCGTAAAATGAGTACTTATCTCCCTCACGTGGAATCTCCCTATTAGAGGGAGGTGAAGGTATGGCAAGAAATGTACCGAAAGCATCGAGTCCAGCCGTCTTCAAGACGATGAGCGGCAACCGCGGCAAGGACACGAAGATGGAAGTGAAGGTCCGGAAAGCACTATGGGCTGCCGGATATCGATATCGGAAGAACAATCGGAAGTTGTATGGGACACCGGACATCTCGTTTCCCGGACTCCGTGTTGTCGTCTTTTTGGACTCCTGCTACTGGCACGGCTGCCCCCTTCACTTCAAACTTCCGAAGACGAACGCCGAGTTCTGGCGTCAGAAAATCGGTCGCAACATCGAACGGGATGCTGACGTTACAAGACACTATGTTGAGGAAGGTTGGATTATACTCCGATTTTGGGAGCATGAGGTAAATGAAGATTTTAATCATGTGATTCGTGTCATCCGCCACTACGTAGATCGTCAACGCAATCAATCAAGCATTCAATTATAATGTTTTGAAATATTGCACTGGTTCGAATTCTATACCTGTTTCTTCATAACGATAAAAGGGATTATTCCCATCCCAATCAAGGGGCATTGTAGTCGAGGGCAGTAATCTGTCCTCTTCTTTTGTGACAATACATATAAAATGATACTTATTTAAAAGGTTATGTACTTTTTCTTGCGTCAGTTCATTCGTGAGAGCGAGTCTTCTAATTTCATTCAAATATATGTTTTTTGGAACCATGTGTTCATACACAAGGAGAGAAGGCTTTTGATTTAATAATCTTTCTTTTGCCTTCAATGTAATGAAATCACCCATCCGATATTTAGTTTTAGCCAATCCTAATCGACGAAAATAACTTTCAGTAAGAAAGTACAAGTTTTCACCCATTCCTTTTTTCAGTTGATAATCTCGGAGCCCATCATCCCGAATTGACAAACTCAACATCGTCACTTCAAATAAATGTTCACTAAGGTGTCGAATCAATGCATCTCGGTTATATGAAATTGTTGAAATCATCGAATGGCCCTTCTCAATAACATCCTCGTTGTTGTTCAATTCCTCAATCATCTTTAGGTTAATATCTCCTTCTCCGAACCCTTGAGTCTTTACAAGACTTCCGGCCTCATCAATACAGGCTGTTTCAAACGTTTTATTCTCCTTCGATATTCCTTGATCATACCCATTCTCCGCCTTTATCAAATAAAAAGAACGATTCATCTCCCAATTCTTATTACGTTTAACAGCCCACCAAATCGATTTTTCTAATGCAGTCGAATGATATGATTCAAACTGTTCATTATAGAAAGAGGATTGGACAAACTTCTCTACTAACTCGGATTTCGTCCATGTCTTTTTATTAGCAATTTTTTCGAATTTTTCTATAAACTCCAATGTGTTTTGATTTAAAGATACGCTCATAAAATATCGTCCCCTTCAATACTCAAAAATTCTCTTTCAACAATTTTAAATGATAATATGGTGATTTCATACGAGAATCGTCTTCTAATTCCATTAATAATTCTGCTTCTTCAAGTTAGCTTTTACTTTTTTTACATAGGTTATTGAAAACAAAAGCACATTTATTTTGTAATCGTTTTCTTTCCTTTCATCAAGCGATTTATCCATTTAACGTTGATATATCAACATTTTACCAGACATGCAAACGCCTTGACATTTTTGGCGGGTTATATGAAGTTAGTATTACATTATAATTATTCTAGTAGAGACGAAAGTCCACTAGAGTAAAAAAACAAGGAGGACATATCCCATGTCATTAATCGGCAAAGAAATCTTACCTTTCAAAGCACAAGCATTCCAAACAGGTGAATTCCTCGAAGTATCGGACAACGACTTCAAAGGTCAATGGAGCGTCGTTTGCTTCTACCCAGCTGACTTCACATTCGTCTGCCCGACTGAACTTGAAGACCTTCAAAACGAATACGCGACACTTAAAAACCTCGGCGTCGAAGTCTACTCAGTATCGACTGACACACACTTCACGCACAAAGCATGGCACGAAACGTCTGAGAAAATCGGTAAAATCGAGTACATCATGATTGGTGACCCATCACACACAATCTCACGTAACTTCGACGTCTTGAACGAAGAAGATGGTCTTGCTGACCGCGGTACGTTCATCATCGACCCAGACGGCGTCATCCAAACAGTCGAAATCAACGCAGGCGGCATCGGCCGTGACGCGAGCACGCTCGTCAACAAAGTCAAAGCGGCACAATACGTCCGCAACAACCCAGGCGAAGTTTGCCCGGCTAAATGGGAAGAAGGATCTGCAACACTTCGCCCAAGCCTCGACCTCGTCGGCAAGTTGTAAGGAGCGGATTTCATGTTAGAAGCAGATATTAAACAACAGTTGGAACAATATCTCCAGCTCATGGAGGGCGATGTCGTCCTTCGTGTCAGCGCTGGAGACGACGCGGTCTCAAAAGAGATGCTCGACCTCGTGAACGAACTCGCGAGCATGTCGTCACGCATCTCGGTCGAGAACGTCACGCTCGAACGCACACCGAGCTTCAGCGTGAGCCGTCCGTCTGAAGAGACAGGAATCGTCTTCGCAGGAATCCCACTCGGTCACGAATTCACGTCACTCGTCCTCGCGTTGCTCCAAGTGAGCGGCCGGGCGCCGAAAGTGGACGCGGATGCGATCAAACAAATTCAAAGCATTCAAGGCACGTACCACTTCGAATCGTATATCAGCCTCAGCTGCCACAACTGCCCGGACGTCGTCCAGGCACTCAACGTCATGAGCGTCCTCAACCCGAACATCTCACACACGATGATCGACGGTGGTGCGTTCAAGGCAGAAGTGGAAGCGAAAGAAATCATGGCTGTCCCGACCGTCTTCTTGAACGGTGAGGCGTTCGGCAACGGACGCATGTCACTTGAAGAGATTTTGGCGAAACTCGGAACTGGTCCTGACGCTTCGGCGTTTGACAACAAAGACCCGTATGACGTCCTCGTCATCGGTGGCGGCCCAGCTGGTGCGAGCGCAGCGGTTTACGCGGCTCGTAAAGGTATCCGGACCGGCATCGTCGCGGAACGCTTCGGTGGACAAGTGATGGACACGATGGGGATTGAGAACTTCATCGGCACCTCTTACACGGAAGGCCCGAAACTCGTCGCGAGCTTGGAAGAGCACGTGAAAGAGTACGGCATCGACGTCATGAACCTCCAGCGCGCGAAGCGCCTCGAGAAGAAAGACCTCGTCGAAGTCGAACTTGAGAACGGTGCCGTCTTGAAGAGTAAGAGTGTCATCCTGTCGACTGGTGCTCGCTGGCGCAACGTCAACGTCCCAGGTGAGGCCGAGTTCAAAAACAAAGGTGTCGCCTACTGCCCGCACTGTGATGGCCCGCTCTTTGAAGGCAAGCGCGTCGCGGTCATTGGTGGCGGTAACTCTGGGATTGAAGCAGCCATCGACCTCGCTGGAATCGTCAAACACGTGACGGTGCTCGAGTTCGCTGCCGAACTCAAAGCCGACCAAGTGCTTCAAGACCGTCTCCACAGCCTCCCGAACGTGACCGTCGTCACGAACGCTCAGACGACAGAAATTACGGGTACGGACAAAGTGAACGGCATCTCGTACTTGTCACGTGAGACGAACGAGACGCATCACGTCGAACTCGAAGGCGTCTTCGTCCAAATCGGTCTCGTCCCGAACACGGACTGGCTCGACTCGGTCGAACGCAACAACTTCGGTGAGATTGTCGTCGACCGTCATGGCGCGACGAATGTCCCAGGTGTGTTCGCAGCAGGGGACTGCACGAACAGCGCCTACAAACAGATCATCATCTCGATGGGATCTGGTGCGACTGCCGCACTCGGTGCTTTCGATTACATGATTCGCAACTAATAAAAAAGTTCGTCCTTATATGGGGACGAACTTTTTTATTAGTTGTGAAATGATAAAATATTAACTATATAAGTAAAAAAAGTTATAAGTTCTATTTGATTTATAAGTAACTCTAAAAATATTTATACAACTCTATGTTAATCCGAGGTGAGCAGTTTGTACAAAAAGATAGTAGAAGCAAAAATGAACGAATTCGAAGCTTTGAAGTGGAACAATAAAACTGAAGGTCGCCTGGTCCTTCATCCCGAGAATCAAATTTTCTTTCGCCATGCTGATTTATTTTTAAAAAATTTTGAGGAAATCAAATTAAATATATTAAAGGCTCTTGAAATTGAACTCACAGATATCAAGCATTTTAGCGATAAAACGTCTACAAAAAAAACGACATATTATAAAAGACGCATAACCGCTGACAGTCTAAACAAATCATTGAAAGATAACATGAGGTGCAACATACCGAATATTAAATTTGAAGTCGAATTCAAAGAAGGAATATTTTATGATACTCCTAAGACAGGCGGTTTTGACTTTGGGTTATTCGATGAAACGTATAACTTAATTAATTTTAGAAATTACTGTTTTGGTAGAAGAAGCATCTATGATGGACAAAAAAGATGGGAAGACGAATTATTAAAAAGAATAGACTGGAATCAAATAGCAAATAATTATGACTTGGATTCCTATGAAACCGGAGTAGATATTACATACAACAAAAAAATTCCTACAATCATAGGAGAGGTACAATTTGGCAACTGGGCTTTAGTTTATTACGATATTTTAAAAACAATTCAAATGGAGCAAACATTTGAAATTGATTTACTTATTTATATCACTGCAGCAGGTAATCTAAAGAAAATGATTAGTGATGGAACTGTAAATTTACAGGTCATCGATAATGCATTAGAAGAATTTAAAAGTATTATAAAATTTCCTATTTGGGTAATAGGTGTGGACTTTGAGTGACTTGTTCTTACACTTTATCACTATAATGTAATATGCAATTAGACTTTTGATTCCCTGTTCTATTTTAATCTCCACATTTAAACGTTTGATTCCCCGGGAAAGTGGAATATCGGACAAGAGAACGGATTTTGAATGAGGAGGCATTTTATGAACATCCCAACCATCAAACTACATGACGGCTACGAGATTCCGGCCATCGGACTCGGTACCGTTTATTTACGAGGCGAACCGGGTGTCGACGCCATCACATGCGCCATCCGCAACGGGTATCGCTTAATCGACTCAGCGATTCGTTATGACAATGAAGGTGCCGTCGGAGAAGCCGTCCGGCAATCTGGCATCCCTCGCGAGCAGCTTTTTTTGACGTCGAAGCTGCGGGCTCAATATTTTAATTATGATGATGCACTCGAGATGATTCGTGAGTCACTCTATCGGGCGAACCTCGACTATTGGGACTTGTTCCTGTTGCATTGGCCGAACCCGAAACAAGACAAATACGTGGAGGCGTGGCGCGCACTCATCCAAGCGAAAGAGAACGGGTGGATCCGCTCAATCGGCGTCTCGAACTTTATGCCTGAGCACCTCGACCGTTTGATTGAGGAGACGGGTGAGACACCGGTCATCAACCAAATCGAGCTCCACCCATACTTCTCCCAAGTGGAACAGCGTCAAGCTGACAAAGAGCGCGGCATCATCACTGAGGCATGGAGTCCGTTGAGCCGAGCCCGGACCGTCACGCATGACGAGACGATTGCGGAACTAGCAAGACAAAAAGGCAAGACCGTGTCTCAAGTCATTCTGCGTTGGCACGTCCAACTCGGTGTCATCCCGCTCCCCCGTTCGTCGAGCGAGTTGCACCAAAAAGAGAACCTCGACGTCTTCAACTTCGAATTGACCGAGGACGAGATGGAGACGCTCAACGCACTGACGAAGCCGGACGGCCGTATCGATAATCAAGACCCGAGAGAATACGAGGAATACTAAAAAAAGATTGAGCCGTCTGGGCTCAATCTTTTCTCGTTAAAACGCCGGAATCGCCGTTTCTTCGTAATTCTCTTCCAAGAACGCGCGGACTTCGTCACTTGTGAGTGCTTCTCCGAGTTTCTGGATCGCTTCTTCATCTTTGTTGTCTTCACGAGCAACAAGCGTGATGGCGAAGTCGTTCTCGACACCTTCCGTCAAGAGAGCATCGCTCTTCGGCGTCAAGCCGAGTGGAGCCGCGTAAGCCGGCGTCATGAGGACCGCATCGACGTCATCATACGCACGCGCGAGCATGAGCAAATCGACTTCCTCGAACTTGAGATTCTTCGGGTTTTCGGTGATATCGGCTTGCGTGTAATACGAACCGTTCTTCTCACCGAGCTCGATCACATCATGCTGTGCGAGCAGCGAGAGCGAGCGGTCGATGTTCGACACGTCGTTCGCGATGGCAATCGTCGCGCCTTCCGGGATATCGTCCATGTTGTCATACTCTTTCGAATAGACACCGTAGTTGGCGAAGTAAATCGGTTCGATTGGGACGAGGTTGGCGTCATTGCTGCGGTTGAACTCTTCCATGTACGGGACGTGTTGGAAGAAGTTCGCGTCGACTTCTTTCGCTGCGAGCGCCGTGTTCGGTTGGACGTTGTCACCGAGGACGACGATTTCGAGCTCGATGTTGTCTTCTGCGAGTTGCTCTTTCGCGATTTCAAGCATATCCGTCATCGGTGGGATGAGCGATGCGACTTTGAGCGTCTGCGGTTCGTTTGACGGGGCTTCCGTCGTGTTCGTTTCTGAATCGTTCCCACACGCCGCGAGGACGAGTGTGAGTGAGGCGAAAAGCGCCAATAATTTTTTCATAAGTTCTCCTTCTTTCTTTAGGTAATTAGCGTTTGTCGATGAGCCGAGCCACCGTCGTACCGGTGAACTGAATCATCTGAACGAAGACGAGCATGATGAGAATCATGTACATCATCAGCTCCGTCTTGAACTGTTGATAGCCGTAGCGGATGGCAAAATCACCGATGCCACCGCCCCCGACCACCCCCATGATGGTCGAGTACGAGATGAAGCTGATGATTGACGTCGTGAGCCCGAGGACGAGACCGGAACGGGCCTCGACGTACAAGAACTTGAAGATGACGTCTTTGATGGACGCCCCCATCGACACGGCCGCCTCGACGACGCCGCGCGGGACGTCAAGGAGTGACTGCTCGACGAGTCGCGAGTAGTGGGCGATGGCGATGAGGGCGAGCGGAACGGTTGCCGCCGCCGTCCCGATGGCCGTTCCGATGATGAGCCGCGTAAATGGAATCAAAAACACGACGAGTAACAGGAACGGGAACGAGCGGACGATATTGACGATCAAGTTGAGCACGGAGAAGACGGCCCGATTCTCTAACAGCTGTCCTTTCCGTGACAAATAGAGCCACGTCCCGAGCGGCAGACCGAGCAGGACGGCCGCGAGAATCGAGACGCCGACCATGATGAACGTCTCGCCGATCGATTGCCAAATCTCGGTCTGATATTGCAGGAGCACCTCAGGCATGTGGTTCACCCGCCTTCTTCAGTTGGTCGACGAACCAGGACGGGTTGTCGTCGATGTCTGCGACCCCGCTCGGAATGACGTCAATCGTCTCATACACCGAACCGTCCGTCATGACGGTCACGCGGTCACACACTTGTTTGATGACGTCCATCTCATGCGTCACGATGACGATGGTGACGCCGAGCCGCTCATTGATCGACTTCAACACGCTGAGCACTTCGGCCGTCGTGTTCGGGTCGAGCGACGACGTCGGCTCATCGCATAACAAGACATGCGGTTCGTTCGCGAGCGCCCGGGCGATGGCGACACGCTGCTTTTGACCGCCACTGAGCTGCGCCGGGTACTTGTCTTTGAACGACTCGAGCCCGACAAAACGAAGGCACTCGAGCACCCGGGCCTCATGCGTCGCCCGCGGTCGACCGGCCAGCTTCAACGAGGCGGCCACGTTGTCATAGACGGTCTTGTTCGCGACGAGATTGAATTGTTGGAAAATCATGCCGATGACGTGACGCTTCTCGCGTAGTTGTCGACTCGACAGGCCCGTCAACTCATCGCCATCGATCGTGACTTGCCCTGTATCCGGTGTCTCGAGCAGGTTCATCAGTCGGAGCAACGTCGATTTGCCGGCTCCACTCGCGCCGATGATGCCATATACCTCGCCACGCTCGATTTGAAGCGAGACGTCACGGACGGCTGCGTCGCGGCCGAACTGTTTGCTGACATTCGTTAACGTGATCATAGATGGTTCCTTTCTCTCATGGGAAAACTGGGTCAACCTCGTACCCCATTTTAGCGAACTAAAGCAAACTTGTCAGGTGAGGTGCTTCACAAAAAAAGAACCGCACGTGGCGGTTCACTTTAACGGGTGCTGTTTGAAATGCTCAGCGATATGGCGCCGCATCGATTCACGATTTTCGGCAAAGATTCGATGTCGATGGCCGTTTCCCCCTGATGGATGGGGAAATCCGCTCACGACGCGTTCTGGCGCGATAATGCCCTTGTCGACGAGCGTCTCGACGGCCCGACGGACGTTAATCCCCATCGGCAAGATGAGTGCGTCCTCGAGGACGGCCATCTCGTCGGCGAATCCCCCTTCGACATAAGACCGAAATAAATCCGTCTTTAACATATCTGGACTCGACCCGTTGTAGTTCTTCCCTTTATAGAAGACCGGATACGGCAACACCGCCGTGTTCTGAACGAGATGGTTCGCCTCGCCGAACAAGTCGAGCGTCGTCGGAATCCCAAGGTGGTGATGCAACTCCAAATCGTCGAGCATCGTCACCAAGTTCTTGCGAATCGGTCCGGAGAAGCTACCTCGTTGTTTGACAGCTCGAAGCGCCTCCTCGTCGGGTGCGTCCGCCAAATCACGAATCGCCTCGAACGATTGCCGCATTTGATACAATCCTGGCGTAATCCCTGCGATGACGACTTTAGCATTCGGATTAATATATTCGAACGGCGCATAATAAATCGTCAGTTGCTTGTTCGAGTCCTCCTCGAGCAGGAACGGTTCACTCTTCAGTGTCGTCTCCTCCAGGTCGGACAGTTCGAGAATATGTTGTTTATAGCGTTGAAATAAATCGGTACGTGTCGGCATGATTGTCCCTCCTCTGTTTCTGTTCTTTCCCCAAACCGCCAAATCCTATCAGAGGATGGTGAACTCGTTTCGCGCATTGACGCGGCACATCCGCTTTTGTATAGTTAGGAACGACAAAACGAATAGGAGTGACCAATTTGACTCCAACAGAACCGACGACACGACTCCTCGACCTCCTCAGTGAGCGACATGACCAAATCCGTCGCATCAGCGAGCGGGCTTGGAACGAGCAACACGATATCTACATCTCCAACTCCGAATGGTACGTGCTCGCCCGGATTTATCAAACAAAACCGACCATTGCCGAAGTGACACGCAACGTCCACATCTCCCGTCAAGCGATCCATAAGCTCATCAAGAACTTGAAAGCGAAGGAACTCGTCACGGTGACCGATCATCCGACGAGTCGAAAAGATAAATGTATCGAGCTGACCGAGCTCGGGGTCCGTTGCTACGAACAGAACGAGGCACTGAAAGCCGAACTCGAACAAAAAATAGCCGATTCACTCGGTGATGACGCGTTCCGACAACTGAAAATGTTGTTGAAAGCCGACTGGAATTTGTAATCTCTCCTAACGATTGGGAGGGATTTTTTTGTGTCATATCTCACCTCAAATGTCAACCGAGTTGACATTTCGTGTCATGAACTACTATACTTGATGAAAGGAAGAGGTGATCGATTTGTTCAAAACTGGTGATTTAATCATCTATTCGACCCACGGAGTTTGCCGCATTGACGACATTTCCGACATGACGGTCGCGGGTGAGACAAAGTCGTACTACACGCTCCATCCCATCAATAACGCACAGAAGTTGCAAATCAGTATCCCCGTCGATAGTGATAAAGTGATGATGTTGACGCTCCTTGAAGCGAAAGAAGCAAAAGAGATCCTCGAATCGTTCCGCTCGCCGGGTGTCGAATGGAATCCCCATCCGAACAACCGCAATCGTGAATTCTTGAACGTCGTGCACTCGGGTAACCGTCACGAGATTGCTCAAGTCATCAACACGCTTGCTCGCCGCCAAAGCGAAGCTCTCTTGTTGAACAAAAAGTTATATGAACAGGACCGTAAGATTCTAGAGAACGCTAAAACGATCCTCGTGAAAGAACTTTCGCTCGCGCTTGAATTATCGGAAGAAATTATCGATCAACAAATTGCTGCTTATTTGAGCGAAGAACCTGTCGCCACTACTTGATTGGCCCCTTCCGTGCGAAGAGGTCTTTTTTTTATGCGAAAATTGAAAAGAAAAAGCGAGAATATGAACATATCCTCGCTTGTACTCGCTTAATTGTGGACGACGCCTTTCTCTTTCAGGCCGAGCGCCATCGCTGTCGATTCGTGAATCGTCTTGAACAGTTCCGGGTGATCGGAGAGTGAGATACCATAAGACGGTACCATCTCTTTGATTTTCGGTTCCCATTCCGGCATCCGGCTTGGGAAGCACTGCTCGAGTACTTTTAACATGACGTGCACGGCCGTCGATGCGCCCGGTGACGCACCGAGCAGCGCTGCGACCGATCCGTCTTCGGCGCTGACGACTTCCGTTCCGAACTGGAGTGTCCCTTTGCCGTCCGGCGTGTCTTTGATGACTTGCACACGTTGTCCGGCGACGACAATTTCCCAGTCCTCATTCTTCGCGGTCGGAATGAATTCGCGGAGCTCGTCCATCCGTTTGTTGTGCGACAAGAGCACCTGCTCAATCAGATATTTCGTGAGCGGCATCTCTTTCGCCCCAGCCGCGAGCATCGTCACGACGTTGTATGGTTTGACCGATTGGATGAGATCGAGGTTCGAGCCCGTCTTCAAGAACTTCGGCGTAAAGCCGGCGAACGGTCCGAACAACAATTCTTTGCGCCCTTCGATGAAGCGCGTGTCGAGGTGCGGCACCGACATCGGCGGTGCGCCGACTTTCGCTTTGCCGTATACTTTCGCGTTGTGCTGTTCGATGACGTCACGGTTCTTACAGACGAGGAACAGACCGCTCACCGGGAATCCACCGATGTGCTTCGACTCCGGGATGCCTGTCTTTTGAAGGAGCGGTAGGCTGCCGCCACCGCCGCCGATAAACAGGAACGGCGCCGTGTGCGTCTCGATCGTGTTCGCCTCGATGTCTTTCACTTTCACTTCCCACAATCCGTTCGCCAACCGTTTCACGTCCTCGACGCTATGCTTGTAATTGACCTCGACGCCTTGGCCGGTCAAATGGTCAAACAGCATACGTGTAAGCGCACCGAAGTTGACGTCGGTACCTGAATCGATTTTCGTCGCCGCGATCGGCTCATCGACGGAACGTCCTTCCATGACAATCGGCATCCAGTCACGGAGCTGTTCCGGGTCATCCGATAAAACCATCCCTTCAAACAACGGATTATTTGTTAGCGCTTCCAAACGTTTCTTCAAGAAGCGGACATCATTCTCGCCTTGGACCATACTCATATGTGGAATCGAACGGATGAACGCTTCCGGATTTTGAATCAAGCCTTTGTTGACGAGATGCGCCCAAAACTGACGCGAGATTTGGAACTGCTCGTTCACGTTGATTGCTTTCGAGATATCGAGCGTGCCATCTGGCTTCTCGGTCGTATAGTTCAACTCGCAGAGGGCGGCATGTCCCGTCCCGGCGTTGTTCCATTCGTTCGAACTCTCTTCCCCTGCACTTTCGAGCTTCTCAAACACTTTGACTTCCCACTCTGGTACGAGCTCTTTAAAGAGCGATCCGAGCGTCGCACTCATGATGCCTGCACCAATCAAAATGACGTCTGTTCTCTTTTGAACACTGCTCATGAAAACCACATCCTTCTCCCCTGGATTTGTGTATGAGACGATTCGGTAAATCCCCATTCGCCGACTCGCCCCGTTTATAATTGTTATATTGATTATAACGCTTTTGTGATGTTTGATAAGGGTTAAGTACGGATTTCATCCATGAAACTTTTGAAGGGAGGAATGCAATCCGTGAAGCGCGGCATCCGTTTTAAAATCCCGAATACATATGGACGCTTTCTGGCCGACATGTTGAGTCCCATCGATATCGCCTCTTACAGCTGGTTCGTCGGTGGTGAGGAATCGTATCGTGTGAAGAACGGCGACCTCGATCAACCGTTGTTTCCTGGAGAGACCGAGGTAGATGGAGAAACGTTTTCTCATTTGATTCATCAGGATGAGCACTATCTCATCTTCGCGAATTTAAAGGCCTTTTCGAAAGGACCGGTGAAAGACATTGAGACGTATGAGGCGTTTCGTGATAGCCATTGTGACCTTGCCCTGCTCATCGTCGACTCCACGTTCGTCGATATGTACTGCAAAGATCAACAAATGATTGAATCACTCTATACGCACGCCCTATCTCGTTCCTTTGAGGACGTCGCCTATTTGACCGACGCCAACGATACGAAAACGAGTTTGACCGTCTGGTAAGCACCCAACCCTATAACGAAGGAGGATTCATCATGTCTACATTCTATCTCATCCGTCATTGCTCGGCGACTGGCCAAGAGCCGGACGCCCCACTCACCGAAGCCGGCGAACAACAAGCACTCGCCCTCACTGACTTCTTTCGAGACATTCCCGTCGACCGCATCATCTCGAGCGACTATACGCGAGCTACTGCCTCGATCGCACCGCTCGCCACATCCAAGCAGCTGACCATCGAGACGGAGCCGAAGTTGCGCGAGCGCATCCTCTCGCTTGAACCGCGCGACGATTGGTTCGAACTGCTCCGCCATTCGTTCACCGACACCTCGTTCCGTTTGCCGGGCGCCGAGTCGGGTCAAGATGCGATGGACCGGATTTTGAGCGTCATCGACTCACTCGACGACATAAACGGCACGACCGTCCTCGTGACGCACGGAAACCTGCTCGCGTTGCTTCTTCAACATGTGGATAACCGCTATGACTTCGACACGTGGCGCAATCTCAGCAATCCCGACGTCTATCGCCTTAAAATTGTGGATAACTCTTGGTCTGTGGAACGTGCCTGGTCCGTCCCTGCCTGTGGATAACGTTATCCACAGAAAAAGCCGCCTCTTAATTGAGACGGCTTACGTTTTATTTCTCCACAAAGAACATCGAGATGGCTCCGAGGCCGACGTGCGTCCCGACCGAGACGCCCATCTGCATGAGGTAAATCTCACCTTTGAAGTCGGATTCGGCTTGAATCTTCGCCTTCAAGTTCTCGGCAATCTTTTGATCTGACGTATAGCCGATGATGACGAAGTTGGTGATGTCCTTGTCGCAGCGTTTGATGAACTCGTCCGTATAGTGCTTGAGCACTTTACGCGTTCCCCGTTCTTTCGCGACGATGGCCCCTTTGCCGTTCTTCATGCTCATGATCGGCTTGACCATCAACAGCTTGCCGATGATGGCGCTCGCATTCGAGATGCGGCCGCTTTTAATCAAGTGGTCCAAGTCGTCGACCGACAAGAAGTGCTTCACTTTCAGCTTATACTTCTCGTTGAAGTCAACGAGCTCCTCGAACGTCGCCCCGGCTTCACGCATCTGGGCACTCTTCATTAATAACCAACCGCTCCCGTGGCTCATCGAACGTGAGTCGACGATATGAATCTTCACCGTCGAATCGGGATGCGCCTCTTCGAAGTATTCTTTTCCGAGCACGGCCGATTGATACGACCCGCTCGTCCCGCTCGACATACAGATGCAAAGAATCTCGTCATGTCCGCTCTCGACGGCCTCTTCCATCAATTTCATGAACGTTGCGGGGCTCGGCATCCCCGTCGTCGGGAATTCCGGTAGCGCTTCCAACATTCCGTAAAACTCATCGGGCTGGATGTCGACACGGTCCTCATACGATTTATTGTCAATCGTGATGATGAGCGGCGCGACGCCAATCTCATATTTTGCTAAAATCTCATCGGATAAATCACAAGTTGAATCTGCTAGTAATTTTATCATGGTACCCTCCAAATAATCGCCCCTAAATGACGAGAATCGTCCTAGACCACTACGTCGATTCAGACGTCACGATAGGACTTCTCCATTGTATCAGATATGGAGGGGTAGATGTTTTTTTGCCAGGCTCGGATATGCGTTTGTTTGCTCGTGTCGAAGCAGCCATTCCTTTCGCCAGAGGCCGCCCGCATAGCCCGTCAACGTCCCGTTCGATCCGATGACGCGATGGCACGGGATGACAATGCTCAACCGATTGCGCCCGTTGGCACTGCCGACGGCCCGCACGGCGCGGTCCCGGCCGAGTGTCACGGCCAGTTCGCGATACGAGGTCGTCTCGGCGTATGGAATCATGACCAGCGCCTGCCACACGTCCTGTTGAAACACCGTCCCCTCGACTTCAAACGAGAACGTGAACGATTGGCGACGTCCGTTGAAGTACTCCTCGATTTCTCGGTAGCACGTCTTCAACACGTCCGGCGTCGTCTCATCCGCTTCAAAGCAGACGTCAGTACGTTCGACGAACAGGATGGAACGGATGGCCATCTCTGTCCCGACAATCTCCAGAATCCCAATCGGACTCACATAGTCCAGTCTATACGTCTCCATACAATGACCTCCATAAATAGAATGTGGCGTACGCTTCCCACCCGGCAAAGCGTTCCCCGTACTGCCTCACTTCGTCTGCCGTCAACTTGTCGCTTCGCCCAAGATGATGCTTCAACGCCTGATGCAGACCAGCATCCGCAGCCGGGAACGCCGTCGGATCTTGGAAACACTTCATCCGGACATACGCGGCCGTCCACTCCCCGACACCACGTAAGCTTAACAACCGTTCATGCATCACGTCGGGTGGCTCGCTGCGCAACTGCTGTTTCGACAATCGTCCGTCCGTCATTTCCTGGGCGATGCCGATGATATATTCTGCTTTCCGGGTACTGAATTGGAGCGGTCTCAGTTCACTCGGGTCGAGCAGCGCGATTGTCTCTGGGGTCGGGAAAGCCCAGTACGTCACGCCGTCCACTTCCCGAGATGGTCCGTATTGCTCGACGAACCGTCGTTTCAGCGTATAGGCGAACGACAGTGTGATCTGTTGACCGATGACGGCCCACGTGAGCGCCTCGAACAAGTCTGGGAAGCCGATCAGACGTAGCCCCTCGTACTCTCGGACGAGCGGACGCAACAGTTCATCCGTCTCGGCCATTCGCACGAACGCTGCGACGTCTTGGTCGAGGTCGAACCAGTCGCGGACGTATCGTTCCACGTGTTCCTGTTCCGAGCTCGTGATGTCGTCTTCCGGGAACACGATGACGAGGCCGTGAGCCGTCTCCATGATGTCCCCGAGCAGCAATCGTCCGCCCACATCGAATAGCTTGGAGACGGACGTTTCGCGGGCGACATGCATCACTTCATCGTCGGAGCGTCGCAAAAACTGCAGACATTGTTGAAAATCAAACGGAGCGGTGACGTGAATCTCGAACGATGAGCGACTCATCGGCTCCCCCCTTTCGATACATGCTCGGTGAACAACCCTTTAGCCGTCGGAAGACGCGATAAAAGTTGGATGGGGTTTGAAAGCCGACCTCATAACAGATGGCGAGATTGCTCATGTCCGTCGTCCGCAACAGATGGGCCGCCTTGTCGATGCGAACCTTTTCGAGCAGACGGCGCGGCGTCTCGCCCGTCGCTTGCGTGAACGTCCGCTCGACGTAGAACGGGCTCAAGCTGACGTGCTCGGCAATCTCCTCAAGCTTGAGCGGCCGTTTGTAATGCGTGAGCACGAACGCCGTCACGTCATGGACGAGCGCGCTCGCCGGACTACGGTCGACCTCGGGCTGACATCGTTTGCACGGCCGAAAGCCAGACGACTCCGCTTCAGCTTTCGTCTCATAAAAATCGACATTCTCCCGCTTCGGCTTCCGCGAGCGGCACGAGGGACGACAGTAAATCCCGGTCGTCTTGACCGCGGTATAAAACTGTCCGTCATACGTCGCGTCACAGACGAGCACTTTCTCCCACTTCTCTTCAAACGTCAGCATCTCGTCACCCCCTTTGTTCCACTGTATCAGATTGATTTTCGTTCACTCGTCCTATTTCTTGCGTTTACAGTCTACATTCCCGCGATTTATGAATCTCATTTATTTTGAATCCGTCTTCCCGTCTGACTCGTACTATGATTACACGACTCAATTGAGTACACTTTAGCTAATCAAGATTTCGATAGTTTGTCAGAAGGAGCACATACGATGCAAAAGCGATTTTCCTGGAAACAACTGAAATGGTTGCTTCCATTCCTATTGATTGGATTGATTCTTTATCAGAGCGGTCAGGAGCTCCAAAACCTGTCGCTCGCCGCGGCGTTTCAAACGTTAGAGGCGTTGACGGGCTTCGAACAGATTGCCTTGATCGGACTCGGACTCGTCGCCGTTTTGACGATGACCGGATACGACTATTTTCTACTGCGCTCGCTCGACGTCCAGCTCCCGCTCTCGAAGCTGCTTCGCGCGGCATGGATCACTAACGCGATGAACGGCATGATCGGGTTTGGCGGCGTCATCGGCATCGCGCTCCGGACGTCGCTGTATCGACCGTATACGGATACGAAGCGTTTGCTCCGGGCCATCGGTTGGATGACCCCGACGCTCATCAGCGGCTTGTCGCTGCTTGCCGCAGGAGTGCTCATCGGACTTTTCCCGGCCGGCGTGCTCACCGGAACGAAACAATGGATTTGGCCCGTGCTCCTCGCGACACTCGCCGTCCTGCCGCTCTACATATACGTGACGCGGAAACGCTCGAACTTAGATTGGACGACATTGCTCGGCTATATCGCGACGTCGCTCGCCGAATGGGTGACGGCCGGACTCGTCGCCTTGTATGCCCTGCATTTGCTCGGAGGCGAAGCACCGCTCACAGCCATGATGGGTGTCTTCATCGTCGCGACTATCGTCGGGGTCGTCTCGCTCGTCCCGGGTGGTGTCGGTTCGTTTGATCTATTATACCTCGTCGGGATGACCCAGCTCGGCATCGACCAAGAGATTGTTTTGTCTTCTTTGATCGTCTATCGCTTTGTCTACTTCATCGTCCCGTTCATGATCGGCCTGTTCTTGGCGGCTCTCGTCTTCGGGGACCAGGTCGTCAAACAGATCGAGTATAAGCCGATCATCGGGTCGTCTTATGAAATCGGAACCGTCGTCTGGCGCATCGTGTCGCGCACACTCGCCAAGACCGGACGGCTCGCCGGAAGCCTGATCGCATTGATGACGAGCCTCGTCTTGTGGTTCCAGACGCTGTTACCGAGCGTGTCACCGCTCTATTCGACCGCCCTCTGGTTACAGTGGGTTGGCACGCTCGCGCTGTTCACGGCCGGTCTGTTGACGCTACTGACCACGTTCGGGATGTACATTCGGACGAAGCGTGTGCTCTGGCTCGTCGGGGTCGCAGTTTTCATTGCCAGTATCGGTGTCATCGCGCGCGGCTTCAATCTGTTTGAAGCGTTCGTCGTCGGTGGGTTCGCCTTGTTTGTCTGGTTGACCCGGACCCAGCACAAACGCTATCGCTCCATCGTGACCGTCAGCCGCTTCGTCCGCAACGTCGCCTATGTCGGCCTCTATGTCGGTACGCATGCGTTCCTGCTGCAGTCGTTCAGTCAGACCGACACGATTTTCTTCGATCCGGAAGCTGCCGCCGCGTTGAGCATCGCCGCCGTCGTTTTGTCCGGACTGCTGTTGATTGGCATCTTCACGCTGTTCAACCGGTTGAAACGTCCAAAGCTCGGCACGTCGTTTGAACCGTCCCGCTTCGCGGCGTTTCAAGCCACGCATGCGACGACGAGCGCGTTCGACTTGGCCTATATGAACGACAAACTCGTCTATTATGGGCCGGACGACGAGGCGTGTCTCTTGTTCGCCGTATCTGGCAATCACGCCATCGTCCTCGGGGATGTGCAAGGAGCGCGAGACGCCGCGTCACACCTATTGCTCGCCTTTATCGAAGAAACGGACCGGCTCGGCTATATCCCGCTCTTTTATCAAGTCACCCCGGACTGGATGCCGCGCCTGCACGACGCCGGGTTCACATTCTTCAAGCTCGGTGAAGAGGCGACGGTCGATGTTGCCACGTTCTCGCTCACTGGCAAAAAGCGTGCCAACATGCGCTCGCTCCACAACCAATTTACGAAGCGAGGCTATACGGCTGACATCGTCATGAATCCGTCTTCCGAGCTGATTGCGTCATTGCGCGGCATCTCGGAAGACTGGCTCGGTAATCGAAGTGAAAAAGGGTTCTCGCTCGGCTTTTTCAACGAGCAGGCCTTGTCCCACTATCCGGTCGCCCTCCTTCGTGACGAGACGGGACAAGTCGTCGCCTTCATCACGTTGCTTCGCGGCAGTGATACTGTCTCCATCGATTTGATGCGCTCTCACGGTGAGGCCTTGCCCGGATCGATTGAGGTGCTGATTCTGCACGTGATCGAGTGGGCACGGGACAACGATTATGCCCACGTCGGCCTCGGCATGGCACCGCTCGCCTCGGTCGGTGAGCACACATTCGCGTACTGGCCAGAGCGGATTGCGGCCGACATCTTCGAGAACATCAGTTACATCTATCCGTTCAGCGGGCTCCGTCAATTCAAACGAAAGTTCACACCGACGTGGGAAGCCAGATATTTGGCCATCCGCAAGCGTCGGAAACTGCTCCCGTCCTTGCTCAGGACGGCACGGTTGATCAGCCGGAAACGAGAATCTTAAAACGTCAAAGAGCGCCTCGCATGCGAGGCGCTCTTGCTTTCGATTATTTTACGGTCACGCTGACGTTGTCGATCGTCACATCGTGCGCGCCGAGCGGCGAGCCTTCCGTGCGGCCGAGCAAGAATTTCATAGCTGTCATGTCTGTCTGGCCCATGACAAACTCGAACTCATACGTGTTCGTCTCAGGAGTAACTTGGACGATTTCGCTCAAGTAACGCGTGTAGGCTGCGTTCTCGATCGTCACTTCCATGTTGCGGGCTACTGTCGATTTGGCGTCAAAGCGCACGACATAAGTTTGACCTGCATGTAACTCGAGACCACCCTGCTCCATGAGCACGCTCCACGGTTCTTGTCCTTCTTGCGTGATGGACAACTGAGCTGCCTCGTTCACCGCTTCGACCGCCGCTTGAGCGTCAAAGTGGACGTACGAGCCCCAATGCGTCAATCCTTCAGTGAATGAACCGTTCTTGAGAGGTGATGGATCAACATCGACCGGTGTCACATCTAGTAATTGTACATCGTCGAGCGTGATTTCACCTTTAGCCGAACCAAGCACGAATTGAAGTTGGCTCAATAAATCCGTCTCTTGGCCCATCGTGAACGGGATTTCAATTGACTTGAAATCGCGCGTCAACGCCACGTCTTGGAGCGGGAGATACGCTTGTCCGTCCAATCCATTCAAGCCGACTTGAAGCGATTTGATGCGTTCCGACTTCGCGTTGAACCGAAGCACGTACTCACGGCCTTCCGTCAATTGAATGCCGTTTTGGACGAGCGTTGCCGGTTGCCCTTTCTTCGCGTTCGTCACGAACTCGAAGTGACGAGCTTCCTCATCAACTGCGCCTGTGCCTTTCGTTGCGCCTGGGTCAAACTGCCAGTACGTCAAGCGGTCCATTGCCCCTTGATCGAACGTGCCGTTATAGACATGGTTGCCGTCTCCGAGCGCCGGTTTCGTCGCGTTCGGGTCGAGCGCTTCACGCGGTGTCTGTTCGACGCGCACGTTCCCGATTTGAACGCCTGCCGTGCTGAGGCCGACGTTGAACTCGAGGCGTGCCGCGAGGTCCGTGTCTTCTGTCATGTCGAACGTCATCGAGTACGTCTGGACGTCGGTCGTCAAATCGAACGAACCTTCATCCGAATATTTGGCGTAACCACGGTCTGGTCCACCGCCGACTTTGACAGCGATTGAGCGGGCCGAGTCGGCACTCGCATCGAACGACACTTTGTAGTGACCGCCTTTGCCGAGTGACACGTTTTGAATCAATTGGTGCGAGTAAGGCTGACTGCCCGCTTGCGTAATCGAGATATCCGCGAAGCGCGAACCAGCTTGCTCAATCACGTCGATGGATCCAGCTCCACCGAAGTCCGGTAGCGCCACATAGTTCCAATTCACAGGGTCAAGTGCCTGCGAACCGTTTGTCACGGTCGTGATTGGCTCTGTGTAGTCTTGATCGTAGACGAGGTTGCCGTCTTCAGAAGGTTGTTTCGCTCCATCCGGAAGCACGATCGTTTCATCCGTATACACCGGTTCGACTGCTTCACGATAGTCGCGGTTCTTCAAATCGAAGACGCGAACGTAATCGACTTTCATATCAGCCGGGAATGGTGTCGTCGCATCGACGTCTCCATCAAACCAGCCGCCGACGGCCAAGTTCATAATCAAATAGAAGTTTTGATCGAACGGTGCCGGATAGCTATATTTCGTCGCTTGGTTCAACCCTTTCGAGTACCAATCGTTTTGAGTCTGATACAATTTCCCGTCAACATACCAACGCAACTCGCCTGGCTCCCACTCGACCGCATATGTATGCCATTTGTCGATGCCGTCGCCTTCTTCGAAGTGGTAGTCTTTGCCGGTATATTTATTGTTCGGCCAGTTCTCGCCGTAATGAATCGTTCCGGCGACCTTGTCAGGCTGACTGCCCCATGATTCCATGATGTCGATTTCGCCAGACGCGGCCCAGGCGCCGTAACGGTCCTGTTCCGGCAACATCCAGAATGCCGGCCATAGCCCTTTGCCGGTCGGGAGCTTCGCACGCATCTCATAACGGCCGTACGTTTGACTGAACTTACCTTTGGTCGTCAACTTCGCTGACGTGTAATCGTATGACCCAAGTTCGTCTGTCACTTGTTCTTTTTTCGCACGGATGACGAGGTTCCCGTCTTCTACGAAAGCGTTTTCGTTTTTGTCCGTGTAAAATTGCTTCTCATTGTTTCCCCAACCCGGTGTGACCGGCGTACCGTCTTGATCCTTCAACCAGTTCCCCGTATCGAAGTTCCATTTGGTCTGATCGATTTCTGATTTGTTGAACTCATCCGACCAGACGAGCTTCCATTTCGTGTTGTCTTTTTTCTCAGGCTTTTCGGCAGATGCGCCTTGTGCGGCTGACAAGACAAGACCGGTCCCGAGTGCAAGTGCGACCCATTTCTTCATTACATTTCCTCCCTTGGCATGAATGAAGGCAGGGACGACGCAATCGACCTTGCCTCTTTTAGTGACGTACAAATTGAAACCGCTTTCCGAAAGCGCTTTCGTTAATCTTATTATAAATTTTTTCCATGTCTCGATTCAACCATTTTCTTGAAGTGAAATGAAAATGACATAAAAAAGCATCGACCGATGACTCAAGTCGATGCTTCCGTAACGGTCCAATCTGAAATCGTTACTTTGAATCCAGGTGCCTCCGTATCCGGACTGCAAGCGTACGGTCCGACGCGTAACGTCGACACGTCGTGGAGATGAGCAATCCGCAACTGCTCACGCGTACCATCCTCGTATTCGAAGAACACCTCCACATCCCCATCTGTATAGACGAGTTCGAACGTCAACCGTCCGTGAATGTCCTTGTTCGGGAAGTCCCGCGTCGACCAATCCGAATAACCAAAGGATGTGACAACGGCCCCGAGGTGTGACGGTCCGTCCGGGATATATTCAACGGACGTCTTGAGCCAATGGTCGTCGTTAACGTATAGCAGGATTCCTGCCTGGTCATATGTATGGCTCGGCTCCATTTCAATCGTCGCCCGGCACGTGAACCGCTCGGCCGACACGCTCTTCACCAAAGCATGTGCGGTCATCCGGTTGAAGCCGTAATGGGTGTTCCGCCAAAAGTCGGTGTCGGGTGCTGTCTGGAACGTCAGGTGTTCACTTGCATTTACTTCGTCTGGTTCATTGATCCACGTGTACGGCTGCCACATGATTGATTCCTCCCCACTGTCCTCGCATTGCGAACAATAATGGAATCATCCCCTCGTGATACGGGATGAATTCACCTGAACGGATCATGTCGAGAATCGTCGCCTCATCCGCCCACTGCACGGCCTGCACTTCCGATTCCTGAAGCGTCAGGCTATCCAAATCGACTTCTGCATCGACAAGATAGATATCATCGAACCCCTCGTCAAAATTGACCGTCAAATGTGGTCGTGTTTGGGTTAAGTCGAGCTTCAGCCCAATCTCTTCTTCAAGCTCGCGCATCGCCGCCTGTTGGCTCGTATCGCCGACCGTGGCGCTACCACCGACCGTGATGTCCCACATGTTCGCCCAACCGTCTTTGAACGGTTGGCGCTGCTGAATCAACATCTGTCCGTCCTTGTTAAAAATGCAGACGTGGATGACGAGATGATAATCGCCGTTCTCGAGACGGTTGCCCCGCTGCCACGTCCGCCCTGTCTTTTTGCGGTCCACATCATACACATCCCAAAACTCCATCGTTCCATCCCCTTCATGTCGCCGCGCTAGCACCTGCGGCTTGGTCTGACTTCGCACAATCGATGGCGACGACGATTGAGATGAGCATGTGCTCCATCGTCTCGTCCATCACTTGAATCTCGTAACTGTCACCCCATGACAACCATTTCTTTTGGACGCTGCCGATGACTTGGCCGTTCTGCATCACTTGGAAATCCATGTCCCACCAGTTGCCTTGCACATCGATTCCGGCCGCATCAATCGTATAACGCGGTTTGAATAACGTAAACTCTTTCGAAATCGTGACCGTCTCTTGGCCTTCGACGTCGACATAGAACTTCGGCAAGAAACTGAACGTTTTTTTCGTGATTGTCGTAATCTCATGCCCTTCTTTGTCTGAGATCGTGAACGACTTCGGCAGCTTCATGAAGCTCCCTTCGACGAAGTACCGATCGTTCTCATCCGCATCTTTGATCGTGAAACGTCCGCGCAGGCTGAAAACCTTTTGTTTCATGTAGAGCGTGTTCATCGTCATCCCTCCGATTTGGTCGTGATACCATGTATACGAGTATTTACCCAACTATGGTTCAGTTCATTGTATTTTTCTGTGCTGATCGTTGAGAGGAGTTTTTATGAACAGTCAAGTTTCAATCGAAGTAGATCTCGACTCTTTAATTTATGAGACACATATCATCGGCAATATTGCCTTCGTCATCGATGCTTATGCTTATTTCCCGGGACAAGGATGGTCTGATTTCGTCGCCGTCGTCTTGAACTGGTGGATTGCTAATGCCCGCGCCCTCTTATTCGCCCCCTTGCATGAGACATACTCGTTTCAATTCATGGACGGCCCGATCCGGATAGCCACTAAAAAGGTGACCGCCACAGAAGTTGAGCTCACCTTTGTAGAAGATGGTCATGCTAAGACGCCTATGGGGACTGTATCGCTTGAGGAATTGAAAGATGCCCTCATCAAAGCGACACGTCAGTTCATCAATGCCGTGGATCGACTCGGCTGGAGAAACGAGGACGTCGAGACGTTGCGACACGCAATCAAAGTGCTACATACAAGCTAAATCTAACCAAAAAGACGACGCGGCAACTGTCCGCGTCGTCTATAAATCCAATTTTATTATTTGATTTTCCCACGATTTTCTAACAGCTCAAAAATGCGAGCGGCTTGATCCGTGTTATCGATCATGCCCGTGAACTGCTCTTTTTGAGGACCGTACGCATAGACCGGCACATCGTCCCCGGTATGACCGTCCGTCGTCCAACCCGTTCCTGAGCGGACGTCGAAGATTTTTTCAATCGCATTGTCAATCTTCGTCACGTCTTTTGTCTCGGCAGCTTGCTGGACCGATTTGATTTCCGCATCCGTCAAGTCGAGGTCGATCCATTCGTTCAAGACGGCTTCGACATCTTTTCCTGACTCGATTTGTTTCGCCATGAAGTCCGGCGTGCGTTTCGCGGCTTGGATTGGAGCCGCATCCCAGTTATAGTTGCCGTCCGAGCCAATCGAGAAGCCGCCGGTCGAATGGTCCGCCGTGACGATGACCAACGTCTCTCCGTTCTCTTTCGCGAACTCCTCGACTTTCTTGAACGCATTCTCGAAGTCTTTCATCTCACTCATCGCGCCGACAACATCGTTGTCATGACCGGCCCAGTCGATTTGACTGCCTTCGACCATCAAGAAGAATCCATCTTCGTCGTCCTCTAAGCGGTCGAGCGCCGACATCGTCATGTCGGCCAAGCTCGGTTGGCTGTCGTCCCGGTCGATCATCTTATCGAGTCCGACCTCGGCGAACAGACCGAGCACTTGTTGATTGTCGTCCTGCTTCATCTCTTCCGCCGATTTTACATAGCTATATCCATCTTGTTGGAACTGTTTCGCGATATTGCGGTCCGAGCGTTCGAAGAAGTCGGTCCCGCCGCCCAACATGACGTCGATTTTATGTTCCCCATTAATCAACTCATCATAATAATCGTTAGCGATGGCGTTCTCACTCTTGCGCTCTTCTTCGTGGGCACCGTACGAGGCCGGTGTCGCATGCGTGATTTCAGACGTTGCGACGATTCCCGTCGACATGCCGTTCTCTTTCGCCTGCTCGAGGACGGTTTTCACATCCGTCTTATCGTTATCGACTGCGATGGCATTGTTATACGTCTTCACCCCGGCGCTCATCGCCGTGGCCGCTGCCGCTGAGTCCGTCACGTTCTCTTCTTCATCTTCAGGATATGTCGACTGTAATCCGACCAAGTGAGGGTCGAATGCCGTCTGTGGCATATCTGCCCCTTCTGTATCGTTCATATAGCGGAGTGCCGTCGTATATGGCACACCCATCCCGTCACCAATCATAAAGATGACGTTTTTCGCCTTGCCGTTCTTTCCTTCTTTCGCCTGTACTTCGGCCTCGTTTTGTTGCATCCCAATCAACCCACCAAATGCAAGTGTCGACACGACCGCCAATGGAATCACTTTTTTCATCGATTTCTTCATTTCCTTAGTCCCTCCCGAATATGTACTGCGTTTCTAGACTTTTGTAGACTAAAGGAAATTTGTTAAGAAGCTTTTTCAACACCGAGTCAATCCTGTATATGTTTTGTAAAGACAACAAAGTGCGCTTGGTTTTAAGCTCCACAAAAAAGAATCGACGCATGGTCGATTCTCCGTTTACTCTTTCAACGCCGTTTCGACGAACGTCATCAAGGCGTCAAGATTCGTCATGTTCTCGTTGCATGAGGCACTGTCTGTACAAATATACGTCCCAATCGCTTTATAATAGTCAGGATTTTTAGCTTGTTTTGCTTTTGTGATGGTGACACAATACGAGACTTCTGCCAACTGATTACAGAAGGCGCAAATATTTTTCTTCGCATTTGAGCTTGCCTTAAGCTCGATCCCAATCAGCTGATGATTCTTTTCGCAAAGGATATATTTCCGATTGGAACGCAGGTCGTTCCAGCTCATGTAGGACATACGATTCACATTAAGTTCCGCTGCGTCTGGAAGTCTCAGTTTTTTCTGTTTGGGAAACATTTTTTTCACTTGCTGTTCCGACACTTGCGGAAACGACCGGACGTGAGGTCTTAACTCATCTATAAACCCATCATAGGCTTCGTCGGTTTGTAACTTTGATACGTCCAACATGGCAAGCTGAGCTGATGTCGCTTCAGGAAACAGAAAAGCAATTTTGGCATTGGCCAAATCGATGACGGCTTTTAACACGGAAGGTGGTAAGCTTTTCTTTCGACTATCTCGAATCATCTCGACTTGCTCTCGAATGAAATTAAATTGGTGGTTCTCAATAAAACGCTCTTGCATATTCAGTCATCCTTTCTCAATCCTGACTCCCTTCAGTGTAAAGGATTTCGGACGACCCGATTGTACCGACTTTGAATTAGAACTGTTCTATACAAAAACGGTACAGTCGCAAAAAATGCGCTGTACCGCTAGTTACTGTGAAGAGTAGACGATTTTCCGAATGGTCGTGACCGCTAAATGATAGTCAGCGGCCAACTGCTCGACCCGAGTCCCCTTCTCAAAGGATGTTCGAATCGCTTCATTCCGTTTTTCAAGCAGCTGTTTCCCACCACTGACTGTTCCCCAGCGCTTCTTGTCTTGACCGGTCCGTGGGACGTAAAGCGTCTCCCCTTGGACGTATCGTTGAACTTCCTGAAGCAATTTCTCCGGAAGAATCTGTTGCGCATTTACATACTTCATTTCTGCTCGCTCCTTATTAAGAATCCGACAATAAGGAAGCAAAGCCATCGTTGTCACACGATTTAGCGATCAAATGAAACGTTCTGCCCCATGCAAATGATCGCCTTTGTGACAACTGGCTTTGCATGAGTGATTGAAGACTTAGAAAATCTCAAACGATTTTCCACGTATATGCGCCCCCCTTTCCAATCACAAGATGTTGACTCCATTATACAAAATAGCACGTGATGTGTGAAAGGCGGCCAGCCGTATACAATGAAGCAATCAAGTTCATCAGCCGTTTTTCATGCTGAACGAGTCCGCGAGCGTAAACGTGATGTCTTTCACGTCGAGACCGCCGAGTGCGAAATAGAGTTGCAAGTAGTTATGTTGATTCAGGAAGAATACTTGCTTCGTCTGCGTCACCCATTCGCCGTCCGTTCCGTTGAACGTGAACGTCGGGCCCGGGATGTTGTTGGCGAACAACGTCACCGGCATCTGGGCAAGTTCGCCCGCGTCCGATTTCGCCGTGATCGTCACGTCGTACGTGCCTGTCTCATCGACCGAGACGGCAAAGACGTGCGTGTTTCCCGTCGATGTGTCCGCATCACTCAAGCTGACGGCCTCACCGCTCTCCAGGTGGCAATACATCACATCAAAGTCGATAGCCTGTCCGGCTTCCTCGTCGAGCCCGATCACGTCGACCGAACCGTCGTGGACACCGACGAGACGTTCCATCGCCGGTGACTGCAAGACGAAACGACAGATGTTCGCCGCACTACGGAGCAGTTCACCGCGCGTGAGCGACCCGGCCGCGAGCGCCGCGCCCGTGTTATCGTCGAACGAGTTCGTGTCCGGACGGTCGACGACCATATACAAGTCGTTCTGCGACTGGACCATCGCCGCCGTGTTCTGACGGTTCGCCGGCTCGTTTTCATGGTGATTCACTTTCGCCCACCAGTCGGTCATGACGATACCGTCAAAGCCCCACTCGTCGCGGAGGACGCGTGTGTTCTGATCATAAAGCCCGGCCGTCCAGACGCCGTTGACGGCGCCGTACGTCGTCATGATTGACTTCGCCTTGCCTTCTTTGACGGCCATCTCGAACCCTTTCAAGTAAATCTCGCGTAGCGCCCGCTCCGAGACGATTGAATCGATATCGTGACGGTGCGCCTCTTGGTTATTGGCGCTGAAGTGTTTGAGCGTTCCCGTCACGCCGACGCGATGCATCCCGTTCAATTGAGCGATCGCCATCTTGCCGGTCACGTGCGGGTCTTCCGAGAAGTACTCGAAGTTCCGGCCGTTCAGCGGGTTGCGGTGGATGTTCATCCCAGGTCCGAGGAGCGTATCGACGCGATTCTTGCGCATCTCGAGCCCCGTCATCTCGAACAAGTCTTCCACCAATTGAACGTTGAACGTCGACGCGAGGAGTGTCCCGTTCGGAAGCGCGAACGCCTTCGTCCCGATGTCCATCCGGATGCCGGACGGGCCGTCCGCACAGCATGCGGCCGGGATACCGAGGTCGGTCAAACGGTCCGACACGCCACCGAACGCGGCGGCTGTCCCCGGTGTCACGCGCGGCGAGTTCATGCCTTGTCCCCGGACGATGCAGGCGAGATCCTCATCCGTCAATTGATCGAGGAACGTATCGAGTTCGGCTTTGCCCGCGTAAACATCCGTCAGTTTTAAGCCGTTGTCACCAGCGTAGTCACGCGTGATTGGACGTTCGGCGAGGTAACGTGCCTCGACATCGACCGCACGGAGCGGCGTCGGCACGTACTCGACCAAATAACCGTTCTCGCCGACGACCGGTTTGATGCGGTCGAACGGAGTGACGGGAGCCATGTTCTCGCTGAGTGTCTCGACGACTTGTTGAGAATCCACTTCATACGTGAACACCGGTCGTGCCGAGCGCACGTCGGTCCCGAGGTGAAGCTCGTATGTGCCGGCCTCGAGAACGAAGCTTGACGCGTGCCCAGTCGCGCCGTTGTCGTCATAGCTCGCGAAGTCCGTGACCGGGACGCTGAGTGTGAGCGTCGTCCGTTCCCCCGGTGCGAGTCTGTCCGTCTTATCGAAAGCGACGAGCGAACGCGCTGGATTCCCTAGCGCGCCTTGTGGCTTTTCGACGTACAGCTGGACAACTTCTTTTCCTTCAACAGCGCCTGTGTTCGTCACATCAACGGTCACCGTGATCACGCCGTCCTGTTCGCTCGCCGTCGCGACGTCGGTCGTGAACGTCGTATACGACAAGCCGAACCCGAACGGATAGAGCACTGAATCCTTAGCGAACGTCTCGAAATAGCGGTAGCCAACGTAGATGTCTTCTTGATAGATGCCCTTGTCCGCATGACCGAAATTTTTCGTCGATGGGTAGTCCTCAATCGATTTGGCAATCGTATCGGTCAGCTTACCAGATGGTGTGACGACACCCGTCAAGACGTCGACGAGTCCAGTGCCACCTTCCATTCCGCCTTGCCACGTATAAAGAATCGCGCTCGGTTGGTGCGCCCAATCCATGTCGATGATATTGCCGACGTTCAAGACGACAGCCGTCTTCGTGAATGTTTTTGATACCTTCTCAATCAGCGACTGCTCGATGTCCGTCAACAAATAGCTACCCGGGTCGGCCGTGTTATCCCGGTCCTCACCGGCCGTGCGTCCGATGAAGATGAGCGCCAAATCAGAAGCCTCGGCCGCTTCCGCGACGAGCTCGTCCGTCACTTCCATCTCCGGCTGCGACCACGGTTCGCCGGCCCAACCGACACCTTGGTCGAACGGATTCGCCTCGACCCATGTCTCATACGTCTTAAGAAGCGATGCGTTCAATTGAATCCCTTCGGTCGCCTGGAGCGCCTCGAGCGGACTCGTCACATGCGAGACGTTGACCATTCCGCCTGACCCCGTGCCGCTCTTGTAGTAGTTGAATTGACTGCGTCCGAACACAGAAACGGTCGTCCCTGCTTGAATCGGAAGCGTCGCGTGCTCGTTCTTCAAGAGGACGGCCCCTTCTGCGACGGCTGTCCGCGCCAGTTGTTTATATGTATCCCAGTTCAATGTGTAAGTCTTCATCGTGTCATCTCCTTCATTCCATTTGCGATTTCAATCATGCAGTCTTCGGCTTGCGGGTAGTCGCCGAGCTTATCCATAAAAGCGTGGTCCATCCCGCGGTATTGAATCAGTCGCGTCGGTACGCCGTCGCGTGCGAGTTTACGCGCGTACGCCTCGCCTTCGAGACGAAGGTAATCGTATTCGGCCGTGATGATCAAAGCGGGCGGTAAGCCGTTCACATCATCCGCGAACAACGGCGACACGAGCGGGTCGGTCAGCTCGGCCTTGCCTTGTAAATAGATTTGGTTCAACAAGTCTTCTGAATCTCCGAGCGCCATGACGACGCCACGGATTAAGTCGTGATGATGCTTGATTTCATAGCGGTCGAGCGTCCATTCGTAATCGTCTGTCGGAATCGATCCTAAATTGACGACCGGATAAATGAGCGCCTGGAAACGAATCATGTTCGTCTCATTCGATCGGTCGAGTAAGCAACAAGCGGTCGCCAAGTTGCCGCCGGCACTGTCGCCGGCGACCGCGATGTCGTCTCGTGACACCCCGAGCTCATCGGCACGCTCGTGCACCCATTCGAGCGCTCGGTAACAGTCGTTCAGTCCGGCTGGAAACGGATGCTCCGGCGCGAGCCGGTAATCGACCGAGACGACGAGGGCGTTCGCTTTCTCCGCCAGTAACTTACACGGGTTCTCGACCGTATCGAGCGTCCCTCCGAAGAAGCCACCGCCGTGAAAGAACAGAATGGCCGGTAACGTCTCTTCCGTGCGCGGTCGATACAGGCGCGCCGGGATGTCACCGTCAGCGCTCGGAATCATAACGTGGTCTGTCGTGATGTCCATCGTCGTCACGTCACGGTTGGGCCAACCCATGCTGGCACGGGCAGACGCCAAGTCGAATGACGTTTCCGGCTCGGATGCGGCATAGCCTTTGATGACGGCTAACACCCGTGGATCGAGGTCTCCGGTCACATCAGTGTCTGGGATAGGTTTGATGATGGTCTCGACACCGTCTATTGTGTAGGCTTGTCGAGCTGTCTCAAGCTTTGCTACCAATACACGATACGTCTCACGTGGATTCAACATGATATGTAGTCCCCTTTTCATAGGCAAAATTGACACGTAGATTCAATTCCCTGATTCCTTACTGTTTCGCCCTACTCAACAAGAAAAAATTGACAATTATCCAGCTTTTCCATACCATTCTACTAATACTCCAGTAGAAAGGATCGATGTCCATATGTCACAACCAGTACGATATGACGTCGCTGTCATCGGCGCCGGCACGATGGGCATGTCAGCTGCCTCGTTTTTAACGGAACGCGGTGCCCACACGCTCGTCATCGATGCGTTCGACCCGCCTCATAACAAAGGCAGCCATCACGGGGACACCCGGATGATCCGCCATGCCTACGGGGAAGGTCGTGCGTATGTCTCACTCGTCAAACGGGCCCAAAAATTATGGGAAGATCTCGACCGTACGTCGCAGTATCCGATTTTCAAGAAAACGGGTGTCCTCGGTATCGGGCCACGCGATTCGGCGTTTCTCGATGAGACGATTGCCTCGGCCGAAAAGTATAACTTGCCGCTCCAGCTTTTGTCTAAACGAGACATCGAGACACGTTGGCCCGGACTCTCGATTCCAGACGACTATATCGGTTGTTATGAGACCGAGTCGGGACTGCTCTACAGCGAGAATGCGATTCGAGCGTATCGCGAACGGGCCTCCGCAAATGGCGCCGAGCTCGTGATGAACACGCCCGTCAAGTCGCTTTCCTTCAATTCGGACGGGGTCACCCTCGTCACGTCCGAGGCGACGTTTTACGCTAAGAAAGTGATTGTCACAGTCGGAGCCTGGGCGAAACAACTGCTCCCCGACCTATCGCTCCCGCTTCAACCGACCCGGAAAGTCGTCGGCTGGTTCGACGCGGACGAGACACTTTATTCGGATGCGACGTTCCCGTCGTTCTTCGTCGAGGACAGTGACCGGATGTTCTATGGATTTCCAAGTCTTGACGGGGCTGGACTCAAAGTCGGACGGACTGACGGCGGTCAGGCCATCGACCCGAACCTACATACACAAGACTTCGGTCGCTATGAAGCCGACGAGGGCGATTTGCGTCACTTCCTCGCGACGTATATGCCAGAAGCGAACGGCCACTTGAATCAAGGCAAAACGTGCCTGTACACGATGTCAGATGATCATGATTTCATCGTCGATGTTCATCCCGAGCATCCCAATGTTCTCATCGCCTGTGGCTTCTCCGGTCACGGTTTCAAGTTCGGCAGTGTCATAGGCGAAGTGTTGAGCCAACTCACGCTAGACGGACAGACACCGTTCGATTTGAGCGGCTTTCGTCTTGACCGTTTTCGTGCATGAACGACGAACCGCTTCGTTTCGTGTATAATGAAGCGTAATCCAAATTGCTAATGAAAATTTCTCGAATAGAAGTTTCTTACACGAAAAAGAGGTAAACCTATGAATCAACCACGCTTTTCAGACTATCGCCTGAGCGAAGACATCCAACGCGCGCTCGGCATCATGAAATACGAATCACCGACCGAAGTCCAACAGAAAGTCATCCCGCTCGCCCTTGAGCGCCAAGACTTGGTCGTCAAAGCCCAAACCGGTAGCGGGAAGACCGCAGCGTTCGGCATCCCGGTCACGGAACTCATCGAATGGGAAGAGAACAAGCCACAAGTGCTGATTCTCACACCGACGCGCGAACTTGCCGTCCAAGTCCGTGAGGATATGACAAACATCGGTCGTTTCAAACGCATCAAGGCGACCGCCGTCTACGGGAAAGAACCGTTCTCGAAGCAACGTGAAGAATTGAAGCAGAAGACGCACATCGTCGTCGGGACACCGGGACGCGTCATGGACCACATCGAACGTGAGACACTCGTTCTCGATAAAATCGATTACTTGATTATCGATGAGGCCGACGAGATGTTGAACCGTGGCTTCCTCGCTGACGTCGAGGCGATCCTCCAAGAATTGCCACGCGACCGTGTGACGATGGTGTTCTCGGCGACGTTCCCAAACGATATCGAGCGCCTGTGCCAGAAACACATGAACGAACCAATCCGTGTCGCCATAGAATCGAGCGGTGTCACCGCTTCGACGATCGAACACGGCCTGATTGAAGTGCGCCGCGAAGACAAGCTCGCCGTGCTGAAAGATGTGACGGTCGTCGAGAATCCGGACAGCTGCCTCATCTTCTGTCGGACGAAAGAACATGTCGACACGGTGTACACCGAGCTCGACCAGGCCGGTTACTCGTGCGAACGCCTCCACGGTGGCCTCGAGCAAGAAGACCGTTTCGCCGTCATGGAAGGGTTCAAGATGGGCAACTTCCGTTATCTCGTCGCGACCGACGTCGCAGCACGTGGAATCGACGTCGATAACGTCAACCTCGTCATCAACTATGACGTGCCGATGGAAAAAGAGAGCTACGTGCACCGGACCGGACGCACAGGCCGTGCCGGCAACGCCGGAAAAGCGATCACGCTCGCGACGCCGCATGAAGGCAAGTTCGTTCGCGCCATCGAAGCGTTCATCAAGTTCGATATCCCGGAGATGGATGCACCGACTGAAAGAGAAGTCGCGCGCAACCAAGCCGCATTCGAAGAGAAGTTGAGCGGTCGACGTGTCGTTCGCAACAACAAGACGGCCCGGATCAACCAAGACATCATGAAGCTTCACTTCAGCGGTGGGAAGAAGAAAAAACTCCGCGCCGTCGACTTCGTCGGTACAATCGCCAAAATTCCTGGCGTGTCGGCTGACGATATCGGCATCATCACGATCAACGACCAGATGACGTACGTCGACATTTTGAACGGCAAAGGCTCACTCGTCCTTCAGGCGATGGAATCGACACCGATTAAAGGTAAAAAGCTAAAAGTTAGTAAAGCCCATAAATAAACAATCCAGGTTTCGGAGAGGAAGATCTCTCCGGGCCTTTTTTGTGTTTAACCAACATTACCGAAAGCGCTTTCGGTGAACTTTAAAAAAAATAAGACCTATCGAGAGAACGCTTTCAAGAGCATCATACCGATAACCGTTCCGAAATTCAACTATCCTCACGTGATTGACAAAAAAAGGCTCAGACGATTGTCTGAACCTCAGTCTTCCAAATGAAGAAAATCAACCTTGTCCTCTCGAGTCGAACGATGTCTCGACAGGAGGACAGCAAGGGCGGTCATCCGCTCAACGATTTCTAACGGGTGAACCCGCTCGCCTCCGTCCGCTTAGCGTCAGTCGAGCAGCTCTTCCGAGATCAACTTGAATCCTTCGATTTCCGTGTCTTCTTCTAGTTCAATCAACAGGCAACGTTTCCCTTTCACGTTCACTTGTCTCACGTACTTCAAGTCTTGCGGGCTGATCGAGATATTGGCGACTTTCGTATTGATTTTAATCGACTTCGACGTGTATTTTGGGACGACGCTGCTCGCCTTCATCTCATATTGGCGGTCGTCGACGACTTGTTGGAACGCCTGCTCGACCTTCTCCGTCGTCACGTCCTCGACCCCGCTCGCTTTCAACACGATTTCGACGGTGCGGGCGTCAATCATCGGCACGCTCTCTTCCTCGTCCTCACGCTCCGCTTCGGCGAGGATCATTTGGTTGATTTCATCGTAAACGGTAGCGAGCGTCCCGACGTTCACTTCTTCACCGATGACGGTCTTGACGACCTCCTCGAACATCGCCTTCTCCTCGACCGCCGTCACGATCTCGGTCCCGTTCAAGACGTTCTCGATAAAGCCAAAGTCTGGTTGATGCGCCTTTTGCGCGGCATACAAGATATGGTTGACGTCGGCGGCGTTGTCCGTGAAGCACGGGAACATAAACCCACCAATCGGGGCATCGAGCTTGATGACGGGATTGATGAAGATATTCGACTTGAACTCCCGCTCGATATAGTCGAACACGAGCGACTGTTTCGGGAGCTCGGTCTGGTTGATGCTACATAGGATGAATCGTGACGTCCACACCTCGTCGCGCATATCGATTTCTGTCTCCTCAGAATGACGACGTGTCGGCTTATTGTATTTGAAGCGAATGAACGTGACGACCATATCTTTCTCAAACGGTGCCTCCTGGACCATCTTGAGCGCGATCCGCTGCATCATACCGGCCCACTCTTCGATCTCGTCGGTCCGAAGCGCCTCATACAACAACGTCTGCGTATGGTCGGTCTGGCCCGGCTCCGGATGTTGAAACTTCACTTCGAATAGCTTCTCGTCGATTTTGCCGCCGAGCACTTTCTTGAAGTTGGCGAGAAACAGCTCTTGGTGCTCCTGCTCGACAAACGGGAACGAGCGTAACTCCTCGTAAAAAATCTCGTTGCTGTCTTGGCGAATATAAATATTATAAATGTCAGCGATTTTGACCGCTTCCGCATTCAACTTGAAATGCTTGCGGATTGCCGCGATGTCTTTTTGATTCATTCATCCCAACTCCTTCGTCCTTTACTACAAACCGCCTTCATTATACCAATAGTTGGTGCCTGCGCGTATGCCGGTAGTGCTAAAGCCGGGACGTCTGATGTCATGTATCATGTCCCTGACCTCAACTTTTATAATCTTTGGATTCATTTTTTGTAAATTTGCGTATTTCTCACTTCCTTGCCATGTATAGTCGATGTGCATCGTGCGTTTACGATGCGCGTCGTTCAGTCGTCATACATAATAGGAGGCACAAACATGCTTAAAAAATGCATCAGTTCGTTATTCGCCATCATCTTGGTCGCCACGTCGCTCCACTTCACGACGCCGACCGCCTCGGCACTCCCGCCCAATATTCCATCGAAATCGAGTGCGCTCACGAAGTTGAACGCGTTGACCGTTAAAACTGAAGGAACGATGACCGGCTATAGCCGTGACTTGTTCCCGCATTGGAGCGGACAAGGGAACGGCTGCGACACGCGTCAAGTCGTCTTGAAACGCGACGCCGATTCGTACGTCGGTGACTGTCCGGTCACGTCGGGCTCGTGGTACAGTTACTATGACGGCATCACGTTCACGTCACCGTCTGATCTCGATATCGACCACGTCGTACCGTTGGCCGAAGCGTGGCGTTCAGGTGCCAACAGCTGGACGACGACGAAACGTCAAAGCTTCGCCAACGATTTGACCGGACCACAGCTGATTGCCGTCTCGGCCAGCTCGAACCGTTCAAAAGGGGACCAAGACCCGTCGACATGGCAACCGACACGCACCGGTGCACGTTGCGCTTATGCGAAGATGTGGGTCGAGACGAAGAGCCGCTGGGGTCTCAGCCTCCAATCTACAGAAAAGACGGCCCTTCAAACGGCCATCAATGCTTGCGTCTATTGATTTAGAAAGGAGTCTACGATGAACCAGCAATCTTCAGTATTTAAAGCCACTCACGGCGTCATGACCGAGGAAGTCGGCGTCATCAGTGGAGATCTTGAATTACGGACGACATGCCAGGAAGACGGCACGCTCGAGCTCGCCATCACGTACGTCGGTGCGGCCGAGTGGTACACATTGCCCGGGAAAGACTACAAACTGCATGACGTGCGCGACCACGAGGTCGTGCATCGCTTGCTCGTGAACGTCCTCGAGCGGGCATAACAAATGAGCCGACACGGCATCGTGTCGGCTCATTGTTTGTACTTCTCTAATAATGTCTTCGGGATATGGCAGTAATCGTCCGGACATCGCTCAAGCCGGTCTTGATGCTCATCCGCGCTTCGGACGTAGTTCGTGAGCGGCAATACCTCGACCGCGATTCGGTCCGCATCGCTTCGGTTGTCAATCAATGTGCGTGCGACTTCCAAATGGCGTGGGTCTGCACTATAGACGCCGGTCCGATACTTTTCGCCGACATCTTCGCCTTGGCGATTGACGCTATACGGATCGATGATTTCAAATAAGTAATTCATCAACTCCTTCATCGTGACGATGCTCGGATCGAACGTCGTTTTGACGCATTCGGCGTAGCCGTCATATGCTCCGTCAAGCGTATCCGTCGCTCCGTTCGCCCGTCCGGCCTCTGTTTCGATGACACCGGGTAACGTCTTGATGAACGCTTGGACGCCCCAGAGGCAGCCACCTGCTAAATAAACGGTTTCGATCAGTCTCACTCCTTGTCTGTCAGGTTTAGGCAATTCTAGTTATACTATCGTTATACATGATTATATCCAAAAAGGAGCACCATTTTGAAAACAATCAGACTCGCTCTTCTTCTATCCGCAGCACTCCATGTGATTTATGTTGTCGCCACGTTCGGAATCGGCTTCATCCGCACACTCAACTATACACCCGACATCATCGCCGAGGCGGATAACGTCACCATGCTTCAAAACGAGGTGACCCTCGGGACGACTGGGTCGCCATTGATCTACGTCTTCACATGGATTGGTCTTGCCATCGTCCTAGCGATTGGGATGCTGACGGTTCAACGGATTCGCCAAACGCGTTAACCAAGAATACATTCGCTACACGGTCACAGATGCCACTTTAGGAGGGATGTCGTTTGAATCTCATTCAGCAAATCAGACAAATCTACGTACCGGTGCACGACTTGGATCGCGCGGTACGTTTCTATCGGGACACGCTTCAACTTCCGCTCTTATTCCAAACAGGCAGCCTCGCCTTTTTAGAATGCAGAGGTGTACGGCTCATGCTGTCGCGTCCCGAGAATGAAGATTTTGCAAAAGCGAGCTCCGTGCTATATCTCCAAGTGAACAACATCACTGAGGCGTATGAACAGCTTTTGGCGAAAGATGTTCAGTTTATCGACCAGCCGCACCTCGTCGCGAAAATGGAGAACCTCGAGACATGGATGGCTTTTTTCAAAGACTCCGAGGGTAACACGCATGCGTTGATGAACGAGATTGTTTCGTAATAGGAGCAATACGAAAAAGGAAATCTACGCTGCTGTAGATTTCCTTTTCTTATAGATAGCCAAGTCGTTTCAAATCCTCATAGACGAGAGAAGATAGGAGCGTTCTCCCCTTCCCGTTCAAATGGTCTGGATTGTGAAAGTACTCGCGCTGATGGATGAACCGTTCGTCATCCATATAGTTTAAGAACGGGACGTCCAACTCGAGCGCGGCCAGATGTTGATAAACGAGTCGGTCCATGACCGCTTGATCAAAATAGGCGTTGTAGGATGCGTGGACCGGCTCCATCGCCAACACGACGCGATAGTCTTTCGCCTGACAATACTCGATGATGTCTTTCAATCGTTCCATATTCTGCTCGATGTCACGATTTTCCACAGCCTGTTTATACTGCGCTTCGACCATCTCGTATTTTCGTTCCGAATAATTCTGGCCATTGTTCACCCACGGTTTATGAGACTCCCATCTGAAATCGCGAATTTCTCGCGACAGCGCCGTATACACGCTCCCACTGTTCAATGCAGGAATCGACGTGTACGTATAATAATCAAACGTACTGACCGGTTCGATGTCTTCCCGGTCCAACACCTGATAATAGTTTTCTTTCCGGCCAATCTCCGCATTACTAAACGTGATTTGCGAGAGCGAGACGATGACGACCCCACCCGGACGCAGATGATCATCATACTGCTTCAACATCTTCAAGTCGTATTCAATCGTTTGGCTCGGCAACGCTAAATCGAGATGCGACAGACCGAGCGGTTTGAACGCATAGCCGAACATCGCGTGCGATGTCCCCAAGTTGATAATGTCTAGCTCGGACGGGTCATCTTGGAACGCCAACACACCGCGGTTGTTATTGTACGCCCACGACTGTTTGACAAAGTCGTTGAGCGGAATCAATAAGAGCGCAACGATAATCAACACCACTGAAATTTTCATCCATACACTTCTCATAGCCATTCCTTTCACTTAGAACCCACCATAAATGAACCCTTCACTCGACACGCCGAACACCAAGACCGACACAATCACGAACAGTTGAATTGCCACGTTCGTGAGAGCCGAACGCTCGGCCAGCCAGTCCCAAGCCGAACCTTTCGTCCGTTCGATATACTGAAACACCTGAACGGTCGTAAAGAAGAAGAGGAACACGAGTAAATCGAGTAACGAAAATAATTCAAGTGCCTGCAGCATGTCGACCGGTGCCCATGACGAAGGTGTCACATACAACTGGGCATGGTGAAACGCTTGGGCGACCGAGTCAGATACGAAAAAGACGCGGGAGAAACAAACCAACTGGAACGTGACCGCAATCTTCAGCCATTTATGAAGCTCGGGCGTCCGGTCCAATCGAACGAAGGACGCCATCTGTTCCCGCTGATGTTTCGTCGCATCCCCGAACACGCGGTACATGCCATGAATCAGACCCCATAAGACGAAACTCCAGGCGGCCCCGTGCCAGATGCCGCTCACCAAGAACGTGATGACGATAGCGACATAGATTTGATGTCGTTTCTTTTTCCCTTTGCAGAGCGGGATAAAGATATAATCCCGGAGCCACGTCGACAGCGAGATGTGCCATCGGTTCCAAAAGTCGGCAATTGATACCGCGAAATGAGGCTGTCGGAAGTTCTCCGTCAACTTGATGCCAAATAGTCTCGCTGTCCCGATGGCGATATCGCTGCAGGCTGAAAAGTCGGCATACAATTGAAGCGAGAACAGCATCGTCCCGAGCACGATTTCGGAGCCGGTCGGGTCTGGCTGACTGAACACGCTCGCGACCATCGGCGCCAACCGGTCGGCGATGAGCGTCTTCTTGAAGAAGCCCCAGGCAATCCGCTTCATTCCATAACTGACATGCTCATAGTCGAACCGTTGTTCCGCTTTGAATTGAGGTAGCAACTTCTTGGCCCGCTCGATCGGTCCCGCCACGAGCTGCGGGAAGAAAGCGAAGTAAATCGAGAAATAGCCGTAATGGCGCTCGGCCTTCAGCTTCCCTCGATACAAATCAACGAGATAACTGATGGCCTGGAACGTATAAAACGATATCGCCAGCGGCAAGACGACATCTCGATACGGGATGTCATAGTTCCACCCCATCGATGTCGCCACCGTGCGCAACGAGTCGTTCACGAAGTTAAAATATTTGAACCAGCCGAGGAACAATACCAGCGTGGAGACACCAATCATCATGAGGCGTTTCTTCTGTCGCTTCTCGTCTTGTCGTTCAATCAGGATTCCCGTGACGAACGTAAAGGCTGTACTCACGAGCAACAACGGGATGAACTGGATACTGAGCGTCGCATAAAACAAATAACTGGCCGCCAGTAACAATACCCAGCGGAAGCGATGCGGCACCACATAATATACCGCCACTAAAATGGCGAGAAACAGTAAAAACTCGATTGAAATAAACGTCATATCTTCACCTGATTATTCTAAACTTATACAGCTTTCAACAAAGGCTTCACTTGCACCCGCTTATTGGTTCAGGTGGTGACGAGCTCTCGTTTCGGTAATGCGGCATACAGAATTTTTCCAGATTCGTTCCGGGGAATGGCATCGATTTGTAGAATCGTGACCCCTCTTGTATGCATCATGTCCTTGATGACTTGTTTGATGGCGGGACGGTCATCGTGCAACGTGTACACGTACAGCTCATCATCCGTCCCTGTACAGACACACTCATGTCCGTGTGCTCGTAACAGGTCCTCCACTTCATCGAGGCTAATCCGGTTCCCATGCATCTTAATCATCCGCTTGATGCGGCCGACGATAAAGAAATAGCCGTCTTCATCCATATACGCCAAATCACCCGTCTGCAGGACGCCCTCGTTCTCATCTCCGCTCGCGAGATCGGATAACGCCTCGGCATACCCGAGCGACACGTTTACTCCCTGATACATCAACTCTCCGACGATGTTAGGCGCAGTGATCAGTTCACCTGTTTCCTTGCGAAGCGTCAATTCACCGCCTGGGATGGCGATACCGATGCTACCCGCCTTCTCCCGATTCTGGTCAGGAGGCAAATACGACATGCGGGCCGTCGCTTCCGTTTGACCGTACATCGTGAAAAACTGAATCCCTTTTCGTTCGCAGATGTCGGTAAACGCACTCGCTAAATCCGGACTCAATTTTCCTCCGGCTTGCGTCAGTTTCGTCAAACTCGGTAGCTGCATCGTCTCGAACTTGAGCCGGTGCAGCATCTCGTAGACGAACGGCACACCACCGAACGTCGTCACGTGCTGGTCGCGGCATAACTGCCAAAATTCCTTCTGCATGACGGACGCTTCCGTCACCACGATGGTCGCCCCGGACACGAGGTGGCTGTTGATAATCGATAGGCCGTACGAATAGTTCATCGGCAACGTCGTGATTGGACGGTCGTCTTCATTGATATTTAAGTACGACACGATCGATGCTGCGTTGTGGAACAGGTTGTCGTAGCTGAGCCGTACCAGCTTCGGACTGCCCGTACTGCCGGACGTCGTCAACAGGAGCGCGAGCTCGTCATGCAGTTCATGCTCAATCACATGAGGACACTCAAATAGCGCATAGTCTCCATACTCGTAAGTCGTGTCCATCTCCTGCGTTAATTGATTATGCTCCCGATTCGCCCAAATGTGCGTCGGTCGGTAGCGGTCAATTAAGTTCTGCAGCTGTTCCGAATGAATCGCTGCATCCAACAGGAGTGGCACGATGCGTCCGCGCAGGAACCCGACGTAGCCGAAGAGTGACTCTTTATTGTTGGCACACAAACAAAAGACGAGCGTTCGATCACCGACCTCACGCGCAATCGCGTCGGCCGCCTCAATCATCTCTTCGTAGGAATACGCACGATCCGCATAAATGGCGGTGCGTTCTCCATACTGACCAATCGTATCGAAGCGTTTCATTAACCGAAGTCCACACCTAAGCGTTTCAATAAGTCGATGCCAGACTGATACGTGTTGAAATCTGTGATCACATCGGAATCGAGATCGACTTCAAAAGCGTCCTCGAGCTCCGCAATCAATGTCATATGACCGATCGAATCCCACTCTTTCGTGACACCGAGCTTCATTTCTTCGAATGACGCGTCTGGCTCGACATCGAGTCCGTTGATAAAAGCTGTTTTATATAATTTGATATTGTTCATTGGATTAAATTCTCCCATTTCTTATTGATAATGATAATCATTTGCCATGTGATTTTATCACATCGGTTTTTTGACGGCAATACGACATCGGATCATTCATTTTTCTAACTAATTTACTCAATTCTAAAAATATGAGGCTAGATTTTGAGTACATCAGCGAATTTTAAAAAGAATTGAGTCATCAATAATCGATGACTCAATTCTTTGATCTATTCAATAAAATTCGATGGTAACATTCTCATATCCATTAGAGTTCAAAAATGAAATCAACAATTTTTCCGTTGCTTTGTCTGCTTCTTTTAAAAAGCCTTGACTTACTTTCTTCTCTTCAACTTTTTCTTTATCCTTTGTAATCTCGTCCATAATCGTTTGGGAAGGGTAGTCAGAAAAAATGTTTCCTTTGATGTCTGTTACTTTAGTATTCTCCGTTTCAGCAACGTTATCGAGAATTTTAGACTTTGGCACTTGCACCAACATACTTTCATCTTTGTCATCGTAAGATAATTTAATATTGCTAAAGTCAGTTCCGGCTTTCAAATATCCGGAATACTCGATTAGTTTGATTGCTTCAGCGAATTTGATGTCCGATAATCCTATTAAAGAGACCTCTCTATTAGTGCGACTCACAATGACATGGCTATATTCATATTTCAATGTTGCTAGCTCTGACAACTCTACAATCCTATCTTGAACTAAAGCTGTATCTGAACTCTTATTAGTTGTGAATTCAAACGGTTTGAATTGAAATAAAATAATTGCGCCAACCATCACAGTTCCTAATACTAGAATCAGACTTGATATCATCAGCTTTTTCACAGTCGCATCCCCTTAAAAAATATGTAATTTTTATCCTTGGATTTATTATACGTTTTTATCTTTTATTTAATAATATAAATTTCGATAAATTAAAATAGATTATTAAATTACCTCCATACTAAAAAGACCACCTGTGATCTTCTGGTAAACAGTCATCGCACAGCAGTTTCCCTTCGAAAGTTGCTCCATTACACAACTGTAACAATGGATCACTTTTTTCTCTATCTGTTATCCAACGTCCACAAGTTGAGCATTTTCCACAATTCATTGAAACTGAATCTAAGACAACCGTGGAGGAACTTTCCCATTCCACATTCACTTCATTCGTACCTATTCTGATTTTTTGATCATGACACAGCTCATTCGCAATTTGATCAATCATCCCAAAATCTTTACGTACTTCCGTTTCGTCTACTTCCACCAAAAAAGATGCATTGATTAAAACTGTTTTTTTCAAAGTTAACTCTCCTTCCAATCATTCAATTCATGCGAGTTTTAATCAAAGTAGGTACTTGATTTTCAATGCTCTTAAACTTTTTCAATATGATTAGCATTCGGTAGCCGAAAACATTTACCTGCACAAAAAGCGTCAAAGACAGAAGCTGCCTTTGACGCTAAACAAATATATATGTGGTTACTTATGATAAGGCTCATTCCGGTTGATCCGGTACGCCCGATAAATCTGCTCACACAAGACGAGCTTCATCAATTGATGCGGGAACGTCATCTTCGAGAATGAGATTGTATCATCTGAGCGTTTCATGACGTCATCCGATAAGCCGAGCGAGCCACCGATGACGAAGGCGATTTTGCTCTTGCCGTACGTTGCGAGTTGATCGAGCTCACGGGCGAACTCTTCGCTCGTTCGTTGTTTGGCGTCGATGGCCAAGGCAATCACATGCGTGTCCGGACTGATTTTCGCCAAAATCCGCTCGCCTTCTTTTTGTTTTACTAGAATCATGTCCGCTTCACTCAAATGCTCGGGTGCTTTCTCGTCTGCGACCTCGATTTCCTGCACTTTCGCATAGGCCGACAAACGTTTTGTGTACTCGGAAATCCCTAGTTTCAAATACTTCTCTTTTAGTTTGCCGACCGTGATAATTGAAATATTCATCCAATTCTTCCTTTTTCCACAGTTTTTTTGGAGTTATCCATAGGGTTATCCACAGAGTTATCCACAAATCCACATGTTGATAATCATTTTTTGCTTGACACAACATATGTTGCGTCGGCATCGCAGAACTCACATGTCACTTGTCCACTTGTGGATAGTTCTTCGAGCAACGGGTATTCCCCCGTCTCATCGACAATGATATCTAAAGCGATTTCAACATGTTCCTTGCATACTTTTTTTTCCACAATGTTTCCTCCTTAAAAAAGAAGCGTCGCCGCTCCTTTAAGTTGCTTCAGTTAATGTGGCCTCGGTTTTGCCTGCCTTGCCGCGTCGTGTATATTCAATCGTGACCTTATCCCCAACCGTGGCGTCTCGGTACAGGGCGTCTCGCAAATCGACGTAACGTTTGATGTCACGGTCGCCGATTTTGACAATGACGTCACCGACGCGGAGGCCCGCCTCTTCGGCTGGACTGCCGGGCGTGATTGCCTCGACGAACACCCCGTCTTCGTTATCAAAACTAATCCCATACTCTTCCCGGACGTTACCCGGTACGGCGATGACTTCTTGAATCGTGACACCGAGCTGGGCCCGCGTCACTTCCCCATCACGCTCGAGCATATCGATAACCGGCAACGCGACGTTGACGGGAATCGAGAAGCCGACCCCTTCGACGCTCGCCTCGGCGATTTTCATCGAGTTGATGCCGACGAGCTCGCCGCGGATGTTGATGAGTGCCCCGCCGGAGTTACCCGGGTTGATGGCTGCATCGGTCTGGATGACCTCGGCGTTATAATCCATGAGGCCGTCACTGTTCGTATCGACCGGCACGGTGCGTTCGACACCACTGACGATACCACGGGTGACCGAGTTTGAAAAGACGCCGAGCGGATTCCCAATCGCCATGACGGTCTCGCCTGCCTGGAGCACGGTCGAGTCCCCGAGGGCAATCGGGGCGACGTCGATATTGGCCGGCAGTTTGACCGATGCGACAGCCAAATCATTGAGCGGGTCTTCTCCGAGAATCGTCGCCGAAGCGACTTGTCCATCAGAAAACGCGACGTTGATCTCATCCGCTTCTTCGATGACATGGAAGTTCGTGACGATATACGCCGTGTCGCCGTCGACCTTATAGATGACACCAGAGCCCGCTCCGGCCTCCCACTGCGAGTCCGAGGTGAACGCCCGCTGGATGTTCGTAATGCTGACGACGGACGTCTTAGCGCCCGTCACAGCGCTCGTGATGTCAGATTCCGTGACAGTGACGGCTTGTTCCGTCCGAATCAGTTCATTCGTCACAAAACGAGAGGTTGGGGAATCCCAGAGCATCATCGCCAAAAAGAACAAAGCCGCTCCTAAGAATCCGCCAACCCCTCCGAGTAACAACGGTTTTAAATTCACTCGTGGCTTATGGCGCACATGTTCTTCTTGCTTCGGGCGCCACTCGCTACGAGATGGGTACGTCGGTTTTACATCGTTCATTGTATCTGCTTCGTGCTCTAAAGGTTCGACGTCTTGAGGTTCATACTCATGGTGTCTCTCTTCATTCACGACGCGTCCCCCCTTCAAGACAGTGTGTTATCTGTCTTTTCCCAAGTTCGCTTATAAAGAAACGAGCGAAGTGGGGGTCGATGGGTCGGTATCGCACAATTTGATGCGACCGAGGTCGACATCACGCGTCCCAAGTGTTTGCGAGACGCTCATTTGAGCGAGCTCTTTCATGTTGTTATCTTTACTGAGGTGAGCCAAATAAATCCGTTTCGTCTGATCCCCGATGACCTCGCTCATCGCGATGGCCGCGTCTTCGTTCGAGACGTGACCGTAGTCCCCGAGTATCCGGCGCTTGACGCTCCACGGGTAACGTCCCATCTGGAGCATCGAGACGTCGTGGTTCGATTCGAAAATAAAGTCATCGGCCCCGCGGATGACACCTTTCATCCGGTCGGACACATAACCCGTGTCGGTGATATGGGCGAGGCGTCTGCCGTCATGGGCGAACTGGTAGAACATCGGGTCGGCCGCGTCATGGCTGACGTTGAACGACTCGATCTCGATATCCCCGAACTGTTTAATCTCGCCTACCTCAAAGTGAAACTTCAAGGCCGGGTCGACCTTCCCAATCAAGGATTCCATCGCGTCCCACGTCTTCGCGTTCGCGTAAATCGGTAAATTGTATTTTCGAGCGAGAATCCCGACACCTTTAATATGGTCGGAGTGCTCATGCGTGACGAGCAGTGCATCGATACCGTCAAACGATCGGCCGATTTCGGTGATGCGTTGTTGCATCGCCTTCCCGGTCAATCCGGCGTCGACGAGCAATTTCGCCCGTTCCGTCTCAATGTAGAGGGCGTTTCCGGTCGAACCGCTCGCAAGCACACTATAGCGTAAAGTCACTCGATCACTCCTTTCATTCTTCTGAATCAAATTCGACCCGTTCGACGGTCCCGTCGATCGCATTGACGAAGTAGGCGTCCTCGTCAATCGTGATCGCCCAGAGCGGCGGCATGATAATCAGGCTGCCGGAACTGTCGAGCGGCAGGCTATAGAAGCCTGTATTGATGGCTCGCATCTCTTGATTCGGCTGGAAGTATTTCCGGGCCGCGAGTTGCGAAATCGCCTCGCTCGCCGTCAAAACGAGATCGTCTTGCGACTTCGAGGACAAATTCGTCAAATGACGTTGTTTATAGTCGGTCACTTCGAACGCTTCGTTCAGTTGAAGCAATAAAAGCGACGGACCGATGTACTGTTCCGTCTCCCCGTTGATTTCGGGGTTCGAGAAAATCTTATTGTTCTCATACGTCTGCACGAAAGCGACTTGACGCGTCTCAGAGTCATATCGCCAGTACGCATATTCGGAACCGAACGGGACGTACTCTGAGACGAACGTCGCCGCGGTCGTCCGCAAATCGTTTTGATCGAGCGGGACGGGCTGTTTGAGCTCGACTTCGAGCTGCATGTTGTCGAGTGTCGTCGCCAGTTGGGCTTCCCGATTCTGCGTGATCATCGAGGCCGACATCTGTTCCGACGATCCCGTCAAATAGCCGATGTCCCGACCCATCCGTGGCAACTTCGACGCATCGACGTTGCGTTGGTCCAAGATTTGCGCGATGGACGTATTGTCGTTCGTCACGACCTCCGTCGCCCACGTTTCCGTCAAGAGCTGGAACAACAGGTAGATGTTCAGCGCGAGGAAGGCGAAGAGGAGAATCGTTTTCGCTTTACTCCAGTCCACGATACATCATCCTTTCTGTCCAGTCCTCCGGTTGATCGAATGGAATCCATCTTCCGGCTTCTCGAACGAACCAGTTCGGGGAGAACGTGACGTAACGGCTCGTGTCTTCATTGTATTCAATCTCATAGCCGAGACGAATCTCGGTCACGTTTTCAAATCGTCCTGCGTTGACGAGCGTATCAACCACATCTTGTCCATCCGCGAGCTGCGTCGTCCCGACCGAGATCAAACGATCGATTTCGAGATGGTGCCGGGTGATCGATCGGACTTGCGTCCCGTCGTTCTCGACACGCAGCGTCGACAAATCGACGGCGTCGTTGTTGATGAACGCCTCCCGTTGACTGAACACCGGGAAACCGTTCACGTGAAACCGGAACACGGTCGTCTCAAACCCTTGATTGGCCGGGGTAATCGCATCGAAGCGAAGCGACAACCCTTGGCTCTCCGACGTCTCATCAACCCAACCTCCGTGGAAGTTGACGAACTCGACGATCGTGTCGAGCCCGATGACCGACTCTTGTTCCGTGCTATTGCGCGACAAGTTACGGTAGCGGCTCGCGTTCAGGTTCGCATCGTACTCGGCGACGCTAATCCCGTTCGTGAGGGCGCCAACAGAGCTGGCCGGATCGACTTCCTGCACGTTCGGGTCACCCGGGAAGAACGTATCGCGCATCCAGTCGAGGCGGGCCGAGATTTGAATTTGAGATACGTCATAGGCGAACAGCTCATTCATCTCTGGTCCGACGACCGGGATATAGTTAACGCGTTCATCCGTGTACGTGACACGTCGCATCGCCCGGTCCGAATCTTTCAAGAACAGGCTGTTGACGTCCCCTTGGCCGACTTTCGACAAGCGGCCTTCCCAGAGCGACTGGTCGCTCATGATGGTACGGATGCGCCACGTGTCGTCCTTCATGAAGATGAGGGCGCGCTGCGGCACTTTCCCGGACAGGCTGTATGAGCCCGGGAGCATGTAGCTGAGCGTGTCCGCATAATACGCTTCCGGTAAAATCAGTTCGACGGCCTCGTCGACGCCCGCATACAAACTCGGGACGTTCTTGACGGCGAGTGGTTTGAACTCGCTCGCTTCGAACGATTCCCGGATGACGCGCATGATCTGCTTCGGCGTGTTCTTCGTGGCAAAGACGGCGTTGTTCTCATGGACGACCGTTTGGGCCGGCACGATGACTTGACGCGCCTGGCGCTGCAACGACTCATCCACCGTCGCGACTTGCGTCTCCGATTGGACCGACTGATACTTCGGATGGTAATCCCAGAGGATGACCGTTTGGACGATGGACGTGACGATCAAGGTGAGCAAGACGAGCGATTTCACTAGTTCTGGCTTCGCCAAGAAGCGTGGTCGTTCCATCAGTCATTCACCTCCACGATCGTATCGAACGGGATGGTGAAGTAAATCGTCGTCCCACGCCCGAACTCACTCTCGGCCCAGATGTCGCCGCCATGGGCAGAAACGACTTCTTTGGCGATTGATAGACCGAGTCCGGTCCCGCCGATATTGCGGGCCCGGGCCTTGTCGACCCGATAGAACCGTTCAAAGATTTTTTTCAAGTTCGATTTCGGGATACCGACTCCTTCATCTTTAATGCCGATGACGAGCCGCTTGGCACGGAGCATCGTCCGGAACGTGATTGTCCCGCCTTCCGGCGAGAACTTGACGGCGTTCGTGATGATGTTATCGATGACCTGCGTCATCTTGTCTTGATCGGCATGGACGTACACGCGACGCTTCATGAGCTTACGGCGGAACTGAATCGTCTCGCCTTTCGTCATCTCATGTCGCTCGATGATATCGTTGAAGAACTGGATAAAATCGAACTTCACTTTTTGCATCGTATACTCTTTGCTGTCCATCTTCGACAGTTGCAACAAGTCGTTGACGAGGCGGATCATCCGCTCCGTCTCGTTTTGTGTCGTCTCGAGGAAGCGCGGGGCGAGCTCGTCGTCCTTATATGCGCCTTCCGCGAGCACTTCGAGGTAACTCCGCATCGTCGTGAGCGGCGTCCGCAGCTCGTGGCTGACGTTCGCGACGAACTCACGGCGGTCTTGCTCGACTTGTTCTTGCTCGGTCACGTCGTGCAAGACGACGATCAGACCGGTGATCGGTCCGCTATGCTTTTGAATCGGCGAGAAGTAGGCGCGGACGAGGAACAGCTCTTCGTCCGTACTGAGGTCGATTAGTTTCGGCGGCATCGTCCCGTCTTCCGGGATGACGATCTCGTCGTCAAACTCGAGCAGGTTCTGTAGGTTCGCACCCATCGCCTCTTCTTCGGCGAGCCCAATCATGTCACGGGCTTGGTCGTTCATCAAGATGACCCGAAGCGAGCGGTCCGTCGCGACGACACCGTCCGACATATTCTCGAGGACGCTCGTCAAGCGGCGTCGCTCAGCCTCGGTCGTGGCATTCGCCTCCATCAGCTCATCGGTCAATTCGTTGAACGAATAGGCGAGTTGGCCGACCTCGTCGTCGGAATAGACTTTAACTTTTCGCGAGAAGTTCCCTTTTCGCATCTCGACGGCTTGACGACGCATATCCGCAATCGGTCGCGTAATCGTCCGTGACAGCAAAATCCCAAGAATCGACGTGATGATGAGGGCGATGAGCGTCCCGGTCGCGAGGATCCGGGTCACTTGTTCCATCTGATTGTAGATGGACTGCATCGACGCCTCGATATAAATCATACCGGTCGTCGTCCCATCGACTTCTGATTTGACCGGAACGGCAACGACGCGCATGCGTTCGTTCGAGTCTTCATAGACGAGCGTCTCTTGCGCCCCGCTCGTCGCGAATGATTTTTGAATGAACGAGTTCGCCGTCCGTTGTCCGACGAGACTCTGGTTGTTCGGGTTCGACGTCGCCCGGACGACACTGTTCGTGTCGATAATCTGGACTTCGCGAATGTCGTCAGCTAGCGTCGTGCTCTCCGTAAACTCAGACAGCAGTTGATCCAGTACCTGGTTCAACTGCTGGTCCGAGGTCGAGTCACCACCGTTCGATGCGATCCCTTCACTGACGTTATAGCTCAGAAGGTTGGCCCGATCGACGAGCGACTGCGAGAAGTTGTTGATGTATTGTCGTTCGAGGGAGCGTACGAAGTACACTCCGATGACTTGCATCGCAACAAGAATGAGCAGCGCATAGATGACGACGAGCTTCCACTGGATAGATTTAAAGAAGTTCGTCCGTTTCATCGTTTAGTCTTCTTCTCCTGCTTTTAAATAGTACCCGACACCACGGCGCGTGATGATATACGTCGGCGTCGATGGATTGTCTTCGACTTTCTCACGCAACCGGCGGACTGTCACGTCGACCGTACGGACATCGCCAAAGTAGTCATAGCCCCATACCGTCTGGAGCAAATGCTCCCGCGTCATGACTTGCCCGATGTTTTGGGCGAGGTAATGGATGAGCTCGAACTCACGGTGTGTCAATTCGATTTTCTCTTCCCGTTTCGTGACCATGTACGAATCCGGATGAATCGTCAAATCACCGATCACGATATCGTTGTCATTGGCACCTTTCGTCTCTGGGGCCGGAGCCGTTGCGTGACGGCGCATGTTCGCCTTGACGCGGGCCAAAAGCTCGCGTGAGCTGAACGGCTTCGTGACGTAATCGTCGGCACCGAGCTCAAGTCCGAGCACTTTATCGATTTCAGAGTCTTTCGCCGTCAACATGATGATTGGCATGTCGTACTTCTTACGGACTTCACGGCACACTTCCATGCCGTCTTTGAGCGGCAACATGATGTCGAGCAAAATCAAATCCGGTTTGACTTCTTCGACTTTCACGAGCGCCTCTTCCCCGTCATAGGCGACGTGGACTTGGTATCCTTCTTTTTCAAGCTTAAACTTCAATATATCTGCAATTGGTTGTTCGTCATCTACCACTAAAATCGTACGATCCATTCAGTGAGTCCTCCTCTTATCGTTAAACGTACATGTCTACATTGTAACTCTTTTTCTATAGGTTAGAAAGCGTGGTCCATTTCCGTGGAAATGAAAAGAGAGCCACGAGGGCTCTCTATCTTATGCTTCGTAAATGTCACGCAAGATGACCGTCTGCTCACGTGCCGGTCCGACCGAGAACGTCAACAATTCGATACCTGTCAACGCTTCGATGCGCTTGACATAGTTCTGCGCGTTCACCGGCAAGTCTTCGAACTTGCGGATGCCTGTGATATCTTCTGTCCAGCCTGGGAGCTCTTCGAACACCGGCTTGCACTGCTCGAGGACACGGAAGTTTGGCGGATACTCATCGAGGAGCTTCCCTTCGAACTCGTACGCTGTACAAATCTTGAGCGTCTCAAGACCTGTCAACACGTCAATCGAGTTGAGGCAAAGGTCTGTGATACCGCTGACACGACGCGAATGGCGGACGACGACCGAGTCGAACCAACCGACGCGACGCGGACGTCCTGTCGTCGTACCGTACTCTTTTCCGACTTCACGGATCGTGTGACCGATCTCATCGTCAAGTTGGGTCGGGAACGGGCCGTCTCCGACACGTGACGTGTACGCCTTACAGACGCCGACGACGTGATGGATCTTCGATGGACCGATACCGGCACCGCTCGATACGCCGCCTGAAGCCGCGTTCGATGATGTGACGAACGGGTACGTTCCGTGGTCGATGTCTAGCAACACACCTTGCGCGCCTTCGAAGAGCACTTTCTGTTCTTCGTCGAGCGCGTTGTTTAACACGACCGATGTATCACACACGTACTTGGCGAACTGTTGGCCGTACGCATAGTATTCTTCAAAGATATCATCGAATTCGATCGCATCGACTTCGTACATCTTCACGAACATGCGGTTTTTAATCGCGAGGACCGTCTTGAGCTTCTCAGCAAACACTTCTTTGTCGAGAAGGTCAGCGATGCGAATCCCGATGCGCGCCGCTTTGTCCATGTAGCAAGGACCGATCCCTTTGAGTGTCGTCCCGACTTTGGCGTCGCCTTTCGCGTCCTCTTCGAGCTTATCTTGCAACTGATGATACGGCAAAATGACGTGGGCCCGGTTCGAGATGCGGAGGTTATCCGTGCTCACACCGCGCTCGTGCAAATACGCGAGCTCCGTGACGAGTGATTTCGGATTGACGACCATCCCGTTCCCGATGACACATGTTTTGTCCGAGTAGAAGATCCCCGATGGAATCAAGTGAAGTTTATACTTCGTATCGTTGAAGACGATTGTATGACCAGCGTTGTCTCCCCCTTGATAACGCGCGACGACCTCGGCCTGCTTCGATAAGAAGTCCGTGATTTTTCCTTTACCTTCATCGCCCCACTGCGTTCCCACTACGACTACTGATGACATAATGAATCCTCCTTGTAGATAAACGTTCTATTCAAACCATCCGTAAGTGTACACTTGCTCTTGTTGAAAGTCAACCTAATACCGAACGATATTTTTAAGTTGTAACCTTTCGTTCGTTATTGACGTGTCATTTCTCGTTCAATGATGGAATTCTTCAAAATCAAGATACGTTTAGGTCTAAAGACCGACCAAAAAGGCGACGTCATGAGACGTCGCCTTTGGCAGAATCATTCGTCCTACATCGGTGGCGCAAAGGCTTGCGTCTCCATGTTGACGAACTTGTTATATTCTTTTCGGAACGAGAGTTTGACCGTCCCCGTCGGACCGTTACGCTGCTTGGCGATGATGATCTCGATCGTGTTGGCGTCTTCACTCTCTTTGTCGTAATAGTCATCCCGGTACAAGAACGCGACGATATCGGCATCTTGCTCAATCGCCCCGGATTCCCGGATATCCGACATCATCGGCCGCTTGTCTTGACGGCTCTCAACACCACGTGAGAGCTGTGACAAGGCGATGACCGGCACTTGAAGCTCACGTGCGATCGCTTTGAGCGTACGCGAGATTTCCGAGACTTCTTGTTGCCGGTTCTCGCCTGGCTTACCGTTCCCGACGATGAGCTGCAAGTAGTCAATCATGATCATGCCGAGGCCGTGCTCTTGTTTCAAGCGGCGGCACTTGGCCCGAATCTCGTTGACGCGAAGACCCGGCGTATCATCGATATAGATACCGGCTTGTGACAGTGACGACATGGCGAGCGAGAGTCGCCCCCAGTCCTCGGCCTCGAGCCGTCCCGTCCGTAGACGCTGGGCATCGATATTGCCTTCCGCACAGAGCATCCGCATGACGAGCTGCTCGGCACCCATCTCCAAACTGAAGATGGCGACGTTCTCGCCGGTACGGACGGCCACGTTTTGCGAGATGTTCAAGGCGAAGGCCGTCTTCCCGACGGAAGGACGGGCCGCGACGATGATGAGGTCGTTGCGTTGGAAACCGGCCGTCATCTTGTCGAGATCGCTGAACCCGGTCGCGATACCGGTGATTTCGCCGCTCGATTGGTGCAGTTTTTCAATCGTCGAGTAGGCGTCCGATAAGACCGAGCCGATCGGATGGAAGCTTGACTGCCCTTTACGTTGCGAGACTTTTAAAATGTTCCGCTCGGCGTCTGACAGGACAGCATCGACCTCATCTTGGCGTTCATAGCCGTCCGAGACGATATTCGTCGCAGTCCGAATCAAGCGGCGTAACGCCGCCTTTTGGTCGACGACGTTCAAATAATAACCGATGTTGCCGATGGCCGGAACCGCTTCGGCGATTTCCGCCAAATAGTTCAATCCACCGATTTCATCGAGAATGCCTTGGGCTTGAAGCTCCGAACTGAGCGTGACCAAATCGACGAGTTCGCCGCGGTCGTTAATCTTCAGCATCGCCTCAAAAATCCGTTGATGGCTGACACGATAAAAGTCGTCCGGGTCGACCCGTTCCGAGGCCGTAATCAGCCGGTCAGAATCGAGGATGACGGCCCCAAGGACAGCTTGTTCCGCTTCGACGCTATGTGGCGGGGTGTTGACTTGAATCGCATCACTCATACGTTGTCTACCTCACCTTCACGCTTCTTGAACATGAACGTTTAACGAAGCCGTGACGTCATGATGCAACTTCACCGGCACTTTCGTGAACCCGAGCGCTTTGATTGGGTGTTCAAGCTCGATTTTACGCTTGTCGATCTTGTAGCCCATTCCTTTCAACGCCTCACCGATTTGTTTGCTCGTGACCGATCCGAAGACGCGACCGCCTTCACCTGACTTCGTCTTGACGACGATCGTCTCTTTTTCAAGCTTGTCCTTCAACTGTTGGGCTTGCTTCAATTCTTCTTCGGCCGCTTCTTCAGCGCGTCGCTCTTTCGCGGCGAACGCCTTCAAGTTACCCGGTGTCGCTTCGACCGCCAAGTTCTTTTTAAAGAGTACGTTCTTTGCGTAAGCGTCCGCGACGTCTTTCACGTCACCAGCTTTACCTTGACCTTTAACATCTACTTTTAAAATGACTTTCATTCAGAATCCTCTCCCTCTGTTTCGTCTGTCATATAATGATCAATCGCTTCTTGTAATAACGTCTTCGCCTGTTCCCGGCTCACGTTCAATTGCGTCGCCGCGTTCGTCAAATGGCCGCCCCCGTCCAGCATCTCCATGATGACTTGGACGTTGACGTCGCCGAGCGAACGAGCACTGATGCCGGTCCGGCCGTCTGGCAAGATGGCGATGACGAACGACGCTTTAACGCCCTCCATATTGAGGAGTTGGTCAGCGGATTGGGCAATCAACACTTGATGATGCACTTCATCATCCGAAGCGACGGCGATCGCCATACCATCGGAATAAATATCCGTGTTTTCGAGTATATGGGACTGTTCGATATACGATTCAAGGTCTTGACGCATGAAGTGTTGGACGAGCACGGTGTCTGCCCCTTGAATCCGAAGGAAGGAAGCGGCGTCGAACGTCCGCGACCCCGTCCGCAGAGTAAATCCTTTCGTGTCGACCACCATACCTGCGAGGAGCGACGTCGCCTCTAAAATCGATAGCTTGCGCGTCCCGGCCTGATACTCGATCAACTCCGTCACGAGTTCGCACGTCGATGACGCGTACGGCTCCATATAGACGAGGACCGGATCCTCGATGAACTCTTCGCCGCGGCGATGGTGATCGATAACGACGACCCGTTCCGCCCGGTCCAAAATGTCCCGTGAGATGACGAGCGACGGTCGGTGCGTATCGACGACGACGAGGAGCGTCTGTTCGTCGATGAGCGGTTGAGCCTCGAACTCTGTCAAAAAACGGCTATATAGGTCTTCGTCGTTTTCGACTTCATTGACGAGACGTTGGATGCCGACACTCGTCTCGCCGGCCGGGATGACGACGTACGCCTCGCGACCGACAAATTCAGCCAGTTTCATGATGCCAATCGAAGCCCCAAGTGAATCCATATCGGGGTTTTTATGCCCCATAATCAGGACACGGCTCGACTCGCGAATCAAATCGCGCATCGAGTTCGAGATGACGCGGGCTCGAACCCGAGTCCGTTTCTCGGTCGGGTTCGTCTTGCCGCCGAAAAAGCGGACTTTCCCGTTATGACGCTTGACGACGACCTGGTCACCGCCACGTCCGAGCCCTAAATCGAGACTCGATTGCGACAAGTTGCCGAGTTCCGTCAACGTCGTCTCTCCGCAGCCAATCCCGATGGAGAGTGTGAGCGGAATCTTATGCTCTTTCGTCGCCTCTCGGACCTCGTCGAGAATCGAGAAGCGGTTGTTCTCGAGTTCAGAGAGTGTCCGTTCATTCATGACGAGAAAGAAGCGGTCGGCTGCCGTCCGGCGCATATAGATGTGGTATTTTTGAGCCCATTGGTTCAAGAGGACGGTCACACGTCGATTGATTTCACTCCGGACCTGTTCATCCACAGCGGTCGACATCTCGTCATAGTTGTCTAAGTATAAGACGCCGATTACCGTCTGTGTTTCCGAGTATTTTTGTTCAATCTCTGCCTCATCCGTCATATCGAACAAGTAAAGTGTCTGATACTCCCTATTGTAGAGGACCCGATAAACGCGGTCTCCGACTTCGATGGTCGCCTCGTCCTCTTCTTCCTCAATCAATTCGGTGAACGCCGAGTGAATCGAGTCAATCGAGATTCCAAGTTCCATCTCGAGCTCAAAGATGAGTCGAGACTGTTCATTGAACCAGCTGATGCGACGAGCTTCGTCAAAGACGAGAATCCCGATCGGCATGCCGGTGAGCGCTTCTTTCCCAACATCTTCAATCCGATGCGACAAGGAATGAACGTATTGTTCCCATGCCTTGCGCTCTCGTCGAATCGTCACTTGCTGATAGATGAAAAAAATCAGCGTGCCCACGAACAGGGTGATTGCCGCCACAATGCTGTAGAACGCCAATCCTAACGCGACCAACATTCCAATCACATATGGAACGGCGTGACGCGCGTACTGGTTCTTCACTGATGTTATTGCTTCACCACTGTGCATGTGTGCCTCCTAAAATGAGTGGTGTTCCACCCATGATGTCTAAATGGTTTCTGCTCTATCATACCATATCCGCCCGTTTCACTTACACTCCTACATCGGCTCAGAAAACAAAAAACGACCTATCCCGAGGGATAAGCCGTGTGTCAAAAATTACTCTGCAACGTATGGAAGCAAAGCCATTTGACGTGAGCGCTTGATAGCGACAGTAAGTGGACGTTGGTATTTCGCTGAAGTACCAGTCACACGACGTGGAAGAATTTTACCACGCTCCGAAACGAAGCGTTTGAGCAATTCTACGTCTTTATAATCGATATGGGTGATGTTGTTCGACGTAAAGAAACATACTTTACGACGACGACGACCTCCTGGACGACGTGCCATGTGAAGACCTCCTTTTTAGTTTAGTTTTCGAATCGACGCGATCAAAATGGCAGATCGTCATCCGATAAGTCGATTTTTCCGCCACCCGAGAACGGGTCAGCTTCAAAACCTTTGTTTGAGTTCGAGGACTGAGATGAAGTCGAAGAAGCGGCTGCGCCCCATCCTGACCCACTTGACTCACCACCACCGAAGACATCTCCAGCCGGTGCTGTATCACGTTGCCCTGAGGCACCGCGTGGTTCAAGGAAGCGTACGCTATCGGCTACGACTTCTGCCCGGTAACGACGTTGGCCATCTTGACCTTCGTAACTACTGATTTGAAGGCGACCGTCTACGCCGGCCATGCTGCCTTTTTTCAAATATTGTGCCACGTTCTCTGCTTGTTTGCGCCAAACGACACAATCAATAAAGTCCGCCTCGCGCTTCCCATCTTGTCCAGTGAATGGACGATCGCAAGCGAGAGTAAAGCGAGTTACGGCAATCCCGCTCTGCGTGTAACGCATTTCTGGATCGCGTGTCAATCGACCAACTAACACAACTCGGTTAATCATCTCAAAGCTCCCCTTTCGCAATATGAAGCGTTAAGAATTAACGCTCGTCTTTAGTTGTCATTTGACGGACAACGTCATCAGAGATCTTCATGAGACGCTCTGTTTCTTGAATCGCTTTAGGCTCAGCAGTGATGTTGAGAAGAACGTAGTGTCCTTCGCGCATCTTGTTGATTTCGTAAGCGAGACGACGTTTACCCATGTCTGTTGTTTTATCAACAGTACCACCGTTTTCAGTGATGACGTTGTTGAAGCGTTCGATTAAAGCTTTCTTAGCTTCCTCATCAACTGATGGACGGATAATGTAAAGAAGTTCGTATTTACGCATTATCTTTCACCTCCTCTTGGACTAACGGCTCCTACCGGTTGTAGGAGCAAGGAGCAAACAAATGTTTTACTCACGTCATAATATACTATCAAACTTCTGTTCGTTTTACAATACGTTTCCGTAAAATGGCTTAAACGTTGAAACGGAACGTGACGACGTCGCCATCTTGGAAGACATATTCTTTTCCTTCTGAGCGGAGTTTCCCTTGTTCTTTGACCGTCGTCATATTGCCGGCAGCTGACAAGTCTTCATACGAGACAACTTCTGCCCGGATGAATCCACGCTCGAAGTCCGAGTGGATGACGCCCGCACATTGTGGGGCTTTCATGCCTTGCTTGAACGTCCAGGCGCGTACTTCTTTCTCACCGGCCGTGAAGTAAGTCGCGAGACCGAGCGTCGAGTAAGCGGCACGAATCAATTGATCGAGACCTGATTCTTCGATGCCGAGGTCTTGCAAGAACTCAAGGCGCTCTTCTGGTTCGAGCTCTGAGATTTCTTCTTCGATGCGGGCACAGATGACGATTACTTTCGCCTCTTCTGTCGCCGCGTGTTCACGAACTGCTTGGACGTATGGGTTTTGATCGGCATCAGCCACTTCGTCTTCACTGACGTTCGCGACGTAAAGCATCGGCTTCATCGTGAGCAATTGGAAGTGTTTGACGATCGCAAGCTGGTCTTCTGTCAACTCGGCAACGCGAGCCGGGCGCTCCGATTCGAGGACGGCTTGAACGATTTCAAGTGCCTCGAGTTCTTGAGGTGCACCCTTATCTTTCGACTTGACCATTTTTTGAACGCGCGTGATGCGTTTCTCGACCAACTCAAGGTCGGCCAAAATCAATTCGAGGTTGATGGTCGTGATGTCATCAATCGGTGAGACTTTTCCTGCTACGTGCGTGATGTTGTCGTCTTCAAAGCAACGGACGACTTGGCAAATCGCGTCGACTTCACGGATGTTGGCGAGGAATTTGTTTCCAAGACCTTCTCCTTTTGACGCACCTTTCACGATTCCGGCGATATCTGTAAACTCAAATGCGGTCGGTACGGTCTTCTTCGGTTTGACGAGTTCTGTCAACCGATCGAGACGTGCGTCCGGCACTTCGACGACCCCAACGTTCGGGTCGATTGTCGCGAACGGATAGTTGGCTGCTTCTACACCGGCTTGCGTGATGGCGTTAAATAATGTCGATTTCCCGACGTTCGGTAATCCGACGATTCCTGCTGTTAATCCCACTTGTATGTCCTCCTCATCCGGCTTTCCCGGGAAATGTTGATCCGTCTGTGGAGTGGGTACGTTCAGTACACCACACCGTCACATCCTTCACAATTATAGTTAGTCCTCGATTAAACCGCAACTCACGGTTGCAACACAGAGAAGAACGCCACTTATTCAGCGGCGTTCTCTTGTTTAAGCACTTTTTTCAATCGCTTATCAAAGTCGCGACGCGGCATGAGCACGCTCGCCCCGCATCCTTGACACTTGATGCGAATATCCATTCCGACCCGAGTCACCTGCCAGCGGTTCGTCTGACACGCATGCGGTTTCTTCATTTCTACAAAATCGTTCAACTCATACGATTTAGCCTGCATTTTCCGGCGCTCCTTTAGTCGTTGTGGTTGGCGGCATCATGACGGTACGCGGATACGGGATTTCGATTCCACGCTCATCTAGCCCGGCCTTCAACTCTTTATGCAAAATCCGACCGGCCGCGAAGTGTTGTGTCGGTGGAACTTCGGCCATGAGACGATAGACGACTTCCGACGGTCCGAGCGACTGCACACCAGCGAGCGTAATTGGTTCGATGAACAAGTCGTGATACTTCTCCTCGACCGTATGGGCGATTTCTTTCAACGCCTTCTCCACTTTAGCCATGTCTTCTTCATACGCGACACCGATATCGACGACTGCGACGCTGTTCTCGAGTGAGTAGTTCGTCACTTGCATGATTTGTCCGTTCGGGATGATCGTCACTTGTCCGTTCAACCCTTTCAACTTCGTCGTCCGAATCCCGACTTCGATGACGGTGCCGTCGACTTGTTGATTTAAATTGACGTAATCCCCGTTCTTATACTGGTTCTCGAAGATGATGAACGCACCTGTGATAACGTCCTTCACCAAGTTTTGCGCGCCAAACGAGATGGCCAGACCGGCGACCCCGGCCGATGCGATTAAACCGGCGATATTGACGCCGAACTGCCCGAGCACCGTCAAAATCATGATTAGGCCGAGCACATAGCGAATCGTGTTTTGGGCCAATTTCGATAGCGTCTCATTTTGCCGTTGCGTCACAATATCGTGCTCTTTAATTTTACGCAGTGCGAACACGCGTTGGACCATCGACGTCAAAATGCGTGACGCCACATAAAGTGCCAAGATGATGAGTGCGACACCGGTCAATTTGATACCGAGACCGATCCACATCTCCGTGTCTTGGAAATAGGCGACGAACCGATTGACACTATCCATCGTTTCGTCGGCTACCGTGCTTAAGTTTGTATCTGTATTTTGTGAAGCCATGTTGTCACCTCTAGCGTTATAGATTCTAACCCATCAAACCATAATTAACGACTTTTCTCAAACCCTACATCCGGACGTTATAAGTTTTGGTGTTCCGGGAATGGGATAATACGGTTTCATTCCGCAATTGCAACTAGACGCAGGCAGCTTAGAAGAGAGGATGAGATTCATGCCGTTTCGCCTAAAACCTCATAAACCATACTCTTTCTTCATCGAACATACCGAACGGAGTGGATCCAAGCTCTTTGCCGATCAACTGCATGATCAGTTGGCAAAGGAGACGCATCGTCCAATCGTCCTCGTTTGTATCGGCTCCGACCGTTCCACCGGTGACTCGCTCGGACCGCTCGTCGGCACGTTCCTTGAGGAGCGCTTTGTCCGCAATATCCATGTGTACGGCACGTTGACAAAACCGGTCCATGCGCTGAACCTTGTCGAGACGCTCCATGAGATTCAGACACGGTTCCATCGCCCCCTCATCATCGCCATCGACGCTTGCCTCGGTCGCTTGTCGAGTGTCGGTTATATCTTCTTCTCAGAAGGACCGCTCGCCCCCGGTGCCGGTGTTCAAAAAGAACTCCCTTCGGTCGGCGAATACAACATTAAAGCCGTCGTCAACGTAAGTGGCTTCATGGAAATGATGATTTTGCAAAACACGCGCCTCCACCTCGTCTATGAGCTGGCTCGTTTCATCACCGACGGGTTCGTCGAGTTCGACTCACGCATCGGGCGGCTTCATCAAGAAGAGGCGGCCATCACCCGACTTCGTCAGTCTCGTGACGAATCGAAATCTTGAGGCGATAACAACGTCAATAGATGTTCCAAATCGTCTTGCGAGAAATACTTCAGCTCGAGGACGCCCCCTTTTCGACGCGGGCGAATCGATACATCCATTTGAAGACGTTCCGCTAGCACCGCCTCGACGGCTTCCACGTCGGCGTCCGAGCGTTTGAGCGTCTTTTTTTCAATGCGCTCCTTTTGTAAATAGCGCTCGAGTCGGCGGACCGTCCATTGCTCGGCGATGACGCGACGGGCAATCTGTTCCATCGCCTGAACCGATTTCATGCCGGTGATGGCCCGGGCGTGGCCCATCGTCAACTCACCGACCATGACCGCATGCTGGACCGCGCTCGGTAACCGAAGCAGTCTCAAGCTGTTCGTCACATGGCTCCGACTCTTGCCGACGCGTTCGGCCAATTGTTGCTGGGTCAATCCGAGCGTTTGCATCAACTGTTCGTAGGCGAGCGCCTCTTCGATCGCGTTCAAGTCGGCACGTTGAATATTCTCAATCAAGGCGAGTTCCATGACGCGGTCCGAGTCGGCCGTGACAATCAACGCCGGGATATCCGTCTTGCCGGCCAATTGAGCAGCCTGAAACCGGCGCTCGCCGGCGATGATTTCATAAAACCCACTCGCTTTACGGACGACGATTGGTTGCAACACGCCATAACGTTCAATCGATTGCCTGAGCTCGTCTAGCTTTTCTGGTTCGAACTGCTTGCGGGGCTGATTCGGGTTGGGACGAATGTGTTTAATCGGTAACCGTTCCATCATGATTCCTCCATTCCTTCTGACTGATAGCTATAAAAAAAGCACAGGCTCACTTTTGTGGCCGTGCTTTCGGGATTCGAATTCGAATTTCAACAAATTCGTCTTCTTCGACTTCCTCGGTCTGGACTTCAATCCCGGTCTTTCCGATTAAACTGACCGAGTCCCGGATTGTATTGAGGGCGATTCGCGTGTCACGTGCGAAACTTTTCGTCCGACGGCGTTGCTTTTTCGGTTTCCGCTTCTCTTCTTCAATCGGTGTCGTCAAGAAGGCGACGCGTTCTTCCGTCTCTTTGACGTTAAAGTCCTGCTCTATAATCTCCATGAGCACTTGGAGCTGGAGTCCTTCCTCTTTGAGCGGCAAAAGCGCCCGAGCGTGACGTTCATTGATTTGGCGGTCGCGCAAACATTGCTTGACGTCGTTCGGCAATTTCAACAGGCGTAGTTTATTGGCAATCGTCGACTGACTCTTGCCGAGACTCTTCGCGAGCGCGTCTTGTGTCAGACCTTTCATGGCGAGCAGACGATCGTACGCCTCCGCTTCTTCAATCGGACTGAGCTGTTCGCGCTGCAAGTTCTCAATCAATGCCAGAGCGGCAGTCGTATCGTCATCCATCTCCCGGACGATGGCCGGAATGACCGACCAGCCGAGCGATTTGACGGCGCGGAAGCGGCGTTCCCCAGCGATAATCTCGTAGCGTCCCTCTTCTGCTTTTCGGACGACGATTGGCTGCAGGAGACCATGTTCATCGATTGTGACAGCGAGCTCTTCGATTTTAGCCGGCTCGAATACTTTACGCGGTTGATAACGGTTCGGGAGAAGCAACGATAACGCGATGTCTTGAACCGCGTCATTCGGTTTGACTTCTGCGATTTCTGTAACCGCCACTTCTGGACGACTTCCGAACAGTTTAGCAAATGTTTTCTTCAACGTCGGCACCCCTCTATGTAAAAAATAAGCAGATTCCACTACCGGAATCTGCTTTTAGTTTCACGTGAAACACTATTGCTCAGATTAGCGGCTCTTTCGCTGGGGTACCCGCTTTACGTGGATATTTCCCAGGCGTTTTTCGTAATTTATCTACAATTACGATATTACGCTCACTCATCTCTCCTGGCAATAGGAACTGGTGTGTCGTTTTTACTTTCCCACCGAGCACGGCCAAGGCGTTTTTCGCATCGACAAGCTCGTCGGAAACCTTCGCTGCTTTGAGCGCTACGAACGTTCCGCCGACTTTTGCGAGCGGTAAACAGTACTCGGCGAGCACCGTCATCCGGGCAACCGCACGGGCGGTTACGACATCAAATTGCTCACGAAATTTTTTATTTTTTCCAAACTCTTCGGCGCGTCCGTGATGGAACGCCACACCTTCTAACCCGAGCGCGAGCGCGAGTTCGTTCAAGAACGTGATCCGCTTGTTAAGCGAGTCGATAATCGTCACGTGAAGGTGCGGGAATAGAATTTTGAGCGGCAAACTCGGGAATCCAGCCCCGGCACCGACATCACATACGGTATCCACGTTTGCGAAGTCGAAATGGAACGCCGCACTGAGCGAGTCATAGAAATGCTTCAAATACACTTCTTCCTTGTCCGTGATCGCCGTCAAATTCATCTTCTCATTCCACTCGACGAGCATCTCGAAATACAGTTCGAACTGAGCGAGTTGTTTCTCGCTCAATTCAAACCCTTCTGCCTGCAGCGCCTCAATAAATTGGGATTGGTTCATCGTTTCACTCCACTGTCGCGTATTGTCCTTGCTCGATATAGACAAGAAGAATCGAAACGTCCGCCGGGTTTACCCCGGAAATACGTGACGCTTGTCCAATCGAGAGCGGACGAACTTGTTTTAGTTTTTGTTTCGCTTCCGTCGCAAGACCACCGATTGCATCGTAATCGAGTTTCTCCGGAATCCGTTTTTCTTCCATCCGACGCATCTTCTCGACTTGCTCGAGCTGCTTCGAGATGTAGCCTTCGTATTTCACTTGAATCTCGACTTGCTCCGCCACTTCAAACGGCACTTCGATCGGTGCCGGTGCAAAGCGCATGAGCGTCGCGTACGTCACTTCTGGCCGCTTCAACAAAATGCTGGCATGCGTCGCTTCTTTGAGCGGGTTCGCGCCAACTTCTTCGAGCACGGCGTTCACGTCAGCGGACGGTTTGATGACGAGTCCGTTGAGACGCTTCACTTCTGCCGCGATGGCGACTCGTTTGTCTTCAAGGTGGGCATGACGCTCTGGTGACAATAGACCGACCTCGTGGCCGATGTCGCTCAAACGAAGGTCCGCATTGTCGTGGCGCAAAAGCAACCGATACTCGGCGCGGGATGTGAGCAGACGGTATGGCTCGTTCGTCCCTTTCGTCACGAGATCATCAATCAAGACGCCGATATACGCCTGTGAGCGGTCCAAGATGACTGGCTCTTTGCCGAGAACTTGGCATGCGGCGTTGATTCCGGCCATGATGCCTTGTCCGGCCGCTTCTTCATAGCCGCTCGTCCCATTGATTTGACCTGCCGTGAACAATCCGCCAACCGTCTTCGTCTCGAGTGTCGGCCAAAGTTGCGTTGGTACGACTGCATCGTACTCAATCGCGTATCCAGGGCGCATCATCTCTGAGTTCTCAAGCCCTGGAATCGTCCGGAGCATTTGATGCTGAACGTCTTCCGGCATACTCGTCGAGAAGCCTTGCACGTAAATTTCTTCCGTATCGCGACCTTCTGGCTCGAGGAAGATTTGGTGACGCGGTTTATCGTTGAACCGGACGACTTTATCTTCAATCGATGGGCAGTAACGTGGGCCCGTCCCTTTGATGGCACCTGAGTACATTGGCGAACGATGCAAGTTCTCGTCAATCAACTGGTGCGTCCGCTCGCTCGTGTAGGTGAGCCAGCACGGGATTTGCTCGATCGGGTCGAGGTCTTTCGACGTGTAGGAGAAGAGCGACGGATTGTCGTCCCCTGGTTGAATCTCCGTCTTCGAGTAATCGATCGTCTTGCCGTCGATGCGTGGCGGTGTCCCCGTTTTGAAACGAACGAGTTCGAGCCCGAGCTCTTCTAAATGCTTCGACAATTCGACCGAAGGCATCTGGTTGTTCGGACCGCTCTCATACGACAATTCGCCGATAATGATTTGACCGCGCATGAACGTACCCGTTGTGACGATGACCGCTTTCGAGCGGTACTCCGAACCAGTATTCGTGACGACGCCGGCGACTTTCCCGTCTTCGATGAGAAGTCGTTCGACGAGCGCTTGACGAAGCAATAGGTTCGGTTCGTCTTCAAGCACTTTCTTCATATGATTTTGGTATTGGAATTTGTCCGCTTGCGCCCGTAATGCGCGCACTGCTGGACCTTTCGATGTGTTGAGCATCTTCATTTGAATGTACGTCGCATCGATCGCCTTCGCCATTTCGCCGCCAAGGGCATCGATTTCGCGAACGACAATCCCTTTCGCGGGACCACCGATCGATGGGTTGCAGTACATGAATCCGACCATATCTGGATTCATCGTGAGCATCGCCGTTTTCGCGCCCATGCGCGCCGAAGCCAGTGCGGCCTCGATTCCCGCATGACCGGCTCCGATGACGATGACATCAAACTCGCCTGCCGTGTAAGCCATAGTTGTTCCTCCTTATTATTTCCCAAGACAAAACTGTGAAAAGAGTTGATCAATCAAACTTTCTTGAACGGTGTCCCCGTTGATTTCGCCGAGCGTATCCCACGCCCGCCGTAAATCGATTTGGACCATATCAATCGGCAAATTCATGGCGGCGCTTCCGAGCGCCTCATCGATTTGTTCGATCGTCCGTTTGATGAGCTGAATGTGTCGTGCGTTCGAGATATATGTCATATCCTGTGATTCGACGCCTTTAGCGAAGAACAAGTTCGAGATCGCCTTCTCCAATGCATCGATTCCCTCTTCTAATAAGAGAGACGTCGCCACAATCGGGCGACCTGCCGCTAGTTTCTCCAGCTTAGAAGAATCCATACTTTGTGGCAAGTCCGTCTTATTGATGATGATGATCGCATTCATACCAGCAATCGCCTCAAACAAGGCCTCATCCTCGACAGTTAGACCTTCATGCCCGTTCAAGACGAGCAAAATCAAGTCAGCCCCGGCGAGCGCCTTGCGCGATTTCTCGACACCAATCCGCTCGACGATATCTTCCGTCTCCCGAATCCCTGCCGTATCAATCAATTTGAGCGGAACGCCTTTGACGTTCACATACTCTTCAATCGTATCGCGCGTCGTTCCTGCGATTTCCGTGACGATCGCTTTCGTCTCTTGTACGAGCGTGTTCATGAGCGATGACTTGCCGACGTTCGGTCGACCGATAATCGCTGTCGCGAGCCCTTCTCGTAAAATCTTGCCTTGTCGCGCCGTCTCAAGTAGCTGCTCGAGCACACGCTTCACTTCGCCCGCCTTGTCTTCGACGATGGCCTGGGTCATCTCTTCGGCGTCGTATTCCGGATAGTCGATATTGACCTCGACCGCCGCAATCGTCTCAAGCAACAGTTGACGCAACTCGCGGACGAGCCGTGACAAGCGTCCTTCCATTTGTGACATGGCGACGTTCATAGCCCGATCCGTTTTGGCACGAATCAAATCCATGACGGCCTCGGCTTGCGACAAATCAATCCGTCCATTCAAAAAGGCGCGTTTCGTGAACTCGCCCGGTTCTGCCAAGCGGATGTCCGGTTGTTCAAGAATCAGTTCGAGGACACGATTGACCGCGACGATTCCTCCATGGCAATTGATTTCAACGACGTCTTCTCGCGTGAACGTCTTCGGTGCGCGCATGATGCTCACCATGACTTCATCGACGACCTCGTCCGTGCCAGGACGTTTCAATTTTCCGTAATGGATCGTATGTGACTCCACTTTCGTCAAATCCTTTCCAGAAAACACACGGCCCACCGTCTCGACGGCGCGGTCACCGGACAAGCGGACGATTCCGATTGCCCCTTCACCCATCGGCGTCGAAATCGCCGTAATCGTGTCAAACTCTAGCATCATCTTTCCCTCCCATACTTCTTACTACTTCCTCTATCTTATGCATAACGCACCTACTATACACGATATTTGTCTCGAACGAAAGAGTCCGACCTCTCGAGTAACGGTTGCATTTCAGTGAATTACTTTAGTACAATAAAGGAATATATTTCCATGGAGGACGTGATGAAATGCGACAGCAAGATGCCATCGCCACATTGACCGACAGCCTCATCTCCGATACGGACGTGCAGGCCATTTTCTTGAAAGGATCGTTCGGGCGTGGTGAAGCGGACGAACATTCCGATGTCGACTTGTACGTCATGGTCGCCCCTGACAGCCTGAATGACTTCTTGTCGCGCCGCCGCACCCATCTGGCCACATATCGCCCGATTCTGCTCGAGGACGAAATCGATATCATAGCCCCGCAACTGATCGTCGTCTATGATGATTTCTTGCATCTCGACTTCTTCACGGTGACGGCGGACACGTTGAACCATCAAGACACAATCACGGTGCTGTATGATCCGGAACACCGACTGCAACATCACTCGAGTTCGCTCACCTTGTCGGATGAAGACTTAAGCGGACACGTGTTTGATGCGATTTGGTTCTTTTTCCAATATACGAAAGCCCGTGACCGCGGCAACGATGTCTGGGCCGTCGAGATGCTTCGGCAAGGCATGAGTCATTTCGCCTATGTGCTCGCCGCTCACTACGAACCCGAACGGGCCGCACTCGGGTTGAAAGACGTGGCCGCCCGGCAGCGGATTGAAATCCGGACCTTTTATGAAGCGTTGACACCCGACCATCATGCGACAGCCGCTCGATGGTATATTTCCCTTCTCGAAGCCGAGCGTCCCTTCTTCGAGACGACCGTTGCGTTCGAAGTGATTCGTCCGTTTTTCGACCGACTCGTCATCCGTGAAAAAAGCCGCTCCTAATGTGAGCGGCTTTCGTTTATGCTTGCTGGCGTCTCGAGGAGCGGAGTGTGAAATAAAGCACCCATTCAATCACCCCGACGGCGATGAGAAAACCGCCGAACAATTGGAACAAAACGAGCAGGCTGTCAAACGGGTTCGCCAACATGAGTAGGCCAATCCCGATCCACAATAGACTGCTCAGCATGAAGTACATCCACCGATTGGCGATGGTCCGGCGAAATCCGACGGCTTGAATCAACCGGATGATGCCACCAAACAAGAATAAGGCGCCGATAAAAATCGGGAGCAGACTTGCCAACGTTTCAGCGAAGAAAAAGACGATTAAAGCGATCAATAAATAGATGATTCCCATAAAGAAACCGGCTGGGAGTCCGTCCCGTTTGTGCCGCAACCCTTGAACGATGGCGACGAGACCGATGATGGCAAAGTAAGCCGCGACCAAATAGACGATCGCATCAAAAAAGATGCGCGGATACAAGATGATGAGTAACCCGATTACCACGTAAAGCGCCGCTTGAATGAACGTCGACCGTTCCAACCGTTTGATGAGCGTCTCCATATGAAAGACCCCTTTCTGATTCGACGATTTCGACCACTGCTTTGTTTATTCCCGGATTTAAGGTTGATCTATCCCGAACGACAAAAAAGGCTGTGGATTGGTTATCCACAGCCTTAGCGTTTATTTACGTTTTTTCTTTTTTGCCTTTTTTTCTTCTTCTGCGAGTACGGCACGTTCTGCTTCTTTCGCCGCGATTTTCGCTTCAGCTTGAACTTTCATTTTCTCACGCATCGGGAGCATGATTGCCATCGTCACGATAATCGAGATGATGTAACCGACGACCCAGTACATCGAAAGGGCGGCTGGAAGCGTGATCGACATGACGAAGATCATCACTGGGAAGATGTAGAGCATCATTTTCAATTGTGGGTTTTGTTCTTGGCCCGCCATTGAGATTTTTTGCTGTGCATACGTCAAAATCGCTGCCAGAATCGGCAAGATGAACGTTGGATCTGGTGCCCCGAGGTCGAACCAGAGGAACTGCGCTTCAAAGATTTCAGGTGTCCGACGGATCGCATCATAGAACGCGAACAAAATCGGCATTTGAATCAAGATTGGCAAGCAGCCCGCGAGCGGGTTGATTTGGTACTCTTGATACATTTTCATCATTTCTTCTTGCAGTTTACGTTGCGTCTCTTGGTCTTTCGAGCTGTACTTCTCACGCAGCTTGAGCATCTCTGGCTGCAACACTTGCATCGCACCCATACTCTTCGTCTGCTTGATCATAAGCGGTAAAATCAAGAGGCGGACGATAATCGTCGCGACGATGATCGAGTAACCGTACTGCCACGTCCCACCAATTAAGTAAGCCGCTTCTTTCAACAACCATGCTAGTGGCCAAACAAAGTATTGCGACCAGAAGCCTTCCGTCTCAGCCGTAATCGGCTCTCCTTGGATCGTCGATGGGTCGACACAGCCAGCCATCAACATGATGACGCCGGTCATGACAGCCAACAATCCTAATTTTAGCTTTTTGCTCATAGTTCCCCCTACGCTTTCTTTATCGATTCTTTTGTTTCATCACACGTCTATCGGTCAATCCTAATTAGTTCGCGTTATATATGAAAGAACGAGCTCGGATTGTTATGATCGATCGACTTGTCTCTGCTTCCAAACTTTAGCCCGTTTGAATGCGTGTTTCAAGCTTTCTGTCACTTCATCTTGCGTAAGCGACGTCGCTGGTTTGCGCGCAATGATGACATAATTGTGCGGAGCCACGTTCGGTTCGAGCAAGCGAAGCGATTCACGCATCAATCGTTTCATCCGGTTCCGTTCCACGGCATTTCCCAGCTTTTTGCTGACCGAAAGTCCAACCCGGAAGTGCGCTTGATCCGCTTTCTGCGTGTAGACGACAAACTGACGATTGGCCACGGAGCGTCCTTCACGAAACACCGCTTGGAACTCTTCATTCTTTTGCAGGCGGTATTCTTTTTTCAAAATTCTCACTCCATCCTTCGCTTCAAAAATCGTCAACTAACATCATACCATATCCCATTCATTTCAACGAGAGTGAATCAGCTTTTTCCGTCCGTTTGTGTGAGTTCTGTGACGATACAAAAAAAGATTGCCCAAGGAGGATTCCTCGGGCAATCTCATGATCTGTATTAGACAGTCAAGGCTTTGCGGCCTTTACGACGGCGAGCTGCAAGAATGTTGCGGCCGTTTTTAGTCGCCATGCGTGCACGGAATCCGTGGACTTTCTTACGCTTACGGTTGTTAGGGTTGAAAGTTGGTTTCATTGTTAAAGCACCTCCTCAAGGTTAACGCTCTATTAGCAAGTTATAGTTTCATTTAAGGCAGTCTTTAAGATTATATAAACTGTTGTCTAGATTGTCAATGAGTTTTCGCCAGGTTTTCAATTAGGATGAAATCCTTCGGATAAGGAGGGGACAATCGCCTCAGGATGGCATGATCTAGAAGAAACGGAAGCAATGAATCACATGGAGAATTAACAATCTGCCAGTGACTTTTTTACAAATAGCTGTCTAAAGCCATTTTATCCACATATCCCAATAGTTATCCACACTTATATGTGAATAACTCCTCTTCTTTCAACAATTTTACGATTCCATTTTTTAATTTTTCATTTTCTTCTCTTGAAAAAATATTCTCCACAATTCCTTCTTCCTCTTTTGTGTATAACTTTTCTATCTCTATCTTACCTTACTTCTAATTATCCACAACATATCCACAGTTTATCCACACTATACACAGCATGTGGATAACTACCTGTGGATTCTTTTTGCAGTCTGTGGATAAATATCAAAAACCGTTGCCACGTCTATTTTATTTTGATAAACTGAATGTGCACAAACTTGTGGATGAACTTTTAGCAATTCCAAGATATACACAGGCTGTGGATAACTGTTATCCCCAACATCAACACCATGTGGATAACTTTATCCACAGTTTTTGTTCTCTGGGGATAACCCTATTATCTACTATAGAATAGTGTATGTGTATATCGTGTGAATAAGTTTCGCCAACATGTGAGTAAAGGAGGTCTTTCATTGAAGAATGCTCGCGAGATTTGGAGAAATGTTTTATCTCTGATTGAGGAAGAGGAACGAACACCAAAAGCCAGCTTTGATATGTGGTTGAAATCAACAGAAGGAATTTCGTTGATGGGGACGACACTCGTCGTGTCCGCGCCAGCCAGTTTCATTGTGACTTGGCTTGAGCGTCAATACTTGTCATTGTTACAAGATACGATTGAAGAAGTAACGAACAACAAGCTTGAGATTCATTTTATCGAGGAATCACAAGCACACAAGTATGCACCTGCGGATGGATCGAAAGAGACGATTGCTGCCACAGAAATGAAAGAACAGCCACTTCCGGTACTACCAAAAGAGGAAGGGAACCTCGGACAGCTGAATGACAAGTACATTTTTGAGACGTTTGTCATCGGGTCGGGTAACCGATTTGCTCACGCTGCCTCGCTCGCTGTCGCAGAAGCGCCGGCGCGCGCCTATAATCCGCTCTTCATTTATGGAGGAGTCGGGCTCGGCAAGACGCATTTGATGCATGCGATTGGTCATTACGTGAAAGGGCAGAAGCCTGGCGCACGAATCGCTTACGTATCATCTGAAAAGTTCACGAATGAGTTTATCAACTCGATTCGTGACAATAAGACCGAAGAATTCCGCAACCGCTATCGGAACATTGATGTTCTCTTAATCGATGACATTCAGTTCCTAGCCGGGAAAGAACAGACACAGGAAGAGTTTTTCCACACGTTCAATGCGCTTCATAACGATCAGAAACAGATTGTGATTTCGAGTGATCGACCGCCTAAAGAGATTCCGACGCTCGAAGATCGTCTTCGTTCGCGGTTCGAATGGGGTCTTATCACAGACATCACACCGCCTGACCTTGAAACACGGATTGCCATCTTACGCAAGAAAGCGACGGCAGAAGGACTGGATATCGCAAACGACGTCATGCTGTATATTGCTAACCAAATCGACACGAACATTCGTGAACTCGAAGGGGCGTTGACGCGCGTCGTGGCCTATGCCAAGCTCGTCGGTCGTCCGATTGATCCGGATGTCGCTGCTGAAGCGTTGCACAACATCATGCCGGTCCAAGAAGCGAAGAAAATTGTCATTCGGGACATTCAAGAAATAGTGGGCCGTCACTTTAATATTGAAGTCGATGAACTGAAGGCGAAGAAACGGACGAAGACGCTCGCATTCCCTCGTCAAATCGCGATGTACTTATCACGTGAGATGACGGAAAGCTCGCTTCCTAAAATCGGGGAAGAGTTCGGTGGACGCGATCACACGACAGTGATTCACGCCCATGAGAAAATTAGTACGTTGCTCAAGCACGATCCGGAGATGCAAGAGACGATTCAGACGTTAAAGAAAGCATTGTCATAAAACGCTTCAATTTCATTGTGGATATCCTGTGGATAAACCCACATAGTTATCCACAAGTTATTCACAGGCAGAATGGCTCAACACCAGTAGTTAAAGTGACTTATCCCCAGTATCCACAGCCCTTATTACTATTATGACTTAAATAATACTATTATTATTAACTATATGACTCAGTTCACTTAGGAGGAATTATCCACATGCATTTAACGATTCAGCGAGATGTATTCATGCAAGCCGTACAAGATGTATCAAAAGCTGTTGCTTCCCGAACGACGATTCCAATCCTCACAGGATTAAAGCTTGAAGCCCATGCCGATGGGTTGACGCTCACAGGTAGCGATACGGAAATTTCAATCGAACGCTTAATCCCGATTGAAGAAGGCGGAATCGAACTCATTCAAATTCAACGAGCAGGTAGCGTCGTGCTCAATGCACGTTTCCTCGGTGAGATCGTTAAAAAGTTGCCGACGAATGAAGTGACACTCGAAGTGTCTCCGAACTTTATGACACGAATTGAATCGGGACAAGCCGAGTTCCATTTGAACGGACTCGATCCAGATGAATACCCGCGCCTGCCTGAACTATCAAGCGAGCGTCGTTTCTACTTGCCGGCCGATTTGTTGAAGACGATTATCCGTCAAACGAGCTTCGCTGTTTCGGGACAAGAGACACGTCCTGTGTTGACAGGGGTCAACTTCTCTGCCGAAAAAGGATTCTTGACGTGTGTAGCAACGGATAGCCACCGTCTGGCACTTCGCCGGGCACGGTTTGAGACAGACAACGATTTGACGTTCCAAAATGTCGTCGTCCCAGGCCGCTCATTGAACGAACTCGCAAAATTGCTTGATCGGGAAGAGTTGCCAGTCGAAATCGTGTTGACGGACCAACAAATCTTGTTCCGCTTGAAAAACATCTCGTTCTTCTCGCGTCTACTCGACGGTGCATACCCAGATACATCACGCTTGATTCCGGAAGAATACCGGACAGCGGTCCGCATGAACGCGAAGGACTTCCTCCAAGCTATCGATCGTGCGTCATTGCTTGCACGCGCTGATCGCAATAACGTCATCAAGTTTGTCGCTGAAGAAGCGACGACGGTCGAAGTCTCCTCTCATTCTCCAGAAGTCGGGAAAGTGTCAGAGCGCGTCAGCATCCTGTCGCTTGAAGGAGAAGAGTTAAAAATTTCATTCAACTCGAAATTTGTCATGGATGCGCTTCGTGCGCTTGATGCTTCAGAGATCGAAATCCAGTTCACGGGTTCGATGCGTCCGTTCATCTTGCGTCCGGTCGAGCAAGATAGCGTCCTACAGTTGATCTTGCCAGTCCGCACGTCTTAAGTCAGACTGAGCAGATTCGGGGATGATGAGGTGTTTCACCTTGTCATCCCCATTTTTGCCTTATTCGACGTTTTTCGATAAACTAATAAGTATGGCGATTTTTTGTACTAAGTATGAAAGAAAGGAAGTGACGACATGAAAAAAGTGTCGATTACAACCGAGTATGTAACGCTCGGACAATTTTTGAAGTTGGCTGATATCATTTCAAGCGGAGGCCAAGCGAAGTTCTTCTTAGAGGACATTCAAGTGAAAGTGAACGGTGAGATTGATCAACGTCGCGGACGCAAACTACGCGATGGGGACACGATTGAGGTCGAAGGTTTCGGAGACTTCCAAATCGAGGGTAACTAACGTGCATTTAAAGTCGATCCGATTGCAAAACTACCGCAACTACGAAACCCTCGAGCTAGATTTTTCAGAACAGACGAACGTTCTCATTGGTGAGAATGCCCAAGGGAAAACGAATCTGCTCGAATCGATTTACGTACTTGCGCTCGCAAAGTCACATCGGACGACGCAAGACCGTGAACTGATCGGCTGGGAGGCGGATGCAGCGATGGTCGAGGGACGGATTCATAAACGGACCGGGGAGACGGTCCAGTCGCTCACGTTTTCACCGAAAGGGAAGAAAGCGAAATTGAACCATCTCGAACAACGCCGCCTCAGCGACTATGTCGGCGCTTTTAACGTCGTGCTGTTCGCACCCGAAGACCTTGCCATCGTCAAAGGTAGCCCGCAAGGACGACGACGGTTTTTAGATATGGAAATCGGGCAAGTGAGTCCTGTCTATTTACATGAATTGAATCAGTATTTGAAGACACTGAAGCAACGGAACGCCTTGTTAAAGCAACTGTCCATCAAAGGTGGAGACGAGACGCTACTAGAGGTGCTCACCGATCAAATGATTGAGCTTGCCGTGAAAATCGTTTCGCGACGTCATCATTTTATCGATCAGCTTGAAAAATGGGCGGGACCCATCCATTCCGGCATCACACGTGACTTGGAGACACTGACGATTCAATACGTATCGGATACATTTCAAAAAGAACGTTACCCAAAAGAGGCGATGTTTGAAACGTATCGTCAAAAGTTTGATAAAATAAGAGAGAACGAACGAAGACGAGGCGTGACGTTATTTGGTCCGCATCGAGATGACTTTGAATTGTATGTCAACAATCGCAACGTCCAAACGTTCGGTTCACAAGGCCAGCAACGTACAGCGGCTTTGTCTTTAAAGTTAGCGGAGATTGAACTGATCCACGAAGAGGTCGGGGAATATCCATTGCTTTTGTTAGATGACGTGTTATCTGAATTAGACGACCATCGCCAAACCCATCTGCTCGACACGATGGGCCAAAAAGTCCAAACCATTATCACGACGACCAACATTGATGGCATCGCTCACGAAACGATTCAACAAGCGAAGGTGTTTCACGTGAAAAAAGGCGAAGTTGAAACGGAATCTGTATAACGTAAGACCAATCCATATGAACACCAATTCATGTATAGTAGGTGAACAAAACCGATGAGTAACGAAAACGAAAAACAAATGCAAGATTATGGTGCTGATCAGATTCAAGTGCTTGAAGGGTTAGAAGCCGTTCGTAAACGCCCGGGGATGTATATCGGTTCAACGAGCTCACGAGGACTCCACCACTTGGTGTGGGAAATCGTCGACAACTCGATTGATGAAGCGCTCGCCGGACACTGTGACACGATCACGATGACAGTAGAACCAGGTAACTCGATTGTTGTCGAAGATAACGGACGCGGGATTCCAGTCGATGTTCAAAAGAAAACGGGCCGTCCTGCCGTCGAAGTCATCTTCACCGTCCTTCACGCCGGAGGTAAGTTTGGCGGCGGCGGATACAAAGTTTCAGGTGGTCTACACGGTGTCGGGGCCTCGGTCGTCAACGCGTTGTCGACGAAGCTTGAAGTGTTCGTCCGTCGTAACGGCAACGTCTACTATCAGTCATTCAAACGCGGTGTCCCACAAGGCGAACTTGAAATCGTCGGTACGACCGATACGACTGGTACAACTGTTCGTTTCTTCCCGGATGGGGATATCTTCGAAGAGACGCTCGAATATGACTTTGATTTACTCGCCACACGTTTGCGCGAACTTGCCTTCCTGAATAAAGGACTCCGCATCGTCGCCAAAGACGAGCGCAGCGATGAGACGATTGAACGCAATTATCACTACGAGGGTGGAATCAAGTCATACGTTGAACATTTGAACCGCTCGAAAGCCTCAATCCACGACGAGCCTGTCTACGTACATGGCACGAAGGATGGAATTGAAGTCGAGATTGCGCTTCAGTACAACGAAGGATTTGCGAGCAACATCTATTCATTCACGAACAATATTCCGACTCATGAGGGCGGAACGCACGAGACTGGATTTAAAACGGCGCTCACGCGTTCAATCAACGACTATGCAAAACGCTTCGGTCTCATGAAAGAGGCTGATGGTAGCCTGTCAGGAGATGACGTACGTGAAGGATTGACGGCGATTGTCTCGGTCAAACACCCGTCGCCACAGTTCGAAGGGCAGACGAAGACGAAACTTGGTAACGCCGATGCGCGTACAGCCACAGACTCACTCTTCACAGACACGTTCGAGCAATTCTTGCTTGAAAATCCATCTGTCGGTCGATTGATCGTCGACAAAGGCTTGATGGCGGCCCGTGCCCGTCTCGCAGCGAAACGTGCTCGTGAGATGACACGCCGTAAAGGGATCCTTGAAGTCAGTTCATTGCCTGGGAAACTAGCCGACTGTTCATCGAAAGATGCATCGAAGTCTGAGCTGTACATCGTTGAGGGTGACTCGGCCGGCGGTTCAGCGAAATCAGGTCGCGATCGTCACTTCCAAGCGATTTTGCCAATCCGAGGTAAAATCATCAACGTCGAAAAAGCGAGACTTGATAAGATTTTAGCCAACCAAGAAGTACGTACGATTATTACAGCGCTCGGGACAGGGATTGCGGAAGAGTTCGATCTCGGGAAGGCTCGTTATCATAAGTTGATTATCATGACCGATGCCGACGTCGATGGAGCCCACATTCGCACACTGCTCTTGACGTTCTTCTATCGCTACATGCGTCCGCTCGTCGAGAGCGGGTATGTCTATATCGCGCAACCACCACTTTACGGCTTGAAGCACGGAAAAGATGTCACTTACGTGCAGAATGACCGTGAATTGCAAGAAGCGATTAAACAGCTTCCGGAGAATGCTCGTTACAGCGTACAGCGTTACAAAGGTCTAGGTGAGATGGACCCTGAACAGCTGTGGAGCACGACGATGAATCCAGAGACACGCTCGATGCTTCGTGTCGACCTTCAAGACGCCATTGAGGCGGATGAGATCTTTGAGACGCTCATGGGTGACAATGTCGAGCCGCGACGTGATTTCATCCAATCACATGCGCATTACGTGAAAAACCTCGATATTTAAAAAGAAGGGTAGGCAATAACGAATGGCAGAACAAGAAAATATCAAGGATATAAATATTAGCCAAGAGATGCGCACCTCGTTCATGGACTATGCGATGAGCGTTATCGTGTCACGTGCCCTCCCAGACGTACGAGACGGTCTGAAACCGGTTCACCGTCGTATTCTATATGCGATGAACGAACTTGGAATTCGTGCTGACAAGCCCCATAAGAAATCGGCCCGTGTGGTCGGTGACGTTATCGGTAAGTATCACCCGCACGGTGACTCTGCCGTTTACGAGACGATGGTTCGGATGGCGCAAGATTTCAGTTATCGTTATGAACTCGTCGACGGTCACGGAAACTTCGGATCGGTCGATGGAGACTCAGCCGCAGCGATGCGTTATACAGAAGCACGTATGTCGAAAATCGCGATGGAACTCGTCCGTGATATCGGCAAAAACACGATTGATTACCAACCGAACTTTGACGGAGAAGAGAAAGAACCGGTCGTCATGCCAGCCCGGTTCCCGAACTTCTTGGTCAACGGGACGAGTGGAATCGCGGTCGGGATGGCCACGAACGTACCGCCGCATAACTTGAACGAAGTCATTGACGGCGTTCTTGCGTTGACGCATAACCCGGATATCACCATCTCCGAGTTGATGCAGCATATCCCGGGGCCTGACTTCCCGACAGCCGGCGAAATTTTAGGACGTAGCGGAATTCGCCGCGCCTATGAGACGGGTCGTGGATCAATCACGATGCGGGCCAAAGCTGAAATCGAAGTGTTGAAAAATGGTCGTGAACGGATTCTCGTTCATGAAATCCCATATCAAGTGAACAAAGCGCGCCTCGTCGAAAAGATTGCCGATTTGGTACGCGACAAGAAAATCGAAGGCATCACTGATCTTCGCGACGAGTCGGATCGTAACGGGATGCGTGTTGTCATTGAAGTACGCCGCGATGCGAATGCCAGTGTCATTTTGAACAACTTGTATAAACAAACGCCAATGCAAACGACGTTTGGGGTCAACATGCTCGCCCTCGTTGGGGGACGACCGAAGACGCTCAACTTGAAGCAAGCGATTTATTACTACATCGAGCACCAAAAAGAAGTTGTCCGCCGTCGGACGCAGTTCGATCTCGACAAGGCCGAGGCCCGTGCACACATCCTTGAAGGATTGCGCGTTGCCCTCGATCACTTGGATGAAGTCATCGCCATCATCCGCAGCACGCGGACCGGTGACGAGGCCCGTGAGAAATTGATTGCCCGTTTCGGGTTGTCGACCGAGCAGACGCAAGCGATTCTCGATATGCGTCTTCAACGTTTGACTGGACTTGAGCGTGAGAAAATCGAAGGCGAGTATCGCGAGATTCGCGCCTTGATTGAAGAGTTGCGTGCCATCTTAGGCGACGAAGAACTCTTGCTTCAAATCATTCGCAACGAGTTGACAGAAATCAAAGAGCGTTATGGCGATGCACGTCGGACAGTCATCCGTACGGATATCATCGAGCTTGAAGATGAAGACTTGATTCCAGTTCGCGACATGATGATCACGCTCACGAGCGAAGGGTATATCAAATCAATCCCAAGCGACTCGTATCGTACACAACGACGAGGCGGACGAGGCAAGCAAGGGATGGGTACGAATGACGAGGACTTCGTGTTACGTCTCTTGTCAGCTTCGACGCATGATACGATCCTGTTCTTCACGAACTTCGGTCGCGTCTTCCGCTTGAAAGGGTATGAAATCCCAGAGATGAGCCGGACTGCGAAAGGGATGCCGATTATTAACTTGCTACAAGTCGATAAAGGCGAAAAAGTCGAGACGATGATTCCGGTCGACTTCAATAGTTACTTGGCAGACAAAGCCATCGTTGAGGATGGAAGTGAAGATTCGGAAGCTGAAGTGGCAGACGAGCAGTTGTCGCTCGTGTTTATCACGAAGCAAGGACTCGTCAAACGTTCACCGCTCTCGGCTTACGCCCGCATCAATAAAAACGGACTTCGTGCCATCAGCTTGAATGATACGGACGAATTGGTTACTGTCCGTCTTGCGAAGAGCGATGACGAAATGTTGATTGTGACGCGTGAAGGGATGTCGATTCGCTTCCCGCTTGCGAGTGAAGTACGGTCGATGGGCCGTACCGCCCGAGGTGTCCGTGCGATTCGTCTGAAGAAGGATGACGATCAAGTCGTTTCGATGGAAATCGTACGCCCGACGCAAGACGTATTGATTATCACGGAAAAAGGCTATGGCAAACGAACGCCGATGGAGCAATTCCGCACGCAAGGTCGAGGCGGTTCTGGAATTATCGGAATCAAGACTGACCGCGGTACCGTCGTCGGTATGCGAGTCGTGGATGAGGACGACGATATCATGCTCATGACCGAGCTCGGTGTCGCCATTCGGATCGATTCACAGACGATTTCGCAAATGGGTCGCAGTACGCGCGGTGTGAAAGTGATGAACATCGAAGACGGCGATCGTTTGGCTACAATTGCCAAATTGAAAAAAGATGAGCTAGAAGAGGAATCAGCAGATGAGATGGAGAATGGATTTGATGGTGAAGCACCAGAAACCGACCTATCGTCTGAAGTGACCGAATAAGGCGAAACAGGTCGAGCGGAGCTTCCGTTCGACCTGTTTTCATACGATCAGGAGGGATGAGCATGCGACTCGCTATTTCAAACGTGCACGTAGGTATGACGCTCTTAACATCTGTTTCTTCATTAGAGGCCGGGATTAGACTGACGAACGAACATTTACGTTTGCTCCGCTTTTTGAAAGTTGATGCGATTGAAGTTGCTCCGGTAGAACGCCGTCCCTTTACACATGAGGAAGAACGCGACTTATGCGAAAAGATTCTTCAGTATGAACGTCACTACAATCAATGGGAAGAACGGATATCACCGAATCCATATGAGGCTCTTGAATTTATTCATCAGTTATTTCGCCAAGATTATCCTTTATCAGCAATCGTCAAGTTTTTCACGAACCAACCGTTACGTAAAAATCATGTGATTCATCATGCGATTTATCGGGCGCTCGTCGCAAAAACGTTATCGAAATATCGGGGGGACGAACATCGGCTTCAGTTTGACTATGGAATCGCATCTTATTTCGCCGATGCCAGTTACGCTAAAATCCGCAAATGGTCACATATGCGCTATTTTACAAAAATGGAACGTGAGCTTCTGTATCAACATCCACTCGTATCGATGGCGATGTTACCTGAAGATCGGACATTACGGCAGCGTGTCGGTAAATTAGTGGCCGAACATCATGAGCGGCTCGATGGATCGGGCTTCCCAAATCGTCTTGAAGAGCGAGCGCTTCATCCGGCCTCTCCTCTGTTTATCGTGGCAGATCGTTTTTGTCAGTTGACGGCACCGCGAACATTCCGAGCTGCACTCACTCCGGAAGAAGCTTACTTCTATATGTGGCAAAATGAAGCGTACGATGGAGAGGCGCTCACACTGTTAGCTACGTTACTCGGCTTTTATGAAGTGGGTCGAACCGTTTTGTTGAGTAGTGGGGTTCGTGGGAAAATTCATCACTATACACCGAGTGTCGAACAACCGATTGTCGTATCAGAACCGACGCAAGAAACGTATGATTTAACTCGTTTAGACGAAGTACGAATCATCGCATTTCAATAATAGAAAGTGTGTTCCTTCTATATAGTGCAAAGAAGGAGCACACTGTTTTTTTATTCTTTTAAAATATTTTATTTTTATAGTTGACGAAAGAGAATGCAGGTGCTATTATAAATGAGTCGCTAAGAGCGGCAGACGAACTTTGAAAACTGAACGATGAGGCAAAAAAAGTTTTACAATTTTTGAATGAAGCGCAAGCTTCGTCATTTTTAAAGAGCTATAT
>NZ_JACSLV010000004.1:0-236886 GCF_018618315.1 Exiguobacterium sp. s70
TTAGGCTACCTCACACCGATAAAATACGGTGGGATGGCAGCCTAATCAAGGTGTTTTTATTAGTGTCTCATTTCGCTAGGTCAGTCTAGGGGCGTTGTACTCGACGTGCATCAACGGCCAACTGACACCGAGCAAGGCGTCGGGCAGGCCAAGACTGATAAAGGCAATGTAAATCACGGTCAATAATAAAAATCCTGTCATAGTTCACCTCTTCAAATCGATTCAAGGATCAACCCGACGCAACGTCGAGCTAAGCCTGCGAAATAATCTTCCTCCCATATGCCGATCAATAAATCTGGGGTGTGAGCCGCCGGAATATGACGCTGGCAGGCGTGCCGAATCCCCTCCAACTCGGTATCGACGAGATCGACGTCCGAAAAAATGATGGCGTGCGGATTGAGTGTCGCGGTGAAGGTCGCGACGAGCCGACCGAGCGCATCGAGCGCGGCGTCCGACAATGGGGCCGGGGCCGACCGCTCACTCGCTATCCGGTCATGAAACGTCGAGTCGTCATAGAGCGGTAGAAACGAGATCTCCCCGCTGAACCCGGTCTTTCCACGGATGAGCTGTCCGTTGATGAGAATCCCGGCACCGGGTCCGTTTTTTCCCAGATAGATGTAGACGATTGACTGGTCGCCAGTGAGTTCGTGCGTGTGTCCGTATCCATAGACAGCCGCGTTCATGTCGTTCTCGATGACGGCAGGGCGAGCGGTGCGTGACTCGACCCAATGTTTCAAGTCGAGGTGTGCGAACGTAGGATAGTCCGGGGCGAAGATGACCGTCCCGTCCGCGACGGCCGCCGCGACACCGATGGAGATCGCACTCACGTCGGAGGTCTGGTCCAACTGTCGATCGAGTACCGCACCGAGCGCACCAAGGTGGTCCCCGTCTAGAATCATTTGCGTCCCGTCGTCAATCGTTGCGCCTTTGCAATCGATGAGACGATAGCGGACGACCGTCTTCTCGACGTATAGCGTCAATCCGTGCGTGAACCGCTCATTATAGATGTAACGTTTGGCAGGGCGTCCGCCGCGTGAGTCCTCAAATCCGTGTTCGAACACTTCACCGGCTTGCATCAACTGCTCTAACTGCTTCTTGACGGTCGGAAAGCTGAGCCGGGTCGCCTCCGAGATGGCGGCGACGGTCGAGCGGCCGTTCAAGACGAGTTGCCGTCTGACGGCGACCGTCAGATTAGTAGTGGTCTGGTCCATGGACGACTCCTTCCTAACTTTTTAAATTGGTTTAATAAGTCGACTTGAGTGTATCAAATTGTGACGAGATTCGTAAGCCCCCAATCGGAAGGAAAGCGTAAAAACCTCACCAAAATCCGTCACAAAAAAGCTTTAAAAAAAATGAGGTCAGACGTCTTCACAACGGTTTACATAAGTGATATGATGTAAGCGTATTCAGGTGTAACGAGAAAGGAGGGGGATGTCATGCGTTCGCAAGTCGAGTCATTTTTGCAGTACATGACGGTAGAAAAACGAATGTCAACGAACACGAGACAAGCCTATGCGAGCGATTTGACCCAGTACTTATCGACGTTGACCCAACTCGGGGTGACCGAATGGAATGAAGTCACGCGGGCACATATCGTCAAGCATATGGAAGAGTTGTCGCAAGCCGGTCGGGCCGCCTCATCATTGCGGAGGGCCGTCAGTTCGATTCGGACGTTCCATCATCATTTAAAGATGACGGGTGGGGCAACGACTGACCCGGCGCTCTATTTAGAGACGCCGAAAGCAGAGCGCCATCTGCCGGACACGTGGTCGCAAGACGAAGTCGAGCGGTTACTCGACAGCGTTCCGACGTCAGACCCGCTTGCGCTGCGCGATCGGGCCATGCTCGAACTGCTCTACGGCACGGGCATGCGCGTCAGTGAACTTCTTGGGCTCGATTTGGATGATTTACAGTTCGAATTGGGGTATCTACAGTGTGAAGGCAAAGGCGAGAGTGCCCGGATTATCCCGGTGTCATCGGTCGCCCAAAGTTTTGTCGAACGCTATATCCAGCAGGCGCGTAACGGGCTCGGTGGTCGGGAGACCGAGGCGTTGTTCTTGAACGGACGTGGCGGCCGGCTCAGTCGTCAAGGATTCTGGAAGATGATTAAACGACGGGCCAAAGAGGCTGGCATTCAAAAAGAGATCACGCCGCACGTGCTCCGGCATTCGTTCGCGACACACTTGCTTGAGAACGGCGCCGACCTTCGGGCCATCCAACAGATGCTCGGGCATGCAGACCTCTCCACGACTCAAATTTACACACATGTCAATAAGGCACGACTTCATGATGTCTATCGAAAACATCACCCGCGTGCGTAACGACACCAAAGGAGGAACTTTTTGTGAAGAAATTTAAACGTATTTTCTTGGTCGTCATGGACTCGGTCGGAATCGGGGAGTCCCCGGATGCCGATCAGTTCGGCGACGTCGGTTCGGACACGCTCGGACATATCGCCCGTGAGCATGGTGGTTTAAACATGCCGCATATGGGCCGTCTCGGCTTGTCGAACATTAAACCGATTGAAGGAATCGAATCATCGGAGACGCCTAGCGCCTTCGGACGCATGGAAGAGATTTCAGCAGGTAAAGACACGATGACCGGCCATTGGGAGATCATGGGCCTTCATATCGATACGCCGTTTCGCGTCTTCGAAGAGTTCCCGGATGACTTGATCAATCGTCTCAAAGAGTTCAGCGGTCGTGACATCATTGGCAACAAGCCGGCATCAGGCACAGAGATTTTGGATGAGCTCGGTGAAGAACACTTCAACACGGGCGCCTTGATCGTCTACACGTCGGCTGACTCTGTGCTTCAAATCGCGGCGCATGAAGAAGTCGTCCCGCTCGACGAGTTGTATCGCATCTGCGAATACGCCCGTGAAATCACGCGCGAAGACCCGTACATGCTCGGTCGCATCATCGCCCGCCCGTTCCTCGGAACACCTGGCGCTTGGGTCCGTACGTCGAACCGCCACGACTATGCGCTCAAACCGTTCGGCAAGACGGTCATGAACACGCTCGAGACGGCCGGGAAAGACGTGATCGCCCTCGGGAAAATCAGCGATATTTACGACGGCGAAGGCGTCACGAAAGCGATTCGGACGAAGTCGAACATGGACGGGATGGACAAGCTTGTCGAATCGCTCGATGAAGACTTCGAAGGACTCTGCTTCTTGAACCTCGTTGACTTTGACGCACTCTTCGGTCACCGCCGTGACCCAGAAGGCTATGCGATCGCGCTTGAAGAGTATGACGCCCGTCTACCAGAAGTGATGGAGAAGTTGCGTGAAGACGACTTGCTCATCATCACGGCCGACCACGGGAACGATCCGACGGCACCAGGCACGGACCATACGCGTGAATACGTGCCGCTCATCGTTCATCATCACGGCGCGACAGCAGTCGACCTCGGGATTCGAGGAACGTTCGCCGACATCGGCGCCACAGTCGCGGATAACTTCGATGTCGATGCACCAGTACACGGAAAGAGTTTCTTAAACGAAATTTGAGGAGGCACTACTCATGGTAAATTGGAACGAAACAAAGGCATTTTTACAGGAACGCATGAACGGAACACCAGAAATCGGACTCATCCTCGGCTCAGGACTCGGCGTCCTCGCTGATGAAATTGAAAACGCGGTCAAAATCCCTTACGAGGACATTCCGCACTTCCCGGTATCGACCGTCGAAGGACACGCTGGACAACTCGTCTTCGGTGACCTCGAAGGAAAACGCGTCGTCGCGATGCAAGGACGATTCCATTTCTATGAAGGTTACTCGATGGAACAAGTCACGTTCCCGGTCCGCGTCCTCAAATTGATCGGTGTCGAGACGCTTATCGTCACGAACGCGGCTGGTGCTTGCAATGAGTCATTCAACCCGGGCGATTTGATGATCATCACGGATCACATCAACTTCTTCGGCACGAGCCCGCTCATCGGCAAGAACGCGAGCGACTTCGGGACACGTTTCCCAGATATGTCAGAAGCGTACGATAAAGAGCTCGTCACGTTGACGGAAGGTGTCGCTGCGAAGCTCGGCCTCTCGATTCAAAAAGGCGTCTATTTCGGAAACACAGGTCCGACATATGAGACACCAGCCGAAGTGAAGATGGCACGCCTCCTCGGCGGCGACGTCGTCGGCATGTCGACGGTACCTGAAGTCATCGTGGCCCGTCATTCGGATATGCGTGTGCTCGGCATCTCGTGCGTGTCGAACATGGCAGCCGGGATTTTAGATCAACCGCTCAACCATGAAGAGGTCATCGAGACGACAGAACGCGTCCGCCAAGACTTCCTTTCACTCGTACGCGGCACGATTCAAAGCATGTAACCACTACCCAATTAGGAGGACGAAACTTATGCGCATGGTCGATTTGATTTTGAAAAAACGTAACGGTGGCGAATTAAACGAAGAGGAGATTCGCTTCATCATCGAAGGCTTCACGAACGAGACGATTCCTGATTATCAGATGTCTGCCCTTTCAATGGCGATTTACTTTAACGGCATGACAGAGAAAGAGACGGCAGCCTTGACGATGGAGATGGTCAAGTCTGGTGACGTCATCGATCTTTCGAACATCCAAGGTAAAAAAGTCGATAAACACTCGACCGGCGGTGTCGGTGACAAAATCAGCTTAATCGTCGCTCCGCTCGTCGCGTCAATCGGCATTCCGGTCGCGAAGATGAGCGGGCGCGGTCTCGGCCACACGGGCGGGACAATCGATAAGCTCGAATCGTTCCCTGGCTTCAACGTCGAGTTGACGGAAGAACAGTTCACGAAGCAAGTAAACGATATCAAGATGTCAATCATCGGTCAGACGGGTAACTTGACGCCTGCCGACAAACGTCTTTACGCACTCCGTGACGTGACGGCGACGGTCGATTCAATCCCGCTCATCGCGAGCTCGATCATGTCGAAGAAAATCGCGGCCGGTGCCGACAGCATCGTCCTCGACGTCAAGACGGGTTCAGGCGCGTTCATGAAGTCGTTCGATGATGCAAAAGCGCTCGCTGAAGAGATGGTCGCCATCGGGAAGAACGTCGGCCGTCAAACGGTCGCCGTCATCACGGACATGGACCAGCCGCTCGGTTTCGAAATCGGGAACGCGAATGAAGTGAAAGAAGCGATCGAAGTCCTATCGGGCAAAGACGTGAACGACTTGAAGACGATTGCCCTCACGATCGCCGGCCATATGGCTGTACTTGGCGAGTTCTATCCAACGTTCGACGAGGCGTACGCTGACCTTGAGAAACGGATGGCGGATGGTCATGCCCTCGAAGTGTTCCGTCAGTTCGTAGCGGCACAAGGTGGCGACGCGTCGCTCGTCGATGACTTGTCGAAACTTCCGCAAGCGAAGTATGAGACGACGTTCGTCGCGAAACAAGCGGGTTACGTCGAGTCGATTATCGCTGACGAAGTCGGTGTGGCAGCGATGCTCCTCGGCGCAGGTCGGGCGACAAAAGATGATCAGCTCGACTTTGCGGCCGGTATCACGCTCGAGAAGAAAGTCGGTGACAAGGTCGAAGCCGGTGACGTGATCGCCGTGCTCCGTTCGAACAAAGAAGATATGACGTCTGCGCTCGAGCGGATGGACCACGCGTATACGATCGGTGCGACAGAGCCGACGGCCCGTCCACTCGTCCACGCTGTCATCCAGTAAGTAGCAAGTCAGAACGTCTGTTTCCACAAAATAGTGGAGACAGACGGTTTTTTTTGATAGAATGGGCAATGTGTGAGTGAGAAAGACAATATGAACATAAAGGGGTAACTTGATATGAAAAAAGGATCAATGAAATTAGAGAACGGCGAAATGATCGAATTCGATTTGTTCCACGATGCGGCACCGATCACGGTTGAAAACTTCGAGAAGCTCGCGAACAGCGGTTTCTATAACGGTTTGACATTCCACCGGGTCATCCCAGGCTTCGTCAGCCAAGGCGGCTGCCCAGAAGGCACAGGCATGGGCGGCGCAGGCTACACGATCCCATGTGAGACGTCGACGTCATTCCCGTACAAGCATGAAGCCGGTTCGCTCTCAATGGCGCACGCTGGACGCAACACGGGCTCGTCACAGTTCTTTATCGTCCATGAGCCACAACCGCACCTTGATGGCGTCCACACGGTCTTCGGAAAAGTGACGTCTGGCCTCGAGCACGCGGTCAAACTTCGTCAAGGCACGAAGATGGCCGAAGTCAAAGTTTGGGACGAGAATTGATTTCTGCCTGAATGTTATGACACAATGAGCCATGTCTCTCACGTGTTCACTTAGTGAAACATGAATGACTAAAGGTGGTGAAACCAGCGATGCTGGTGAAATATAAACAATCGTACGAAAAGACGGCGATGGGCTTGCTCGCGTTCTCATGTAGCGACAAATCTCCGCTCGCCTTGCTCGAACTCGTCCGGTCCTACGAAGAAGACCCTGCCAAATTCCTTTATCTCTGGAGAGTCGGGGAAGACTTCGTCGGGATCATCGGGATGGAGCAACAAGAGACGACGATGTTCATCCATCATATTGCGTTGTCTCCGTCGTTCCGTGGCGAGAAACGTTCTTATGAACTGCTCGATGAGACCCGGAACTTATTGCCGCTCGACTTGAAGCTCGTCGGTCAAGGCAAGACCGGGGACTTGCTCGATAAATGGAATCAAGTCGTCATCTAAAAAAGCTAGGCTCAGCGCCTAGCTTTTTTGCGTGCCTCGAGCGCCCGGAGCCGCTCGGTGACGACCGGTGTCCGGTCTCGATACATATGTTTATGGACGAGCTCGTCAAACGTGAGCGCGGTCGGTTCGAATGTCGGTTTCAAGCGCTCGATTTGTCGGCGCGTCGATTTGTCGAGCGGCAGCGTCTCGGGGAGCGGCCAACACTCCAAATCCTCGGCGAACGTTTCCACATCGATGCCGTGCCCCTCGAGCTCGGTCGCGGCCAGCCCAAGTTTCTGTTGTAACGCCGCGATGCTCTTTTTCGCCCCGGCCGTATTGCCGCGGCGGGCATGGTAATGGGCGACGGCGTACTGAATCAAGGCGGCGTAACCTAAATCTTGACGGCCTCCGTCTTGCCATGCTTCCTCGAGCACTTCGTGGCATTCGAAATAATCGGCATGGCATTCAAACAAGAGCGTATACTGGATTAAAGGCGTTGACATCAAATTTCTCCTTTCGTGGTCACGGTACTACAAAACATGTTATACTAAAGCGCAAAAATGTAAATGGCAGGTGTCTCTATGGAAGCGTACAACGTCAAAATCGATACGTTCGAAGGTCCGCTCGACTTGCTGCTCCACTTGATCGGCAAGATGGAGCTCGACATCGCGGACATCTCTGTCTCCGAGGTCACGGACCAGTATGTCGCCTTTATCCGGACGATGCAAAAATTTGAGCTCGATGTGGCCAGTGAGTATTTGGTCATGGCGGCGACGTTGCTCCAATTGAAGAGCAAGCAGCTGTTGCCACCGGTACCGGTCGAAGAGGATGACATTCCTGACTTCGGCGAAGAACCGACCCGCGAAGGGTTGATTCGACAGTTGATTGAATATAAGGCCTATAAAGAAGCGGTTGTGTTCATGCGCGAGCAGGAAGAGTCTCGGCTCGAACTGTACAGCCGTCCGGGCGAAGATTTGACGCGCTATATGTCCGACCTCGTCCAACCGTACGACGGACCGCTCAACTTCTCGGACTTGTTGCACGCCTATTCGAAGATGGTCGAGCGCAAGCGGTGGAAAGAACGCCGCAAGAAGACGATCAAACGCGAAGAACGGACGCTGGAGGAGCAGATGACGCGGTTGCATGAGCATGTCTCGGCAGAAGGGACGACCTCGTTCTTTTCGTTTTTTGAAGAGCGGCCCGATGTCTCCGACCTCGTCGTCACGTTCATGGCGTTGCTTGAGCTAATCAAGTTGCGTGTCGTCACGACCAAACAAGAAGAACGGGACATTCAAATCTCGTTCGTCGAATCATCAAAGGAAAGGAATGAAGCCGTTGCTGTCTTATGAAACGATTATTGAGAGTCTACTGTTCGTCGTCGGCGAAGAAGGGATGGAAGTGCGTGCCCTCGCGGATACGCTCGACATTTCGGAAGCCGCCGCCCGAGAACAGTTGAGTAAGCTAGAAGTATCGTTTAAAGACTCCGGTCGCCCGTTCCAATTGATTGAATCGGCGGGCGTGTACAAGCTCGTGACGGTCCCCGAGGTATCCAAGTATATTCAGCGTTACGTCGGCACGATGGCCGAACAAGCGTTGTCTCGGGCCGCGATGGAGACGCTCGTCATCATCGCGTACAAGCAACCGGTCACCCGGGCCGATATCGAAGAAGTTCGGGGCGTCAAAGTCGAACGCGTCATTCATACGCTGTTATCAAAAGGTTTGATTGAGTCGGCAGGCCGGGCCAAGACGATCGGACGGGCCAAGTTGTACCGCACGACCGAGCATTTCCTGGACCATTTCGGGTTTAATTCACTTGATGAATTGCCCCCATTAACGTTTGAAGACGAGCTCTCGGACGAAGGCGATTTGTTCTTCGGCCAGCCGTCTGCGATTATGCAAGATAGATTGGAGAATGAATAAATGGAACGTTTACAAAAAGTGATTGCCCAAGCAGGTGTCGCCTCACGGCGCAAAGCCGAAGAAATGATTTTAGATGGACGGGTCCGCGTCAACGGGAAAGTCGTGCGCGAACTCGGGACGAAAGTCGGACCGAAGTCTGAAGTCGAAGTCGACGGTGTGAAAATCGAACAAGAAGAGCATGTCTACTATGTCCTCTACAAGCCGAGCGGTTACGTCTCGACGGTCGAAGACGATAAAGGTCGTAAAGTCATCACCGACCTCGTCCCACCCGGATCACGTGTCTTCCCGGTCGGACGTCTGGACTATAACACGACGGGACTCATCATCTTGACGAACGATGGAGAGTTCTCGAACATGATGACCCATCCGAAGTTCAAAATCCCGAAACGCTATGTGGCGAAAGTGAAGAACATTCCTTCGTATATCGCGATGAAACAACTCGAGTCGGGCGTCGAGCTCGATGACGGATATAAGACGGGCAGTGCCCAAGTGAAGATGAAGACGGTCGACCATAAGAAAAACTCGGCCATTCTAGAAATCGTCATCTCGGAAGGCCATAACCGTCAAATCCGCCGCATGCTCGAAGCAGTCGGTTCGGAAGTCATCAAATTGAAGCGCGAACAGTTCGGTTTCTTGACGCTCGACGGTCTCACCACGGGCGAATGGCGTGAACTGTCACGCAAAGAAGTATCCAAGTTGCGTGAACTTGCCAACCCGACCGTACCCCCTGTACAACGAGGCAAGAAAAAGAAAAAATAACAACTAAAAAATCGTCCTGAGATAGGATGATTTTTTAGTTTGTGGAGATTGTGTGACAAAAAGATGAAAAAAGTCTGTTAATGTGCGTTTTTGGTGTTTTTTCAGTACAATAACAACTGAAGGATGGTGTGAACTCATGACGAAAGAAACAAAGTCGGGTGATCGCATGAATCAGGCGATGGCCCATAAGAAAAAACGGTCATTTTGGCGGCTCATGATCATGACGATGGTCCTGTTCGCAGGAGCGGTCGTCATCATGCAATTGATTGAACAAGCCGGTAACGACGGACGGGTCGAGGCCGGTGACGATGCGCCGAACTTCAAGCTCGTCAGTTTAGACGGGACGACGATGGTCGAGCGCGAGACATACGACGGCAAAGGGCTGCTCGTGAACTTCTGGGGCACGTTCTGTGAACCGTGTGAGAAAGAGATGCCGGTCGTCCAGGACAACTATGCGGCCCTTCAAGACATGGGCGTCGATTTTTGGGCGGTCAATGTCGGTGAGACACCGCTCCGAGTCGATAACTTTGTGAACGACCTCGGCGTCAAGCTCGACTATCCGATTTTGATGGACACGCGCAGCGAAGTCGAGAAGGCGTACGGGATTTATAACTTGCCGGTCACGTTCGTCATCGATGCCGATGGCAAAGTGATTGAAAAGTACGAAGGTGAACTCACGAAAGAGAAACTGATGGAGTTGGCCGAGAAGTCATTGTAAGCGAACGGGGGGCGCACATATGCTAGATATGAAATACGACGGCGCCGATTTACGATCGAAGCGTCGTCCACGGTCATGGATTGACCGGGTGTGGAGCTTTTTTGCATCGGTCAAGGTCGGTCTATGGCTCATCGGGCTCATCATCGTCGGATCGGCGATCGGAACGATTTTCCCGCAAGAGATGTATATTCCGCAACAGTTGCCGGCGAGCCAGTATTATACGGACGAGTACGGGACACCGGGAACGATTTATTACACGTTAGGATTCCATAACCTCTATACATCGTGGTGGTACATCACGTTGATCGTCATGCTGACGTTATCGCTCATCGTCGTGTCAATCGACCGATTTTTCCCGCTATATAAAGCGTTGAAAAACCAGCCGGTCCGACGTACCGATCGCTTCATGCGCGGACAACGTCTGATTGGGGAAGGCAAAGGCTCGGACGAACAAATCGATGCGTTCGGCGACGCCTTAAAAGCGAAGCGCTATCAAGTGAAGCGTGACGGCGACGCCTTACTCGCCGAAAAATACCGTTTTGGCCGTTGGGGCCCATACGTCAACCACATCGGGCTCGTCATCTTCTTCATCGGGGCGATGCTACGCGTCTTTCCGGCATTCCATACGGACACGCTCGAATGGGTGCGCGAAGGCGATACGGTTCCGCTCGAGGCGACGGATGATGAATATTATCTCCGCAACGATCAATTTATTTTAGAGATGTATGATCCGGAAAACAACGCCGAAGATGCGAAGTTTGCCGAGGCAATCGAAAAAGCGGGTGCTGTCCCAAAAAACTATGAGACGGAATTGACGCTGTTCAAGAAGACCGGAACGAACGAGGACGGATCGCCGCAACTCGAGGAAGTCGATACCGGTTCGACGAAAGTGAACCATCCGTTCAAGTTTGAAAAATATGAAGTGTATCAAGAACAGTATTCGAGTCGTCCAGAGTTCTTGTCAATGTCATTCAACGTCGCTGATAAAGAGACAGGCGACGTGTATGGACCGTTCACGGTCGATTTGACGAATCCGGAGACGACATACGACCTCGGTGACGTCACGGTCAAACTGAACGACTTATACCCGGACTTTGAAGTCAAGGACGGCCAGCCGAACACGAAATCGCCACGGGCGCTCAACCCGGCCTTTTTCATGGCGATTGACACACCGGACGGCACGACCGAATCGAACTTGATCGGGATTCGCTTGAACGTCGCCGACGAGGAGAATCGCTATGCGGTCCAATTCGCCGGGACGGAGATGGCGAGCACGAGCGGTCTTCGCGTCAAGAGTGACTCGACGTATCCAGTGTTAATCGTCGGGGGAATCATCTTCATGGTCGGGATCGTGATGGGTATGTATTGGCCGCACCGTCGCATCTGGATTCGCCGTCACGGCGAGACGGACGTGCTTGTCGCCGGTTTCACGAACAAGAACCCATCTTCACTTAACCGCGAAATCACACCGCTCCTAGAGAAACATGGCCTGCCGATCTGGGAAGATCAGGCACGGTTTGAAAAAAAGACAGACGACAACTCAACCAATGAAAGAGGGGAATCATAATGGAGTGGATTCAGTGGAGCAGTCGTTTGCTCTTCATCGCGTTCATCCTGTACGCCGTCGCGACCGTGTTGTTCACGATCGCGGTCAGCGGGATGCGCAAAGACCGCAACGTCAACCGTATCGCCTATGGAAAGTATGCGTTCATTCTGGCGGTCACCGGCTTTATTGCCCAAATGGGATATTTTATTTTACGGTGGGTTGGGGTCGGCTATGCGCCGGTATCGAACCTATACGAATACACGACGTTCTTCGGAATGATGATGGTGCTTGGCTTCCTCGTCGTGTATGGCATTTATAAGAATGATGTGCTCGGGTTGTTCGCCATGCCGGTGGCGTTGCTCGTCATCGCGTTCGCCTCGATGTTCTCGAGCGAAGTGGCACCGCTCATCCCAGCCTTGAACAGTGTCTGGTTGAAGATTCACGTCACGACCGCAGCGCTCGGACAAGGGATTCTGGCCATCAGCTTTGCATCAGGCCTCATCTTCTTGCTAAACGAGACATCGATGCGCGAGCAGTCGAAGTCTCGGACGTGGCTTGAAGTCACGATGTTCGTACTCATGTGTACGCTCGGCTTCATTCTCGTCTCGATGCTCTTCAAGGCGATTGGCGCCGGTGGCGTCGTCGAGTTCACGAACGATCGCGGAACGCAAGAGTCGTATGAGTACTTCATGCCGATGCTGTTCGTACCGGAAGGGGCGCAACTTGTCTCTGGTGCCAGCGGCTTGTCACTCGAGTTGCCGACGTTCATCAACACGTTGAAATTGAACACACTCATCTGGTCGGTCATCGCCGGCGCTGTGATTTATGTGCTGCTCCGTTTCGTCATCTTACGCAAGCGCGTCGCCGAGGCGTTACAGCCGCTCGCGAAAAAGGTCGACCTCGACCTCGCTGACGAGATCAGTTACCGTTCGATCGCCATCGGCTTGCCGGTGTTCATTCTCGGGGGCCTCATCTTCGCCATGATTTGGGCCCAAATCGCCTGGAACCGTTTCTGGGGCTGGGACCCGAAAGAAGTGTGGGCGCTCATCACGATGCTCATCTATATCTATTACTTGCATATGCGGATCCAGCGTGGCTGGACGGGAACGAAAGCGGCTTGGCTCTGTGTCGGTGGATTCGCCGTCATCATGTTCAACCTCGTCTTCGTCAACCTTGTCATCGCCGGTTTGCATTCATATGCGTAAACAAAGAAGTCACTCCGGTGGCTTCTTTTTTCATGGCGCTATCAACTGACCGTTGTGAAGCCAAATAATAGAGTGGTATAGTTATGAAAGAGAGCGAAATGTTCACAATTGTGCAACAATCGCTACATCTTGTAATGGTTCGATTAGGAGGTTTAGTGGATGGCTAATAAAACAAAAATTTTAGTGGTCGACGACGAGGAAAGAATTCGCCGCCTATTAAAAATGTATTTGGAACGGGAACAGTACGTGATTGTCGAAGCGACGAACGGGGAAGAGGCGTTACAGCTCGCCCTCGAGCATAATTTCGATGTCATCTTGCTCGATTTGATGATGCCGAAAATGGACGGTGTCGAGGTGTGTACCGAACTTCGCAAATCGAAAGCGACGCCGGTCATCATGTTGACGGCGAAAGGGGAAGAAGTCGACCGTGTCCAAGGGTTCGAGGTCGGGGCCGACGATTATATCGTCAAACCGTTCAGCCCGCGTGAGGTCGTCCTACGCGTCAAGGCGCTCCTCCGCCGTTCAGGATCGACCAAATATTTACGTACGGCTGAAAAATCAAAAGACTTAATCGTCTTCCCGCATTTGACGATCGATAACGACGCGCACCGTGTCACGGTCGACGGAGAAGAGATTGCGCTCACGCCGAAAGAATATGAATTGTTGTTCTTCTTGGCCAAGCAAGTTGACAAAGTGTTCTCACGGGAACAGCTATTAAAAGAGGTCTGGAACTATGAATTCTTTGGAGACCTTCGAACGGTCGACACACACGTGAAGCGACTCCGGGAAAAGTTGAACCGGGTCTCTCCAGAAGCCGCGCACATGATTACGACGGTATGGGGTGTCGGTTACAAGTTCGAAGTCGTCAGTGAGTGATGATTCGCCGCAATAGCATCGTCACAAAGCTGTGGTTGACGATTCTCGTGTTGGTCAGTCTTATCTTGTTCATCGTCTCCGTTCTGATGCTCGAGTTTTTCAACTCGTTTCATATTGATCAGGAACGAGGCCATTTGGCCAAACTCGGGGGACAAGTTCAATCCGTACTGCTCCAAGAAGGGGACGCATCGCGGACGGTTGATCAAATCATCGAAGTGTACGGCGCCAACTATATATTGGAGAACGGGACGGTCCGCTCGAATTTCGGGACCGAAGTCGATGGGCTCATGACCGAACTCGGACGTCAAGACTGGGAAGCGTATCAAGCTGTCGGAGAGACGTCGATCGGGAACTTCTCGTCGTTTGACGACCAGGCCGCGCTCGCATACCGGACGACGTTCTCACTCGAGACGGGCGAGTATACGCTTTATTTGATTGAACCACTTGATGCGATCTCGAGTGCGAACGAAGGGGCCCGGACGATCATCTTTTGGACGGTCGCCTCGGCCATCATCGTCACGACCGTGTTCGCGTTCTTCTTATCGACGCGCATCACGGCACCGCTCCGGGAGATGCGCGACGCCGTCAACAAGACAGGGGAAGGGCAGTTCGACCTGCGCCTCGTTCAAAAGTCGAACGATGAGATCGGCGAACTGGCCGGCTCGTTCAACGCGATGAGCAGCCAGCTGTCGACGTATGTGAACGCGCTCGATCGGGAACGGCTACAATTGGCCTCGATTTTACGGTCGATGGCCGATGGGGTCATCACCCTCGACCGCCATGCGAACGTCATCGTGACGAATCCTCAAGCCCAACCGCTCCTCATTGACGAGCAACCGCACGAAGTCGTGTTGTCGCTCTATGAGGACGTCGTCGCCGGGGCTCCGGAGAAGACGATTGAAGTGAAACAGCACGACCATTATTACACGTTGACCGTGACACCGCTTCTTGGCGAGGACGATTTCGAAGGGGCCGTCGTCGTCATCCGTGACACGACGGAGAGCCATCGCCTCGACAAGATGCGGACTGATTTCGTCGCCAACGTCAGCCATGAACTCCGGACCCCGCTCGTGACGCTCCAAGGGTATTCCGAGGCGATTATCGACGGCATGACCGAGAGTGATGATGCGACGAAAGAATTCGCGTCCATCATCTATGATGAGTCACTCCGGCTCGCCCGTCTCGTCAACGATTTACTCGACTTGGCACGGATTGAATCAGGCAAAGAGACGATGCAATTCGCAACGTTCGACCTCGGTGAGTTTTTACCGCGCGTCATGCGCAAGTTCAACCAGATGGCGAACGAGAAAGGGATCACCCTCTCGACTGAGGCTCCGCGTCACACGATTGAGGCGGACGGGGACCGATTGGAACAAGTGTTCACGAATTTGATCGGCAATGCCATCGCACATACCGAGTCCGGTTCGATTCGACTCGAAGCGAGCGCAGAAGAGACCGGCTTCATGATCCGTCTGTCCGACACGGGCAGCGGCATCCCGAAAGAAGATTTACCGTTCGTGTTCGAACGGTTTTACAAAGCGGATAAAGCACGGACGAGCGGCGGCAAGGCGGGTACCGGAATCGGTCTCGCCATCGTCAAGAACGTCATCGATGCCCATCACGGCACGGTCGACGTCTCAAGCGCGCTCGACGAAGGGACGACGTTCACAATCCGTCTCCCGTACACGCAACCGCAGGCATAACGACAATGGTGACTCCTATGGGTCACCATTTGTGGCATAAAGGAGGAAATGACATGAAACTGTACACACGAGGCGGGGACAAGGGCGAGACGTCGCTCATTGGTGGACGCGTCTTGAAAGTCCATCCCCACATCCAGGCGATGGGGCTGTTAGATGAGTTGAACAGTCAGATCGGTCTCGCGCTCGCCCATCAGACGGACGAGACGCTCCGGACCCAATTGACACGAATCCAGCACGACTTGTTCGATCTCGGCTCGGAGCTGATGTATAAACAAGACCCGCCGCAACAAGTCGATTTAGTAATCGTCACGGAGCTTGAGACGTGGATTGACGAGCTTGAGGCCAAATGTCCTGAGCTCGTCCGGTTCATTTTGCCGGGAGGCAGTGTCGGAGCGGCAAGCCTGCATGTGGCGCGCACCGTCTGTCGCCGTGTCGAACGAGAACTTGTCAATGTCGATGCGGCCGTCCGTCAACTCCCGTACTACAATCGATTGAGTGATTACTTATTTACTGCGGCCCGTTACGCCAACGTCGTGGCCGGTGTGCCCGACCAAGAATATGCCCGCGGTGCCGATGTCTTTAAAACGAAAAAGAAGAAGGAGTAGATCCAGTTATGAAAGGAATCGAACAATTTCAACAGCGATTGCACTATTCGGTCTACCCGACCCAAAAATTCAAGACGACGACATGTCTCGTCTCGTTCGCGGCGCCATTGTCGCCTGAGACGATTGCAGCCCGCGCCTTGTTGCCTTATGTGATGGAGAAGGCGACGGAAGCCTATCCGTCGATCGAACTGTTCCACACGCCGCTCGAACAACTGTATGACGCAAGCCTGTACGCCGGGGCCTCGAAAGTCGGCAAAGAGCATATCATCCAGTTCCAGCTTGAAGTCGTGAACGATGAACTCGTCGGCGAACCGGTGCTCGCTCAAGCCATCAAACTGCTCGAGGAAGTGCTGCTTCGTCCGAACGCCTATGACGGGGCGTTCCAACCGCTCATCGTCGAGCAAGAGGCTCGTCTCCTGCGTCAACGAATCGAATCGGTATACGATGACAAGATGCGCTTTGCCCAACAACGTCTGCAAGAGCTGCTCGGCGGAGAACTCGCCATCCCATCGCTTGGGACACTTGACCAGTTGGAGCACGTGACACCTCGGACGTTGTTCGAGGCGTATGAATCGATGATCCGTCACGACCGCGTCGACGTTTATGTCGTCGGAGACGTCAGTCGTGAACAAGTGACGGACGCGTTCGCCCCGCTCGAAGGGCTCGGAGAACGTCTCGTTCGGGAGTATCCCCAGCCGGTCGACCGTGAGTTTCAACGGCTCGAGGAACATCAAGCCATCAATCAGAGCAAGTTGCACCTCGCCTATCAAGTCGACATCGACCCGAGAAGTGAGGACGCCGTCCGGATGCAAGTCGTCAACGGCTTATTCGGCGGCTTCCCGCACTCGAAACTGTTCATGAATGTCCGTGAAAAAGAGAGCTTGGCCTATTACGCGGCCTCGCAGTATAGCTCGCTCAGCCGGATGTTGTTCGTCTACGCCGGAATCGATGCCTCGAACCAGGCCAAGACCGAGGCGATTATCGCCGACCAGCTAGCCGACCTTCAAGCCGGCACGTTCGAGGATGAGACGCTCGAACAGACGAAAGCGATGTTATTCCATCAGCGTCGTCAACTCGGCGATAATCCGCGCCAATTGATCGCTTGGATGAGCGGTTCGGACATCCGTCCGTTCTCGCTCGACGAAGAGATGGCGATTATCGAACGGACGTCGCGTCAAGACGTGGCCGCGCTCGCGAACCGATTGACGCTACAGGCCGTCTATTGTTTAAAGGGGGGAACCGCATGAAACTCGATTTTCCAAACGTCGGAGAGACGCTTCATCATACCGTCCTCGAGAACGGATTGACGGTTTACTTATTGAAAAAGACCGGCTATGAGAAAACGTACGCCACGTTCACGACCAAATACGGGTCGATTGATCGTCGGTTCAAGCTAGAGGACTGGGTCGACGTACCGGACGGGATCGCCCATTTCCTCGAGCATAAGATGTTCGAGAAAGAGGACGGCGACGTGTTCCAACAATTCGGACGCCTCGGTGCGTCGGCGAACGCGTTCACGTCGTTCACCCGGACGGCATATTTGTTCGGTGCGACGTCGAACGTCAGTGAGAACTTGAAGACGTTAATCGACTTCGTCCAAGCGCCGTACTTTACAGAAGCATCGGTCGAAAAAGAGAAAGGCATCATCGGTCAAGAGATTCAGATGTATCAAGACAATCCAGGTTGGAGGCTCTACTTCGGTTTGATTGAGGCGATGTACGTCGAACACCCGGTCAAAATCGATATCGCCGGGACGATCGACTCGATCAGTGCCATCACGGCGGACGATTTGTATCGTTGCCACCAAGCGTTCTATCATCCGAGCAACATGGTGCTGTTCGTCGTCGGGAATATCGACCCGGACGCCATCCTCGCGGAAATCACCGCCAATCAGGCGGCGAAGACGTTCCCACAGCCGCTGTTGACAGCGCGGGAAGAAATCGAGGAGCCGGAGACGGTGCATCTAGCCGAACGCATCATCGAGATGGACGTCTCGGTGCCGAAAGTGATGATCGGGTATAAGGACATGCCGCTTACCGGTAAGGCTGGCATGAAGCAAGAGCTCATCGTCGAGCTCCTCATGCACGCCTTGTTCGACACGACGGCACCGCTCTATGCGGAACTGTATGCCGAAGGATTGATTGATGACGCGTTCTCGTTCGACTATACGTCAGAAGAGACGTTCGCCTTCGCCGTCCTGTCGATGGAGACGCCACACGTCGAGACGTTCGTCGATCGGATTACGTCCGCCCTCGAGCGTCCGCTCGAACTCGGCGTCGAGACACTCGATCGCAAGAAGCGCATGATGAAAGGGCAGTTTTTGAAGGCGCTCAACTCACCTGAGTTCATCGCTAACCAGTTTTCACGCTATGCGCTCAGTGGCGGTAATATGTTCGACATCCCTGATCTGCTCGATGCGATTTCACTCGACGATCTGTACGCCGCGTATGACCGTCTATTCCAAGCCGATCAACGGACCGTCTGCATCGTCAAGAAGCCGTGACGACGCTCATCACGGGAGCGAGCGGGGCAATCGGTCGTGCCGTCGCCCTGTCGTTCCGGGACGATGACCTCATCTTGCAGGCGCATACGCAGGCGGAATCGCTCCGTGCGTTCGTCGCGAGCGAAGGACTGACGGCTGACGTCGTCACGTGTGACCTCGATGATGAGGCCGGGCTCGAGGCTTGGCTCGACACACTCGGACCGGTCGACCGCATCATCCACGTCGCCGGCAATCATGCCTACGGGTTGCTCGTCGACCAGTCGCTCCTCGAACTCGATCGGCTGTACCGAATTCATGTCCGCTCGATGGTCCGGCTCGTGCAACACGTCGTCGGGCAAAAAGCGTACGACCGCCCCCTAGATATCGTCGTCGTCTCGAGCGTCTGGGGTGAGGTCGGTGCGGCCGGGGAAGTCCTCTATTCGACGGTCAAGGCCGCCCAACTCGGATTCGTCAAAGCGTTCGCGCGTGAGGCGGGACCGTTTCATGTCCGTATCAACGCGGTCACACCGGGGTGGATTGACACTCCGATGAATGATACGGTAGAAGAGACGAAACAAACGGCCCGTGAGGAGATTCCGCTCGGCCGGTTAGGCGGACCTGAAGAAGTGGCGGAGACGATTCGTTTCCTTTGCTCCCCGGCTGCAGCCTATATGACCGGTGCCGTGCTCCGTATCGATGGCGGTTGGGTGTGAAACTTTGTCGCCACGACTGAAACGAGTTCTTTTCAATTCTTCTAAAATAATTTAGAATGAACAAGGTAGCGAGCACACATCGGAAAGGGTGGACGAGATGGATCATAAGTTCGAAGAATGGTATCTCGAATATGAACTTTGCCAAAATCGGCCCGGTATCCTGGGGGATATCGCTTCCCTGATGGGGATGCTTCAAATCTCAATCGTGACGATTAACGGCGTCGATCTCCAGCGCCGCGGCATGCTGTTAAAGGCCCCGGCCGCGGATCACGTCCATCGTCTGGAACATATTTTGCGCAAGATGGAAGCCATCGTCGTCATCAAGCTCCGGCGACCGAAGCTTCGCGACCGAATCGCGATTCGACATGGGCGCTACATCGAGCACGACAATGACGACAAGAAGACGTTCAAATTCGTCCGCGAGGACTTAGGTGTCCTCGTCGACTTCGTCGCCGAACTGATGAAAGAAGAACGGCACTTGTTGATCGGGGTGCGCGGCAATCCGCGTGTCGGGAAGACCGAGTCGATTGTTGCGGCGAGCGTCTGTGCGAACAAGCGCTGGCTGTTCCTGTCATCGACGCTCATGAAGCAAACGGTGCGGACCTCGCTGTTCGAAGAAGAACGCGAAGGGGACCACGTCTATATCATCGACGGTGCCGTCTCGACGCGGACGATGGATGAACGCCATCGTCAATTGATTCGAGAAGTCATGCGGTTGCCGTCCGTGAAAGTCATCGAGCATCCGGACCTATACGTGCGCAACACCGATTGCGTGTTCGAAGACTTTGATTACATCATCGAACTGAGGAACTCACAAGATGAGGAGATTATCATTCCTCAAGAGACACATCGTGAGGCAGAATGGTTTGAATAACTACTTGAATGGAAGGTGTGGACCCCTGTGACAGAACTAGGGACTTTTTTGAAACAAAGGCGTGAGGCGAGCGGTTTGACGCTCGACCAAATCCAGCAGACGACGAAGATTCAAAAACGCTATATCATCGCGATCGAGGAAGGTGATTACAAAAATCTCCCTGGCTCGTTCTATGCACGGGCGTTCATTAAAACGTATGCGGAATCGTTAGGACTTGATGTCGATGAACTGTACGAGACGTATGCGAAAGACTTGCCGAAAATCGAGCCGCAACCGACCGTTCAATTATCGCGAAAGCAAACCTATTCGAAAGCGTCCGAGACGTCGAGCCGTGTCTCGCGTTGGGTACCGAAAGTCATGCTCGTGCTCGTCGCGTTCCTGTTGATGACGGCCGTCTATTACGTCGTCCGAAACCTTGATTTCGGCGACCAAAACGCGTCACCGACTGAACAGACGAACTCGGGTGTAACCATTGATCAAAACAAGGACGTGCCGGAAGAAGAGCCGGTCGAAGAAGAACCGCCGGCTGAAGAACCGGTCGAAGAAGAACCGGCAGAAGAGACGGGACCGATTGCGGTCGCGTCGACGAACGGGGCAGACCTCACATATGAGATCGCGACGGCCGATAAACTGACGACGGAGATTCATGTGAAAGAGTCGCCGGCGACATATGTCGGTGTTCGGGACACCTCACTCGAGGGAGCGTTCCTCGCTCCGGAATATCCGAACCAATCGAAACAAAACCCGATTGTCATCGAGGACGCGGAGACGGATACGCTTCGCATCCGAATCGGCTTGATCGGTGGGGTCGAGAAAATTGTTGTCAATGGCCGGGAGCTTGAATTAGCCGACTCGCCGGTCACACAAAATATATTTGTAAAGAGAGTCGACGCAGAATAAGTTGACTCTCCTTCTAGAGGAGGAGTTCTCGATGAACCTACCTAACCGTTTGACGATGTTACGGGTGTTGCTCATCCCCGTGTTCGTCGTCTTACTCGCCGTAGATTTTGATTGGGGAGACATCGCTTTCCTCGGGGCGGACGTACCGCTCCATCAATTCATCGCCGCGGTCATCTTTACGATTGCCGCTATCACTGACTGGCTTGACGGGCATCTCGCCCGGAAGCACAACTTGGTCACCAACTTTGGGAAATTCATGGATCCGCTCGCTGACAAACTACTCGTCACGGCGGCACTTGTCCTGCTCGTCGAGATGGATCTCGTCGCGGCATGGGTCGTCGTCGTCATTCTCTCGCGTGAGTTCGCGGTGACGGGACTTCGTCTCGTGGCGGCCGATGAAGGAATCGTCGTTGCGGCCGGGAAGTCGGGCAAAGCGAAGACATGGGTCCAACTCTTTGCCATCATCTTCCTGCTGTTCGGCAACCCGATTTTCAGCTATGTCGGCATCCCGTTCGGCGAATGGGCCATGTGGCTCGCGCTCGTCTTGACGATTTACTCAGGGGCCGAATATTTCGCACAAAACTATAAGATCATTGTAAAGTCGATGTAACCATCGGCATAGACGAGTTGTTCAGCTTGGCCGAACAGCTCGTTTTTTTATTGGGAGGAGGAATTTGGATGAAACGCACCGAAATCATTGCGGTAGGCTCTGAACTGCTCTTAGGGGAAATCACGAACACGAACGCCCGTTACTTATCAGAACAGCTGTCGAAATATGGGTTGTCCGTGCTGTATCATGTAGTCGTCGGAGATAATCAGGAACGTTTGCGAGCGACATTCGAACATGCGCGATCACGAAGTGAATTCGTCATCGTCACTGGCGGCCTTGGGCCGACGGCGGATGATATCACGAAGACGACACTCGCCGAGGTGCTCGGTCGCCCACTCATCCGTGACGAGGCATCGCTCGAGACGATCCATCGTTTCGTCGCCTCGCGAGGACGCGAGCCGAACGAAGGGGACGCGCGGCAAGCCGATGTCTTAACCGGGGCCGAAGTGCTCACCAACCCGGTCGGTCTCGCGCCCGGGATGTGGATCGAGGACGAACCGACATGGCTGTTGTTACCGGGTGTCCCGTGGGAGATGAAAGCGATCGTCGACGCCACGTTCCCAGAAAAATTCGGCGGGATGACCATCGTCTCTGAATCGTTGCGCTTTTATGAAATCGGTGAGTCGGCGCTCGACGCGGCCGTCGTCGATTTGATGACCGGGTCGAACCCAACGGTCGCCCCGTACGCCGAGTCGGGCGAGGCACGACTGCGCATCAGCGCCCGCGCCGATACTGAGACCGTGGCGCGGGAGATGATTGAACGGGTCAAACAGGATATTTTGGCGCGGGTCGGTCACTATTACTTCGGTTCAGACGAGGATACGCTCGCCGCACGGCTGATTCACGAGTTACAAGCGCGCAAGGCGACGCTGTCGATTGCCGAGTCGCTCACGGGCGGTCAAGCCCAAGCGATGCTCACGGCCGTTCCAGGAGCATCCTCGGTGTTCAAGGGCGGAGTCGTCACGTACTCCGACGAGCTAAAAAATAGGTTTTTAGGGGTGTCCCTTGATACAATTGATTCACACTCGGTCGTCTCAAAAGAAGTCGCCTTTGAAATGATCCTCGGTCTGACTCGTCAGACCGGAACGGATTATGGGCTGGCGTTCACCGGCGAGGCCGGTCCGACGTCAAATTCGGGTCAGCCGGTCGGAAAAGTGTTCATCGGCATCCGGTCACCGGACGGGATTGACGTGATCGAACGTGATTACCCGCATCAAGAGCGGCATGTCATTCAAGCCCGGGCTACGAAAGACGGAATGTGGGCGCTCCTGCAACAAATGAAAAAAGGCGAATAAACGTTCGCAAAAAACTTGTGTATCGTCTTCGCTTCGCTTATAATGAAAGTATCAATCAAAGGAGGCTCATTAATCTATGAGTGATCGTAAACAAGCGTTAGAAATGGCATTACGCCAAATTGAGAAACAATTCGGTAAAGGCTCAATCATGCGCCTCGGTGAAAATACAGATCAGCAAGTTTCGGTGACCCCGTCAGGCTCAATCGCCCTCGACATCGCCCTCGGTGCAGGTGGTTATCCACGTGGTCGTGTCATCGAAGTGTACGGACCTGAATCGTCAGGTAAGACGACGGTGGCGCTTCATGCTATCGCTGAAGTTCAAAAGCGCGGCGGACAAGCTGCCTTCGTCGACGCCGAGCACGCGCTCGACCCGAAATACGCACAAAACTTGGGCGTCAACATCGATGAGTTGCTCTTATCACAACCGGATACAGGGGAACAAGCCCTTGAGATCGCGGAAGCCCTCGTCCGCTCTGGTGCGGTCGATATCCTCGTCGTCGACTCGGTTGCGGCACTCGTTCCGAAAGCCGAGATTGAAGGGGAGATGGGAGACTCACACGTCGGTCTTCAAGCCCGCCTCATGAGCCAAGCGCTCCGTAAATTGTCTGGTGCGACGAACAAGTCGAAGACAATCGTCATCTTCATCAACCAAATCCGTGAGAAAATCGGAATCATGTTCGGTAACCCGGAAACGACACCTGGTGGTCGTGCCCTCAAGTTCTATTCGTCGGTCCGTCTCGAAGTCCGTCGTGCTGAAACGCTCAAACAAGGTCAAGACATGGTCGGGAACCGGACGAAAATCAAAGTCGTCAAAAACAAGATCGCGCCACCGTTCAAGACGGCAGAAGTCGATATCATGTACGGCGAAGGAATCTCGCGTGAAGGCGAGCTCATCGACATCGGGGCCGACCTCGATATCGTTCAAAAGAGCGGCGCGTGGTACTCGTACAACGAAGAGCGTCTCGGTCAAGGCCGTGAGAACGCGAAGCAGTATATGAAAGAGAACCCGTCGGTGGCCGCATCGGTCGAAGAACGGATTCGCGACCACTACGGTCTCAACGGTGAAAAGACGGTCACAGTCGAAGCTGACAACGATGACGTCCTCTCACTTTTAGACGAAGAGTAAGTAACGTTTCTCGCCTGACATGGTTCAGGCGAGATTTTTTTAGTATAATTTTTTTGATGAATTGGTAGTTCTATCCTGTCCGTGCATTGCATTCTAACAGGTAAATAAGTACAATAAAGCTATACGCGGGCTCGCTCGCGTTTTCATTCATGAAAAAATAAAATAACCTTGCGAAAGGGAGGTGAACATGATGGAATGGCTATTAGAGCTTATTCTGATCCTCCTTTTGCCGATAGCTTTTGTTGCAGGTTTTTTTGTGCGTAAATCGATCGCCGAAGCGAAGATTCAAGGTGCCGAGACGGAAGCGACCAAGATTGTAGAGCAAGCGCGACAACAATCGGAAGCGATGCAAAAAGAAGCACGGCTTGAAGTAAAAGAAGAGATGATTCAACTTCGCAATGAAACCGAACAAGAATTGCGCGAACGACGTGAAGAGCAGAAAGTGAAAGAAAATCGTTTCGTCCAAAAGGAAGAGCTTCTCGACCGGAAAGCAGACATGCTTGAACGGAAAGAAGACGCGTTGGATGAACGTGAGGCTGCACTCGCGAAACGGAAGCGTGAAGCGGAAACGCTCGAGAGCAAAGTGGAGGAATTATATGAGGAGGCACGCCAAGAACTAGTACGCGTGGCAGCCTTGTCGAAAGAAGAAGCACGGACCATCATCATGGACGAAGCGAAGCAGGAAGCGCTTCACGATGCTGCTCTCCTTCAAAAAGAAATCGAGCAAAAAGCAAAATTAGAAGCTGATAAAAAAGCGAAACACCTCTTGTCTCTCACGATGCAACGTTATGCGGCCGAACACGTCGCCGAGACGACCGTATCAGTCGTCAACTTGCCGAGTGATGAGATGAAAGGGCGCATCATCGGACGTGAAGGACGTAACATCCGCACGCTCGAGACACTCACCGGCATCGACCTCATCATCGATGACACGCCGGAAGCGGTCATCCTGTCTGGATTCGACCCGGTCCGTCGTGAAATCGCCAAGATGACGCTCGAAAAACTCGTTCAAGACGGTCGGATCCATCCGGCCCGCATTGAAGAGATGGTCGAGAAATCACGTCGTGAAGTCGATGAACGCATCCGTGAATACGGGGAAGAAGCGACATTCTCAGCCGGCATCCACGGCGTCCACCCGGACCTCGTCAAGACGCTCGGTCGAATGCGTTACCGGACGAGTTACGGTCAAAACGTGCTCGCCCACTCGGTCGAAGTGGCCCACCTCGCCGGCATGATGGCCGCCGAGCTCGGGGAAGACGTCACGCTCGCCAAGCGAGCGGGTCTCCTCCACGATATCGGGAAAGCCATCGACCATGAAGTCGAAGGCAGCCACGTCGAGATTGGTGTCGAGCTCGCCACGAAGTACAAAGAGCATCCGGTCGTCATCAACTCGATCGCCTCGCACCATGGGGACGTCGAAGCGACATCGACGATCGCAGTTCTCGTCGCAGCGGCTGACGCCTTGTCAGCGGCGCGTCCAGGAGCCCGTCAAGAGACGCTCGAAAGCTATATCCGACGCCTTGAGCGCCTCGAAGCGATCTGTGAGTCGTTCGAAGGAGTCGAGAAGTCATATGCCATCCAAGCGGGACGTGAAGTCCGGATCATCGTCCGCCCAGACGTCGTCGATGACGTCGTGGCGAACAAGATGGCCCGCGACATCTGTAAACGGATCGAAGATGAGCTTGACTATCCAGGCCAAATCAAAGTGACGGTCATTCGCGAAACGCGTGCCGTCGATTATGCGAAGTAACAAGAGCGGAGACATTCTCCGCTTTTTCTATTGGAGGAGGACAAGACTATGAAAATCTTATTTATCGGCGACGTGGTCGGAAAACCAGGTCGCGACATCTTGAGCGCCCAAATCGGACGCTTAAAAAGCAAATATAGCCCGACGTTCATGCTCGTCAACGGTGAAAATGCAGCCAACGGACGTGGTATCACAAAAAAAATCTATCAACAATTTCTCGAGCTTGGATTCCATGGCGTGACGATGGGGAATCATACTTGGGACAACCGTGACATCTTTGACTGGATTGATGATGCCGACCGCATCGTCCGCCCGGCCAACTATCCTACCGGTACGCCCGGTGTCGGGATGATGGTGTTGAAACAAGGCGGGAAGAAGCTCGCCGTCATCAACGCGATGGGGACGGTGTTCCTGCCGTCGCTCGACTGTCCGTTCCGCACCGTCGACGCGCTCGTCGAAGAGATTCGCGGCGAGGTCGATGCGATTTTCGTCGACATGCACGCCGAGGCGACAAGTGAGAAGATTGCGATGGGGTATCATCTTGACGGACGCGTTCAAGCCGTCGTCGGCACCCATACGCACGTCCAGACGGCTGACAACCGCATCCTACAAAACGGTACGGCGTACATCACTGACGTCGGGATGACGGGTCCGCTCGACGGGGTGCTCGGCATGGATGCCGAGGTCGTCTTAAGAAAATTCATCACCCAGCTCCCGGTCCGGTTTGAAGTTGCCGAGGGACGGGAACAACTAAATGGAGTTTTAATCACAATCGATGACCAATCGAAACGAGCCACGAAAATCGAACGCATACACCTAGATGATCAGACCGTATGGTTTGATTGAACAACCTACCCGAGGGGGAAACAAGAATGGACGTACTCAAAGTTTCGGCAAAATCGAATCCTAACTCCGTGGCGGGTGCACTCGCTGGCGTACTTCGTGAAAAAGGAACGTGTGAGATTCAAGCAATCGGCGCTGGAGCGCTCAATCAATCCATCAAAGCGGTCGCGATCGCGCGTGGTTTCGTCGCGCCGAGCGGGCTGGATTTGATTTGCATCCCGGCGTTCACCGATATTATGATTGACGGAGAAGAACGAACGGCAATCAAGCTCATCATCGAACCAAGATGAGCTTGCGGTCGGGACATAGGTCCTATTCTTGTAAGAGAAGCCATCGGCGCGGATGGCTTCTCTTTTTTGTCTGGAAAATCGACGTTCTATCTTCTCAGGTTCGTCATTTTATGACAAGATGAAAGAGAACGTGAAGTTCGATTAAGAGATGAAGAGGGGGACGTTTTCAATGGAACAGCTCGTGTCTACGACAGAGAAGGAAGCAACGACACCTGTGATGAAAGCGATTCAAAAACATACGGCCGGATTCGGGGCCCAATTGGTCGAAGTGCCAATCCCGACACCAGGAGCCGGGGAAGTGTTAATCAAAGTGAAAGCGACATCGATTTGCGGGACCGATGTCCACATTTATGAGTGGGACGACTGGGCAAAGAGCCGGGTCAAACCGCCATACGTGTTCGGTCACGAGTTCGCGGGGGAAGTCGTGGCGCTCGGGGAAGGAACGAAACGCATCCAAATCGGACAGACCGTATCGGCCGAGACGCATATCGTCTGTCACCAATGTAAACAGTGTTTGCGCGGGCAGTATCACATCTGTAAGAACACGAAAATCATCGGTGTCGACACGCAAGGCTGTTTCGCTGAATACGTCGTCATGCCCGAAGAGAACTTGTGGGTCAATCCAGAGTCGATGCCGGCCAAGCTCGCTTCGATTCAAGAGCCGCTCGGAAACGCCGTCCATACAGTGCTCGCGAGTGACGTGTCGGCCAAGTCGGTCGCCATCGTCGGGTGTGGGCCAATCGGGCTCATGGCCGTCGGCGTCGCCAAGGCGGCGGGTGCGAGCCGCGTCTATGCGATTGACGTCAACCCGTACCGGTTGAAGCTCGCCGAAGACATGGGGGCGGACGTCGTCATCAATAGCCTCGAGCAAAATCCGCTCGAGCTGATCATGGATCAGACGGACGGGGACGGTATCGATGTCGTCTGTGAGATGAGCGGGCATCCGGTCGCCATCGACCAGGCGTTCAAGATGGTCACGGCCGGCGGGGACGTCAATGTGTTGTCACTCCCAGCCAAGCCGGTCGCCATCGACTTGACGCGTGACGTCGTCTTCAAAGGGGTGCGCGTTCAGGGCATCACCGGACGTAAGATGTATGAGACGTGGGGTCAAGTGTCGACGCTACTCGCGACAGGTCAGCTGAACGTAGAACCGATTATCACGCACGTGTTCAAGCTTGAGGAGTTCGAGCAAGGTTTCGAGCTTATGCGTGCCGGGAAATGTGGAAAGGTCGTCTTAATACCATAACAGGGGGAATCGATATGGCATTTGAACATATTACAGAAGCAGTCAATGAAATGAAACAAGCGGGCACGTTCCGCTCGCTCGTGCCGCTCGAGTCGGCGCAAGCGAACGAAGTCACGATCGACGGCAAGTCGCTCGTCCAGTTGTCTTCGAACAACTATCTCGGACTCGCCAACCATCCGCGCTTGAAACAAGCGGCGATTGAAGCGGTCGAACAGTTCGGGGCCGGCACAGGTTCGGTCCGGACAATCGCCGGGACGTTCGAGATGCACGAGGCGTTCGAACGCGAGCTCGCCGAATTCAAACATACGGAAGCGGCGCTCGTGTTCCAGTCGGGCTTCGCGACGAACCTCGGCGTCTTGTCGGCACTGCTCGGTCCGGAAGACGTCGTCATCAGTGACGCGCTCAACCACGCCTCGATTATCGACGGCATCCGGTTGACGAAAGCGGCCCGCCGCATCTATAAGCACACCGACCTCGCCGATTTAGAGGCGGCGTTGAAAGAGACGCAAGATTATCGGACGCGTCTCGTCGTCACGGACGGCGTCTTCTCGATGGACGGCAACATCGCGCCGCTCCCAGAAATCGTCGAGCTCGCCGAGAAGTATGACGCGGCGGTCATGGTCGACGATGCCCACGCCTCGGGCGTGCTGGGCAAAAACGGCCGCGGTACGGTCAACCACTTCGGGCTCGACGGCCGGGTCGCGCTACAAGTCGGGACGTTGTCGAAAGCGATTGGTGTCCTCGGCGGCTACGTCGCCTGCTCGAACGACATCCGTGACTTCTTGATTCAAAAGGGACGTCCGTTCTTGTTCTCGACGTCACACCCGCCAGCGGTCGTCGCGGCGAACCGTGAGGCGATCCGTGTCATGAAAGAGGAGGAAGAGCTGTTCGATAAGCTTTGGGCGAACACCGAGTTCTTCAAGACGGGTCTTCGTGATCTCGGCTTCGATATCGGCCATGCGACGACGCCGATCACACCGGTCATGCTCGGCGAAGAGACGCTTGCGCACACATTCTCGGATAAGCTGAAAGACCACGGCGTGTTCGCACAGAGCATCGCCTTCCCGACGGTCGAGAAAGGCAAGGCCCGGATTCGGACGATCGTGACGGCGGAACATACGCGCGACGACCTCGAACGCGCGCTCGCTGCCTTCAAAGCGGTCGCGGAAGAACTGAACGTCACGCTTCACGCATAAGCTTGAAACTGCAGACGATTCGTCTGCAGTTTTTTCATGCAACGAAACGCGAGGCTGTCGACTCTAATGTATGACAAAGAAAAAGGGGGTCGACCGGATGGAACAACGAAGACGCCTCGTCAAGCGGGCGCAAAAGGGCGATGAAGAGGCGTTCATCACCTTGATGCAACACTATGAGTCGACGCTCTATGGCGGCGCACTACGCATGTTGTGCCATGAAGCAGATGTCGCCGACGTGATGCAAGAGACGGTGCTCCTCGCCTATACGAAACTGCACACGTTGCGTGACGCTGAATTTCTGCATACGTGGTTGTACCGAATCATGCTGAATGAATGTCATCGTCTCATCCGCAAGCGAGAGCGAGAGACAAACGTGAACGGCATCATCAAAGAAACGGCGGTGAACGATGCGTATCACCTTGAACTCGACGAGGCGATTCACGCTCTTGCCCCGATGTATCGCGAAGTCGTCACGTTGCGCTATGTGATGGAACTGACGACCCGTGAGATTGCAGACGTGCTTGGCACGCCGGAAGGAACAATCAAAGCAAGGTTATCGCGGGCGAGAGAACAGTTGAAGCAGACGTACTATCGACAGGAGCGTGAATCGGTATGAATGAAGAGTTCGACAAGCGATTGACACAATTACATAATGAAACCAATCTATCGAGCGGGGCGCGCCAGGCGTTCGATGCCGGCTATGCCCGCGTCAGGGAACAGGCGAACCGGGCGCGTCGGAGACGCCAGCGCCGTGTCGGCGGGGTGGTCATGATGGCGGCCGCGACGTTGCTCGTGTTCATACTGGCGTTTGACGGTTCAGCGCTTGCCGCCATCGATCGTTTATTTAAGTTCGGAGACCGTGGCATCGACCAAGTCGTGTTGACGAACGGAGGAGAGCGACCGGTCGCGACCACCACAGATCAAGACGTTCACATCAAGTTAGAGCGGGTCATCGCCGACCGCCATCAACTCGCGCTCCGTTTCGTCCTGACAAAAGAGGAAATACCATGGAAAGACGTCACGGATCTGAGTCTCGACTATCGTGTTCGTAGTGCGGACGGATCGTATGTCGACGAGATGGTATCGGATACGTTGCCGTTGAAGGGGGACGGTGGAATGCGTGGCCATCAAGTGAACGTGATGGTCGATGAGAGCGGATCACTCGTATATGAAGTGTTGAGCGAGGCGGGCGACAAAGACATTCCGTCACTGGAAGGAGCGACGATTGAGATTGAGACGGTTCGGCTGTTCCGTGACGGGGAGACCGATACAATCAACGGTGACTGGCGTTTACCGATTGAACAGGTGACGATGCAAGCCGCGATCCGTTATGAAGCTGACGACGCCGTCTCCCCGCTTGAAGTCGGGAATGTGGTTGTCGACCTGACATCGATGCGAATCGAGCTTACCGTCAACGGGGATGATTACGATGAGAACTATTTTATCGACCACGTGAAGCTACGTGATGCGGATGGGAACGTGTACAACATTGAATCTGGATATAGTCGATCGGTCAGTGCCGGAAAAACAAATCTGGTGTTCCAAGTGCCGTTCACGTCACGAGATGCCGGTCCAGAACTGATGCTGATTGTGGAAGGCATTGGTCAAGTAAAGCTTCAACCCGTTAATAAGTGACTTGCAGCATGCCTGATTCAGGTATGCTGTTTTAGTTTGAAAATTTTGGTAGACATTTAGGTGGAATGACTCTAAAATTTGAAAAGGTAAACCAAATGATTAACGTTTATATTATTTCAACTACCGAATTTATTATATAAAAGAAAGGGCGACGCGACGATGATGCAAGCCTCACATTTAGTGATGGGCGTAACCCTGTCCGCGGAAACATTCTCCATCTTGACGATTTCACCGCCGTTCATCATAAACGTCATCTTCAGTGCTGTGGCTTTGGTTGTCGTGATTTATTCCCGAAGCAAGAGCTGGAAAGGTCGATTGTTCAATACTGTTATAACAATATGGTCACTGTTCTTCATTTCGATGTACGTGTTTGCCTGGTATGTACGACTGAAACATGATATCACGCCAGACTTTGCGGCCTCGTTTGCGCCCGGTCCATTTCCAGGATGGAAAGAATTGCTGGCACAGAGTATGGAGGAGCCAGATGTCACTGGAAATGCGATTACATATGCTGCTTTGCTGTTCCTGACGCGAAAATATAATAACTGGTACATGTGGCCGGTAAAAGTCATCTTTATTTTCTTTGTAAGCCTCTTTTTCATCAAGTATATTCCGGTCGTGATCAACTGGGTGTTCAGGTGATCACAATCAGATGGATTAACGAGGTTGCTGTCATCATACGATTGATGACGGCCTAATCTTTAGATAATAGTGAGGATGTAATATGATTGACGACACTAGTATTGTGATGGGAGCCCTTTGGACGGCAGAAGAGTTTTCTGTCCTGACGATTTCTCCAGCTTTTATCATTCAGGTTATTTTTGCAATTGGAACTTTGTTCGTTGTGTTTTATCTCGATGTGGAGTCATGGAAAGAGTTTTTAACGTTTTTAGTGATGACGATTGTCGCTTCGTTCTTTGTTTCGCTTTATGCCATGGCGTGGTATGTACGCATTAAATATGATACATCGCCAGATTTCACGGCATCATTTGGTATAGATTCATTTCCTGGGTGGCCAGCTTTCATAAATCAAATGATACACGGACCGAACGTCACACAGCATGCGCTGCTTCATGCCGTCATTCTGTTCTGGATGCGTAAAGATAATGTCTGGTATATGTGGTTGCTAAAAGTACCCTCGCTCTTTTTCGTCAGTCTCTTCTTCGTCAAATATGTCCCCATCGTCTTCAATTGGCTCTTCACATAAAAAAGCAAGGCCAATGGCCCTGCTCAAAGAATCAACATCCCGCGGAATCCACGGGCCGCATAATAGGAGTCGGCCCCATTATGATAGACGAAGATCTGGTCGTAGCGGCGGTCGCAGAACAAGGCGCCGCCTTTTTGACGAATCGATTCCGGGGTGGCAATCCAGCTCGACGTCTTCAAGTCGAACGTGCCGAGCGTCTGCAGATGGCGATACGTTGCTTCGTCGAGTAGTTCGATGCCCATCTCTTCAGCCAACTCGACGGCACTCCCCACCGGTTTGTTCTTCTTTCGCGCCGCTAACGCCGCATCGTCATAGCATAGGCTACGTCGACCACTCGGACTTTCAACCGAACAGTCACAGAAGACATGCTCCCCGTTCGGAAGTCGAATCACATCGGGTTCGCCGCCGGTCCGTTCCATTTCGGAGAGCGCGGCGAGTTTACGGTCGTCCGCTTGAAGACGAGTCAAGATGTCGGGCCAGGTGAGATCTTGATGTCGTTCGGGGTTGGTGGTAAAGCGCGCTTCGAGAGTTTTCAACAACTCGGTTGTTTCTTCGTGTGAAAGGGTGGACATCATCAATCACTCCATTCCAAGGTTTCTTTCAGTATACGACATCACTTGTGATCGATTCAGCACACTGTTCATGGAAAGGGGAATGCCAATTGAATTTCGATGCCTTAGATGTTCAGCATCTACATGCGCAGACGTTCCGGACGATTGATTTGTTCTTGCTCAAATCTATTTGGTCAGACGTTTTGCCGCTCGGTTCTTATCGCGTGATTGACTATGGTGAGTTAGATTTGGAACTTACCAAACCACAATTACTTCAGCTTCGATGGATTGATTTGACGTTACCGATTGGCATCTATTCGAATGAAAAACTAGTCTTTTTGTATAATTCGTATCATCGCAAATTATATACAGAAAAAGTTGTGTCCATCGAGCTAGCCGGACACGATGTTTCTTTCCTCGATTTTTTATTGGCACACAGTCAGACGTTTCATGACCCTGATTCATACTCTCTGAAAATGGAGGATATGTACGGCCTCTCACCGGACAGCCAATGGAGAGAGTTCGGGTTACCGGAAGTGAAGGCCCCTGCGGCATTCATTGCGGACTTATTAATCGCACTCGGTGTTACGTCATTCCAAGTCGTCTTATCCAAAAATAAACTGTTATCCGATTTTGAGTCTTGGGCGAAGCGGACGGGAAGCGATCATGCAATTGAATCTAGTGGGAAATGGACGTGGTCGAAGACGTATAAGGTGAGTTGTGATGTCTCCCGACAACCAGAACAAGCTGTTCATCAAATTGTGTCACTCCTGGAACATGATGAAGAGTGGGAAGGCATTCGATTCCTCATCCCGACCGAGACAGAAACCGTCTCATTGTTCATTGGAGGCGATTTGACGCAAGGATATGGCTACGGTGTGTTTCAGTATAAACATCCGGGAGAGGTGGTTTCCAATGAGATTTGAAGATTTGTTCTTGTATGACGGGATGATGCACGTGTTTGCTTTCAATTATGACCTCGGACCTAAGACTCTGACGTTCAATCTACAGCTCTTCGACCACCCTAGGAAACGGAACGTCTCTTTCCGTGAGCGGCTTGAGGCGAATGGGATTCCTCCGCAAAGCGAGATGGTGAACGTGAAGCTCCGCTTTGAAGACATCATATACATGGAAGTCATCGATGAATCGTATACCGATGGAGTGGTGATCACGCCTCATGACAAGTTTGAAGGAAATCAAATCGTTCGTTATACAAAGTCAGGCTATCTCGATCAACTCCAAGAAACACGTTTTCAGTTGTGGGAGTACATCAAACCGGACGTCGCTACATTTTGCCACTATCGGATATACGGATTGGACACGGTCCTCGAAATCATCACGATGTCGGACCCGACTGTCGAGGCGGCGATTGGGTTAAAATGTATCCGTCGGGGGAGCCCAACCATCTATTTTGGTGGGAAGCATTACTACGAGCAATCTTAAAAAGTCCACATATCAGCAAACAGGCGCCCTCTCTGACCGAGAAGGCGCCTTCTTATTAAGCTGATTGAATCACATCGTCCGTCAAATCGATTTGCCGACCGAGCCAGACGAGCGGAACGGTCAACGCTGCGCCAATCAAATAGACGATGGCGATCGGTAATCCGTCCGCGAGCATTCCGAACGTCAGGCTGCCGATGCTGAAGGCGAGGGTGTAGGCCGTCTGTTGGACGCTATAGACGTACGGAAGCTGCGAAGCCGGTGTCGTTTCCTGGAGCACCGTGTTCGTTTGGATGATACGAAGTTGGGTGGCGTATCCTTGAACTGCGAGCGCAATGAGCGCGAATGCGATATGAGACGTCACGCCGAACAACAAGGCAGCCCCGACCGACAGTAGGGAGCCTACAGCAAGCGAACTGGTCCGTTGAGCGCGATACAAGTATGCACTGGCCAGAATCATGCTGATCAAGAAGCTTGCGTTCATCGAGCCCCACCAGCCCGTATCGATGTGGAGATGGCGTTCCAGATAGACGAGCAATAGTGCAGAAATCCAGAGCGTGCTGACGAAAGACTCGAACGTGACGAATACCGTGATTAATCGAGCGTGAGGTGCTGTTCGCACGATGGCGAGGCTGTCTCTAAGGGAAATGTCTGATTCATCATCTTCTACCGTCACGTCGCGGTCGAGTGAACGGACGAAGCGAAGCGTGACGAGCGTCGAGAGCATGAACATCATCAACGCGACGGTCAAGGCAATCGCGCTTGAGAAAGAAGCGACGACCATCGTACCGAGCGGCCACATCGCCAGCTGGATGAACTGGTTCGACCCTTGGACGAGACTGTTCGCTTGTTGACGATTCGTCGTCAGTCGGGGGATGAACGACGCTTGGACCGGACGGGCGAACCCGTCCAAGAAGGCGATGAGCACGACGAGACCGAGGACGAGAATCGACTCTGACCACATGACGGCTCCGAGCAAGGCCGTCTTCAATAGTTGCGTGACGAGCAGCGTCTGTCCGAGGGTGAACCGAGATAAGACGCGGGCAAAGAACAGACCGCTCACGGTCATGCCGATCGTGACGGCAATCGGGAAACTGGCCGCAGTCAGGGCGGAACCGGTCTGTTGATATAACAAAGCGATCAAGGCGACGATATAAAGCACGTCACCAATATTGGCCAGCCATTGACTGACCAGCAGCAGGTAAAACGACTTCATCATGACTCTCCTCCAGAACTATTCAATTTTGGGTGGATGACATGATGTCGAATTACATATTTACACCGCTCTCTATATAATATTAAAATAATTATACAAAAAATGATTATTTATGTAAACTTAGCGTGTGGATAAAATTGTAATTCTTAGGAGGGGCAGATGATTCAACAATCGTTAAAATTAGTGGGGAAGAAACGACTGCGTTGGGATTCACGTCAGCTGCCGGCTCTAGCGCCGGATGAAGTCTTGATTCAGACAATCACGACTTCCGTCAGCATAGGTGCCGAACTCCCACAATACGAAGCGAACGACCTGACCGATCCGACGCCTGACTATCCGCGAAAAGTAGGTTATGAAAGTTACGGCGTCATCATGAAGACAGGAACAGACGTCACATCGCTTCAAGTTGGAGATCGAGTCCTTGCGTTTTATGGGCAACAATCATATGGCATCGTCTCTGCAGATAAGGCGTTTCACGTACCGGCAGAAATTGACGATAAATCGGCTCTGTTGGCCATCTTGTCGTGTGATGCCGCCAAAGGGGTGAGAAAGTTGAACCCTAAGCCAGAGGATGCGGTCATCGTTTCCGGCATGGGTACGATGGGTCTCCTTGCGGTTTACTATTTGAAGGTCTTTTATGGAGTGGAGAAAGTGGATGCGATTGAGCCGGACCCTACTCGGAGAGAACTTGCTAAGGCGTTTGGGGTAGGGAGTGTATATGCGCCGAACGAAATGGGGTTCGATTGCTATGACTACGGTATCGAGTGTTCAGCGAGCAATGCTGCATTTGCCTTACTCCAGCAAGCTGTGAAACCGGAACGATCGATTTGTGTGTTATCGGACGGGAATAAAGAGGCGCTCGTCCTCCAGCCTCAATTCTATGAAAAAGAGTTACAGATTATGGGGTCGAGTGACGGCTGGGACTATCCGGAACACTTTCAGTGGTATTTCGAATCGGTTCAACGAGCCGAATATATTAAACAAATTTTTGATATGGACATTCAACGAGACGACTTGATTCGCACGTTTAGTGAGTTGAGTGAACGGACCATCCATCCGCTAAAGATTGCTGTCACGTATCCACAGACAGAAAATTAAATCGTACGTCAATATGGAAAACAGGGAAAGGACGGGGGAAACATGCTCGACTATAAAGTGAATGAGGAACTATCGCTACGGATGTTTAACGTGAACGACGCGGAGGCGTTGTTCCAGTTGACGATGGCGTCGAAGCCATACCTTCGCGAGTGGCTCGGTTGGCTCGATTACACCGAGACGGTCGAGGATTCACGACAAAACATCGAAGGGCGAATTAAAGGATTGATGGAGACGGGCGGGTATCCGAAATCGTTCGCGATTGTGTATCAGGGTGAGCTCGCCGGGACAATCGGCTTCAACGATATCGACCGGGGCATCAAGTGCGGCACGGTCGGCTATTGGCTCGGCCAAGACTTTCAAGGGAAGGGCATCATGAGTCAAGCGCTCGAGACGGTCATTGATTATGGGTTCCGTGACTTGAAACTTGATAAAATTGAGATTCGGGTCGCGACCGGGAACGTGAAGAGTCGGGCCTTGCCGGAACGGTTCGGCTTCCTCGAAGAAGGGGTGCTCCGCAATGCGGAGTGGCTCTATGACCGCTACGTCGACCACGTCGTGTACGGGCTGTTGCGAGATGAATGGGCCCATTAACATACAAAACCCCGTCCTGTTATGAACTGCTCCCCGTCAAGTAGACAGGGCAAATAATGAAAACCAACCTAGGCGGCTTGAGACCTGTATTCGACAGGGCTCAAGCCGTTTAGTCGTTTCTGGAGACGCTCGTGGTTGTAGAACGATATGTATTTCTCGATGGCCGTCGTGAGTTCGTTATAGGCCTGGAACTGACGCAAGTAGTACATCTCAACTTTCAAGGTGCCCCAAAAACTCTCGATCGGGGCGTTGTCGATACAACGTCCGACCCGGGACATGCTGTGGGTCAGTCCCGCGTCTTCCACCATTCGCTTGAACCCTCTCGAGGTATATTGGAACCCTCGGTCGCTATGGATCATCGGACCCGCTCCTGACCGGAGCCCCGCGATGGCTGGCATCATCGTCTGGAAGACGAGAACGTTGTTGTTGGACCTCCCGATACGATAGGCGACGATTGAGCCGTCATACAGGTCGATGATCGCGCTGAGATATGCCTTTTTTCCGGAACCATATTTGAACTCGGTGACGTCGGTGCACCATTTCTCGTCCGGGCGGGACGCACTGAACTCTCGGTTCATCAGGTTCTCCGCCACATGCTGTGGCGTCGACTTCTTATGTTTCTTCCGCTTCCGGCGGATGATTGATTGGATCCCATGGATATGCATCAAACGATAGACTCGCTTTTCATTGAACGGGGACAGACCTTGTTGCCGACGCAGCCGATTGATTGTCATCGTGATCCGACGGTATCCGTATGTGCCGTTCGCCTGGTCATAGAGTAGACGAATGTCCTCCAGAAGCTCCTCGTTCTCTTCTTGACGCACCGGTATGGTGCGATTCAACCATTTGTAATAGGCCGCCCGTGAGATGCCAGCGACCCGACAGAGGAGGACGATCGAAATGGCCTCCTCGTCGTATAGTTCTTTGATGGCGGTGTATCTTTGCTGTAGCCGTACCTGGCTGATCACGACCTCCTCTCGATCTCCTCTAACTTTTTTAGGTATAGGTTGTCTGCACGAAGAAGTTCGTTCTCAAGCTCCATTTGCCGGATACGGCGTTTCAGCTTCTCTTCTTCACTTAGTTCGTCCTCTGGCTTCGTACGCCCACGGCGGTCTAGGAGCGCTTCTGCCCCGTTCGTGTCATACTTCTTGACCCAGCCATAGACCTGGGCATAGGACACCTGAAATTTTTCCGCGGTCTGTTGGTAGTTGCGTCCATTCTCCAAACAGTATTTCACGATTTCAAAGCGCTCTTCGAATGTAGTTTTCTTCCTTTTGTCATAGCTCGATCCATCCCTTTCCTCGAATCTGTTAACTCGCTATGACTAGTATACTTCTTAACCCATCTTCGAAGAACAGACCAATCACTGATCTGATGTTTGGAGAGAACTTCCATAGTAGTGATCCCATCGAGATAGTCGCGGACGGCCTCAATCTTCTGTTCCTTGGTGTAAGGTCTCCATGTCTTCGATTCCTTCAACGCATCGATCCCACCGGTATCGAATTTCACTTTCCATACCCGAAGGGTATGCTTAGAGACGTGATGGGCCTCCATGATTTCCTTCCAAGTATATTTTTCTTCATTCATCATGCGCAGCGCGCTCAGTTTTTGTTCGATCGAATGCCGACTTCTCGCCATAAAAAAACACTCCCCAATCAGATAAACAGATTTGTTATTTCATCTGTCTACCTATTGGGGAGCATATCATTACAAGGCGGGGTTTTCGTTTGGGATTTGTTCGCCGAAGAGTTCGCTACCGAACTCGGCATACGCCTGCTCATAGCGCCGGAGCGATGACTCTTTATGCATACATGTCACGTTCATCCGCTCGAGTGACGTCATGTCGGTCGCATACGTCTTCAAGACGTGGGCGTTCCGGAGCATCGACGGTGTGACCGAACGGCTGAGACCGCTGCGTTCATTCAATTGGCGCATCATCTTCGTAATCATGACAATCGTCAGCTGTTTCGGCTGGTTCTTCGCATACACCCAACGGAACGTCATCCGGGAGAAGTCGAACGAGACGAAGACGGGATCGTCCGAGTACCAACGCGGACGGACCGGCGTCGGGATGTCGGCCAAATAGTTCATGAGGAGTGTCTGGTCCTCTTGACTGAGTTTCAACGTGAACCGGTTGCCGAGCCGGTCATAGACGTCGAACTCATGGCTCGCGAGATGCAGGTCGTTCATCCGGAGGCGGATGATATGGTGCACCCGGAGTCCATATTTATAGAACAACGTGACGATCAGCTCGTTCCGATTGACGAGATACGGATGCGCCTGAAGCTGGTTCTCACTCAGCCCGCTTGTCGAACGGATCTTCCGAACGAGCTTGCTGAACTCGGCGGGCAATGCAATCTGGTCGACGGTGAGCGTATGGGCTGGTTGGGCATAGGCTAGCATCTTTTTCCGGTGCGGATTCAAGAAGACGGTCAGGCTATTGATGACGGTGACGATTCGGGCGACCGTCGCTTGTTGGTATTGCTTCTCTTCGATGAGGAAGTCGTTGACGAACGTCTTCCACGATTCGAGCGGGACGGCGAGCCACGCCTCCGGGGCATCGAGCTCGACGTTATGGTCATGAAAGTATTTGTGCACATCGATCAAGTCGTACCGATAGCGTTTCAGCGTCGACGGTTGACGGCCGCTTGCGCCGAGATGGAACAAGTACGCCTCGATATATTCAGGCAATGGATACTCTTTTCTACGTTTCGTCATGGACGTTCCTCCTTCTCCTCATATCGTACCACAAACGGACGTTCTCCATTCGTCGTTTCGTGGTAAGATGGAGGATGAGACTTATAGGAATGAGGGATTTTTATGCAACGAGAGAAAGTCATTATCGTCGGATGTCAATTACCGACTGTCGACGATTGGACATATGAACAATCGATGGGGGAACTCGTCGAATTGGTCGATACGGCACGAGGTGAGGTCGTCGCCCGTCTCGACCAGAAACGGCAACAAGTCGACCGCCGCACGTTCATCGGGAAAGGGAAGGTCGAGGAGCTCGCGGTGCTCATCGAACAGTTTGAGCCGGACATCGTTATCTTCAACGCCGAGCTGTCGCCAGCCCAGTCGAAGAACATCCGCATCTCGCTGAACGACCCGGACGAGATGAAACTGATTGACCGGACGCAATTGATTCTAGACATCTTTGCCGGACGGGCTCAATCGAAAGAAGGGAAGCTCCAAGTCGAGCTCGCCCAGATGAACTACCTGCTCCCACGCTTAATCGGACAAGGCACGCAACTGTCACGTCTCGGTGGCGGAATCGGGACGCGGGGACCGGGTGAAACGAAACTCGAGTCGGACCGCCGACACATCAAGCGCCGCATCGACGAGATTAAGAAAAATCTCGAAGGCACCGTCGCGCACCGTGACCGTTACCGCGAACGTCGGAAAGAGAACCGTGTGTTCCAAGTCGCGCTCGTCGGATATACGAATGCCGGGAAATCAACGATTTTCAACCGCTTGACGGACGCCGATACGTACGAACAGGACGAATTGTTCGCGACGCTCGATCCGCTCACGCGTGAGCTCGAATTGCCGCGCGGCGGAAAAGTGCTCATCACGGATACGGTCGGATTTATTCGCGACTTGCCGACGAAACTCGTCGCCGCGTTCCGCTCGACGCTCGAGGAAGTGCTCGGGGCTGACCTCGTCTTGCACGTCATTGACGCGTCAAACCCGCATTACATGAACCAAATCGACACGACCAACTCGGTCTTGACGGAACTCGGCGCGAGTGAGTTGCCGCAGCTCGAGGTATACAATAAGAAAGACCGGTTGACCGAAGACTTCGTTGGCGGACCACTCGTCATCTCGGCGCTCGACTCGAACGATATCGAGACGCTCATCGGCGCGATCGAAGATAAGATTGCTGATGTGTTAACGAAAGTACACGTCATCTTGCCGGTCCGCTCGTTCGAGCATTACCATCCGGCCAAAGATTCGATGTATCGTCTCGAGGAGAAGTTCCTCGATGACGGTTCGGTCGAACTCGTTGGATATATGAGAGAAGACACGCGTCTATATGCGACGCTTAAACAATTTGAGGTGTGAAACAATGATGTGGCAAGAAAAGATTGCGTATTATGATGAATTGGCCCCGTTCGTGACCGAGGCGGAAGCGCGGGTAAAACCATATTTTGAAACGATCGAGGCGACAGCGGAGTTCAACCAATACCGTGTCCTCGAGTCGTTTAAGAAGCATAAAGTGTCGGATTTTCATTTCAATCCGACGACCGGGTACGGCTATGACGATATCGGACGCGACACGCTCGAATCGATTTATGCTGACGTGTTCGGGGCGGACCTCGCCCTGTGCCGCCCGCAAATCATCTCTGGGACGCACGCCATCGGGATCGCCTTGTTCGGTGTGTTGTTGCCAGGGGATGAACTGCTTTATATTACCGGCAAGCCGTACGATACGCTTGAAGAGATTGTTGGGATTCGGGGAGACGGCCGTGGGTCGCTCAAAGAACTTGGTGTCGGCTACGACACGGTCGAGTTGAAAGACGACCAGATCGATGTCGAGACCGTCATCGCACGGATTCGCCCTGAGACGAAGCTCGTTGGCATCCAGCGCTCGAAAGGTTACGCCAATCGACGCAGCATCCCGGTCCGAGAAATCGGGGAGGCAATCGCGAAAATCAAAGCGGCACACCCGCACGTCTTCGTCTTCGTCGACAACTGTTACGGTGAGTTCGTCGAGACGATTGAACCGACCCACGTCGGGGCTGATCTCATGGCCGGCTCGCTCATCAAAAACCCGGGTGGCGGCTTGGCGAAGACGGGTGGCTATATCGCCGGGACGAAAGAACTCGTCGAACGCTGCTCATTCCGCATGACGACACCTGGCATCGGAAGCGAGGCCGGTCCGTCACTCTATTCGCTCCAAGAGATGTATCAAGGGTTTTATATGGCGCCGCACACGGTCGCCCAAGCCTTGAAAGGGGCGCACTTGACGGCGAGCCTGCTCGGATTGCTCGGTTTCGAGACCGACCCGCACTACACGACGCCTCGGACCGATTTGATTCAATCCGTGACGTTCCGCGATCGCGATAAAATGATTGCGTTCTGTCAGAGCATCCAGATGGCGTCACCGGTCAATGCGCATGCGTTGCCGGTACCGGCCTATATGCCGGGCTATGAAGATGATGTGATCATGGCGGCCGGGACGTTCATTCAAGGCTCGTCGATTGAATTATCAGCCGATGGACCGCTCCGTGCTCCTTACACGGCCTACGTGCAAGGCGGCTTGACGTACGCCCACGTCAAGGTCGCGCTCATGCTCGCCTTGAGCCAATTGCGGACGAAAGAGCTCGTCACATTTGACCGTGACATACTCTCACAGAAGTTGTAACCGAAATGTCATGTTAACTTTCTTAACATCTATTGACAGGTAAGTTGTCATGTATTATTCTCACATTGTGAGACAGAAAAGGAGGGGTAAGAGATGGCCGATCAATTTCGTCGCTCCAACCCGTTGTTTCCGATAGGAATCGTTCAAGATTTGACTCAACTGACAGGTAGGCAGATTCGGTACTATGAAGAACAGGGTCTGATTTCGCCTAGTCGGACGGAATCGAAACGACGGCTCTATTCCTTTAATGATGTCGAACGTCTACTCGCGATCAAGGATTTTATCGACCAAGGCTTCAACTTGGCGGCGATTCGTCATATGCTCGACAACACGGATGCCAAAGATGCGGAATCACCAAAAGCGCCGGTCGATGAAGCACCGAAGATCTCTGAACAAGAGTTACACAAATTATTGAAAACACAGCTTCAAGAAGCTGGCCGTTTCAATAAGACGTCGCTCATTCAAGGTGAGCTGTCACGTTTTTATCGATGACGCCAGTACATTAACCATTACACAATGTGAGAGGGGACATTTTACCATGGCCAGAAAAACGTTCACGAAAGAAGACATCAAACGGATCGCACAAGAAGAGGACGTACGCTTTATTCGTCTTCAATTCACGGATATCCTCGGGACAATCAAAAACGTCGAGGTACCGATCAGCCAATTGGACAAAGCACTTGATAACAAGATGATGTTCGACGGCTCTTCAATCGAAGGTTTCGTTCGCATCGAGGAATCAGACATGTACCTCTATCCAGACCTCAATACATGGGTTGTCTTCCCGTGGACAGACGGCAGCGGTAAAGTCGCTCGCTTGATTTGTGATATTTATAACCCGGACGGCACACCGTTCAGTGGTGACCCGCGTGGTAGCTTGAAGCGTAACCTCGAGCGCATGCAAAAGCTCGGCTTCACAGCATTCAACGTCGGACCAGAGCCTGAGTTCTTCCTCTTCAAGAAAGACTTGAACGGCCAACCGACACTCGAACTCAACGACCAAGGCGGTTACTTCGACTTGGCACCGGTCGACCTCGGCGAGAACTGCCGTAAAGAAATCGTCATCGAGCTCGAAAACATGGGCTTCGAAATCGAAGCATCACACCACGAAGTCGCACCAGGTCAGCACGAAATCGATTTCAAATACGCAGATGCGGTCACAACGGCTGATAACATCCAAACGTTCAAACTCGTTGTCAAGACGATCGCAGCGAAATACGGTCTTCACGCGACGTTCATGCCGAAGCCACTCTTCGGTGTCAACGGTTCAGGGATGCACGCCAACATGTCGCTCTTTAAAGGTGACACGAACGTCTTCTACGATCCAAACGGCGAAATGGAACTTTCTGATACGGCCCGCGCCTTCACAGCAGGGATTCTCGAGCATGCTCGTGCGTTCACGGCCGTCTGTAACCCGACGGTCAACTCGTACAAGCGCCTCGTACCTGGTTACGAAGCACCTTGCTATGTAGCATGGAGCGCGCGCAACCGTTCACCACTCGTTCGTGTACCTGCGGCCCGTGGCCTCTCGACGCGTATCGAAGTGCGTTCAGTTGACCCAGCGGCGAACCCGTACCTTGCGTTGTCTGCCCTCTTGGCATCTGGCCTCGACGGAATCGAGAAAGACATGACAGCTCCGAAGCCGATTGACAGCAACATCTACGTGATGGACAAGCCTGAGCGTGTTGCAAACGGCATTGACGACCTTCCGGCTACACTCTTCGACGCACTCGAAGTACTTCGCGCCGATAAAGTCGTGATGGATTCACTCGGTGACCACATCGGTGAACACTTCCTCGAGTTGAAAGAAATCGAGTGGGATATGTTCCGTACGCAAGTAACAGAGTGGGAACGCGATCAGTACATGACGCTCTACTAAGTAGATGAACTGGGGACGTTAACCCTACCAATCAGAGTCCTGAAGGAGTCTTCGCAAGAAGAACTCATTCAGGACTCTTTTTCTATCGTTCTATATAATGAGGAAGAATGTATGGCTGGATGAGCGGACTAGACGAAACTGAAGGAGATGGAAGACGTGGCCACACCGTTGAAAGAGGTATATCATGAGGATTTTTTGCTAGGATTTGGACGACGTATTCAATCCGTTTACCCATCGTTTGATATACAAGCATTTGTCGCATCGATTGTAGATGAGTCATGGGAAGCGTTAGCGCTGAAAGGGCGTATGCGCCGTATTTCGACAAAGCTCGGGGAGTACTTACCTCAAAACTATGAGTCAGCTATAGATGTATTGGTTGAAATTGCAGACGATTGTGTCGGCTTTCCATATTTATTCTTTCCCGACTTCGTAGAAGTGTATGGACAGGCGGAAGAACATTGGGAACGCTCGATGTCAGCACTCGAACTCTTCACGCAGAAATCGTCTTCTGAATTCGCAATCAGACCTTTTCTGCTTCGTGATTCGACGCGAGTAATGGATCGCATGATGGCATGGGCCAAGCATCCGAATGAGCATGTGCGAAGATTGGCAAGTGAAGGCTGTCGTCCTCGTCTTCCGTGGGCGGAGTCATTACCGATGTTCAGAGAAAATCCGGCTCCCGTGTTTGCGGTTTTAGAGTTATTGAAAGAAGACCCATCATTATATGTAAGGAAAAGTGTCGCCAACAATCTCAACGATATCTCGAAAGATCACCCGGAAGCCGTGCTCGAAGTCTCGCGTCGATGGCAAGGCGAACATCCTCATACCGATTGGGTCATCAGACATGCGTGCCGAACATTGATCAAATCCGCACATCCTGACGGCTTAACGCTGTTCGGTTATACGCAAGAAACGGATTTGACCGTCAACGCATCGATTTCGATACATCCGAACGTGCTCAGCATAGGGGAGGCGTGCGAGATTCAATACGATGTGTCGATTCGTCCAGGCGATGCCGCCTATATTCGGGTCGAATACGCCATCGATTTCATAAAAGCGAACGGGAAAGCGAGTCGTAAGGCATTTCTGCTAGCGAATAAAATCGTCGCCGGGGGTGCGCGACTGGTCGCGAACAGGATGCACAGTTGGGCAGATTTGACGACGCGCCGACATTATCCGGGTGAGCATCGTGTCGTTTTGCTGGTCAATGGACGCGAAGTCGCTGAGAATCACATCATGTTGTATAAACGCGATGATTGAATCATACTTTGCGAAACAATATGATGTCAGCACCCACATCTGTGTGGACAGGAGAGATGATCATGATGGAAAAAGGAACATTATTTTTTCTTTGTGGGAAGATGGGGGCAGGGAAATCAACGGTATCCAAGCGACTCGAGCTCGAAAAGCATGCGGTACGGTTGTCCGAGGATGAGTGGTTACAGGCACTTTATCCTAATCAGATTCATACGTTCGAAGATTACAGACGACACTCTGAACTGCTCAAACCAATCGTAGAAACAACTGTCCAGCGTATGCTTGAAGTAGGGACAAATGTCGTGATGGACTTCCCTGCCAACACAATCGGTCTACGTCAATGGTTTCTTGCCATAGCGAACAAGGTTGGGGCAGACCATCAATTGATTTATCTGAATCTTAGCGACGAGCAGTGTATGAGACGAATTGCTAAAAGGCGGACAGAAATGCCTGAACGGGCAGCATTTGACACAAAAGAAGTGTTCGATCATGTCACTTCGTTTTTTGAAGCACCTTCTGAGTCGGAAGGAATCCGAATTATCGAATATGATTAATCCGTTAATATCTTCAGACGCTTAAAAAGGGCAACCCAGTCTAGTAGACGGGTTGCCCTTTTAGGTGCATAGCATAAATGTTTGGCTTAAAAGGCACGTTTGAAGAACGTCGACGCATAATCGAGCGTCGTATGTAACGTCGTCGCGAAGACGAGTCCGAAGAAACAGGCGGCCCCGTTCAGGTCGAGCCACGATCTGGCAGCTTCCTCATACGGCGTGAACGTGAGCAAAAGCGTGAGCGGGAAGCCTAGATAGATGACCCGGATCAAATCACTCAAGAGCGGCAGATGCGAGAATAACGACCGATGGGGCATAATCTTCACGTAAGGGAGCCAAAAGCCTCGGAGTGGTCCCCATCGATAATAGGCGTCCGACTTTAAGTCAAGGTCCGGGGAGAGCCAGAACGTCCCGATTAGGGCGCCGAATAGGAACACTGTCGGAATATCGATGTCAATAAAAGGCGTGGCAATCGCAAGAGCACCGATTGCCACGAGATTCGTACGGGTATGTGTCTTGCCACTCGCCATTAGTGAATCGTACGGTATACACCGATGACCTTCCCTAAAATCGACACGTTATCGAAATACATCGCTTCGAGTTCGTCGTTCTCCGGTTGAAGACGGACTTTCGAAGCTTCTTTATAAATCCGCTTCACTGTCGCTTCGCCTTCATCCGTCATGGCGACGACAATCTCTCCATTGTCGGCCGTGTTCTGTTGGCGGACGAGGACACGGTCCCCATCCAAGATGCCGGCGTTAATCATCGAGTCTCCCGATACCGAGAGCATGTAGACGTTGTCGGAACCGACGACGTGGGCCGGGAGCGGGAAGTGCTCTTCCACGTTCTCGATTGCCGTGATTGGCGTACCGGCCGTGACTTTCCCGATGACCGGCACGTACATGACGGCATCATGGTCTTCCACGACTGACATCTCTTCATCTAAAATTTCGATGGCACGTGGCTTCGTCTTGTCACGTCGAATCAATCCACGCTTCTCTAGACGGTCCAAGTGGCCGTGGACGGTCGAGCTCGATGCGAGTCCGACTGCCTCTCCGATTTCACGAACGGAAGGTGGATACCCTTTCGCCCGGACCTCGGCTTTTATAAAATCAAGAATCTGTTGTTGTCTTGCTGACATTTTTTTCAATGGATTTCACCTCGATTATGTCGAATAACCTGCGAACGCATCCTATTCTTTATGGGTTTAGTTTAACACAAGAACACATGAGCGCACAAACATTCGTTCGTTTTTTTCTACTTGACCGAACAGAAGTTCTTGTTTTATGATGAGAACAGATAAACGAACAGACGTTCTCGAGAACGTGTATTCTTATTCCCAGGAGGTAATCGTTATGAGAGACACAATCAATGGAATCATTTTAGTCGGCATGTTGGCACTTGGAATGTTCGCGTTTTATATGGTCGGGGAGATGCGCCACGACGTCGATGTCGTCGCGACCGAACCGGTGATCGAGCATAGCGTCGAAGAAGAAGTCGCCTTGACGGAGGCCGAGTCGCTCGAGGCACAGCTTCTCGCCGAACGCGCTGAGAAAGAAGACGACAAGACGACGTGGTTCGCCGCCGAATAATCTTTTCTGATTGCGAACAGCCCCCGAACCTGTGTATCGTAGAGGGCGAATGGAAAGAAAGGAAGTGACGGGATGCGAGTCGTCATTTATTGTCGCGTGTCGACGAACAAGTCCACGCAAGAGACGTCACTCGGTCGCCAAGCGGACGAACTGACGCGGATGGCGAAACGTCTTGACGCCGAAATCGTCGATGTGATCAGTGAGCAAGAGAGTGGGTATGAGGTCAATCGGACGGGGTTGCTCGATTTGTTGGAGCACGTCTCGACGTCTAATCTCGATGCCGTGCTCGTGAGCGATGACAGCCGCCTCGGACGAGGGAACGCGAAAATCGCCATCTTGCATACGCTCATGAAACATAACGTCCGCTTGTTGACGATGCAATCGTCCGATGAATACGTCGTCTCGGATGCCGAGAAGATGGTGCTTGAAATCGTCAGTGTCGTCGAGGAGTACCAGCGTAAAATCCATAATGCGAAAATCTCACGCGGCATGCGTCGGGCGGTCGCGAACGGGTTCAACCCGCACCGCAACATCCAACATCACGATCAAGGCGGTCGGAGCCGAATCGAAGTCCCGATCGAAGAGATCGTCCAACTGCGCGAGCGCGGACTGACGTTCGCTGAAATTGCCGCCACGCTACGTGGTTTTGGCTATGAGGTGTCGAAAGCGACCGTGAACCGTCGTTATTTGGAGCACGTATCAGTGCCAGAAACTTGATTCCTGCTCGCTGATTTTGTACAGTAGAAGAACAAATTCAGTAGAGAGGGGGCGAGCCTGATGCTAGCACCTGAACAGTTGGAGCGAATCAATTTTCTCGCCAACAAAGCCAAGACAGATGGACTGTCATCAGAAGAGATGGACGAGCAGCAAGCGCTGCGCCAACAATATTTGCAAGCGTTCCGCCAATCATTCAAATCACAAATGATGGGGATGAAGGTCGTCGATCCGGACGGGAACGATGTAACGCCTGAAAAATTGAAAGACGAGCAGAAACGACATCGCTCGGAGTGACCACGAATGCACATCCTATTTCATATAGGGTGTGCATGTTTGTTATACGCGAACGGGGATCAGGGGGACTTATTGGACTGATTTTGGACGAAAGGAAGTAAACGATTCCATTCAATGTGTTATACTAATTAATTAGTTGTGACACACGAATGAGTATGCTAAAATATGACGGGTAGAAACTTTGTAACAACAGAGAGGATGAAATTAGTGGAAACAACTACTAAAGAATTATTAGCGATTAACTCGATTCGGACGCTCTCGATTGATGCGGTCCAAAAAGCGAACTCTGGTCACCCGGGGATGCCGATGGGTGCGGCTCCGATGGCGTTCACACTTTGGACGGATAAGATGCGTCACAACCCGAAAAACCCGAACTGGTTCAACCGCGATCGGTTCGTTCTTTCAGCGGGACACGGTTCGATGCTCTTGTACTCGCTTCTTCACTTATCTGGTTACGACCTTTCACTCGACGACCTCAAATCGTTCCGTCAAATGGATTCGAAGACGCCTGGACACCCAGAGTACCGTCACACGGCTGGTGTCGACGCGACGACTGGACCGCTTGGCCAAGGGATTGCCATGGCAGTCGGTATGGCGATGGCTGAAAAGCATTTGGAAGCGACTTACAACCGTGATGAGTTCAAAGTGGTTGACCACTTCACATACGGGATTTGCGGAGACGGTGACTTGATGGAAGGCGTGTCGGCAGAAGCTGCCTCACTCGCTGGTCACTTGAAACTCGGAAAGCTCGTCGTCCTTTATGATTCAAACGACATCTCACTCGATGGCGACCTTCACAAGTCGTTCTCAGAAAGTGTCGAAGATCGTTTCAACGCTTACGGCTGGCAAGTGATTCGCGTTGAAGATGGCACGGACATCGATACAATCGCGAAAGCAATCGACGAAGCGAAAGCGGAAACGTCGAAACCGACCCTCATCGAAGTGAAGACGGTCATCGGTTTCGGTTCACCGAACAAGTCAGGGAAATCGGCCTCACACGGCGCGCCACTCGGCGAAGCTGAAATCGAGCTCACGAAGCAGTTCTACAAGTGGGAAGGCGAAAACTTCTACGTACCGAACGAAGTATACGACTTGTTCAACGATAAAGTCGTTGAGCCAGGCGCGAAGCATGAAGCGGACTGGAACGAACTCGTTGAAGCTTACAAGTCAGCACACCCTGAACTCGGTGCCCAGTTCGAGCGTGCAGTGAACAACGAGCTCCCAGAAGGTTGGGACAGCGAGCTGCCGACGTTCGAAATCGGTTCGAAGAAAGCAACACGTCAAACGAGCGGTGAAGTATTGAACGCAATCGCTAAAGCGGTGCCGACACTCTTCGGTGGTTCGGCTGACCTCGCGGGCTCGAACAACACGATGATTAAAGGTGCTGCAGACTTCGATGAAGATCCAGCAGGCCGCAACATCTGGTTCGGCGTCCGTGAATTCGCAATGGCAGCTGCCGTCAACGGTATGGCACTCCACGGTGGTGTCCTTCCTTACGGCGCGACATTCTTCGTCTTCTCAGACTATTTGCGTCCAGCGGTACGACTCGCGGCCCTCATGGGAATCCCATCGACGTTCGTCTTGACACACGATTCAATCGCGGTCGGCGAAGACGGCCCGACACACGAACCGGTCGAGCACTTGATGAGCTTCCGTGCGATGCCAAACTTGTCTGTTCTCCGTCCGGCTGACGGAAAAGAGACGATTGCGGCTTGGAAGCAAGCAATCACAACGAAATCATCACCGTCACTTCTCGTCTTGACGCGTCAAGCGTTGCCAGAACTCGAAGGCACGTCGATCGAAGAAGCGGCTAAAGGTGGCTACGTCGTCGCCGGTAACTCGAGCGAGGCGGACGTCCTCCTCCTCGGTACAGGTTCTGAAGTACACGTCCTCGTCGAAGCTCGCGAAGCACTCGCGGCTGACGGCGTGAACGCGGCTGTCGTCTCGATGCCTTCGTGGGAATTGTTCGAAGCACAGTCAGCAGAATACAAAGAATCGGTCCTTCCTTCGTCAATCACGAAGCGTGTCTCGCTTGAAGCGGGCGCGACACTCGGCTGGTACAAATACGTCGGATTCGGCGGTAAAGTACTCGGAATCGACAAGTTCGGTGCCTCTGCCCCTGGGGATCTCCTCATGAAAGAATATGGCATGTCGGTCGACAACGTCGTCGCTGCTGTCAAATCACTTTAATCGCTTACTATCAGTGGTGGCCCGGAGTTTTGGGTCACCACTTTTTTTACAGACGACTAGCGAATTAGCGTAATATAGTGTATAGTAAAAAACGATGTTTCATATGGTAGAGGAGGTTAAGCCTTGAGTACATTATTCTGGATTCTTCTGATCGTGGCAGCACTAATCGGGGGTATTGCGATCGGTTTCTTTATCGCTCGTAAATACATGATGAACTACCTCGAACAGAACCCACCGATCAACGAAGATATGATTCGTACATTGATGATGCAAATGGGTCAAAAGCCGTCACAGAAGAAAGTCAACCAAGTGATGCGCGCCATGAACGTTCAAATGAAGAACGAAAAGAAATAAACCGGATCGACCGAAGCACTTTGCGCCCGCAAAGTGCTTTTTGTATCCATTTTTTGTTAGACAATCGAACAAACTTTCGCTAATCTAAAAGAATAGTCTGAATTCAAGACAACATAGGGGGTGTTTCAGATTCGTGTATTCAAACAATTGGCTTGGTTCTTCAAGCTCGAATGGCGGACGTATGCGCTCGGTATCGTCCTACTCATGTTCGTTGCGGCGCTCGAACTCGTGCCGCCACGCATCATCGGCCGAATCGTCGATGAGATCAACCGAGAATCGCTCGAAACAGATTTATTGTGGATGTTGCTCGGCGGGCTCGCGGCCGTCGGCATCGGAAACTATGTGGCCCGCTTCTTCTGGCGGTACTTCATCTTTGGGGCTTCAATTCGGCTCGGTCGGATGTTGCGGAGTCAGCTCTATCGCCATTTCACCGATTTAGATCAACGTTTTTATAAGAAGTCGCGGGTCGGGGATTTGATGGCTCATGCGACGAACGATGTCCAAGCCGTCTCGACGACGGCGGGTGCGGGGATTTTGACGCTCGTCGACAGCATTACCATGGGGACGTTCGTCATCATCACGATGGTGACGACGATTAGTTGGAAGTTGACGGTCGTAGCGCTGTTGCCGCTGCCAATCATGGTCGCGTTAACGACACGATACGGCAAACTATTACATAATCGGTTCGGGGTCGCTCAGGCGGCGTTCTCCGAACTGAATGACAAAGTCCAAGAGAGCGTCAGCGGTGTCCGGGTATTGAAATCGGCCGGAGAAGTCGGCCGCGACGTCGACTCGTTCGAGAAGTTATCCGACGAGGTCATGGCGAAGAACGTCCGTGTCGCCAAAATCGATGCCCTATACGACCCGACCATCTTCGGAATCGTCGGCCTCTCGTATATCTTATCGATTGGCTATGGTGCCTATTTGATTGAACAAGGCGAGCTGACAATCGGTCAAATCGTCAGTTTCACGGCGTATCTCAGTTTGCTCACTTGGCCGATGCTCGCGTTCGGCTGGCTGTTCAATATCGTCGAACGCGGTCGTGCGTCTTATGACCGAATCGAGCGAATGCTCGCCGTCAAACCTGAGATTCAAGATGACCCGATGGCGGCGACGAAACTTGCCCATTCGGAGATTGTGGCAGACATTCATGCCTTCCGCTATGATGAGACACCCGTCTTACAAGACGTGTCGTTCCGGATCGAACGCGGCCGCACACTCGGGATTGTCGGACGGACAGGCTCCGGTAAAACGACAATCGTTCGGCTGTTGACGCGGGAGTATGACGTCCATGACGGCACGATTAAAATCGGGGGCATCAATATCCGACAGGTGAAAAAATCACTTCTGCTCGATAAGGTCGCCGTCGTCCCGCAAGACCATTTCTTGTTCAGCGACTCGATTGCAAACAATATCGCGTTCGGTAAACCGGAAGCAAAACTTGACGAGATTATGGAAGCAGCTAAAATCGCCGAAGTGCATGATGACATCATGCGGTTACCAGAAGGTTATGCCACGCTTGTAGGCGAACGGGGCGTGACGCTATCGGGCGGCCAAAAACAACGCATCTCGATTGCACGTGCCCTCATGATCGAGGCAGACGTATTGATTCTAGACGATGCTCTCTCCGCCGTCGATGCGAAGACGGAAGAAGCGATCATCGAGCATTTCCGGGCCGGGAATCCCGATCAATCTCGGTTGATTGTCGCGCACCGACTGTCTGCGGTCGAGCACGCCGACGAGATTCTCGTTCTCGAAGACGGTCGTATCATCCAACGGGGCCGGCATCAGGACTTGATTCGCGAACCGGGATGGTACAAAGATACGTATGATCGTCAACAGCTCGAAGCAATCGTAGAAGGGGGTGGCCACCATGAAGCATGACGTTCAGGAATGGGCGGTCATCAAACGTCTATTGGCGTATACGAATCGTTACTCACGCCCACTCAGTCTCGCTTTCGTCTTTTTGTTGCTCGCCACCGGTGCGAAGCTCGCGGGACCGTTTTTAATCAAGGTCTTTATTGATGAGTTCGTGACGCCAGGCGTCTATCCGACGAACTGGGTCGTCACATTGCTCGTCGTTTATTTGGTCTTGCATGTGTCGGCGATCATCTTCGACTATTTACAGTCGATTTCATTCCAAAAAATCGCCTTAAAAATCGTTCAAAACATTCGGATGGATATTTTCCGTCACGTCATGGGCATGCGGCTCGCCTATTTCGACCGGACGCCAGCAGGCGTACTCGTCTCGCGGATTACGAACGACACCGAGGCGGTCAAGGAGCTGTACGTCGGGGTGATGAGTACGTTCGTCCAATCGGCCGTGCAGCTGCTCGGGACATACGTGTTTCTCTATATCCTCGAACCGACGCTCGCAACGATGGGGCTTGTGCTCGTGCCGTTGTTCTGGCTCATCATCTGGGTGTATCGTCGCTACTCGACAAAGTACTTCGCGCAAGTGCGTGATCTGCTGTCACAATTGAACGGACAGTTGAATGAGTCGATTAACGGGATGGGAATCGTTCAACAGTTTCGTCAAGAAGAGCGGCTTGTCCGCCAATTCGAAGAGACGAACGAGGCCCACCAAGAAGCACGTTATCGGAACTTGAAGCTCGACAGTATGTTGTTGCGACCGATTATCGAATTGTTGCTCGCCTTCTCCATCATCGGGCTGCTCGGCTATTACGGCGTCTTGTCAACGACCGAGCAAGTACAAGTCGGGGTCGTCTACGCCTTTATCAGCTATATCGAACGAATCTTCCGTCCCGTGCTCGATATCATGCAACGCTTGAGCGAATTTCAACAGGCGGTCGTTTCGGCGGACCGAGTTTTCAAAGTCTTGGACACGGATGAACCGGCCCCAGGAAAGAGCTTGGAGGGAACGGCTGAAATTGGCTCCGGGGAAGTACGCTTCGAAAACGTCACGTTCAGCTATGACGGAGAAGTCGACGTATTGAAACACATCTCGTTCGTCGCCAAGCCGGGAGAGACAGTCGCACTCGTCGGTCATACCGGGAGCGGGAAGAGTTCAATCATCAACTTGTTGACCCGGTTCTATCCGTATCAATCAGGACAAATCACGATTGATGGGCATCCGATCGAGCAGTTCGAGGAAGCCGAGCTTCGAGCCAAAGTCGGCCTTGTGCTCCAAGACCCGTTCTTGTTCACGGGGACGATCGAGGACAACTTAAAACTATTTAACCCGACAATCGACTCGGACAAAGTCCGGGAAGCGGCTGAGTTCGTCCAAGCCCATACGTTCGTCGAGAAACTCGAGGCCGGCTACGGGCATACGGTCGGTGAACGGGGGGCGACGTTCTCGAGCGGGGAACGGCAATTGCTCGCGTTCGCCCGGACGGTCGCCCGGGATCCGAAAATCTTGATTTTGGATGAGGCGACGAGTTCGATTGATACTGAGACCGAGGAGCGCGTTCAACTCGCCCTCGAGCGGATGAGACGGGGTCGGACGACGATTGCCATCGCACACCGACTCTCGACAATTCAAGATGCCGACTTGATACTCGTCCTCCATCGTGGTGAAATCGTCGAACGAGGTAATCATCAATCGTTATTGAAACAAGACGGGCTCTACAAAAAGATGTATGAACTTCAATCAGGCCAACGTCTGATGTCATAAATTACAAAAAAAGACGCCAATATCGGCGTCTTTTTTCCATGGAAAAGGCTCTCCGCAAATGAGATGCGGAGAGCCGTTCATTTAAAAAGTTAGGTGCTCTGAAGCATGTATAGCGAGGACGTGACGTGTGATCAGCTTGTCTAACTCTTGGCTGACGTGAATCACTTCAGGAGACGTCCAACTGTGTTGCGAAGCGATTTCGTACAGTTCATCGCGTTTCTGTTCAATGGCATAATGTAAGTTTTCAGCTGTGATGACCGCCACGGTGTTTCCCCCATCATTATAAAGTCAAAAGTGTTACTTAGGAATATCCAAATCTTAGCATCTAACACTACTGTTTACAAGTTTCATTTCCATTTCAAAGATTACAATTTCAATCAAACAATCGTTGCAGAAAAAGATGCGAGCATTTTGAAAAGGTTTTCGCTATAATGGGGCTGAAAGGTGGAAGATCGCATGGAAGTTACCCTTTGGCTCGCATTTGGGGCGGGCGTCTTGTCATTTTTGTCTCCGTGCACGCTACCGTTGTATCCAGTCTTTTTATCGTATATCACTGGGGTCTCTGTCTCTGATTTGAAGAGCGAAGGACTGCGGCAGCGCACGGCATGGTTTCATACGTTCTCATTCCTCTTCGGTTTCTCTATCGTCTTTCTCGTGCTCGGTTTGTCGACCTCGCTGATTGCCGACGTGTTCATTCAATACAAAGATAGTTTGCGCATGTTCGGTGCCATCCTTATCTTCGTATTTGGTGTCTTCTTGGCAGGTCTCTGGCAACCACGTTTTATGATGCGCGAAAAAAAACTCGCATTAGGAGAGCGCAAGAGCGGCTATTTTGGGACGGCACTCATCGGAATCGGATTCGCAGCAGGGTGGACACCTTGTACCGGACCGATTCTTGCTGGCGTCATCGCCCTCGCGGCGTCGAACCCGAGTCAGGGAATGGGCTATATGTTGGCATACGTCATCGGCTTTGCCATCCCATTCCTCGTTATGGCCGGTTTTGTCGGCAAAATCAAGTACTTGGCACGCAATAGCGCCAAGGTAGCAAGATTCGGAGGCTATTTGATGATGGCTTTCGGCGTCGTATTATATTTTGATGGCATGAACCGCTTCGCTGCTTGGATGAGCGAATTAGTAGGATTCACCGGATTTTAAAGGGGTTGACCGAATGTCGATATTTTGGGGATCGACCCTCGTCGCACTGATGATGGGCTTGATTGCGAGCTTCGTTCGCGTCAAAGCGTCAGCACGTCCGACGAATGCGAAAAAGATTTTGATTCCGCCGCTGGCGATGTCGACGGGCATGTTACAATTTCTCGTCCCGGCGTTTCGGCTGACTTGGCTCGAGGTCGGAGAGGCGCTGATCGTGGGATTGATTTTCAGCGTGTTCCTCATCAAGACGTCGAATTTCGAGAAACGTGACGGAGAGGTGTACTTGTCCCGTTCGAAAGCGTTCTTCATCGTCGTGTTTGTCTTATTGGCCATCCGGACGGTCATGAAGGCGTTCCTTGGCGACGAGGTCAACATATTCGCGACGGGCGGCCTGTTCTACTTGATCGCCTGGGGCATGATTGTCCCATGGCGCATCGCCATGTATCAAAAGTACAAACAAATCGTAGCATCATAAACGGCGTCCCTTGCGAGGGACGCCGTTTTGTCGATTAAGAAGATTTTTTGGTCAGGGCTGCTTCGGTCTCGGCATCGATTCCGGTGTTGGCCTTGACGAGAATCCGTTCGAAGTTTCCGGCGACTTCATCTGACTTCGTCACGTACGTCCCGACGATAGCGGCGAGGAAACCGAGCGGGATCGACACGATCCCCGGATTCGTGAGCGGGAACAGAGCCTCACCGATAAAGATGGCGGAACCGTCCGGCGCCCATACGTTCGGGCTGATGGCGACGAGGAAGAGTGACGAGAACAAGCCGACAATCATGCCGAACACGGCTCCTCCGGTGTTGAACCGTCTCCAGTAAATCGTGAACAAGATGACCGGCAAGTTCGCACTGGCGGCCACGGCGAAAGCGAGCGAGACGAGGAAAGCGACGTTCATCGACTGTGCGAAAAACGCGAGTCCCATCGAGACGAGGGCGACAGCAATCGAAGCGATGCGGGCCGCCGTGACTTGTTCTTTCTCTGTTGCTTCCCCTTTACGGACGATATGTCCATAGAAGTCGTGGGCGAATGCCGAGGCGGCCGACAAGACGAGGCCGGCGACGACGGCAAGGATTGTGGCAAATGCGATCGCCGCGACAAAGGCGAACAACAAGTCGCCGCCGAGCACTTGAGCCAGGAGCGGTGCGGCCATGTTGCCGGCCGGGTTGGCGGCGATAATGGCATCCGAGCCGACGAATGCGGCGGCACCGAATCCGAGGAAGATTGTCAATATGTAGAACGCACCGATGATCCATGTCGCATAGACGACCGATTGGCGTGCTGTCGGTGCATCTTTGACCGTGAAAAAACGGATAAGGATGTGGGGCAGACCGGCCGTCCCGAGGACGAGTGCCAAGTTGAGCGAGATCGTGTCGAGCGGGAGCTTGAACTTGTTGCCCGGGTTCAAGAAACTGTCGCCGAGCGGCGTCGCCTTGCTCACTTCGGAGAACATGGTGAAGACAGAGAAGTCAAAGCGAGCGAACACGAGAAACGAGATGATGGCGGTCCCGATCATCAATAGCACAGCTTTCGTGATCTGTACCCATGACGTCGCGGTCATCCCTCCGAAGACGACGTACACCGTCATCAAAATCCCGACGACGACGACACTCGTCGTGTATGGGATGCCGAGCAATAACTCGATGAGCGCGCCGGCCCCGACGAGCTGGGCGATCATATAGAAAATCGAGATGACGATGGCGTTCATGGCGGCGACACCGCGCACGCGCGGTTTGTTGAATCGAGCCGCAATCATATCGGCCATCGTATACTTGCCAAGGTTACGGAGCGGCTCGGCCACGAGGTAGAGCACAACGAGATAAGCCACCAAGAAGCCGATTGAATAGAAGAAACCGTCAAATCCGGCGAGGGCAATCATCCCGGCAATCCCGAGGAAAGAAGCTGCCGACATATAGTCCCCGGCGATGGCGAGCCCATTTTGGAAACCGGTCAACCCTCCATCGGCCGTATAAAAGTCGCTCGCGGTCTTCGTTTTACGAGCGGCGAAGAACGTGATGACGAGCGTGAGCCCGACAATCGCGAGGAATAATAAAATAGCGGTCCAGTTCATCGGTCGTCCTCCTCTTGTTTGATGGCGGTGACGAGTTCGTCAAACCGACGGGCCCGGCGGCTGTACATCACACAGAACGTCCAGGTCATAAAGAATTGGGCGAAGGCGAGCACCCAGGCCCATGTGATGTCTCCGGCGACCGGGATATTCAAAAAGGTGAAGTAACTTGTCGAGATTGGCAACGTGAAGTAGAAGATAAGAGAGAAGAGGATGGATGGAACAATGAACCGATTCTTTTCTCGCATCAGTTTGTGGAACGTCTGGCTCTCGACAATCGCTTCGGCGGAGCGGGTACTGTCGGTTTGCGTGACATGTGTGACATCATGCATATAAAAACCTCCTTCGGCATCAAGATACGTACATTATAGAAATGTAAATAAAGGAAAAGCTATCCATTTTTTATTGCGGAAAACGAAATTGTTATACTAATATTGGTCATACCACTTTAATGTAAGCGTTTTCAATATTGTCTATATTATGAACATTATTTTTGAATAGTTACTACTCGTGAAAAGGGTACTTTTGGCCTATTAGTCGTATGGCACAATTTCGTAAGCAGGAGACATAATCAGTCGGCTACGATGAGTCGACATCAAGAGTGAACAAAAAGACGCCAGGCACATGTCCTGACGTCTCGTCTCATTGTTGGAAGTAATGTTGATACACCTTCCAGTCGATTTGCTCTTCTTCAAGTGCCTTCTTTAAGAACTTATGATCCCGCTTCGGTGTTGCGGCGATATAGCCTTTGACGACGAGCTCGGTCGTCATTTCACGTGCCCGGGTCTCGAGGGCGAATTGTCCGATCTTACCGGCAATCTTGCGGATGGCGACGTCGCGGAACAGCTCTGGTACCGGCGTGACGAGGCGGTCGAGCAACGTTCGCGTCTCCGGTGTCCATAAGTGGCGTGTCTTGTCGATGTAGTCATCCTCGATGTCGAGGAGTGAGCGTCCATCTTCTTTTGGCATTCGTTTCAAAAATTTACGGAACATAAAGTAACCGCCGATCGACATTAACCCGATCATCACGAATCCCCAGAAGACAATGAAATACATCATCAAGTTTTCTGGCATCGTCTTTCCCCCGTTCTGTCATTTCACGATCATTCAAGCTAAGTATACAAAAAAGGGGCGTGATACAAAAGCTACAGCTATCCGTTCCCTACTATAAAGATGGACGAAACGGGCCGGTTTCGTTAGAATAGATAGCGTTGCAGTGAGCAAGACATCGTATAAATCGTATTGTCCAGAAAGGAAAGAGCCATACATGAATCAATTAAAACAAGAAGTTGAGAAGCGTCGTATTTTCGGCATCATCTCGCACCCGGATGCCGGTAAGACGACGCTGACGGAGAAGTTGCTCCTCCACGGAGGCGCCATCCGTGAGGCGGGGACGGTCAAAGCCCGCAAAAATTCCAAGCATGCCAAGTCGGACTGGATGGAAATCGAGAAACAACGTGGGATCTCGGTCACCTCGTCGGTCATGCAGTTCGTCTATCAAGATAAGGTCGTCTCAATCATGGACACGCCCGGACACAACGATTTCGGGGAAGACACGTACCGTGTGTTGACGTCGGTCGATAGCGCCGTCATGGTCATCGATGCGGCCAAAGGGATTGAGACGCAGACGAAGAAATTGTTCCAAGTCTGTCGGATGCGGGGGATTCCAATCTTCACGTTCATGAACAAATTGGACCGCCAAGCGAAAGACCCGCTCGAACTCATGGAAGAGCTCGAAGAAGTGCTCGGGATGCCTTCGGTCGCCGTCACGTGGCCGATCGGGAGCGGGATGCAGTTCGAAGGGGTGTACGACCGCCTGAAGAACGAAGTCCACTTGTTCCGGGGTGAGAAAGGGACGCTCACGTTGAACGAGGACGGCGTCAATGACCCGATTCTCGCCGATTATTTGACGGAAGAGAACTTGACGAACCTTCGAGATGAAATCGATCTTCTCGACGGTGCCGGCAATGAAATCGAAGTCGATGCGATTCAGCACGGGAAATTGACTCCGGTCTTTTTCGGGACGGCACTCGTCGACTTCGGCGTGACATCGTTCTTGAACCACTATCTCGCCATGTCACCGGCCCCTGAGGCCCGTAAGTCGAATGTCGGTCCAATCGACCCGACGTCAGAAGACTTCAGCGGCTTCGTCTTCAAGATTCAAGCGAACATGAACCCGGCCCACCGTGACCGCATCGCCTTCGTCCGCATCTGTTCGGGCGTGTTCGAGCGCGGCATGGACGTCACACTCACGCGGACAGGGAAGAAAATCAAATTGAGTCAATCGACGCAGCTCATGGCCAACGACCGGGAAACGGTCGATCAGGCGTTCGCTGGAGACGTGATCGGGATTTACGATTCGGGGACATACCAAATCGGCGACACGATCACGACGTCGAAACAGAAAATCGCGTTTGAGGCGTTGCCGACGTTCCCGCCTGAACTGTTCATGCGCGTCTCGCCAATCAACTCGCTCAAGTCGAAGCATTTCCACAAAGGTGTGGAGCAGCTCGCCCAAGAGGGAGCGATTCAAGTGTATCGCAACGAATACAACGAGATTTATCTCGGTGCGGTCGGTCAACTCCAATTCGAAGTGTTCGAGTATCGCTTGAACAACGAATACGGCGTCGACATCCGTATGGAGCCGGTCTCGTACAGCGTCGCACGTTGGGTGAAGGACAAGGAATTGAAGGCGCTCAAGCCGTTCCAGGACTCACGCAACATGCTCGTGACGGATCGTTGGGAGCGTCCTGTGTTCTTGTTCGCCAACGAGTTCACGTTCGATCGCTTCAAAGAACGGTATGAAGATGAGCTCACGCTCGTCGACGCCCTCGACGTCAACGTCGAGATTGGCGCAGAATAATGATTGAAGACGGCTCTTGTCCAAGGGCCGTCTTTTCATGTTTCAGTGAGTCTGACGCTATTGATAAGTTTTACTTATGACTAATTTGTGACGGAATGTATTTTACGTCACGCTATAGTTGTATTATGATAAACATGTGATAAGTAAGCGATTACGGCACGTGCCGGCATCGCCGCTTTCAAAAAGGGGGATATCGTATGGAACAGACGAACGTATTAGACGCTTTCAAATCTCGGACGCAGTTCGAGGTCAATGGACAAGCGTACGATTATTACCGGCTTAAAAAGCTTGAAGAAGAAGGGGTGACGGAACTTAGTCGACTTCCGTACTCGATTCGCGTATTGCTCGAATCTGTGCTTCGCCAACAGGATGGCCGTGCCATCACGAAAGAACATGTCGAGAACTTGGCTAAATGGGGTACTGCCGAAGTTTCGAAAGACATCGATGTTCCGTTCAAACCGGCTCGTGTCGTCCTTCAGGACTTTACGGGTGTACCGACGGTCGTTGACCTCGCCTCACTTCGCAAGGCGATGGCTGACCTTGGTGGAGACCCGAACAAAATCAATCCTGAAATCCCGGTTGACCTCGTCGTCGACCACTCGGTCCAAGTCGATGCGTACGGTTTTGCCGGCGCACTCATGAAAAACATGGACATCGAGTTCGAGCGTAACGAAGAGCGCTACAAGTTCTTGCGTTGGGCCCAGACGGCGTTCGACAACTATCGCGCCGTTCCGCCTGCGACAGGAATCGTTCACCAAGTCAACTTGGAGTACTTGGCGTCGGTCGTCCTCGAGAAGAATGACGGAACGGGCAATGTCGCCTATCCAGACTCGCTCGTCGGAACGGACTCGCACACGACGATGATCAACGGTCTCGGCGTCCTCGGTTGGGGTGTCGGTGGAATCGAAGCCGAGGCGAGCATGCTCGGACAACCGTCTTACTTCCCGGTACCAGACGTCGTCGGCGTCAAAATCATCGGTGAAGTCAATCCGGGTGTCACGGCGACAGACGTCGCGCTCGTCGTAACAGAGATGCTCCGTAACGAGAAAGTCGTCGGCAAGTTCGTCGAGTTCTTCGGTCCATCGCTTCACACGATGCCGCTCTCAGACCGGGCAACGATCGCCAACATGGCGCCTGAGTATGGTGCGACTTGTGGCTTCTTCCCAGTCGATACAGAGACGCTCAACTACATGCGCACGACAGGTCGCCCAGAAGAATTGATCGACCTCGTCGAAGCCTACTCGAAAGCGAATGACTTGTTCTACACACCGGATCAAGCGGACCCGTCGTTCACAAAGACGCTCACGCTCGACTTGTCGAAAGTACAACCGTCGCTTGCTGGACCGAAACGTCCGCAAGACCGTATCAACTTATCAGACCTTCAGACAGCGTTCGTCGATAGCGTAACGGCACCAGCCGGACACAGCGGCTTCGGTCTTGAAAAATCCGAGCTTGAGAAGAAATCAGCTATCAACTACGCAGACGGCGCTGTCGACATGCGCACGGGTGACGTGGCGATTGCAGCCATCACAAGCTGTACGAACACATCAAACCCATACGTCATGGTCGGAGCAGGTCTAGTCGCGAAGAAAGCCGTCGAACGCGGTCTCACGGTTCCAAAATTCGTGAAGACGTCGCTCGCACCGGGATCGAAAGTCGTTACCGACTATCTTGACAAAGCCGGTCTCACGCCGTACCTCGACCAACTCGGTTTCAACACTGTCGGTTATGGATGTACGACATGTATCGGAAACTCGGGTCCACTCGACCGCGAAGTTGAAGAAGCAATCACATCGAACGATTTGCTCGTCTCATCGGTCCTCTCGGGGAACCGTAACTTCGAAGGCCGCGTCCATCCGCTCGTCAAAGCGAACTTCTTGGCGTCACCGCCACTCGTCGTCGCTTACGCACTCGCTGGATCGGTCAACTTCGACATCATGAACGAGTCGTTCGGAACAGACAAAGATGGCAACGAGGTCTTCTTCAAAGACATCTGGCCATCAAACGATGAGATTAAGATGGTCGTTCAAGATGTCGTCTCGCCGGAAGCGTTCCGTAAAGAGTACGACACAGTGTTCACAGGGAACGAGCGTTGGAATGCCCTCGACGTGCCAGAAGGCAACTTGTATGACTTCTCGGACGATTCGACGTATATCCAAAACCCACCGTTCTTCGAAAACCTCGAGCCAGAAGCGGGAGAAGTTCATGCGTTGAACGGACTCCGCGTCATCGGGAAGTTTGCTGATTCGGTCACGACCGATCACATCTCACCAGCTGGAGCATTCTCGAAAACGACACCAGCCGGCCAATACCTTCAATCGAAAGGTGTCGCACCGCTCGACTTCAACTCGTATGGCTCACGCCGCGGGAACCACGAAGTCATGATGCGCGGTACGTTCGCGAACATCCGTATCCGTAACCAAGTCGCACCTGGCACTGAAGGCGGCTTCACGACGTACTGGCCGACTGGCGAAATTATGCCGATGTACGATGCGGCCATGAAGTACAAAGAGCAAGGCACAGGCCTTGTCGTCTTCGCTGGAAACGACTACGGCATGGGCTCGTCACGTGACTGGGCAGCCAAAGGGACGAACTTGCTCGGCATCCGTGCCGTCATCGCGCAAAGCTTCGAACGGATTCACCGCTCGAACCTCGTCATGATGGGCGTATTGCCACTTCAGTTCATGGACGGGGAGTCAGCCGACTCACTCGGACTCACAGGCGAAGAAGCGATCGACATCCAAGTCGACGAGTCAGTCCGCCCACGTGATATCCTGAACGTCAAAGCAACACATGAGAACGGCACAGTGACCGAGTTCAAAGTCGTCGCGCGCTTCGATTCAGAAGTCGAGATCGATTATTACCGTCACGGTGGAATCTTGCAGATGGTTCTCCGCAACAAATTGAAATAAGCAACGTAAAACCTTCCTTTGCAAAAAGGAAGGTTTTTTTTTGTGAATATGCGAATAAAAGGTGAGAGGATGACTCATATCGGGAAGAGAATGGGGAGAGGGGGGAGTGTATGGAACGACAGACGAAATCAGGTAAAAACTGGTGGCAACGAATGACGCAAAAAGAGGAAGTGGCGGAGGAAGAGTTCGACCTCACGCTTCCGCAGCTGCGCGAAGCCATCCATGAATATGAACAGACGTTACCGAAAGGCGTCAATCGTACGGTCTTGCTCGACGAGACGCAAGAAATCGATTTGGCTCGACTGAAAAAACACTTGCCCGGTAAACCGAGACAGCGGTTCTATATGTCAAAAGAAACGTTTCATATCGTCCCTGAGGACGAACGGGAATTGGTCTATGAGATGGATCAAGTGCAACGGGCGCTCGATTTATACTTTGAACAAGAAAAAAAAATACCGTTTCGAAAATTTCAACAGACACTGCAATTGGATTTGACTCGATTACGTGAAGGCGGCTACTTGAAAGTACTGCCGAAACGGCCCTATTACGTCGTTGACGAGACGTTAATCGTGTCCTTGGAACCGAAACCGCCAGAGTGACGACATGCCATCGTCACTTTTTTTGACATGGTCGTCCGAGCACGTCGCGGGGTTGAGTCTGGTTTACAAACTATGTTACGGTGGAAAACGTATATGAAAATAAGAAAATTGAATAGGAGTGAGATTATGGAAAGGAAAAGCAAAGTAACGACCGTTTTTCTCGTTTCAGCCATCATTACGGTCTTATTCACGATCTGGGGTGTCATCCCAGAGAGTATCCTCGGTAACGCCAGTCTCTTAAATGTGACGACGAAACTGCAAGGCTGGCTCTCGAACGGCTTTGGCTGGTTTTATTTACTCAGTGCGACCGGAATTCTACTTGTCGCCATCTTTTTAATCTTCTCGAGGTTCGGGTCAATTCGACTCGGGAAAGACACGGATCGTCCGGAATTCGGGTATCTGTCATGGTTCGCCATGTTGTTCAGTGCCGGGATGGGGATCGGACTCGTCTTCTGGGGGGCAGCCGAACCGCTTTCACATTTTCACGCGCCGCCATTCGATTCGGGCACACCTGAGGGCGATGCCCGTACGGCGATGCAATACTCGTTTTTCCACTGGGGCTTGCACCCATGGGCGATTTACGCGATGATCGCGCTCGCCATCGCTTACTCAACGTTCCGGAAAGGGCGTCCGGCGACGATCGGGGAGACCATCGGCTCACTCGTCAAAGACCGCTACGAAATACCGGTCAAACGGACGGTCGATGTGTTGGCCATCATCGCGACCGCGTTCGGTGTGGCGACTTCGCTCGGCTTCGGGGCCCAGCAAATTGCCGGCGGGATTCACTTCTTGATTCCGAACGTACCGAACGCGTTCTCGACCCAATTGATTATCATTGCCGTCGTGACGGTACTCTATATGATCAGTGCCTCGACGGGGCTTGAGAAAGGGATTCGTATCTTAAGTAATACGAACATCTTTCTCGCCATCGTCCTCTTGATCGCAACGCTCATGGTCGGACCGAGTGCATTCATCCTCGATCTGTTCACGCAGACGATCGGGACATATTTGCAACAGTTACCGTCGATGAGTTTCCGGACGGCCGCGTTTGAGCCGGTGGAACGCGAATGGATCAACGGATGGACGATTTTCTATTGGGCTTGGTGGATTTCATGGTCCCCGTTCGTCGGGACGTTCATCGCTCGTGTCTCAAAAGGACGTACGATTCGTGAATTCATTATCGGCATCTTGCTCGTGCCGACCTCGTTCGGTCTGCTCTGGTTCTCCGTCTTTGGCGGTGCGGCCATCTGGGCTGATTTGAACGGTGGGGCAAACTTGATTGCAACGGTCAACGAAATCGGCACGGAAGTCGGTCTGTTCGCCTTGTTCGAGACGTTTGGTGGCTTTGGCACGATCCTTAGTGTCGTCGCCATTTTCTTAGTCTCTGTCTTCTTCATCACGTCAGCGGACTCGGCGACATACGTGCTCGGCATGTTGTCGACGAACGGAAAACTTGTGCCGCCGATGCGGATCAAGCTCATCTGGGGTCTCATTCAGTCATCGATTGCCGCCGTGCTCTTATACGTCGGTGGACTCGGAGCGCTACAAGCGGTCGCCATCCTGGTCGCTTTCCCGTTCATCTTCGTGTTAATTTTGATGATTGTCGCCTTGTTCAAAGATTTGTCTGATGAACCGGACGAACGGGACAAGTATATCGAAGCGTATAAGCAGGAAGAAGAAGATAAGCTCGGATAAAAGGAAAGGGTCTCGGTCGAGGCCCTTTTTTGGTTGTAAATGTTTTGCAGGACCCTCTCGCTAGTGTAGGATAGTAAGTGAAGAAGATTGGGAGGGCATTCTATGAAACAACATGTTAAAAAGCGATTGAGTTGGGTGATTTTTGCGGGAATCCTCATTGTCGGCGCCCTGCTCGCCTATAACTTTTACTCGATCATGAACTTGAATGACGACGAGGGCCGCGTCAACCGGGCCGAACCGTTTTATACATCCGTCGTAATCGGCTATGAAGAGAAAAAATTGCCGGAAAACGGCGAGACGTTGGAAGTTCGTGAATATGAAGTGACATACGATGAGGACGGTCACTTTGTGTCCGAGGTCGTGGAGGGCCCTAACGTTGGTGCCCGGGCCGAGTGGGACGGAACCGTTTATCGTGAGTTCAACCCGGACGGCGAGGAGACAAACAGTCAAGAGACGAGCTCCGGTGCCGTGGCTCCGCACCCATTCTTGTCGCGCGCGACGAATGAACAGATTCGTAAATGGCTCGACGATGGGACGCTCGGTTCGAGCGAAGGTGATGTCGATATCATCGGACGGACCGCGCAAGCGTTCGTCAAGAAAGAGTCACCTGAAGCTGTCCCGGCAGAATGGGTCGAAAAGTACCCATCGATATTCAGTGAAGACGACAATGAAGAAGCGGTCACGTATTACGTCGACGCGAACGAGCGAATCTTGCTCGCTGCCGAATCACGAAACAACGGGAAGTTGTTCCATTCGATTCGGATGACTTCTTTTGAATCACGATAATCCGGCGAGGAGCAGACTAAAACGTCGGCTCCTTTGTCGTCTAAAAAGGAGAATACTATGAAACAGATCACCTTGGATCAAGTGCAATCGGACTTGACGGCGTGGGAAGCGGGTGGACGCATCGAGGAAGCGGCGCTATTGTCTTACGCCCATTGGTCGCGCGCGACCGGCCACCGTCAAGAGTTGATTCGCACCTTGACGCTCCTCGCAACGAAACGGTTCGAAGCGCGCCAGACTATCGACCCGTTATTACATCGTTGGGTCAAGGAATTGGAGTCGCTCAACGCATTACCGCCAGCTCTCCGCGTCAGTCAATTATACGAAGTGTTGCGACGTCATAAACAACATTTGCACGTCGAATGGCCGAAATTACGTGAGACGGATTACGCGTCGATGAAAGTCCAAATTTTGACCGAATACGAAGCGAAGACGTCGGAACTGCTCGAGCAACTCGAACAGCTACACGATGAGATTGACCGTGCCAAATCCGACCTTCGGGACTCGGAATTCAAAGGACAGCTCGAGCGGTTATTCCTTGTCGTCATCGAGGCGATGCAAGAAGTGGCCGCACTCGAAGATGACACGGCCTCGCTCTTGGCATCGATGCAAGGCAATTACTTCAGCCGTGAGGCGTTCCACCGTTTCGGTGAGCGGGTCGGGCTCGTCAAACAGCGACTCGCCATGATCGTCGAACATTTGCCGGAACAGACGGAACAAGTTCGGTCGAGCGCGATTGAATCACTCGAGGCGATGATCGGGCTCACGGACGTGAAGCAACGTGTCAAAGCGTGGTACCGCTTCCTCTTGTTCCAAAAAGAACGGGAGAAGGCAGGCTTCTCGTCCAAACACCAACCTTCGCTCCATCTAGTGTTCACGGGAAACCCAGGCACCGGTAAGACGACGCTCGCGCGTCTCATGGCCGAGATATATTTTGAGCTCGGTCTACTCGCTCGTCCCGACGTCGTCGAGGCGGATCGGTCGAGTCTCGTCGGCGCGTTCGTCGGACAGACGGAAGAGCAAGTCATGAACAAAGTGAAAGAAGCCGAGGGCGGAGTCCTGTTCATCGACGAGGCGTATGCGCTCAAACGTCAGGATGCGAGCGGGAGTGACTATGGACAGGCAGCCATCGATACGCTCGTCGCCGCGATGACGAGTGGTGAGTACGCTGGAAAATTCGTTGTCATCCTCGCCGGTTATCCGGAAGAGATGCGTCACTTTCTATTGGCCAATCCGGGACTACGTTCGCGTTTCCCGGAATCAAACCATTACGAGTTGCCGAACTACAGTGATGACGAACTCGTCGCCATCGGCGAGAAAGTGGCCGCGGAGAACAATTACGTCCTGACGGTCGAGGCGAAGCGCGCCTTGATTGCGCGGATTGACCGGGAACGGGTCGACGCCACGTTCGGGAACGCGCGCACGGTGCATAACATTTTGCTCGACGCCATGTTCAAAAAAGGGTCCCGCTTCGGTGCCGATGCTCCGCTCGACGAGATGGCCTTGTTGACGGAGCTCGATTTCGAGATGGATGCGACCGAGGACACGTCGGCCCCGACGCTCGACGACTTGGTCGGGATGGAAGAGGCGAAACGGCAACTGCGTGAAATCGAGGCGCTCGTCACGATTCAAAAACGGCGCCGCGAACTTGGATTGAAGACGGCTCCGGTCCAACTTCATGCCGCACTCGTCGGCAACAGCGGGACAGGGAAGACGACGTTCGCTCACCTTTATGCCCAACTGTTGAAGAAGACCGGTTACTTGAAACGCGGACACTTAAAAGTCGTCAGCCGAGCCGATCTCGTCAGCGGTTATGTCGGTCAGACGGCACAGAAGACGAAGGCTGCCATCCGCGATGCACTCGGCGGTGTGTTGTTGATTGACGAGGCTTATAGTTTGAACGGCGGACCGAACGATTACGGTCGTGAAGCAATCGATACGCTCGTCGACGAGATGCCGAAGCACGGGGACAACCTCGTCGTCGTCATGGCGGGATATGAGGCGCCGATGCGGCGATTGATCGAGTCGAATCCTGGACTGAGTAGTCGGATTAAGCGCACCATCCAGTTCGAGGATTACTCGACCGACCAACTCGTCGAGATTGCCAAGACATATGCCGGGAAATTTGGCTATACGTATGACGAGACGGTGGAGCAAGCGCTTAAAGAGCGACTGACTGGTATCGACCGGCCGAACGCGCGGACGGCGCTGTCGTTGATTGATGAAGCCATCGCGAGACAGTCATACCGTTTGATTGAAGGACAGGCTGAAACTGACGACTTGAATCAGATTTTAGTAGTAGATATTAAGACCAAGTTATAATATAATGACCTTGAAAGCGAGGACGATTTAATGCATACGATTCAGATTCCGGTCCGCTACCAAGAGACCGACATGATGGGCATCGTCTATCATGCGAACTATTTAGTGTATCTCGAAATCGCTCGTACTGAATTATTGCGCGAGCTCGGGGTCGAATATAAAGACATGGAACAGGCGGGCTTCGTCTCTCCGGTGACGAACGTCTCGGTCGACTATAAGAAGAGCGTCACGTTCGGCGATACGGTCCACGTCCGGGTATGGGTCGACAGCTATTCCAAGATCCGGACCGTCTATGGCTATGAGTTGACCGATCAAGACGGACATCTCGTCGGTTCGGCGAAGACGACCCACGTCGTCGTCAAACAGGGCGACTTCAAGCCGGTCCGTCTCGACCGCGAGTTTCCAGAATGGCATGACATGTATATGCGTGTCATGAGTCCCGTCACATAACAGTGGTTCTTTTGTACCGTCAGTATGGTATCATATCTTGACGGTATTTTTTGTACAAAGAAAGGGGAAGATCGCATGCGAAAACCATCTCTGTTGATGGTATGCTGCGCCTTGACGCTCACATTGGTGGGCTGTACCACAAGCGACCAAAGCAAAACGGAAGAAGCCGAGAACAAACCGGCCGAAACCGAACAACAAACAGAAACTCCGGCCGATACGCCGAAGGATACAGAAGACGAAGTGGTTGAAGAAGCTCCGGCGCCTGAAGCCGAGCCCCCGGCAGAAGACGAGCCTGCGGAAGAACCGGCAGCAGACGAACCTGAGGCCGAAGAAGCACCTGTTGTGGAAGCACCGCCTGTAGAAGAACCGGCCCAGATGCCGAGCCAGCCGCTCGAACAAAACGGGACGGCGAACGTGAAACTCGATACGCTCATCCTCGTCAATAAACAAATCGCCTTGCCGGCCGGTTACAAACCGACCGACCTCGTGACGGCGAATATCGATTTTGTCGACACGGCGTCCGGGGAGCGGAGAATGCTCCGTAAGGAAGCGGCACAGGCAATCGAAAAATTGATGGCCGGTGCGAAAGCGGCCGGAATCGATTTGAAAGGGACGAGCGCGTTCCGTTCATACGACTATCAAGTGCAATTGTTCAACGCCTATGTCGCCAAAGACGGAAAAGAACAAGCGATGAAGTATTCGGCACCGCCGGGTCATTCAGAACATCAGACGGGACTCGCCATCGACGTCTCGAGCGCCTCGGTCGGGTATCAATTGACACAGAGCCTTGAACAGACGAAAGAAGGCAAGTGGTTGGCCGACAATGCCCATACGTATGGGTTCATCGTCCGCTATCAACGCGCCTATGAGGCGGAGACGGGTTATATGTTTGAACCGTGGCACTTACGCTACATCGGGGTGGAGCATGCGACGAACGTTCATAAGACGAACGTCCCGTTTGAACGCTACCTCGAGCAATCCATGAATTAAGGGGAATCGCGATGCCTTATTTGACAGAAATCATCATTATCATCATCAGCTATCTACTCGGTTCAATCCCGTTCGCCCTCCTCGTCGGTAAGCTCGGCTATAAAGTCGATGTCCGCGAGCACGGGAGCGGGAACTTGGGCACGACGAACACGTTTCGCGTGCTTGGGAAGAAAGCGGGTACGATCGTCCTACTAGGGGATATGGGGAAAGGCTTGGTCGCGGCTTTATTGCCGCTCCTATTCGGGAGCGAAATGAGTCTGCTCCTCGCCGGGATTCCGGCCATCATCGGCCACTCTTATCCCATCTTCGCCAAATTCAAGGGCGGAAAATCGGTGGCGACGAGCGCGGGGATCCTGCTTGCTGCGTTCCCATGGTTTTTCGTCGTCGTCGTCGGCACGTTCATCGTGACGTTGCTTATTTCAAAGATGGTGTCGCTCTCGTCGATGGCCGCCTCTGTCGTCGGACTCGTGACCGTCGTCGCCTATGGCATCATCGCCAAAGACTGGTTGCCGCTCATCGTCATCGTCCCGCTCGCCTTGTTCATCATTATCAAGCACCGCTCGAACTGGCAACGAATCCGTTCCGGCACGGAACCGAAAGTGCCGCTGTTCCAAAAGCGAAAGTAACGATCGATGACCATCCTGCTCGATATACAGAGAAGGATGGTCATTTTTTTTCATGTAAAAAATGAGAAGTTGAAACCTCAACCCTCATGATGAGGCTGTCTTTTTGTGGATTTCCGTTGATTTTTGCCGAAAAGTTCGAAAAAAGTGTTGGATTTGCCCGTTCTTTACTTTCTGTTTACGTTAAATTTACATCCGTTCGCTACACTGAAAAAGGAAGCGATATTTGCGGAGGAGGCAGGGAAGTGTCTTTAATTGGAGAAGAACGTAAACAAAAGATTGTTGAATGGATTGAGCGGGAAGGCAAAGTGAAGACGAGCGAGTTGATCGAACGGTTGAACGTCTCGGGGGAGTCGATTCGCCGCTACTTAGAAGAGCTTGAGAAAGAGCATCGCATCAAGCGGGTGTATGGCGGGGCGGTGCTCCATCAGAGCGTCTCGTTCCAACCGATGATGATCTCGAACATGGACGGGATTCGTCGCATCGCCTATACGGCGTTTCAGCTCGTCGAGGATGACATGTTGCTGTATATCGGACACGGCGTCGCCCCAGAACAAGTCGCGGCCAGACTTCGCGGACGAAATTTGACCGTCGTCACTCCGTCGCTCATGGTCGCCAAGGCGCTCTTTGAGCAGCGGGCCAAGGGCGTGTTTACTGGCGATATCCAATTGCTCGGTGGGACGATTGATCCGAAACATCTCGTCACCGTCGGCGAGCACGTCCTGCAGCAACTGAAGGCGTATGTGTTCGATATGGCCATCCTGTCGGTCGAGGGCGTCGATGCCTCACTTGGATTGACGTGTGATGCCCATGGTCTCTCGACCGTGACGCAGGCGGTCCTCGATCAATCGCGTCAATGTTATTTGCTCGCCGACCATACCCAGTTCAATCAACAAAAACGCTATCGGGTCTCCGACTTTTCAAAGGTGACGACCATCATCTCTGATTTTCCGGAACCGACGGATTGGAAGCGCGCCTTGGCGGAGCATGAGGTCGAGTGGCGCTTCGCACCATAAGGAGGAGGGATTTCATGATTGAAGTGATTGTGACGACATTGACCGAAGCCAAAACGGCGGAGCGGTTCGGGGCGGATCGGCTCGAATTGATTGCCGATTTGCCGGCCGGCGGGACGACACCGAGTTTCGGGACGATTCGTAACGTGCTCGAACAGGCTACCATTCCTGTCCACGTCATGATTCGGCCCCATGCGGACTCGTTCGTCTATAACGAGGAAGATGCAGAGACGATTTTGGCGGATATCGGTCTTTGCCGTGAACTCGGGGCCGATGGCATCGTCTTCGGAGCCTTGACGAGCGAAGGGCGTATCGATGAGGCGCTACTCGGAGAAGTGATTAAACATAAAGGCGAGATGGTGCTCACGTTCCATCGGGCCATCGACGACGCGGTCGACTTGATGGACGCAATCACGGTGCTAAACGACTTCCCAGAAGTTGACCACGTCTTGACGTCCGGAGGACAAGCGACGGCACTTGAAGGCATAGACCGATTAAGTGCGATGCATGAGGTGGCGGAGATGAACATCCTCCCGGGTGCCGGCATCACGGCCGACAATGTGGCGCAACTGATCGACCGGCTAGGCGTTGATTTCGTCCATGTCGGAAGCGGGGTACGGACCGAGGGCCGCTTGGATGAGCACAAGTTCAAGGCAATCAAACAACAGATGGCACGCTAAAAACAGTCGGCTGACTGTTTTTTTGCTATAATGAAGAAAACGATACTGTAGGTGAAGTCATGCAATCATCAGTCTATAAACAATTTGCCCTTCGGATGTTGTCCGGCAACTGGGGCATCTCGCTGCTTGCGGTCGTGGCGACGATGCTCGTTCAGGCGGTCATAACGACGCAGCTCGATTTGGAATCGACCGACCCGAGCATCCTGTTCGTGTCAATCGGTCTGCTGTACGGTGCGACCGTCTTGCTCGCCCCGCTCGAACTTGGCCGCAACTGGGTGTTCCTCGATATCGCCAAAGCCGAGAAACCTTCATTCGGGCTCTTGTTCGATGCATTCGGTTCGCTCAAAGATTACGTCCGGGCGGTCACGTATTATGCCGTCTTTTATCTCGGGTTGAACGTGCTCATGTTGTTCTTAATCGTCCCGGGCGTCTGGTTCTATTTGTCGTATCGGATTGTCCCGTTCGTGCTACGAGACCAACCGGAACTGTCTGCGTTTCAGGCGATGCGAGAAAGCCGGCGTCTCATGCGCGGCCATAAACGGACGATGCTGCGCTTGTATGCGAGTTTCATCGGCTGGTATGTCCTCGTCTTGTTCACGGGCGGATTGGCCTATATCTTCGTACAGCCTTATATCAACACGGCGCTCGCCGGGTTATATGTTGAAATCAAGGCAGCGACAGACGCAAACGAACAACCGGTCGGCTCATGAGCCGACCGGTTGTTTTTATGTTCCGTGCCGATCCGACTTTTGTGGGTCAGGAGCGTCACGAAACTCAGATTTCTCTTCTTTTGAGGCATGTTCATGCCATTTCTTCGCTTGTTCCGTGGCGATTGGAATCGCCTTTTGATCGGAGTAACCTTGGGCGAGCAAGGCGTTGGCGATATCGATGGCTTTCTTTTTGACGAGTGGGTCGAAGTTCTTCAGTGATTCCGGATAGTCTTTCATATTCCATGGCATCTGTAATCGCTCCCTTCTGTACTACTAATTCCACGAGCGGGACGATTCAAACGTCCTGATGCATGTAGTATTCGATGAGCGCCTGCGTCCCGTTCTCGCCGTAGCCGTTCTCTTCGAGGATGGAGTACAGTTTATACGCCAACTCGAGGCTCGGCAGTTTGATGTTCAACTGTTCGGCGCTCTCGAGGGCGAGTTTCATGTCCTTCAGGAAATGCTTGATGAAGAAACCAGGAGCATAGTCCTCGACAATCATCCGGGGAACAAGGTTCTCGAGCGTCCAGCTGCCCGCGGCACCGCCCCGAATCGTCTGGCGCAATTGATCGGGATTGAGCCCGGCCCGTTTCGTGAAGGCGAGCATTTCGGCGTTGCCCATCATGATGCCGGCGATTGCGATCTGATTGGCGAGTTTCCCATATTGGCCGCTTCCGGCATACCCCATCCGTTCAATCGATTGGCCCATCGCCTCGAACAGCGGTCGCGCCTTCGTGAAGGCGTATTCGCCGCCGCCGACGAGAATCGACAACGTCCCGTTCTTGGCACCGACGTCACCGCCCGTGACCGGTGCGTCGAGCGGGAGCAAGCTGCGATCGATTGCGGCATCAGCGATCCGTTCGGCCAGGAGTGGCGAAGACGTCGTCATATCAATGACGAGCGTTCCTGGTTCAGCCGATTGCAAAATCATACCGTCCCCGAAATAAAGACTCTCGACGTCAGACGGATAGCCGACGATGGTGATGACGGCATCGGCGTTTTGACAGACGGCTTCGACCGAATCACACCAACGGACACCTTCCGCCAATAAATCAGCCGCTTTCTCTTTCGTCCGCGTATACGCTTGGACTTCGAATCCCGCCTTCATTAAGTTTCTGACCATCGATTGACCCATCACACCGAGTCCGATAAATCCGACTGTCTTCATAGTTGATTGCCTCCTAAAAGTTGTTGTTTCACGAGTCGTTCATAGAGTACGTTTTCCCGAAGCAACTCTTGATGTGTCCCAAGCCCGCTGATGCCGCCGTCCTCGAGCACGACGATTTGATCGGCATGTTGGACGGTCGAGAGCCGATGGGCGATGACGAGTGTCGTCCGTCCTGTCATGAGACGGTCGAGTGCTTCTTGGACGACACGCTCGGATTCCGAGTCAAGGCTTGATGTCGCCTCGTCGAGCAATAAGATTTGCGGGTCACGTAACAGCGCCCGAGCGATGGCGAGCCGTTGGCGCTGTCCACCAGATAGCCGGACGCCGCGCTCGCCGATTTCCGTATCGAGCCCGTCCGGCATCGCCTCGATGAACGACCAGGCGTTGGCCATATCACAGGCGTGACGAATCTCATCCTCGGTCGCGGTCCGGGTCAAGCCGTATAAGATATTTTGCCGCACCGTCCCGGATAAGACGGGCGAATCTTGGGCGACGTAGCCGATGACTTGCCGCCATTCGTTGCGGCCGTAGGTTGAGATGTCCCGGTCCCCGTAATGGATGTGTCCGCTCGACGGAAGGTAGAACTGCTCGACGAGGGCGAACAGTGTCGTCTTGCCGGCACCGCTGCGTCCGACGATGGCTGTCGTGGCACCGAACGGGACAGTGAGGGACACGTCGTCAATCACGGGTTGGTCGCCATAGCGGAACGTCAGGCCCTCGAACGAGAGCGACGACTGTCGAATCGTCGACGGTTCATCCGTGTACGGTTCCGGCTCGATGGCGAGCAGTTCCGAGATTCGTTCGGTGGCCCCGCGTGCTTTTTGGAGCCGAGTGATAAACTCCGTCATCGTGATGAGCGGCGTGATGATTTGGAACAAGTACAGCATGAACGCGAGCAACGAACCGGTCGATAAGGCACCGGTCGAGACGCGATAAGCCCCGAAGCCGAGAATGGCGATCAGCATCGCCGTCAACGTGACGTTCAGGAGCGGAATCAAAATCGCTTGAATCCGTCCCTCGCGCACACCGAGGCCGAAGAGACGCTCAATGCGTCGTTTTCCTTCTGCGACCTCGACGGATTCGGTCGCCTGTGATTTGACGAGCCGGATCTCTCCGAGCAGTTCAGCGAAAAACCCGGACAAGTCACCGAGCTCATGTTGCGTCGCCTTGGCGATTTTCCGAAGTTTACGCCCGAGCGGGATGACGATAAGAAGTGTCGTCGGCACGGAGAACAAGATGACGAGCGTCATCTGCCAATCGAGCGTGAACAAGATACCAACGGCGCCGATGACCGAAACGAACGACGTCAAGAGACGGACGCTCTGTTCGGACAAGAGCTGCTGCAACGTCGTCGTGTCGTTATTTAACCGTGAGACGAGATCCCCTGATTTGACGCCGTCATAGAACGGGATTGGGAGGGCGACGAGATGCTCCCATAACGTCGTCCGCAAATTGGCGACGACCCGTTGTCCGACGATATGTAGCCAATAAATCGAAATCGCACTCGAGACGACTTGGATGAGAAACGCCGTCACGAAGATGGCGACGAGGCGGGCGTCGAGCGCGGCCTCGCTCCAATTGTCGACGACGCGTTGCAAGATGAGCGGAATGGCGAGTGAAGCCATCGCTTGAAGCAATGAAATCAATACGGCACCGATAAACAGACCTTTCGGTGGTTGAGCGACACGGAACAAGCGCAGAAAGGCTTGCCATGTAGATGTGGACTCCATGATACGTCCCCCTTTCCTATTAACTTTCGCTGTTTCGAAAACAAGTGTCAAGACGTCGAATCGTACACCGGAATAATGCTAGAATGGAATCAGAGGTGAAGTCGCATGAAATGGATACATACGGCCGATTGGCATTTAGGTAAAATCGTCCACGGCCGCCATATGACAGAAGAACAACAAATCATTTTATTTGAGTCTTTCTTACACATCGTCGACGAGGAGAAGCCTGACGCCATCGTCGTCGCCGGTGATTTATATGATCGGGCCGTGCCGCCCGTTGAGGCCGTCGATCTGCTCGATGAGATGTGGCGCGCGCTCGTCCTCGAGCGGGGTATCCCTGTGCTCGCCATCGCCGGCAATCATGATTCGGCCGAGCGGCTCCAATACAGCTCCAAACTGTTGACGAAAGTCGGTCTCCATATCGTCGGGAAGGTTGACCCGGGCACAGGGCCGATTGTCGTGAACGACATCCCATTTTATTTGATGCCGTTCCTTGAGCCGGCGCGCATCCGTTATGCGTTCGGCGACGAGTCGATTCGGACCCATCATGACGCACTCGCCGCAGTCATTGACTCATACGGGGCGATTGATGCACGCGCGGTCGCCGTCAGCCACAGTTTCGTCGCCGGTGGACTCGAGACCGATTCCGAACGGCAGCTGTCCGTCGGGACGGCAGGGCAAGTCGCCAAAGGATTATACGCGCCGTTCGGCTATACGGCACTCGGACACTTGCATAACCGTGACGCCATCCGCGACGACCGGGTCGCGTACAGCGGCTCGCTCATGAAATATTCGTTCTCCGAGGCGTCCCATGTGAAATCGATCGACGTCATCGAATGGGACGGGACATGGACACGCCGTCGGCGCCCGCTAAAAGCGCGACGAGACTTGCGCATTTTGACCGGGACGCTGAACGAGCTACTCGACCCGTCGTTTTATCAAGATGAGGCCGTCGACGACTATTTGAAAATCGTCTTGACCGATGAACGTGCGTTATTCGACCCGATGGCGAAGTTGCGGACCGTCTATCCGAACATCTTACACCTCGAACTCGAGTTGTTGCGTCGCCAAGACCAGACGTCTCGCTTCGAACGTGAGAAGCTCGAGCGGCAATCGGTCGAAGATGTATATATGGACTTCTTTAAAGCCGTCCACGGCCGCGATGCCGATGCGACGGTGCAACGTTTCTTAGAAGGGGAGGAATCGATTTGAGACCGGAACAATTGACCATCACCGCCTTCGGTCCTTACGCCGAGACGGAACAAATCGATTTTACGCAGCTTGAAGGACGTTCGATGTTCGTCATCAGCGGCCGGACCGGTGCCGGAAAGACGACCATTTTTGACGCGATGACGTTCGCGCTCTATGGTCGGGCCAGCGGGGCACTCCGGAACGCCAGCGATTTCCGAAGCCAATATGCGGACCCGGAACGGAAGACTGAAATCGACTTCACGTTCACGATTCGCGACGAACGGTATCGGATCGTCCGCCAGCCGCAACAACCGCACCCGAAAAATAAGACGCCGATTCCGCACGAGGCGGTGCTCTATGAATGGAAAGAAACATGGAAACCGTTGGCAACGAAAGTGAACGACGTCGAACAGACGATTGAATCGTTGTTGCAGCTAAGCTATGAGCAGTTCAGTCAAATCTTGCTGTTGCCGCAGAACCAGTTCCGTCAGCTCCTCGATTCCGATTCGACGAAGAAGCAACAGATTCTGCAATCAATCTTCAAGACGGAGGCGTACCGCGCCTTTCAGGAGGATTGGATCGAACGTTACGGCAAGTACCGCAAACGCGTCGAATGGGCGGTCGAGACGACGCGTTTAAAACTGTTGGAACTCGAAGACGAGGCCGTCGAGGACATGTCGACCCGCAACTTGCCTGAAATCGTGACGTGGCTCGACGCCCGGGAGGAGCGACTCTTGGCGGCTCGGGACACGTTACAGGCTCAGCGCCGGACTGGTGAGGAACGACTCGAGGCGTTGCGACGAGAAGTGAATCAGGCGACCGCGCTCGCCGAGTTGATGGAAGAGCGGGACGTGCGCGCAACCGCGCTCCAAGCATTCCGCCAAGCGGCACAAGCACGCGAAGAACGCCAGGCGCTCATCTTGCGACTTGAACAAGTGGCGAGCGTCAGCCCGCTCTATCAACGTACCGAAACGGTGCGTCACGATATCGAACGGTTGACCCGTGAACGCGATGTATCCCGTCAACGAGACGAAGGCTACACGAGACAGTTGGAGGAGTTGAAGGCAGAAGCAGAGGCCATCACGAGCATGCGCCAGGAGGCAGACCAAGCCACAAGTCGCGTCAATGCGATTGACGAGATGTTGCCCTATGTCGATGAATGGCACCGGGCCACTAGACGTCGGGATGACTTGAAACGCCGGTTGGAGCCCCTCAGTCTGTTCTCAGAAGAAGCGCGTCTCCAGGAGCTCCAAGCGACCGAAGGCGAACTTGCGGCTAAACTGGAACACGCACCGGCACCAGACCAACTCGTCGAGGCCGAACGACTGTATAGTCAGCTTCAACATCAGGTTCGACTCGAGTCGAAAGTGGCAGAGGTCACGGAACGACTCGGTGCCTGTGAACGCAACGGGAAGGAAGTCCAACGACAATTCACCGCCCAGACGAAACAGGTCGACCAATTCGTCGAGGCCGAGCATGCGCTTATGGCCGACACGCTGCGCGAGCGACTCGAAGCGGGGGATCCTTGTCCGGTCTGCGGTTCATTGACCCACGGACACGTCGAGCGAACGGGGACGTCCATCGACCAAACTGGTCATCGCTCAGCCGTTGAGACACTGAAACGGATTGAGGCCGACCTCCATGAAGCTCGGGCGGATTATCGGGCGCTCAAACGCCAACTCGATGAACTGATCCGTGAACGCGATCTCGCTCGACTTGAGTTGAAGCTCGATGGTGCGGCTGACACTGCGATGCAACACCAAGACGCCCGCATCCGTCAGTTGCGTGAAGAAGCCGAAGAACGACAACGGATGGAGCGTCTCCTGCGGTCGACCACAACCGAATTGAAGCAACTCGAGACGGCGAAGCGTGTGCAGGCTGAAGAACGACAGAAGTTGTTCGAACAGCTCCAAACCGTCCAAGAGAAGCTTCAGTCGATGCGTCAACCGGATGGGACGACGTTAGAGATGTTGCAGACCGAGCGGAATCAGCTCGCGACGCGACTCGCTCACATCGAACGAAACGTGGAGACGTATGAACGTCGGCTTGAAGAATTGAATCGATTGAAGTGGGGGGAAGCGGAGCGACTCCGTCTCCTTGGCGAACAACTCGAGTTCGAACATGCTCGTCTTTCCGAAGCGACGGCTGAACTTGAGGCCGCTTTCGAGAGAATTGAGTTGACTGAAGCTGTGTTCAAGGAGTATCGCTTGCGCGTCGAGCAACTGCCCGAACTACGCGAGCGCCAAGCAACTGAGCTTGAGGAAGGTGTCCGGCTCGAACACGCCGTCAAGGCGCTGAACGAGAAAATCGGGGACCGCCCGCGACCAGACCTTGAACGGCTCCAGGAGAAGTTGCACGAAGAGGGCCGTTCGTTCGAAACGCTGTCCGAACAACTCGTGACGGCGGACGGGCAATTGAAACGCCATCGTCACATCGTCGCCGAATGGAACGCGTTACGGGAGAAGACGGATGAGGATCAACGGAATCTGGAGACGGTCAAATTGATTGCCGACACCGGACGGGGCCTGAATCCGCAAAAATTGACGTTCGAGACGTACGTGCAGACGGCGTTCTTCGATCAAATTCTCCATGCGGCCAACGTCCATCTCGATCAAATGACGAGCGGACAGTTCCAATTAGAGCGAAAAATTGAGACGGCGAAAGGAAATGCCAAGTCCGGTCTCGAATTATTAGTCTTTGACGCCTATACCGGCCAGTCACGCCGGGTCCAAAACTTATCGGGCGGCGAAGGGTTCAAGGCATCGCTCTCGCTCGCCCTCGGATTGGCCGAGGTCGTCCAGCAGTTGAGTGGTGGGGTCAGTCTCGAGACGATGCTGATCGATGAAGGCTTCGGGACGCTCGACGCCGAATCGCTCGATCAAGCGATTGAATTGCTCATGTCGCTGCAATCGAGCGGCCGGCTCGTCGGGGTCATCAGCCACGTCCAAGAATTGAAAGACCGGGTCGACGCCCGGATTGAAGTCAAGAAATCAAGGAGCGGATCAACGATCCAGCTCATCGTGGAGTGAGATCGATGAAACATATGGAAACGAAAACAACGTTAGTGGCCCATCTGCAAGAGGCGGGCATTCGACGAGGGGACGCACTATTCGTCCACACGTCGCTATCAAAACTTGGCTGGGTGTGCGGCGGGCCCCAGACGGTCATCGAGGCGCTCCAAGAAGCGGTCGGACCGGACGGGCTCATCATGATGGCGACCCAGAGCGGGGATAATTCAAATCCCGCTGAATGGGAAGCCCCACCGGTCCCGGTCGAATGGTGGCAGACCATCCGTGATGAGATGCCAGCGTATGACCCGGCGAAAACAGCGACCCGAGGGATGGGTCGTGTCCCAGAGCTGTTCCGCTCGTATCCGGAAGTGTTCCGGAGCGATCACCCGATGTGGTCGGTCGCCGCGTGGGGACGGGACGCCGAACACATCGTGGCTGGACATACGCTCGACGTCGGCTTCGGGCCAGGATCGCCGATTGAACGGATGATTGACCGCGATGCGAAAATATTACATCTCGGTTCGCCGCTCGATGCGACAACGTTATGGCATTATGCCGAATACGGGATTGAGGGTCCGGTGAAGCCGTTCGAATGTGCGTTAGTGGAGAACGGTCAACGGGTGTGGAAGACGTTCGAGCATACCGACGTCAACAGTGACCCGTTCGGTGCCATTGGCGAGAATATCGTCAAACGTGCGGACGTCAAGACGTTCACGATTCACGAGGCGACATGTTACGTCATCCCGTCTGAGACGTGGGAGCCGGTACAACATGCGCTCGTCGCCTTACGGAGCTGGCTCCGGTGAGACGGCTGATGCGAACTATACTTAGGAGAGGGGCACTGCGATGAATCGCTGGGTCAAATATATGGGAATCGCCGTCGGGGTGTTGGTTCTCGTCGCGTTTCTTGCCGTCGTGGGCATCTCGGCCCACATCGGGGATCAATTGACGTCACCTGAACGGGAGACGTTGACGTTCACCCCGAAGACGCTAGGCGTCAAGTATGAGAACATCACGATCGAATCAGAGGATCAACAGGATTTATACGGCTGGTGGATCCCGCACCCGACGCCGCGTGCGACGATTGTCTTCGCGCATGGCTACGGGAAGAACCGTGAACAATCCGATTTGCCGCTCAAAGAATTGATTCCGGAATTCCATGAGCAAGGATATCAGTTTTTGACGTTCGACTTTCGCGGCTCCGGAATTTCAGAAGGGGATCGCGTGACGGTCGGGGCGAAGGAGCAATCTGACCTTGCTGCCGCCATCGCGTACGCGAAAGAGCGCTCGGACGGGCCCATCGTCTTATATGGGGTTTCGATGGGTGCCGCGACGGCACTCGCGACGGCTGACGAGACCGATGTCGCCGCCGTCATCGCCGATAGCCCGTTCAGTGACCTCCGCGGCTATCTCGAGACGAATCTGCCGGTATGGAGCGATTTACCGAACTTCCCGTTCACACCGGTCATCATGACGGTGACGCCTTGGTTCACGGGGCTCGACGCGGATGTGGTCAAACCGATTGACGATATGGCTCAAATCGAGGCACCGGTGTTATTGATTCATAGTCAAGGTGACGATGCCATTCCCGTAAGCGAGAGCGAGAAATTAGCCAAAGCCGGCGAGGATGTCGAACTGTGGGTGACCGAGAATGATGGGCACGTGCAGTCGCATCGCTCGTTCCAAACCGAATATCGCCAGACGGTATTTAAGTTTTTAGAGCGTGTATTGTAAACGAAGAGTCTAGGGAAACCTGGACTCTTTTTGCGAGAAGAGTCATCGGCTCGGCGTCGATAGGTAATGTGAAACCGATTGGAGTGGGCATATGGCGAAGATTCAACATAAGGACGTAACGATTGAATTGTTCCCAAGAAAATATTCAGAAGAAGGGGAAGACGTGTTTATCGCCTCCTTGTTCACGATTGAGGTAGAACAGCTATTCATCTTCAAGTTTTATGGCTCGTTGCTCCTCAAATCCGAGTTCCAAGATTTTTTGTTTCATATGAGAAGATTGCTAGAAGGTACCTCGGACAAGTATTTACTCAATCCAATTGAACCGTATTTCGTCTTGAGGATTGAACGTAAGGCGGACGCCTTATATAAATGGACGTTCTGGGCCAGGAGTGGACCGAAGCGGGTGGATGCATTCTTCTTCCCGAAAGAGGAGATGGAACAGTTCTATAAACAGTTGGAGCAAGAGATGACTGATATCTTGCCGCCGCCGTTTCTACCTTGACTCACGTTGAGATAAGTAAACAATTAGGAAGCAGTCACATATTCTATAAATTTGCTGGAACTAATGAATAATGGAGTGGTAGGTATGGAGACGATTTCGTTAAGGTTCTGTTTTGAAGATGACATTGGGACAAGAAATTACGCAGAGAACTTTTTGCAGTTGTTGAACCAGTTTGAGGTACAACTATCAAGAATTGGATTTTTCGAGCCGGTCAAGCAATCATTCACTAAAGAAACATTTAAAGAAATGTGGATTGAAGGATTCGAGGATACCTATAGTTTTATCGGCAGATTAGAGAAACGGAAGAGTTACATGAATATTTACCCTCGAGGCGGATTGCCAGGCAGTGCAGGCTTTCACTTTGCAATCAGTAAACAGCAATTTCAGTTGGAACAAGCCAAATGGACAGACTTGTTTCGCTTTGTATGTGAGACGTGGAGACCTTATCGGGCATCGATTGAACTAGATTTGGATAGGGACGTATTTGTCGATACAGACCAACTTTTAAACGAGAAGATGTTCTGGACGTATGAAGAACGGGATGATTTCTGGTTCTTGAAAGTGCGTGAGGTGAGTTGGATGAACTATTGGAGTCACGCGTTACTAGAGCATGGAAACATCGAAATGATTGAAGCGTATGATTGGGTAGCGGTTGATACTGGAGCGGATGGAACGTATTTTCAACTGACCGAGGCTTTCGACGACCTACGCTTCGTGGCACGACGTGAAGCGGTCCGGACGCATATCGGACCCGGCGTATTATTGAGAAAAGTGATTGATGAAGACTTGATGAGAGAGGCGGAGCGGCTGCGGTCTTCTGACTTCTCGGTCAATGACGTTTGAGACAGAAGGAGCTAATGAGGTGGAAGTAAAAACAGAAGAATTTGTAAAAGATGTTTACGCGACCGTCGTATAAGATGCCCTTTCAGGCTATAAGGATATGTATGAAGAAGAAGTTTCACTATCAGATATCGACCTGTATAGTCAAGCAATTCATATGTATCAACAGATGGATCCGGAACAACAACGGTTGATGATGCATATCGTTGAAGTCGTGATGGTAGATACGGTCTCTCACGTCTTCGGGGTGATTGACGGTAGTTCGCCACTGAATGATTCAGACATTGAAGCGAAATTGCTACTCGATGATATTGACACGGAAGGGTACCTGCAAGATTTATTCATTGGCTACTTGCAGGAGGAAGACTTGTACCCGTGACAGATACAAAATTGATTTTACGGGGCGCAACATGCGCTCCTTTTTTGTTATGATTAGTTATGAAAAGGAAAGAAAGAAGGTTTGTTCATGGACGTCACAGCATTACTATCGTTTCTTTTGCTCGGAACGCTCATCGGAATTTTGAGCGGATTCTTCGGCATCGGGGGCGGGATTTTACTCACGCCGCTCTTGCTCGTCTTCGGATACGAGGCGAGCGCGGCCATCGCCCTCAGTCTCATGCTCACGCTCGGGTCGACGACGGCCGGCACGATCTCCCACATCAAATTAAAGAACGTCAATCCGAAACACGCCCTCTTGATTGGCGCGTTCGGGGTCGTCGGGACGTGGGTGGCGACGCCGCTCGTATTTTATCTAGAGACACTCGACGGCGCGAAGCCGGTCATCTCGCTCGCCTATATCGCACTGTTGACGTATTTCGCCGTCTCGTTCTTCCGGTCGAAACAGCACGAAGAGGGTAGCGTCGGTTCGGAGTCGGTCCCACGCCTCGGGTTCATCGGGTTGTTCGGCGGATTCATCTCGTCACTTATGGGTGTCAGCGGTGGGTTCGTATTGACGCCACTTCAAGTTAAGTTACTCAACACCGAGATGAAACGGGCCGTCGGGACGAGTATCGCCGCGGCGTTCCTCATCGTCGTCTCGGGCGTGATCAACTATGCCGTCGCCGGAGCCGATGCGAACTATTGGCACGGCTTGGCGCTCATCACCGGTGCGATGATTGGTTCACCGATTGGGGCGAAACAGTTGCAGCGGTTCAGTTCGCAACTCGTCAAAAAGGCGCTCGGTGGCTTCTATGTCGCCGTCGCCATCAGTGTCGCCCTCAATTTGCTCGGTTATAACGATATCTCGCTCGGACTGCTCGTCGTGCTCGCGCTCTCGTTCATCGTCGCGCTGTTCATCCGACCGCGTTCGAAGTGATCCCAAACCCTCGTCTACGGACGGGGGTTTGTTTGTGGGGATATACTAAGGCTATTCGATCGATGCGACGTACCAAGCATTCTTAACCAGTTCAGCACAGTAAAAAACCCCATCCGAGGACGAGGTTTTAACGTCTGGCAATATGGTCAATGTTTTCTTGAATCTCTCCGACTTTACTTTTCGCTTCCCGCAGACGTCGTTCGAACGCCTCGATATCGCGCTTCTCGTGCCGCGTCTCGTCTTTCCCGCGTCGTTGTCCTTTCGGAAAGCGATGGGTCGCTTTAGCCAAACGTTTTTTAAACGTCGAATCGCTCATAAGGACACCCCCTTCCATACTATATACGTTCCACCTATACTTTCCGCTGAAACGTTTGAACCTTCAAGAGGCGAGGGTTTTGCGCATTTGAGGGTTGGTGGACACTTTATAAGCGATAGCTGCCGCCAACACTGCTTTGATTAAGTCGCCGATGATGAACGGAATGTTCACTTTGAGCGCATCGATGAACGTCATGCCAAACACGGCTTGCAACCCAAGACTGCCGAGCAAATAGACAAGACCGAGTCCAAATAAGACGTTGTAGCCGATGAGGGCAGGGAACGAACGATGCCGTTCCGATGACCAGCCAATCAAAAAGGCCGCGATTGGGAAGGCGAGCAAGTATCCGACCGTCGGACCGACGAACGGGGCAAGTCCGCCCGAACCGCTGAGTACTGGAAGGCCGATTAAGCCGAGCAAGAGATAGACGACGACGGCGAGCCCGCCTTTTTTGGCACCTAGGACGGAAGCGACCGTCATGATACCGAGCATTTGTAGGGTAATTGGAACCGGACCGATTGGGATGGCAATCGAACCGATGCTAGCGAGCAGCGCGGCACCGATAGCAATTTGTGTCATATCATGAATTTTCACTATGTAAACCCCTTTTCTGTTAACGTTGACTAAAGTTAGGTTAACATCATCGTAAGAAGTTGGCAAGTACTAAACTAAGTACCTGGTCGTATACAGCTTGAGCCTACAAATTCAGCTTTAGGCAGACACTCCAAACCACGGCGTATTGAGGATGTTTTTACGCCTACGGACACTTTTAACGTTGAGCGTGAAACTAACTCCATATGTTGGAGATTCAAATTCACATCGTTGGCATGTGCTCGTGTTGCTTGAATTGTTTGGGAGTCGTGCCCGTGTAGGTTTTAAAGACTTTTGTGAAATGGCTCTGGTCGTGGAAATTAAGCCATGTATAAATTTCAGAAAGAGAGGAATCGGTGTACTTTAACAGTTTTTTGGCTTCCGCTATCTTTTCTCGCAACACATACTCTGTGAACGAAAGCCCGACTTCTTTCTTAAACAGGGACGACAAATAGTTGGGATGAAGATTCACGAATCGAGCGACGTCTTGTAAGGAGATGGCGTCATACAGATGTTTAAAGACGTACGACTGGCATTTGATGATTGGGGCGCTATGTCGAAGCTGTTTTGATTTGTTTACTTGATCCGTGAATTCGCATAACGCCTCTTTGGTGTAACGTTGTACAGCTTCAATCGTTCGAAGTTCTTCGGCCCCTTGAATATAGTGATCGCTCATCGTATATGCCGTTTCCGGATGAAGCCCTCCTTCGATCGCATAACGTGTCGCTAACGTGATAGTAGAAATATGAAGGTTTTTTTCATTTCGTAAAGTGCTCTGTTTTGAGAGCACTCCGATTCGTCCATCGCGATCGGGTGATGCCAGTCGCTGAAGTAATTCTTCCTTCTGGCCTTCCTTGACACACCGTAACGTCATCCGCTCAGATTGATACGTCGCGTGGAATGAAATGTCTTGCCTGTTTTTGAACAGCTCTCGTTCATAGGTTTTCGTATCCTCGGTTGTCGTGCGACGCTTGGACGAATCCTCATCTAGGACGACATCGGACGTAGAGAGTCGTCTCGTGGTCAAAATCGAGGTCGCGAGCACGGCTACATGCAGTAGGTCTTGTCGCGAAAAAACAGGAAAGCCATTCGTAAAACTGTTCGGTTCCACTTCTGCCGAATCCAGACACGGACCGAGAATGAAAAGGCCAATCGGCTGCTCGTTGTCGGTGATGACCAACGTCACGACCTGTTCGTTCGAATTGAGACGACGCCAAACCGGTATGTTAGAAGGCTCATTTAAGAGAGTTATCCGCTCCAGAAGTTGACGTAAAGAAGGGGGAATGAATGATGTTTCTGGATACGCCATCTGTAACGATAATCGGTCATTGTAAAATAACACGGACAGATGGGTAGTCTGATGCAACAACCGGCACCAATACGTGTAATCCTGATTCGTGTCTCTCTGATTCACATCCATCAAATCATCTCTCCTATCGATTAGGTGTATCTGCAAATTGTATTACAAATTTACTAAAAATGATAAATAAATACAAAAAAATCTGAATGGGAATGAGTACACTACAAACAAGCAGAAATGCAAACGATTACAGAGCCGAACCTCGACTGCTAGACCGTATCAAAAAAAGTGTTCAATGAAGAGAGGAGTATTACATATGAGTACACATCGATTTCCAGAAGGCTTTTTATGGGGTGGCGCAACGGCGGCCAATCAATTAGAAGGAGCTTACAAAGAAGGAGGGAAAGGTCTATCCATTTTCGATATGGTGACATTCGTCCCTAAAGAAGCGCGTACAGCTGAAATCGAGATGGACGTGAAGAGTGAAGCCGAACTCGAGCGACTGTTAGCGGCTGACGATGGGGCGAATTTCCCAAAACGTCGCGGAATCGATTTTTATCATCGCTATGAAGAAGACATCGCTCTCTTCGCCGAGATGGGTTTTAAGACGTTCCGGATGTCGATTTCATGGCCTCGGATTTTCCCGAACGGGGATGAGCTCGAACCAAACGCAGAAGGGCTAGCGTTTTATGATCGTGTCTTTGATGAACTGCTCAAGTACGGGATCGAGCCGCTTGTGACATTGTCGCATTATGAATTGCCACTCACACTCGTCAAAAAATATAACGGCTGGGCGGACCGTCGGCTCGTTGACTTGTTTGTCCATTACGCAGAGACCGTCTTCACTCGTTACAAGGATAAAGTAAAGTATTGGCTGACGTTCAATGAGATTAACGTCTCGACGATGTCACCATACATCGGGAGTGGGATTTTAGTCGATCGCGTCGAGAATGTGGAGGCGACTGTGTACCAAGCGCTTCATCATCAATTCGTGGCGAGTGCTCGTGCCGTACGCGCATGTCATGAAATCATTCCAAATTCGCAAATCGGCTGTATGCTCGCCCGAATGGAAGTGTACCCGGAAACGAGTAATCCAGACGATGTGTTAGCTGCGCTCGAAGAAGATCAAATGAACTTGTTCTTTACCGACGTGCAAGCGCGCGGATATTATCCGAGCTTCATGTTAAGCTATTTCGACAAACATGATATCTCGATTGAAGTGCTGCCAGGAGATGAAGAGATTTTGTCACAGCACACCGTCGACTTCATCTCCTTCAGCTATTATATGTCGATGGTCGCCAGCGGTGCCCCTGAGAAGGCGAAACAAAAAGGAAACTTCTTCAGTGGCATCAAGAATCCTTATTTGGAGGCGTCCGATTGGGGATGGCAGATTGATCCGAAAGGGTTACGCATCACCTTGAAGAAGATGTATGACCGTTATCAGATGCCGTTGTTCATCGTCGAGAATGGATTGGGCGCATACGATGTCGTCGAAGCAGACGGTACAATCAACGATGACTACCGGATCGAATATTTGCGGGCCCATATCGAGCAAATGGGACAAGCGATTGAAGAAGGTGTCGACTTGATCGGGTATACGAGCTGGGGATGCATCGATCTCATCAGCGCAAGTACGTCGGAGATGTCAAAACGTTACGGCTTTATCTATGTCGATCAAGACGACTATGGCAACGGCACGCTCGAGCGAAAGAAGAAAAAGTCATTTGATTGGTATAAGCAAGTGATTGCATCGAATGGTGAACAATTGTAATCAACGGAGTCATCAACATGAACAAGCGTCCATTCCTCGCGGAACGGACGCTTGTTTTGATTTATTCGTTACACGTTGGTCGGTAACTTGGCTTTTGCTTCGCTCAATTGCGTACGGACGGAGTCGAACCCTGTTCCGCCGTAGCTGTTGCGACGTTTGACGGCCGTCACCGGAGAGAGTGCCTCGTACACGTCCTGTTCAATCAATCCAGAGTGGGCATGATACGTTTCAATCGGCAGCTCCGCCAAATACAGACGATGATCGATACAGTAGCGGACGAGTGTCCCCGTCACTTCATGCGCCTCCCGGAAAGGCATGCCTTTCGCCGTCAAATAGTCGGCGAGCTCGGTTGCGTTCGAAAAATCGCGCTCGGTCGCTTGTTTCATCATGTCCGTGTGGAACGTCATGTCTTGAATCATGCCGGCCATGATGCTGAGGCTTCCTTGGAGCGTCTTGACGGTGTCAAACATGCCTTCCTTGTCTTCTTGCAGGTCTTTGTTATAGGCGAGCGGCAAGCCTTTCATGATGGTTAGCAGCCCCATCAGATTGCCGACGACCCGTCCCGACTTCCCGCGGACGAGTTCGGCCATGTCCGGGTTCTTCTTCTGAGGCATCATGCTCGATCCCGTTGAGAATACGTCAGAGATCGTGATGAACCGATACTCTTCACTGCTCCAAAGAATCAACTCCTCGCAGAACCGTGACAAGTGCATCATGAGGAGCGACGCGTTCGATAAAAATTCCAAGATGAAATCACGGTCGCTGACGGCGTCCAGGCTGTTCGGATACACGTTTGCGAAGCCAAGCAACTCGGCCGAACGATGGCGGTCGATCGGGAACGTCGTCCCGGCGAGAGCCCCGGCACCGAGCGGGCTCATGTCGATCCGTTTCAAGCTGTCACTGAAACGCTCCTTGTCGCGCTCGAGCATCCAGAAGTAAGCGAGCAAGTGATGGGCGAGCGACACCGGCTGGGCCCGTTGCAAGTGCGTATAGCCCGGCATGATCGACTCAACGTTTTGAGCGGCGTGGTCATAGAGTGCCGTCTGCACGGCTTCAATCCCTTCGATTGTCTCGAGGACGCGGCGCTTCAAATAGAGGTGCATATCGGTCGCGACCTGGTCGTTCCGGCTACGGGCCGTGTGCATCTTTCCAGCGACGGGCCCGATCTCTTCATGCAACAACGCCTCGAGGTTCATATGAATATCTTCATGGAAGACGTTGAACGTCAATTCGCTCGCTTGTGCCTTCTTGGCTAGCGTCTTCAGACCAGCGACGATTTGCGCGACTTCATCTGCTGTCAAAATATGTTGCTCCCCGAGCATCGTCACGTGGGCGATGCTCCCTTCGATATCTTCTAACACGAGCTGGGCGTCGAAATGAATCGAGGCCCCGAACTCGTCGACCCATTCACTGGCCGTCTGTTCGAACCGGCCGCCCCATAATTTACTCATGCACCATCGTTCCTTTCTCTGCGAGCACTTCCGCTTGCACTTTCGTCGGCAGCCCCCATAACTTGATGAAGCCTACGGCCGCTTGTTGGTCGAACGTGTCGGCTGACGTATATGTCGCGAGGTGCTCGTCATAGAGCGAGATTGGCGATTTCCGTCCGTCGACGATGGCTTGCCCTTTGAACAGTTTCATCCGGACCGTACCTGTCACCGTCTGTTGCGTCTCATCGATGAAGGCGAGGAGTGCTTTCGTCAATGGTGAGTACCATAAGCCATTATAAATCGTCTCTGTCAACTTCTGTTCGACGATCGGTTTAAAATGGGCGACTTCCCGGACGAGTGTGAGTGCCTCGAGCGCCTGGTGTGCGGTGATGAGCGTCATCGCACCCGGTGCCTCGTACACTTCCCGCGATTTGATGCCGACGACCCGGTTCTCGATATGGTCGATTTTCCCGATGCCGTGGGCCCCGGCGACGATATTCAACTGCTCAAGAATGGCTGTGAACGTCGCCGCTTGTCCATTGATGGCGACCGGTACACCGGCGTTGAATTCGATTTCGACATACGTCGGTTCGTTCGGTGTGTCTTCGAGTTGCGCCGTCAATTCGTAGGCACTCGCTGGTGGAGCGGCCCAAGGGTCCTCGAGGATACCGCATTCGACGGCCCGGCCCCAAATGTTTTGGTCGATCGAGAACGGTTCTTCTTGGACGATCGGGATTGGAATACCGTGCTCGGCCGCATAGGCAATCTCTTCTTCCCGCGACCATTTCCACTCCCGCACCGGGGCGATGATTTCAAGCGACGGGTCGAGCGCATGGATCGACACTTCGAACCGGACTTGGTCGTTCCCTTTCCCCGTGCATCCGTGAGCGACGGCGATGGCACCTTCGGCTTGTGCGACCTCGACTAGCTTCTTCGAGATGAGCGGGCGCGATAGGGCAGAGACGAGCGGATAGACGCCTTCATACATCGTATGTGCCTGCATCGAGTAACGGGCGAAATCGTTGACGAATTCATCGACCGCATCGATGACGACCGATTTGACGGCCCCGACTTTGAGTGCTTTCTGTTGAATGCGTTCCAAGTCTTTTCCTTCGCCGACGTTCAAACAGCAGGCGATGACGTCATACCCTTGTTCATCCAACCATTTGATTGCGACCGATGTATCAAGTCCACCTGAATAAGCTAATACGAGTTTTTGTTTCATTTCCTTACACCCCTTATACATAATTATTCATCTGTATTTATAAATATACGAATTACTCTAACGTATGCTTCGCCGTAAAGCAACCTTTTTGGCGAAAAAAAAAAGAATCACTTGTGAAAGTGATCCTTCATTGGACGATTTCGAGCTCTGGCATCCACTGCGACATATGTTGGCTCGTGGCCTCGAACAGCTCCGGCTTGGCCGACTGTAACGGGACGACCTCGAACGGACCGTCGGCACTTGTGCGGCGGGTGAACGTCGGATAGAACATCGGGTTGGCGAGTTCGAACGTCGTCTCATCCGCCTCGACCGTCTTGACGACATCGATGCCGACGATGCCACCTGTATTCCGGTCGTCCCCTTGTTGTCCGGACAGGAAGTTGCCGAGCGAGTAGGCGACGAACGTCCGATTGCCTTCGGCGCCATCCACCCAGGCGACCGGTTGGAGGACGTGGGGATGGTGGCCGATGATGAGATCGACCCCGAGGTCGGACAGTTGTTGGACGAGCGTCTGTTGCGCCTCGTTCGGGACCGTCTCGTATTCGTTCCCGAAATGAAGCGAGACAACCGTGATATCGGCCGCTTGCTCGGCCGCTTCGATTTCAGGGGTCATCGCCTCGAGATCAATGTAATTGACGTGATACGGTTGTTTCGGAACGACTCCATTCGTCCCGTACGTATAGGCGAGAAAGGCAAATGAGATGTCATTCTCGGTCAGCGTCCGAAGCTCGGACTTGTCCGCCTCCGATAAGAATGAACCGGTGTACGGCATGCCGATCTCGTTCCAGTGCGCGATTGAATTCTCGATGGCCGTGACACCCCGGTCGAGCGTATGGTTGTTCGCCGTCGTTACCAAGTCGACGCCAGCGTCTTGGAGCGCATCGCCGACCTCATACGGACTGTTGAAGGCGGGATAACTCGATAAACCGATTTCACTGCCCCCAATCATGCTCTCTTGGTTGGCGATGGCGATGTCGGCCTCGGTCAAAATCGGAGCGATCGGTTCGAAGGCGGCGGTGAAATCATAGCCGTCTCCGCGCTTGGCGGCATTATACACGCTGTCGTGCAATAAGATATCGCCAATCGCATAGAGCGACGTCGTCGTCACGACGGGTTCTGGCTCTTCAGGAACAGGGGCCGGGGCTTCCGCCTCCGCCTCGGTCTCTGGTGCCGGGGTCTCCGTTTGCTCCGTAGACGTCTCGACGTCAGCGGTCGCACAGCCGAACAGAAAGAGGAGAGGCAAGATCAACATGGCTTGTTTATACGGGATTACTCGTTTCAACGTACGAGTCACTTCCTTTCGTGTGATCCAAACTGGTCTACTCAAGTCATTCGCCATGGAAGAAGAATGTCCTTGTCAGGGCACAAGAAAAAAGTGCCAGGCTATAGTAGCATGGCACTCCGAGTGTTAAATCCGTTCTGTCTTCAAGATGTGTTCCATTTCCTCGAACTCGTTCGTGATCGTCGTGCTCGGTGGCGGTGTCAGCAAACTGACGACATAAATGGCGAGGCTCGACAAGAAGAAGGCTGGAATCATCTCATATAGCTCGCCGAAGGTCCCGAACCAATCGGCAGCAACGTTTTTCCAGACGATGACGATGAACGCACCGGTCAACATCCCGGCCAGCGCGCCTTGACGCGTCGTCCGTTTCCAGAACAGGCTGAACAGGATGAGTGGACCGAACGATGAGCCGAATCCGGCCCAGGCATATCCGACCAAGTTCAAAATCGTGTCATCCGCCCCGAACGCGAGCCAAATCGAAATGAGCGAGACGAGGATGACGGTAATCCGTCCGACCATGACGAGTTCGCGGTCGCCGGCGTCTTTGCGGAAGAACTTCTGATAGAAATCGGTCGTCGCCGCACTCGATGAGACGAGGAGCTGTGACGAGATCGTCGACATGATGGCTGCAAGCAAGGCTGCGAGCAACACACCGGTGATGAGATCAACGAACAACAAATCAGATAGATTGATGAATATATTTTCCGGATTGTCGATTTCTAGCCCACGCTGAGTATAGTAGGCGAGTCCGAACAATCCGGTCGCCATGGCCCCGACGACGGTGAACAACATCCACGAGATGCCGATGCGTCGTGCCTTCTTGATGTCTTGCAACTTCTCGATGGCCATAAAACGGACGATGATGTGTGGTTGCCCGAAATAACCGAGACCCCAAGCGAAGAGCGAGACGATGCCGATAAGCGACTGTCCTGTCAATGGGTCAAGTAGCGCCTCATCGATATCACCGATTGTCTGGAACGCGGCGCTCACCCCGTCAGTCGCCGTGATGGCGATAGCCGGTACAAGGATGAGGGCGAACAACATGATGAGTCCTTGGACAAAGTCGGTCCAACTGACGGCCAAGAAGCCGCCAATGAACGTATACAAAATGATAATCGAAGCCAAAATCAAGACACCGGTCCCGAAATTGATATCAAAGACCGCTTCAAACAAGCGACCGCCGGCCACGAACCCGCTCGTGGCGTAGAGCGTGAAGAAGACGAGTGTGACGGCCGCAGAGAATGTCCGCAGCGTCCCACGCGAATCCTTAAAACGTTTCTCAAAGAAATCTGGTATCGTGATGGCATCCTCTGACAAATAAGAATAAGTCCGTAAACGAGGTGCGACGAGCAACCAGTTCAAGTAAGCACCGATCGTCAACCCGATGACGATCCATCCGCTCGAGAGTCCGGTCGCGAACATCGCCCCCGGCAAGCCCATCAATAGCCAACCACTCATATCGGAAGCACCGGCCGACAAAGCCGCTACGGCCGGACCAAGGCCGCGTCCTCCGAGCATATAGTCGCCGATGCTCTCAGTCCGCCGATAGGCGATGACACCGAGTAACACCATGAGCGCCATATACACTGTAATCGAAATCAATACACCGTTCATACAACATCCCCCTCATTCATAATGAAAACGCTTTCAAAATCTATGGATTGCACCATGACAAAATTTTGTCACAAAAATGAATGAAGTGCACGATTTTGTTTAGGGATTGACCAAATAATCAAATTATTTGGCGAAGCAAGAGGTGAGATGGTCGTTGATGAGGCCCGTCGCTTGCAGGTGGGCATAGACGGTCGTCGGTCCCAAAAATTTGAAACCGCGGCGCTTCAAGTCTTTGCTCACTTGGTGGGACAGTTCGGTCGTGGCTGGGATGTCGTCGGTCGATGCCCACTCGTTGTGAATCACCGTGTTGTCGACGAATGACCAAATGTAGGCATCGAACGACCCGAACTCTTGTTGAATCTCGATGAATCGCTTGGCGTTGTTGATGGATGCCTCGATTTTACGACGGTTTCGGACGAGACCAGGATTGGTCATCAATCGTTCCACATCCGTCTCGTCGAACGAGGCGACGGTCACGACATCAAAATTGGCATAGGCGTCCCGATAATTTTCGCGTTTCCGTAAGATGGTGATCCAGCTGAGTCCAGCCTGGGCGCTCTCGAGCGTCAAACATTCGAAATGCTTTACATCATCATGGACGGGCTTGCCCCATTCTTCATCGTGATAACGAACGTACAACGGGTCGGTGCCGCACCATGGGCAACGCGTTATTTCAGTCATGTCATGTCCTCACTTTCCTTCTAATGCTTCATTTTAACATGTTGCGACGGTTTTTGACCGGACGTGACGGGTATAGTAGGAACTATTGGAGGGTGAAGCAAATGAGAGACTGGATGATCCAGGTCATTGAACAGTTCGGTTATTTTGGTATCGCGTTCATGATCTTCATTGAGAACGTGTTCCCACCGATTCCTTCGGAGGTCGTGCTCTTATTCGGCGGTTTTTTCGCCGTGAAGACCGATTTGATCGTCCCGCTCGTCATCTTCGCAGCGACGGCAGGCGCCATCCTAGGAGCGGTCCTATTGTACGGCATCGGACTGTATCTAGACGTCGAGCAGATTGAGAAGTGGACGAAACGGTACGGAAAATGGATTCGACTCGACATCGCCGACGTGCACCGTGCCGACGCCTGGTTCGATAAATACGGGGGATGGATGGTGTTCTTCGGCCGCTTGATGCCCGTCGTCAGGAGTTTGATTTCCATCCCGGCCGGTATGTCGAATATGCCGTTCTTGAAATTTTTGTTGCTCAGTACAGCGGGGACGGTGATTTGGAATACGATCCTCATCTATATCGGCATCCGCGTCGGCGAGAATTGGGAGTCGATTTTGAGCTATTTAGATGTATATTCGTATGTCATTTACGGTATTTTGCTAATCGGAGTCATCGCCTTTTTCATCTGGCGCAAAAAGCGGAAGAAGAAACAAGCCAAACAAGCCTCTTCATTTTAAACGACAAGGACCGATCTTCGTGTGAAGATCGGTCCTGTGTATCTTATATTATTTGTTTGAATCATCCTTGTTCTCATCAGGTAAAACTTTTTCCAGTTTTTCTTCCGTCTTAGCGGCTAAAATTTCAGAGAAGCGGAACAAGACGATTCCGATGATGGCCGAGACGAAAATATATAGTCCGACGAACAAGTTGATCGCCCCGTTTGATAAGGCGGTGAAGAGAATCGAGAACTCCCCGCGTGGAGCGAGCGAGAAACCGGCCTCGTTGGCCTGAACTCTTGTCAGGCCATACATGCGGCCGCCGACGCGGCCGACAATCCATTTCGATAAGACGCCCCAGACGATCAAGACGAAGAAGAGCGTGTTGACGATGACGCCTTGTTCCAGGTTGATCGAAATCCCGAACGAGATGAAGAAGATTGGCAAAAACAAGTCGCGGACGGGGACCGTCAACCGTTTCAACGGGCGGACATCGTGAATGCCTGCGAGCATGATGCCGGCGATGAACGCCCCGAGAATCTCGGACAGTCCGAACACCATCCCGATTCCGGCGAAAAAGAGAATCAAGCCAATCAGGCCGATGCTCGCATCGTCTTGCCGCAGCAGATGTTTGGCGATTTTCGGTTGTTTCTTGACGAAACGCGATCCGATAAAGAGTAACACACCGAAGATGAGGAAGCCGGCGAACACTTTCCCGATATCAGACACCTCGATCGGCTCATCTTGGATGATGAACGGGGCGACGGTCAAGATGAGCGGGGCGAAGATATCTTCAAAAATGAGAAGCGCCAAGACGAACTCTTTCACATCTTCATGTTTATCTGCATGCCGCTCAAGCATACGCGCGGAAATCGACGAGCTCGTCGCAAACAAGACGGCACCGATTAAAAAAGACTGGGAAAAATCGAGTCCGAACAATAGGGCAATCCCAATCGTGACCCCAAAAGCGAGCACGATGTCCAGGACACCTGCCTTCCACACCAGCTTGAGACGCTTCATCAACTCTCCGAGCGGAAACTTCAAACCGAGTAAAAAGAATAACAGGATAATCCCGATTTCGCCGGCGATTTTAAAGACCTCGTTTCCGCCCCAGAAGAAGCCGACGGCGACGCCGATGGCGATAAAGGCAAGAATACTTGGAAAGAACAATCGTTCGATGATCAGACTGAGTACGGAGATGACGGCTAGCGCTAGACCGAGCAGGACGATCATATTCAGTTCCATACGTCACCTCCTATATAGGGAACGCGTACCCGTCGACGAATTATTCTCGATTCCATTGGTATTCCATCCCGACCGATTCCGGGCGCGAATAGTCAAAGCCGAATTGACGGTACAGTCCGTCGGCCGGGATATCCGCAATCAGGCTGATGATGGCCGTCTCGTCGGCTTCATGTAAAATCCAGTCCATTAACTGCTCCACGATCAATTTTCCGAGCCCGAGCCCCTGACAATCCGGGTCGACGACGATATCGACAAGGTGGAACACCATTCCGCCGTCGCCGACGACGCGGCCCATCCCGACCATGTGATCATCTTTATATAGACAGACGCCATATAACGTATTGGCCAGTCCTTTCACCGTCCCCGAGTCGGAACGTTTCGGCATCCCGGCGATGACGCGAAGGCGCTGATGTTCCTCCGGTGTCGGTGTCTCGATTCGTACTTCCACTTCATTGACCATATCGCTACTTCCTCTCTGTGCATAGGTTAAAATTATTTTCCCGCTATATTGAATCGGTAAACCTTGATTTCCACTTCATGTTATTCAGATAATGAAGACATGATTGACAGAAAGGGACGTGTCCATATGATAGAAGGTCAAACCATTTTACCCGCCTTACGCGATATGCGGGACCTCGAGAAGTTTGTGACGGGACCGTTCCGTGTCGGTGTGTTGCTCGAAGTGCACGTCGCCCGGCTCGATGCCGTGTTTCAATTATTGGCGGCCCACGACAAACACGTCTTCGTTCATCTTGACTTGATTCAAGGCTTGAAGGCAGATGAATATGCGACCGAGTATATTTGTCAGACGTATCGTCCGTACGGTATCATCTCGACGAAAGGCAGCGTCATTTTAAAAGCGAAGCAAAAACAAGTCAAAACGGTCCAGCGCCTGTTTTTAATCGATTCGAGCTCGCTTGAGCGTAGCTATCGCCTCATTAAACGGACGCAACCGGACTATATTGAAGTGTTGCCGGGCCTCGTCCCGAAATATATTAGGGCCGTGAAAGCGGAGACGGGAATCCCAGTCTTCGCCGGTGGATTGATTTCGTCGACTGAAGAAGTCGAGGCCGCCCTCGAAGCTGGTGCGACGGTCGTGACGACGTCTGACCAACGACTCTGGACGAACGGGTAGGACTCGTTTCTATCGAATCCGGGTATGTGAGTCTCCAGGAGGGATGTATATGAAACAGATTATGATTATCACTGGCGTCAGCCAAGGCATCGGCTATGAATTGGCACGTCATTTTCGCGACACGTATCACGTCATCGGACTCGATAAAGGGGACGACCCACAGTTGGATGGCGTGACATTCCATGAGATGGATTTGGGTGACCATGAGGCGATCGCTCGCGTGTTCGCCGACATTCAGCGCCAAGTCGGTGTTGCCCATGTACTCATCAACAACGGTGGCGTCTCATCACTCGTCAAACCGATGACCGAACTTGACGTCGAGACGTTCAAACAAGTGATTGATGTCAACCTGGTCGGAACGTTCGCTTGTGCCAAAGCGTTCTTGACGTTGAACGAGGGAGCCGGATACGGGCGCATCATCAATCTGGCCTCTACGCGCTCGCTTCAAAACGAACCCGATTGGGAAGCGTATGGCGCGTCAAAAGGTGGCATCGTGTCATTGACCCAATCGATGGCGGTCTCGCTCGCGGAGCGTCCGATTACGGTGAATGCGATCAGTCCCGGCTGGATTCACACCTCGGACGAGTCGCTCCGTGACATCGATCATGCGCAACATCCGTCGGGCCGGGTCGGCAAACCGGACGATATCGTCCGCGCAGTCGCTTATTTGATTGATGAACAGAACGATTTCGTCAACGGGCAAAACCTCGTCGTCGACGGCGGGATGACGAAGAAGATGATTTATGAGCCGTAAACGAAAAAATGGGACCATTACCCTATGTTTTAACACGCGAAATGAGTAGATGGGACTAGGCATGGGTAAAGGATGGGGACGCTCTATGAACCCATCGAAGGAGGAATCGCCGTGCACCAGTTGATTGAAGAGGCGCTCCGATTCGCGGCCGTCCGGCACGACGGACAGTTTCGAAAAGGAACGAATATTCCCTACGTGACCCATCCCGTCGCCGTGTCCATGTTGCTCGTCGAAGACCGGCAACCGGTCCCGGTCGTGGCCGCCGGCCTGCTCCATGATTTGCTTGAAGACACGTTGACGACCCCCGAAGAGATCGAGGAACGGTTCGGAAGTGAAGTGAGACGACTCGTTGAAGCGGTGTCCGAACCCGGGAAGCACCTTTCATGGGAAGAACGGAAACGGATGACGATTCAGCACGTGCAGACGATGCAGTACGATGAAGTGGCGCTCTTGGCGGCGGACAAGATACATAATCTTCGTTCGATTCGACTCGACGTTGAGTCTGCCGGTAAACAAGTATGGGATCGCTTCAGACGCCCACTCCGCGACCAGTCGTGGTACTATCACGAGTTGCTCCAAGCGTTCAAACCGTTCAGTCAGACGACGACGCTCATCGAGTCGTTCGAGACCGAGCTGAATTTGTTGTTTTATGGGATCTCCGACGAACGGTCCGACAAGCTCGGGAAATTGTTCAATGTCATTCAGCATGGCTTCCATGAAGAGGACTGGCTCCAAGAGACGTCGACGCTCTGTCAGACCGCCTATGAGTTGAATGAGACGATGCGCGAAGGCTATCGACAAGGCACGGACGTCAATCAACCGGAGCTTGATGGCTTGTCCGCACAATTGAAAAAAGCAGGGCTATGGGAACGTTTACCGCTCCCGATGCTCCAAGCGATTGATGAACTGTCCTACCGGACGGCGATGCCAGTCGATGACGTCGTCGCCCATTTAAGGTTCAATTGATTGTCAAATGACCTTCAACGTGATATATTCGTCGTGAACATAAGAGGGGGAGTAGCGACCACAACCGTGGTCGGTGGGTCGTCATTACGGTGCAATGCACTCGGTCCACCGAGCTTCTTACCAAGTCCGCAAGACCTTTTTATGGATGCTTTTTTGGCGTCCATAAAGAGGTCTTTTTGAATTCATGAAAAAGGGGAGACTTATTCAAATGGTATTTATTTATTTCATCTTGGCCGCAGCCATCACCGTTTACGCTGCCATGAAACTCTCGACTTACGCTGACGTCATCAGTGAGAAGTCGACGATGAGCGGGATGCTCGTCGGGACGGTATTGCTGGCCGGTGCGACATCGCTGCCGGAAGTGACGACGAGCGTCTCGGCCGTCATGATCAACAACCCGGATATCGCCATCGGGAACATGCTCGGATCGAACTTGTTCAACATTTTCATCTTGGCGATGTTCGATCTCTTCTATCGTCAGAAACGCTTGTTCAATGAAGCGAGCCGAGATCATCTCTATACGGCCGGTCTCGGGCTCATGTTGACGCTCGTCACGATGATTGCTCTCATCGTGCGCATCGATTTCACGGTTCTCGGCATCGGAATCGACGCCTTATTGATCGCGGCATTGTACGGGATTGGGATTTACTATATCGGAAAACGTCCGCAACAACCTGCCGTCGAGCGTGAGGCTGCCCACGAGACGGTACAAGAAGTCGGCGCGAGTGCGACGAGCTCGATCACGGTCAAACGTGCAGTCATCGGCTTCATCATCGCCGCGCTCGTCATCATGGCGGCCGGAACGGCGCTATCGGTGTTAGGTGATCAAATCGCCGTCGTCACCGGCCTCGGTTCGAGCTTCGTCGGCAGCTTCTTGATTGCCGCGACGACCTCGCTCCCGGAAGCAGTGGCTGTCTTCGTCGCCTTGAAGCTTGGAAACGTCAACTTGGCGTTCGGTTCGATTTTGGGGAGCAACATCTTCAACATGCTCATCATCGCCATGTCTGACGTATTTTACCAAAACGGCTCGATTTTGGCCGACGTAGCTGCGTCTCACTTGGTGACGGCAATCGGAATCACGATTTTGTCGGTGTTGGTCATGTACACGCTTCTTCGCAAAGATGTGACGTCGAAACTGCGTTACATCTTGCCATCGGCGCTTGTCGTGCTCGTCTACTTTGCTTCGTCTTACTTCATCTTCATCGGTTAATCTGGCACGGTGTCCTCCGAGACACCGTGTTTTTTTGTTTACCGCGGTCCGAGGAATCACTTTTCATCGTCTTGGGTATAGAAGGAGGGAAGGAGGGGTGGCGATGCAAATGCATTCCGTAGAACGTTTAGATGAGTATGTCGTTTTAATCCCAGCCTATAATCCGGATCAAGCGCTCGTCACACTTGTGCGCGAGCTGAAAGAGACGGGATTTGTCCATGTCATCGTCGTGAACGATGGGAGTGTCGAGACATCCCAAACTGTCTTCGATGAGGTCGGGAAGTGGGTGACGACTGTTCTCGTCCATGAATGGAATCAAGGCAAGGGTGCGGCGTTGAAGACGGGGATTCGTCACGTCGTCGAACGATTCCCCGGTACGCATGGTGTCATCACCGTCGATGCGGACGGACAACATCTGCCGGAGGATGTAAAAAGCTTGTATGAAGCAGGGGTTCAACGGCCGCACCATCTGGTCATGGGCTGTCGTGATTTTTCTGGTGCGCATATTCCGTTCCGAAGCCGATTCGGGAACCAGATGACACGTGGTGTCATGCTCGTCGGCAGCGGGCTTCGACTGAAAGACACCCAGACCGGTCTGCGGGCCGTTCCGTTGCGCTATGCGGAACAGTTGCTCGACGTGCCCGGGAACCGCTATGAGTTCGAGATGAACATGTTGACGTTCACGAAACGTTGGCAAGTCCCGATTCAACAGATTCCGATTCAAACCGTGTATGTGGCCGAGAACGCCTCATCCCATTTTCGCCCGGTCATCGACTCGATTCTGATTTATCGCATGTTTTTAGCCTATTCGTTATCCTCGGTCGCCTCATTTTTATTAGATATCGGCGCCTATGCCTTGTTCATTTTTTTATTGAATCCGTGGTTTGAGACGACCCATGTCTTGATTGCGACGGTATTGGCCCGCATCATCTCGTCCTTATTCAATTACGTGGTGAATCGAAAAGTCGTATTCGACTCGAAAGCGAGACGGGCGATGCCGAAATACTTCGGTCTCGTCGGCTTGCAGATGGCGTTGTCGGCCGGTCTCGTCTATGTATTGTTCCTGTTGTTTCGGGACGGGGAAGTGTGGATTAAAGTGCTCGTCGACAGCCTTTTGTTCGTCGTCAGTTATTACGTCCAAAAAAGATGGATCTTTAAACGGTGACAGGCCAAGACGATTGTCTTGGCCTGTCTGGCATGCTTATGGGTCAATAGGCGAGCTTCCCGAGCTTGACCGATGTATAGCGGTGCAGTTCACGCGGGTCATGAATCCCGGTCTTCTGCATCATATCGCGCATAAGCAACGCGCAGACACGGGCATCTTCAGCCGCATCGTGATGGATGAACGGGACGTTCAAATATTCCGCCATCGTGTTCAGCTTGTGATTCGGCAGTCCAGGATACAGTTTTCGCGACAGCTTGACGGTACAGCCGTACTCGATCGTCGGAAACGTATATAAATCATATTTGGCGATCGCTTTCTTGAAAGCGCCCATATCGAATGAGGCGTTGTGCGCCATGACGAGGTCGACATCCCGCAGCGTCGGATAGAGCTGTTCAAGCACCTCGGGTAAGGCTGGGGCGTCCCAGACGTCGCTCGGCCGGATGCCGTGGACGCGGATATTGCCTGCGTCAAAGTCTTCTTCTGGATTGACGAGTAGTTGGTTCGTCTCGATGATTTCACCGTCGACGAGTAGGCTCCAGCCGACAGAGCAGATGCTGCGACTATCGCGGTTGGCCGTCTCGACGTCGATGGCAAGAATTGAATGTGACATAATCGGTCCCTTTCTCATAAAACAAGTATAAAAAAAGTCTAACATATCGTTAGACTAAAAAGCGATTATGCGGCCACGAGGTTGCGACACGCCTCGGCACAGCGGAGACACGCTTCGGAACAACGTTGGCAATGGTCATGCAAATGGCGGCCACATTCGACGGCGCACGTGTCGCACACCTGGGCGCAGAGTGCAGCAATCGGTTTGGTGAAAGCCGAATCGGTCTCGAGCGCGTTCAAGGCGAGCGCACACACTTCCGAACATTCTTTCGTCAGCCGGATACACTCGGCGACCATCAATAAATCCTCTTCTTGTAAACATTTTGAGAAACAGTGATTGCTTGCCCGCATACAGTCGATGACGGCTAAAATGGTCTCTTCGACAGAGGCACGATCCATAGTAAGTCCCCCTTAGAATAATGATGTCTTACAATCATTACCCGCTACCAGGTGACTTAAACCGGGCGGAGACGCAAAAAAGTCACCCCTCAAATGAGTGGTGACTTCCATAATGGAGCATAGCGGGCTCGAACCGCTGACCTCCACGCTGCCAGCGTGGCGCTCTCCCAGCTGAGCTAATGCCCCGTTCGAAAATTATTATATCATCCTAGTAAAACATTTGGCAATGGGTATTTTTAAATTTTTTTGAACAAAGTTTAATCGAGCGTAAACGTGGGAAAATCATGGGTAATGTTATTCTACGAAAGCAGGTGTTATCTATGGAAATGATTTTACTCGCACTCTTACCTGCCTTGATGTGGGGGAGTATCCCACTCATCGTCTCGAAAGTCGGCGGCAAGCCGATTCAACAGTTAATCGGGACGACGATTGGGGCGATGGTGATGGCGGTCATCATCGCACTCGTCTTCAATCCGGAGTTCACGACGCTCGCAATCGTGACCGGCTTCATCTCTGGTGTGTTCTGGGCACTCGGGCAATATTTACAGTTCCAGTCGTTTCAAATTTTAAGTGTATCGAAAGCGATGCCGATCAGCACTGGGATGCAACTCGTCGGGACGTCGTTGTTCGGGGTCATCGTGCTCGGAGATTGGAAGACGACGACCGAGTTGTGGCTCGGCTTTTCTGCGCTCGTGTTGATTATCATCGGGGCGGCACTGACGTCATACCAACAACAAAAAGATGGCGATAGCAGCGGCGCCTTGAAGAAAGGTTTGCTCGTCCTGCTCGTGTCGAGTATCGGTTATGTGACGTATGCCGTCCTGACGAACTATTTCGAGGTCGACGGCATCACGGCCATCTTGCCGCAATCGGTCGGGATGTTCATCGCGGCGCTATTGTTCAGCCTGCGTGAGAAAGATGTGAAGAAGTTCGACCCGAAGACGTTCAAAAACATTTTGGCCGGTCTCGCTTGGGGGATCGGGAACTTCGGGCTGTTCGTGTCAAGCGGTGAGGTCGGCATCGCGACGTCGTTCGCCTTGTCCCAATTGAACGTCGTCGTGGCGACGCTCGGCGGGATTTATCTATTGAAAGAAGAGAAGACGACGAAAGAACGGGTCTTCGTCTTTATGGGAATCGGGCTCATCGTCGTGGCCGGATTCATGCTCGGGATTGCCAAGAGCTAAAAAGACGGGTCAGACGACCCGTCTTTTGTTTACCAGGCTTGCTCGATGAATGCGTCGCGCCCAGATTTCTTCCGGTCCTCTTTATAGTGGGCCGGATTTTTTTTATGGAAGTCTTGATGATATTCCTCGGCCGGATAGAACGTGTCGGCCGGTAGAATCTTCGTGACAATCGGCTGTTTGAAGCGTCCGCTCGCCGCGAGCGCGTCGCGACTCTGTTCTGCTTTCACGCGTTGGTCTTCCGTATGATAGAAGATGGCCGGCGCATATTGGCTGCCGCGGTCTTGGAACTGGCCGCCGTCATCGGTCGGGTCGGTTTGAATCCAATATAGTTCGAGCAGTCGTTCATAAGCGAATAGCGTCGGGTCGAACGTGATCTCGACGACCTCATAGTGTCCCGTCGTCCCTGTTTTCACTTGTTCATACGTCGGGTCATCGACGTGACCTCCCGTATAACCGGATACGATTGACTCGATGCCAGGTTGTTCCTCGAACGGCGTCACCATGCACCAAAAACAGCCGCCTGCGAATGTTGCTTTTTCCATTAGTAATTCCCCCTCGATCAATTTCCAAAAAAAAGCGCTCATGTCATCGACATGAGCGCTCTGTCATATCGGCCAAGGCAAACTGCCTTGCTGGAAGTAGCACCTTGCCGAAGCAGGTTGCTGTGAAGTCATAGAGCCAGGTCTCTCGTTCACTCGAGATATCGATATGTAGTTGGTGAGAGCATCATACCATCAGATTTGAAGCGGCGTCAACGGTTTGGTTTGCGTCGAAGTTGGACCAAGGTGGTGCCGAGAATCAAGATGACGAGGACGATGGAGAGCGGTAGCGTATACGGAGCGTCCCCGGCATATAGCTGTAAGAAGAACAAGGCAAAGACGGACAATAAGACGAGTACGTACGAACGGTTCATAGTAACCTCCCTTTTCTTTCAGTGTACCAAGTTACATATTCGTTGGCGAACGAAAACAGGAAATCATGTGGCGATAGCGAATACCATCGAGTGACCAAAGGAGGAATCTATATGACTGAACCAAACACATGTTTCGAACTCGATATCGAGACCGCCCATCGCGGATATAAAGAAGGAACGTTCACGGCGCGTGACGTGACGGCCTATTATTTGACTCGAATCGCCCAGTTGAACGATAAGCTGAGAGCGGTCATTCAAGTGAACCCGGACGCCTTGTTCGAGGCCGAGGCGGCGGATCGCGCCTATCAACGAGGTGAGCGATTACCGTTGCTCGGCATCCCGGTGCTGATCAAAGACAATGTTGAGACGGCGGGATTGATGAAGACGACGGCCGGGGCCGTCGCCCTCGCGCATCACTTCGCCGGCCGGGACGCCCATCTCGTCCAAAGCTTGCGCGCGAGCGGGGCCATCATCCTCGGGAAAGCGAACTTGTCCGAATGGGCCAACTTTTTGACCGAGGGCATGCCGAACGGCTGGAGTGGGGTCGGTGGCCAGACGCTCAATCCATATGGGGACAAGCTCGATGTCGGAGGGTCGAGTTCAGGTTCGGCGTCAGCGGTCGCGGCCAACTTGACGTTGCTTGCCGTCGGCAGCGAGACGAGCGGCTCGATTATTCACCCGAGCGTCCATAACGGAATCGTTGGCATCAAACCGACCGTCGGGTTGATTAGCCGCAGCGGCATCATTCCGATCTCCCGGTCGCAGGACACGGCCGGCCCTATGGCACGGACACTCCGGGATGCGGTGCTCGCCCTTGAGACGATGGTCGGGGAAGATCCCGCTGACCCAGCAACGACGCATCTTCCGGCCGGTCCGCCTTACCGGACTTGTCTTGATGAGCGGCAAGCAGTCGGGATGCGTGTCGGCGTCGTCAAGACCGATTTGTCTGAAGAAGAGCAGGTGCTCTACGACGAAGCGATCGCATTGCTGAAACAGAGCGGCATCGAGGTCGTCACCGTCGAACTGCCGTCGAAAGCAGGGCTCGACCAAGGGGATATCCTGTATCATGAGTTCAAGCTCGGAATCGAGGCGTATCTCGCCTCGACGAAGCTCCCGTATGAGACGTTGTCGGATTTGATTAACTGGAACAACAGTCATCCGGAGACGATTCCGCACGGACAGAAGACGTTCGAGAAAGCGAACGAACAATCGGGTCGCTTGATTGAGGACGCCTATTTGATGCGCCGCCTCGACGACGTCTATCACGCCAAGACGGACGGCATCGACCGATTGTTGGCCGAGCAGGAACTTCATGCGCTCGTCTTGCCGCATGACCACAATTATGACATGGCGGCGAAAGCCGGCCATCCGACCGTCACGATCCCGTATCGCTTGAAGGCGAGCGGGGCCCCGTTCGGTCTATCGTTCACCGGGACGAGCTATGCCGAACGCGACTTGATTCGTCTCGCCTATGCGTTCGAGCGTCACGTGACACGTCCCGTCCCACCGTTATAAGAACGTTGCACCGGTCGTCCACGTCCGCTACAATGGTACGTATGCGGATTGAAGAAAGGACAGATAGCAATGAAACCATCTATATACGGGCTGACATTTGATCAGCTGACGGAAGCGTGCGTCTCTTGGGGATACAGCGCCTTCCACGCTAGACAAATCTGGGACTCGCTCTATATCGACCGAGTCAAACACATCGAGGAGATCTCGGTACGGGCCGAGGTACGTGAGGCGCTCGCCGCCGAATACGTCATCTCGACGCAAGACCTGTTCGTCAAACAAGAAGCGGGCGACGGTACGGTCAAATTTTTACTTAAATTGCATGATGGACACTATATCGAGACGGTGCTCATGCGTCACAAATACGGACGTTCGGTCTGTGTGACGACGCAAGTCGGCTGCAACATCGGCTGTAGCTTCTGTGCGAGCGGTCTCTTGAAGAAGACGCGCGATTTGACGGCCGGCGAAGTCGTCGAACAGATCATGACCGTGCAACATTATTTGGACGAGGTCGGGGAAGGTGCCCGCGTCAGTCATATCGTCGTCATGGGAATCGGGGAACCGTTCGATAACTTCGATAACTTGGTCGATTTCCTCCGTGTCGTCAAAGACGAACGCGGACTCGCCATCGCACCGCGTAAAATCAACGTGTCGACGAGCGGTCTCGCCGACAAGATTTACAAATTCGCGGACCTCGATCTTCGCATCAATTTGGCGCTGTCACTCCACGCCCCGAACGATGCGTTGCGGACGCAAATCATGAAAATCAACCGGGCGTTCCCGCTCGACAAGCTCATGCCGGCCATCCGTTATTACGTCGAGAAGACGAACAAACGCATCACGTTCGAATATATTCTCTTATCGAAAGTGAACGATTTGCCGGAGCACGCCGAGGAACTCGCCGACTTGATTGACGATATTAAAGACAAGTCATACGTCAACTTGATTCCGTACAATCCGGTCAACGAGCATATTCAGTATGAGCGGAGCACGTCTGAGGACATCATGGCGTTTTATGACGTCTTGAAGAAGCGGGGCATCAATACCGGTGTCCGTCTCGAGCACGGGACTGATATCGATGCGGCCTGTGGCCAGTTGCGCAGCAAGCATATGAATGTCGAAGGCGCAAAATGACAGAGACTCCTTGAATCTCATGATTCAAGGAGTTTTTTTGTCTTCTGCCCTAGAAGGATGCCGGCCCGGTTCAATATTTTTCTTCCGAGCGGTTGCTATTTTGGGAAATGTTGAATAGAGATTGCCCCCTCAGGGAATAGTCACTTGAAATCAATGTAGAGAGTGGAGGCAATTCAATGGAGACAGTAAACGCTGCGTTATGGATTCGAGTTCGAAATACGCTTGGGGAAGGCCCGTGTTGGGATGCGGAACTGAAACGCTTCTATTGGGTCGATATCGAGGGACATACACTTTGGTGGTACGATGAGAAGGAAGATGAATTGTCGTCGTTCGATATGGGACAACAGATCGGGTTCGCGGTCCCGAAAGTGACGGACGGCGTCGTCGTCGGCTTGAAAGACGGGATTTATGAGTGGGACGAGACGTCAAAAGAGCTCGATAAAATCGTCGAACTCGACGACCCGGAAGGAAAGCTCCGCTTCAATGACGGCAAAGCCGACCCGTACGGACGCATCTTCGCCGGCACGCTCCATCTTGAAGACGAGGCGGAACAAGCGACGCTATACCGCCTGAATCGCGACGGCACGACCGAGGTCATGTTGAGCGAGTTGACATTATCGAACGGACTGACATGGTCACCCGACCATTCGACGTTCTATCATATCGATACACCGACCGAGACGGTCCGTAAATACGCCTTTGACTTGAAGACGGGGACGCTCGGCGAAGGGGAGGCTATCATCGATTTTACCGTCGAGGAAGGATTCCCGGACGGCATGACGTCCGATGAGGAAGGGTTCTTATGGATTGCACACTTTGCCGGCGGCCGTGTCTCGCGCTGGAACCCGAAGACGGGTGAAAAAGTGCTCGAAGTGCTCGTGCCGGCCCCGAACGTCACGTCGTGTTGTTTTGTCGGCGACGACTTGAACCAACTCGCCATCACGACGGCTCGTGAAGGGATGGATGACGAGGCACTCAAAGCCCATCCGGACGCAGGGTCGGTCTTTAAAATTGATACAGACGTGAAAGGGATGCCGCTCTATCGGTTTGGACGATAAGGAGGTAAAGAGATGGTGAAGCGATTGCTCGTTCGTGCAGGCATCGGTTTGGCACTCGCGGCAGTGGCCCGGGTCGGGATCCAAAAACTATTGGATGCGAACCGGGAAGACGACCACACGTATTTGAATCCGCGCTGGGATGAGGCCCCGAGTGTCGATGCCGATAAGGATGAGGATGAGGTCGGTCTGACGCAGCTCGATTCGATTTATCGGGCCGAGTGGCAAGCGAACACGTATCCCCGCTCCGAGGCGGAACGCAAGGCGTTGGAAGAATAGGGAAAGGAACACGTCCGGGAACGGGCGTGTTTTTTTTTCTTGACAAGACAAAGGTGACCCGTCATTATCTAAAAAGTAATGATTACGATTTAGGAGTGGGGATATATGAAACGAATTCCAATCACGGTGCTGTCCGGTTATTTAGGGAGCGGCAAGACAACGTTGATGAATCATCTGTTGAACAATCGGTCCGGCAAGAAATATGCGGTCATCGTCAACGACATGAGCGAGTTGAACATCGACGAACGATTGATCGAGCAGAACGGTTTCTCGCGGACGGACGAAAAATTGGTCGAGCTATCGAACGGCTGCATCTGTTGCACGCTCCGTGAAGACCTGCTCGAAGCGGTGCAGGAGATCACGAACGACCGTGAGCTCGACGGGATTATCATCGAGTCATCTGGCATCTCAGAACCGATTCCAGTCGCCCAAACGTTTACATACGCCGATGACGCCCTTGGCATCGACTTGACGAGCCGTGTCTATATCGATGCGATGGTGACGGTCGTCGATGCGTATCGGTTCTTGAAAGATTTCAATTCGGGCGAGTCGCTCCATGAACGCAAGCAGGCCATCGATGAGACGGACGTCCGCGAAGTCGTCGACCTGCTCGTCGACCAAATCGAGTTCGCGGACATCATCGTCTTGAACAAGGCGGACCGCGTGACCGAGACGGAACTCGGTGAGATGGCCGGGCTGTTGAATGCGCTCAATCCAACCGCCAAACTGTTGACGTCAGTTTACGCGAATGTGGAATTGACGGAGCTGTTGGACGTCAATCTGTTCGATTTCGAGGAGGCGATGCACGCCGCCGGCTGGATTCAAGAACTAGAGGCCGAGACACACACACCAGAGACGGAGGAATACGGCATCAGTTCGTTCGTCTATCGCCGCCGCCGTCCGTTTCATCCGGAGCGGCTCCACGCCTGGATCGAGGCGTTCCCGGATCAAGTCGTCCGCGCCAAAGGTTTCTTATGGATCGCCTCCCGGAACGACATCGCTTGCCTGTTCTCGCAAGCGGGGTACGCCTCGACGCTCGAACACGCGGGACGTTGGCTCGCGACGCTGCCGGAGGAAGAGCGGAGTCTCATGTTCACGGCAGAACCTGAGCTCGCCGCCGACTACGTCGAGCCGTACGGGGACCGTCAGACGGAGCTCGTCTTGATCGGGCAGCGGATGGAGCGTGCGGTCATCGAGGCCGGACTCGACGCGTGTTTGTTGACGGATGAGGAGATGGCGCTCGATTGGACGACGTTGCAGGACACGCTTCCGGGGAACGGTATCGTGACTTTCACATAAACCGTTTACAAATTCGGAGCGGTCGTCTATACTTCTCGTTGCATAGATAACCGCATACATTGGACTACACTAGGGGTGCTTCGGCTGAGATGTGAGCATGACTCCAATCCCTTATGACTCGATCCGGGTAATACCGGCGTGAGGAAGTGTGGCACTTTTTCTAATGGATTATTACATTGGACGAGTGGCCGCATTCTCATGGATGCGGCTTTTTTGTGTACATACAATAAGGGGGAATAGAACATGAACAACCAATGTGGTACGAGTCCGATCGTCGGATTCCGCTTTACGCTGAGTCCAATGACATCTGATTTTGTGAGTGTCATCAAAGGGGCATTGAAAGAGACGAACTTGCAAAACGTTTGGCGGCATACCGATGACGTCTCGACGGTCATCCGGGGACGCAGTCAGCATGTGTTCGACGTGGCCAAAGCCGTCTTGTCACATGCAACGAAGACCGGGGAACATGTGTCGATGAGCGGGACGTTCTCGGTCGGGTGCCCAGGCGACACGGCAGGAGACAATCTGCTCGACGTGACGACTGATCCTGTGAATGGTCCGGTATCGACCCAGTACGTCTCTTCCCAGTTCGCCCTCTATCCGCTCGGGGACGCGAAGTATATGGACATCATCTACGAAGAAATTGCCTTTGCGAAAGAGCGTGGCGTTTTCAATGACTCGATGCATTACGCCTCGGGTATTCACGGCGACATCGAACCGGTGTTTTCATTTTACGAGGCGACGTTCGACCGCGTCCGTGCGAAGACGAGCCACGTCGTCATGACGGTCACGTTCAGCGTGAACAGCCCGTCACACGAGGGACAGCAGCATGCTTAAGTCGTGGAAGTTAAAAGAAATCGTCTTGTTGGCCATTTTATCGGTCGTGTTCGCTGTCGTCTATTTGGCGTTCGTACATGTCGGGAATCTATGGGCTGGCTTGATTGGACCGATCGCGTACGAATGGATTTTTGGGATTTGGTTCATCGTCTCGATTATTGCGGCTTATATCATCCGCCGACCTGGCGCCGCATTCTTGTCCGAAGTGCTTGCGGCGACGATTGAGATGATGATTGGTAACGCGATTGGACCTCGTATTATTTTAGTCGGGATCATTCAAGGACTTGGTGCTGAAGCGGCGTTTGCGGTCACGAGCTACAAGCGATATGACCTTTGGGTGCTCATGCTGGCCGGATTTGGTGCAGCTGCGACTAGTTTCGCGTATACGTACGTCATGGGTGGACTCGCTGCCCTCAGTCCGACATACGTGGCGACGATGTTCGCGTTACGAGCGACGAGCGGGATGCTCATTGCCGGTCTGGGAGGTAAGATTTTAAGCGACTTGTTGCTTCGGACGGGTGCGCTCGAAGGGTATGCCATCGCGCGTCAGGGACGTGTGCATGGTTGAGGCAGAACAGCTGTCATTCCGCTATCCGGAAAAACAGAGCAAAGTATTGACGGACATCACGCTTCAATTAACTGCTGGGAGGACTCTCATCACAGGGGCGAGCGGGTCGGGGAAATCGACATTGTTCTCTTTGTTGAATCGTCTGTATCCAGAGAACTGCGATGGAATCGTGACGGGCAAACTATATTTGTTTGACCGCTCTTATGATACGTATGCAGCTGGTGAGGTGAATCGTCGTGTCGGAACGGTGTTTCAAGATCCTGACAGTCAGTTCGTCATGCAGACGGTCGAGGAGGAATTGATTTTCACACTCGAAAATTTTGCCGTGGCGAGGGACGAGATGATGACGCGTGTGGCCACGATTTTAGCGGAATTGCAGTTGACCGATTATCGTGACCGAGTCATTCATGACCTTTCAGGTGGAGAAAAGCAACAAATCGCTGTCGCCTGCGCCTTGATCGGGAAGCCAGAATGGCTACTGCTCGATGAGCCGCTCGCGCACCTTGATCCCGAGACATCAACCCGTTTCGTTCAGTGGCTCGACAACGTCGCACAGACGGTAAACGTTGTCGTCATCGAACATCGACCCTTCCTATGGGGCGGGTTCTTCGACAGAGAAGTGGAACTAGTGAACGGACGCATCAACTATGATGGACCGTTCGTTGCCCGCCCGGATTATACGTTCTCTCCGGTTGAGGTGACAAAAGGAGATGATTTTTTATTTCACGTACCGCAATTAAACAAAAAAACATTCAATTTAGCAGCGAGCAAGCTGACCGTCGCCGAGGGTGATCTCATTGCCGTACTCGGTCGAAACGGCAGTGGCAAATCGACTTGGCTCAAGAGCCTTGCCCGCGAACATCAAGAAGTCGGACTCGTCCCACAATCTCCGGCTCATCTGTTTATCACGAGTGATGTGTCACGTGAGCTCGCATATGGCCATAATCGTCCGATTGGGGACATCATGAACCGGCTCGGGCTTGGACCGTTTCGTAACGACCACCCACTCTCGCTTAGTCACGGGCAAAAACGAAGGCTCGCCATCGGCGTGATGATGCTCTCGAATAAACGGCTCATCGCGTTCGATGAACCGACTGCTGGACAAGATGAGGTATCGCTTCGTGCGCTTTATGAATTGATGGTTGAACGAATCAGGGCCGGCCAGGCGGTTCTGTTTGTGACACACGACCTTAGTTTCGCCCGAATCGCGAACACCTATTACTTGATGCATGAAGGTTACTTGAGTGGGCCATATGATGCATCGCTCTGGAATGAGACAGAGCTACTACAAGCTCACGGTTTATTGCTGGAGGAATCGTGATGACGTTTCAAGAGATGAACCCGACGATCAAATTTATGACCGTCACGTTGCTCATGTTCGGTCTCGCCTTTATGTACAATCCATGGACGCCGCTTGCGGTATTCATCGGAACGCTTATACTTCAAATTCTTTTTTCTAACGTGAACTGGAAGCGGTGGGGGCTATTCATGATTCCGTTTTTATTCACCGCGCTCGGGACATTGTGGACGACGCTCGTCTTTGGAAAAGAGACGGGCGGGGAGGTCATGTTCACGCTGTTCGGCGACGACGTCACCGTCGAGAATGTGATACTAGCAGCGACGCTCTCCTTACGGGTATTAGCATTCACCGCGTTGTCGCTCCTGTTCACACTGACGACGGATCCCAAACGGTTCGTCTACAGCTTGATGCAACAAGGGAAGTTGTCGCCTAAAATCGCTTACAGTGTCTTCGTCGGCTTTCGTTTCTTTCCGATTTTGAAGCATGAACTGATGCAGCTGTATGAAACGCATGCTTTGCGAGGCGTTCGTTTAGAGACGCGACTCGATCACATTCGGCACGTTCCGAATTTAATCATCCCGCTTCTGGCCGGATCAATCCGACAAGCGGAACGCATCGCGTTCTCGATGGAGGCACGCGGGTTCACGGGCGAACCACGAGCGACGTATGAAGTCGTCGCCATCACTCGGTACGACTTTTTGTTGGCGTCGCTCTTGATTGTATTGTTCGGAGTGAGCGTATGGATTGGCATATAAACGAAACAAGACGACTCACTCGGAGTCGTCTTGTTTCGTTTCTTTCACGATTCTAAACTTCGGTTTGACCGATTCGTTATTGAACGCCTCGAGCACCGTGTTCTCGTTGGCCATACGAATCTGTTGCGGCTCGCCTTTGGTCGTCGTACCGATACAGAACATATGAGCCTCGTGGTCGGCGAAAAGCGTCTTATACGGAGTCGCATGGTGCATCAAGCGTCCTGGAGAGCCCCAGCCGACGATCACCATCCCGCCGGTCGCCTCGACCTCGTCGAGCGTTTCCTCCACGTAATGAAAGTTGACCTCGTCAAGCTGTGACTCGACGTAAGGCAGATTGTCATTGATGGCGAGTGTCGGGACGAGACTGATGACGCGCATCTCACGGATCGGTTGATCGAGATGGTTACGCATGAGCATATACGCCCGCTGCGTGGTCGTGCCAGACAAAAAGGCATCACTCATCCGGGGTGAGTAGATGATGACGGCACAGATGACGCCGTCGACGACATCTGTGAATTCGTACGTTCGCATATATCGTTTTGTCTTGTCCTCATTGAAGACCGACTTGACGCGAATCGTCACTTCCTCGATATGGGTGTTCATAATGTTTCCTCACTTTTGCTCAAATAGTGCCAGGTCAGACCCAGCCGGCGAACCATTCCAAATAGCGAATCGTATAGCGGGCGACTTGTTGCGTCGCCGACGCCTTGTCATCTGGTAAATAAGACACGTCAGTTTGATATGACTCATAAAACGACATCACATCGTTGACATACTGCTCACTTCGGTTGTACTCGAAGATGGCGTTCCGAATCGAATCAGTCGAGTCTGCCGTCGTCCCACCGTGCTCACTCAAATAATATGCAGCCGTATGGGCCGAATCGACGAGACTGTGCGGGTCGGCCTGACCGTCATTGTTGCCGTCCCGTCCGAGACCGCCATACTGTTCGATGAGGGCGAGGTCTGTCAAATCGACTTCATCCTCGGGGACATCTCCTTTTTGGTCGTCGGTGTCGTACTGCCAACCAAGCCACGTCCGCGGCATGAATTGGAACGGACCGATCGCCCCGACCGATGAACGCATCGATGAGCTATGGGAGAAAATCGTCTCGACGCGATGGACCGCGGCGAGGAGTCGCCAATCGACGTCATAGGTCGCCGCCGCATCCTCATAAACGTCACGATGGACGGCGGGGATGCCATGATCCCCGTAATAGGCCCGGAAAAGGGCGTTGTTCACTTTATCATGTTGACCAAACCAGCCGATTGCGCCGAGGCACAGCACGATCACAAGCAAGAGACCGGTCAGTCGCAAAATCAATCGTTTCAAGATTCCGCCTCCTAGCTTTCTAGACAATACCCGAATAGTGTAGCATATAGCTAACAGGAAGGACAGGAGTGGATATCCATGCTCGAACAGGCCGTCTTTACCATCATTCTCGTGTATTTATTGATTGTCCAATTGTTCAACGCCCGGTTGATGAAACCGATGATTGAAACGCTCGGACGAAGCCGCGTGTACGATCAGACCATCAAATCGGCGTGGGGGCTCTGTTTGCTGTTGCTCGCCCTCGTCTTTTTGTTCCAGGTCCCGCCTGAAGCGGTCGGGCTCGGCTTCGCCCCGGCCGAGGGGGATTTGCGCGCCTGGCAGTTCTTCTTTTTGACGAGCGTCCTCATCTCCGCATTGATCGCGTTCTATCTGCTCGTGAAAACGTCTCCGGGTTTGCGGCGCCGGTTACGGCCATATTATGAGCTCGAGATTGAACGGTTGCTGTTGCCTCAGACGATTCAGGAGGCGAGAGCGTGGGGCGCCGTGTCTTGGACGGCTGGAGTGACCGAAGAGTTCATCTTCCGTGGCGTGCTGCTCTACACGGTCACATTGTGGGTGGACGTCTCGCCCCCGATGCTCGCCTTGATCGGCGGAGCGTTATTCGGGTTGGCCCACGCTTATCAAGGTGTCCGAGGCATCCTCGTGACCGGTCTCGTCGGGTGGGGGCTCGGTTATTTATATGTGGCGATGGGTATCCTCTGGCCGGTGATGGTCGTTCATGCCTTGCTCGATCTTATTGCTGGACCGATTCACGTCGTCGATTCAGAAACTGACTGACGGCCGCCTCATACGCGGGCTGGTCTTTCAAAATACAGTTCGTATGTTCCGCGCCGTGGATGAGGGCGATCTCATTTTTGCGGTTGAGCGCATTCATCTCGACGGACATCCAGGTCGGGACGAAATCGTCCTCTGTCCCATGGATGAACAAGACCGGCACATCGATTGCCGCGAGCGCTCGTTTCGGTCGGACTTGGTGCATCCGGAATCCGGCTCGCGTCCAAAGGAAGTAATTGATTCCCGGCAACAACAAATCACCAGGCAGTCGGTGTAAGACGTTCAACTGATGGCGCATGAGTTGTCTCATGTCATCGAACGGGCACTCGGCAATCAAAAAATCGACATCTGTCAATGGACCGGCCTGTAAAATCGAGGCGGCGCCCATCGACACGCCATGCAGCCCGACCTCGGAGACGGATTCATTAACCCGCAACCAGTCGACCCAATCCACGATGTCATGTTTCTCATGATAGCCGTACGAGGCGTACACGCCCTCGGATTCGCCGTGGGACCGCAAATCGACGGCGAGCAGATTGTAGCCGAGGCGATGGAACATCGCCAAATGCGGGGCCATGAAGCTGTGGGACGCCGTATAGCCGTGCACGAAGACGATCCACTTCGATGAGCCTTCGTTTCGGTAGACACGCCCATAGAGGCGATATCCGTCTTGCGAGCGGAGCGAGACGTGCTCAAACGGCACGTCGTGATAAAAGGATTGATCTTCCTTCGTGTAGGGGGCCAACAGCATCTCGGGCGTCTTGCGTTTCCCTCGTGTCATGCGTTTGAACGCATAGTAGCTGATGGCATAATAGCCAGTGAATAATGTTGCGAGTCCAACCTTCCATCTCTTCTGCATATGAACCGCTCCTTTCCCCATTATTGTACCCGAAAACGCGTTCCCAATTCACGCGCCATATGGATCATGGTGTGTTTTCAATGACGGAACGCCAAGGCTTATGTTAGATAAGACACATTGTGCCGAATAGAGTTGCCACATATGATGGTAGCGAATAGTCACCAAGTGGGAGGATATGAACCAATGGAGCGACAGGCGATGTATCAATTTTTACAGGCATGTTTGATGGGACAGACGGATTATACGACGACTGAGGGAGTGACGTTTTATCGCGCTCCGACGAGCGGGGAACGGCAACATGGAATCGTCTTGGACGTGTTAATTGACCGCTACTTATGTCGGCCTGGGCAGGCAATCGAATTATCGGTCCCGGACATCGCCGTTTCCATTGACGTGTCGGCCGATGAAATCGTCCGGTCCGTACTCGCACTCGCCCGCATCACTCTCGTCTCGCAACATATCGAGGAGAGATTGATTCGTGTCGTCTCGGCGGGCATCGATGAAGCGGGTCGATTGACGCTCGTCATCGGTTTCAACGCTTGGCTGACGCATCATTTGGGCCATCTATCGGGCGAGTGGGTCGAGCTGCCGGCTCGCGTGCACGCCATGTGACAAACCTTGAACAACAAAAAGGGAAGGCCGCGATGGACGCGGTCTTCCCTTTTTTTAATGTCGGGGCGAGGGTTGAAGCTGACCGTCCTGAAGCAATAGGACCCGGTCGCAGACGTCTAGCATGCGTTCATCGTGAGTGATGACGAGGACTCGACGTCCGTGATTACGCGCCTCGGCGACGAGCAACTCCATGACCCGGCGCCCGTTCTCGAAATCGAGGCTCGCCGTCGGTTCATCGGCCAACAAGAGTCGAGGCCGATTGATGAGGGCTCGGGCAACGGCGACGCGCTGCCGTTCGCCGCCCGACAAGTGTTTCGGCAGTTGATTGAGGCGATGACTCAGACCGAGGACGTCGAGCAGGTGGAGCGGGTCTTGTTTAGATTCGCTTTCGGCCTGGACGAGCTCGAGTTGTTCTCGAACCGTCAAATATGGAACGAGGTGGGCCTGCTGAAACACGAAGCCGATTTCATTCAAGCGAAGCAAGCGTCGTTCTTCTTCACTCGCAGCGAGCAACTCCCGTCCCTCGAGCTCGATGAGCCCGACGTCAGGTCGTTTCAATAAACCAAGAATTTGGAGCAGCGTGCTCTTCCCGCTACCGCTCGGTCCGATGATGCCGATACATTCCCCGGGCTCGACCTGTAAATCGATGCCACGCAAAATGGGTTGTCCATCATACGTGTGGCAAATATTCGTCAATTTCATTGTCCAATTCCTCCTAGCGCGTCGGCGGCGTCAAGCCGGCGCAATTTCCAAAGCGGCAACAACGTCCCGATGAGTGAGAGGACGGCCATGACCGCACCATATGCGAGCACGTTGCCCAAGTCGAACCGGAACGGGATGGCGTCTGGGACGAACGTGCCGGTGAACCCTGTCAGCACCGTGGCTAGCAGGCTCGCCGTGAGCACCGTGGCCATGACCTGGATGACGAGAGCCGTGCCGATCACACGGGGACGAATCCCGATTGCTTTCAAAATCCCGAGCTCCGGGAGCTTTTGGAGTGTCAACATATAAAAGAAAGCGGTCAAGATGAATGCGCCGATGAACAGCAAGAAGCCGCGCATCATCGTGAATGTGCCTTGTTCTGCCGTATACCCAGGGACGGCCTCAACGACGTCTTGTTTCGTCATCGTAGCGAGTGAGGTGTCAGCCTTCCCGAGCCAGGCCGAGACGTAGGCGGGCTGACCGCTAGCCGTCTGGAACGCTTCCCACGTGTCCTCTGTTGCCCAGATGACCGGGGCGTGGCTATAGCGACCGTCCGTCGTCCCGACGATGGTGAATGCATACCCGGATGCAAAATCGCGAACCGTGTCTCCGATTTCGACGTCACCGAGAAAACTTGGGTCGACGAGCACGTCCCCGACAGCGAGGTCAAGCTCGGGCCCGATTGTGGAATCTTTCGGCAGTGTGAATAATGTGGCATCCTGTTTTTTCGTTCCATGGACGAGCGTCATCGATTTGACGCCGAGCGGGGTGAGCGCATCGGGTGTCGGTAGTTCGATGAATGAGCGGGTCAATTGCCCGTCGGCATCATCGGCCAGTTGAAACGTCTCGATATCGAGTTCACGCAAGGTGGCCCCGTTATCATAAGCCAGACCGTCCGCGAGTCCGGTGATCAATGTCGACAACAAGACGATGAGTAGCGTGATTACGAAGATGAGCGAAAATTTTCGTTTTTGCCGCCACATCTCTTTTAATCCTAAGTTCATAAAAAAAGCCTCCTTCATAGCGATGAAGGAAGCATAACCGACCAAGATGAACGGAATATGAACATGACTACAACGTGACGTAAAAGACGGTACCCGCCCCGAGCTGAGATTCGACCGTCAACGTGCCGCCGTGAAGGTGGACGATATCTCGGGCGATGGCGAGGCCGAGCCCGGTGCCTCGTCCGGATCGTGAGGCGTCGCCTTTATAGAAACGCTCGAATAGCCGTGCCTTCGTTGCTTCATCCATGCCGACACCAACGTCTTGAATCGAGACGGTCGGGCGTTCGCCTTGATACGCCTTGATGGTGATGAGGCCACCGTCTGCAGAAGCGTGAATCGCGTTCGTCAGCAAGTTGGACCACACTTGTGCCAGCAATAGCGGGTCACCGGTCACGATGAGCGTCGAATCGAGTTCTGTGGCAACGGCGATCCCTTTCTCGTCGAGTTGGAACGTGTGCCGCCGGATGACATCCTCGATGGACGCACGCACATCGACCGGTGTCGTTAACGACACGTTGGCCTCGTCGAGCCGGGCGAGGAGCAGTAACTGTCTCGTCAGATCGGACAGGCGCGAAGCCTCGTCTCGAATGATGGCGGCATGCGCTTTCGCGTCACCGTCGGTCGTCGCGACGAGTTCCGAGGCGTAGCCTTTGATGGAAGTGAGCGGGGTCTGGAACTCATGGGAGACGCTCGAGACAAACCGTCTGCGCTCGCCTTCCGATTTTTCAAGCGAGTCGACCATATCGTTGAAGCGACGGGAGAGCGTGCCGATCTCATCGTTGCGCTCGAGCGGGAGGTCGCTCGGCCGACCCCCGGATGCGACCGAATCGGTCGCAGCGGTCAACGTCCGCAACGGGCGGACGAGTTGACTCGTCGACAAGGCAATCAAGATGAAGGCGAGCCCGGTCAACAAGGCGAAGAACAACCCGACGAATAAATGCAGCTCGCGGATTTGGGCACTCAAATCGGGACGGATGAAGACGGCATCCTCACCATCGATGCTAAACCCATACGTATTGACGACCTCGTTGTCGAACAGTCCGAGCAAAAACAAGTGGAACGGATAGGTGTGCATCCCGACGTAGGTTTCACCGGACCGGACGGAGGCGATGACGTCGGTGTCGAGCCGCTCATCCCGGAACGCTCCGCCATAGCGTTCAATCGAATCGTCCGGTCGTACGACGAACAACTGATAGCCGGTCTGAGCGAGCAGTGTATAAAATGTGGACGTCTCACCATTGGTATGGGCCTCGAAGTACGCTTTCGCGGCTTCAGCCGTCTGTTCGGTCTTGTCGCTATAGGACGGTTGCCACCACACGTAGTAGGCGACGTTGCTGACGAGCAGCGCGATGGCGCCCGACAACAATAAAATCATAAACACGGTCAAGACGATCCGCGTGTATAGCGTCTTCATGGCGTCACCTCGAGCGTATACCCGACGCCTCGCACCGTCCGAATCATGTTGCCTTCGTCACGGAGGCGAGCCCGCAATCGCTTGATGTGGACGTCGATCGTCCGGTCGTCGCCTTCGAACTCGAGGCCCCATACTTGCTCAATCAATTCATCACGGGTGAACACACGACTTGGAAACGCAGCCAACTGATAGAGCAGTTCGAACTCTTTTTTCGGCAAGTGGATCGTCTCCTCATGAAGTTCGAGCCGATAATCACGCAAGTCGAGTTTGAGCGGTCCGGCAGTGACGACCGTGGCCGCATTCTTGGCGTAACGTTTCGCGACGGCTTGGAGCCGGAAAAGCAGTTCTTCTGGAATGAACGGTTTCGTCATGTAATCGTCGGCCCCGTGCTCAAAACCGCTCCGTTTCTCCTCCCATTCCCCGAGGGCGGTCAATAGGATGACCGGAATATCCGTCAATCGCTTCAGCCGGGAACAGAGCGTTCGCCCGTCTTGGCCCGGCAACAGGATGTCAATCACGGCAGCATCTGCAGGTCGCTCTAAAAACAGTCGCTCGGCGACGTTTCCGTCCATGGCCGTGGTGACGGTGTGACCGGCCCGCTGTAACGTCGTTTCAATCAGATGCAGGATGGCCAGGTCGTCTTCAACAATCAGTACGTGCATGACTCTCTTCCTTTCTCATGAAGGACATCGAAAACAGGTGACCCATGTCAGGTCACCTGGCCGTTATGTCGCTTTGGTCAGTTCTTTGTGTAGCGCCCGGAGCGCCCGCAGGAAGGCATCTTTGAAGTACTTGTCTTCTTGGGCCTCGAGCGTCTCGAGCGCGGTCGTATCGCCCGCGCTCGCTTTGACGAGCAGGTTGACGACCGTTCCCCAGCGCTTGACGTGCTCGGGTTTCGGATGGTTCATTGCGACGGTCAACGTGAACCAATACGGTTGGTCCCGACGCTGCAACGTGGCAATCATCTGCTTGGCCGTCTGTGCCTCCGCCTCGGACGGTAACGTGGCCGTCGCGAACCAGCCGAGCAGTCCGGCACTCATTGCCTCGAGTCGCGCCTTGGCTTCTGACTCGATCGGCTCACGTCCGAATTCGGAGATATTGACGAAGACGAGACGGTCCTTGCGGTCGAGGTGGGTGATCCATCCTTTGACCGTCTTGAGCTTGTCTTTGTCTTTCGACTGGGCTTTGACCGTGTAACCGTTCAGTTTGCCGATGTAAATTCGGAACTGGCCACGGTCGAGTTGCTTATCGACTTTGAACTCGATGTCCTGACCGACCGTGAACGGTTGGTTCTGTTTGTTGAGCGTCTCGCCTTTTTTCAGTTCCGGACGTCGGACGATGTAGCGGAGCGCTTCTTGTTCGGTCTTGTCGTCGAGCGTCCACAGATTGTTCGGTGTGACATTTTTAAAGCGATGCCGGCGGACGAAAATGTATTGATCGAGCGCCTCGACGGCGTCGGTGACGGAATTTTTTCCACTCAAATAATCATCGGCGATATCTCTTAGCGTGATTGATTCGAGCCGGTCGATATGCCCGACGTATGGGACGTGTCCGACGACGAACAGGGCGGTGGCAATCAATTCACTCTCGCGAGGGGTCAGAGGACGTTTGGCCATGTTGCACTTCCTTTCTTGCATTCATATCATTTAGTATACCAAAAACAAATTTCGACATGTTGTATGAATCAACCAGATGGAAAATTTTACAGGCATACAGGATTTCGTGGATTGATTGCGAATACTTGAATATGATAGAGCTATGCGGATGTTGAGATGAGGTGATGAGATGAAGCTATCGATAGAACCGGGGGATTATGTCGTGTTGATTGAAATCAACAAGGAAGTATTGAAATGTACGTCCCTCGATCAGGCCGACTATGTCGACCGAGACCGCTATGAACTGGTCGGCCGGATGAGTGAACGGCTCCCGGCCGAGGTGATCGTCCCTTCTATCATCGACTATATTCGGTTCGGTAGTGGATATATCGGCGACAATATCGTCTGGGACACAGAGACGGAATCGTTTTTCTGTCAACAGTTCGAGACGATTGATGGATCTCCGCTCGGTGAGGACCTCGACGGATTTACACCCGATCCGTATCGGACGGAACTGGCGCGTTATTATACGTATTTGACCATCGGAAAGATTGTCGACTATGAGATGGATGAGCCTGACGAACCGAACTATTGGTGAGCGTCGAAAAAATGTCACAATCTATTTTTCGAAAAAAAGGGAAATTGATTCCGTAATTTGAGATAATGGGGGCATCTTAGGAAGTTTGGAATGGAGCGGTAGGCGATGAAAAAAATGATGCTCGTGGCGGCGCTCGCGCTGCTCATGCCTGCGTCGGTGGACGCGGCGAAACCGGTTGTGTTGGAGAAACACGGTTACATCGTGGCCGAGCCGAGGGTCGGGAACCAATACTATATCAAGCAAACAGGCACCGATCTGGCGTGGAACACGACGCGCGGCGCTTCAGACATCGTGATCGCTTTAATCGATTCGTCGGCCGATCGGCGGCATAAAGAACTATACAAGGTCCCTCGTGTCGTCAATTCGATGAAAGGGCCTTACAGCGTCGATTATCATGGGACGCATACGGCCGGCATCATGTCTGGCCGTCACAACAAGTTCGGGATGGCCGGACTTGCTCCGAACGTACGCTATCATTTTTATAACGTCTTCTACGGTAAAAACTCGGAGTACACGGATTCTTGGACCGTCGCCAAAGCGGTCGACACGGCGGTGGCGAAAGGGGCGAACATCATCAACCTGTCGCTCGGCGGGCAAGATTACGATCAAGTCCTCGCCGATTCGATTCGCCGGGCCCGGGCCAAAGGGGTCATCATCGTCGCCTCGGCCGGAAACGACGGGGAGAAGACCGTCTCGTTCCCGGCCAATATGAAAGAAGTCATCGCGGTCGGGGCGATTGACGCGAACCGTCGCGTCGCCGGTTTCAGCAATATGGCCGCTCAAGTCAAAATCGTCGCCCCCGGGGTGAACATTTTGTCGCTCGGCCTGAATAACGGCTTCGTCTATATGGACGGGACGTCGATGGCCGCGCCGATGGTGTCGTCGGGTCTCGCGCTCGTCAAATCGGTCAATCCGTTTTTGACACCGGCCGATGTGGACGCCTTGATTCAAAAGATGCCACGGGCGAGCGGCAAGATTTATACGGAGCTGAACACGAAGCGGCTCCTCGATACGACACCGCGTCCCGTGACGCTCTCGGTGCCGTCGACGCTCAAGAGCCGTTACGTCAAAGAAGCGAAACTGACGGTCATGAAAAAAACGAATTTGAAAACGACGTATACGTTATATCAAGGTACCCGTAAAGTGAAGACGCTGTCGGCAGGGAATTCGATGTTCACGATGTATGCCGGCGGCGATTGGCTGCCGAGTGGCTCGTACAAACTCCAAGCCGTCGTCACGGATGGGAAACATAAACGTACGGCCAGTCGGTCCTTCAAATACGTGAATCCCGTCAAGCCGGCGATTGCGGTCAAAGCGTCCGACGGAGGCACGTTCGAATTGGCGACGACGCGAAAAGGGGTCGTCACCGTACTCGATGCGAACAAAAAAATCGTCTATGAGGCGCTTCACGTACCGGGCAAGTTCCCGGTCCGGAGCGACACGGGAGCTGCGTACACGGTCGTCTTGAAACCGACCGACGTCTCTGAGAAAGTGGTGACGGTCAAGTATGCGCCGCAACCGGTCCAAGCCGAGACGGACAAATCGGCGGAATCGACATGAAAAACACCCGGAGCCAGCGCTTGGCTCCGGGTGTTGATTTATGCTTTCGTGATGGCTTCACCGCTCCAACGAATGTTCGCTTCTAAGACGTTGCCGTTGTCGTCGATATGTTCAAAACTCAGTTTCCCGTCGACAATAATCTCACAGAGACCGACACGGACATCCTCGCTCCATCCGCGACGTGTCTGAGTCGACGCGTCGAACGTCGGAATCGATTCAGGAAAACGTTCCTGTAAGTGGGCCAAGTTATGATGGTCGAAGTGATACGGACGTTTGGACAGTTCATTCGGTGCTTTAATGTCAAACGGCTCGAATCCTCGGACGAGTCGATTATTCCGGTAGAAGGCGAACACGCCGTTGTTCGGGTGGAGCGCTTTAATGTCATCGATTTCAATCACATAGGTCAGTCGTTGAATCCAACCGTTTTTTGCATCTTGACGCATCAAAATCCCTCCTTGTTCAATGGAACACGCCTTATTTTAGCGCTGACGCCGGTGAAAATCAAGTTCAGGTTCTCGGTTGTCATTTCACGGGTTATCCGCTACAATGGGTAAAGTGACTATGAGGTCTGGGCAATCGCGGGACGCAAGTCTTGAGGAAAGTCCATGCTCGCACAGCCTGTGATGGCTGTAGTGATCGTGCTACACGAAAAGATAAGTGTAGGCAACGCAAGTTGACGGCAGAAGAAGCACCTAAGTCCTCGGATATGGTGCAAGCTTCTTGAAAGTGCCACAGTGACGGAGTCTGATCGGAAACGTTCAGAGTGGAACGAGGTAAACCCCACGAGCGAGAAACCCAAACTATGGTAGGGGAACTTCCTGACTGGAACCGAACGGGACGGAAGGCGCCAATCGGCGCAGATAGATGATTGTCACTCCATCGTGCCAGGGAGACCGTTATGAGCACCGGAGTACAGAACATGGCTTACAGGGCAGCATAGTCTCTCATTTAACATTGACCAGGAGTTCAAGCAATCCTACTTGAGCTCCTTTTTACATGACCATTTTAGGAGTAACACTTATAGAAAGTAGGGATAGTATGGCAAAACGAAAACTGATTGCCACCGCAGCGATGGGCATCGAAGCACTCGTCGCCAAAGAAGTGCGCGACCTCGGCTACACGTGTGAGGTCGAGAACGGACGCGTCTATATCGATGCAGAAATGGAAGACATTCCGCGATTGAACCTATGGCTCCGGACGGCAGACCGCGTCAAGCTCGTCGTCGCCGAGTTCAAAGCGACGACGTTCACGGAACTGTTTGACGGTGTCGTCGAATTGCCTTGGACGGATCTCATGCCGTGGGACGCTCGATTCATCGTCGACGGCCGCTCGGTCAAGTCGAAGCTGTTCTCGATCCGCGACTGTCAGAAAATCACGGAGAAGGCGATCGTCGACGCGATGCAACGTGGATACGATAAGCCGGGCGAGTGGCTCCCGAAGACGGGCGCCTACTATCCGATTGAAGTCGCCTTGTTGAAAGATGTGGCGACGATCACGATCGACACGTCAGGTGACGCGCTTCACCGTCGTGGTTACCGCGAGCTCCACTCACAGGCCCCGCTCAAAGAGACGATGGCTGCGGCGATGATTCAGCTGACGAACTGGAAGCCAGACATGCCGTTCTACGACGTCTTCACCGGTTCAGGGACGCTCGCCATCGAGGCGGCGCTCATCGGTCGTAACATCGCGCCTGGTCTCAACCGTGAGTTCTGCTCACAAGACTGGCCGTGTGTACCGAAGAAAGCCTGGTATGATGCCATCAATGAAGCGAACGAGAAAGCGGAGTGGGACAAACCGCTCAAAATCTACGGCATCGACCTCGACCCACGCATGGTCAAGCTCGCCAAGGATAACGCCGAGCTCGCCGACGTCCGTGACGCCATCACGTTCGTTCACAGTGACGCGGCTGCCTTGAAGCCGAAAGAAGAGTACGGCGTCATCATCGGCAACCCGCCATACGGCGAACGGTTGCAGACCGAAGAAGAGATTATCGACCTGTACGAGCGGATCGGCCAACAGTTCGCCAAGTATCCGGGCTATAGCGTCTATATGTTGACGAGTTATGAGGACTTCGAGAAAGCGTACGGCCGTCCGGCGACGAAACGCCGTAAGCTGTACAACGGGAATATCGAGACGCAATACTACCAGTTCTTCGGTAAACGTCCGCCGAGACGTTCAGCTGAGCCGACTTCTGATACGAAATAAGTCTTCATTGCACACACATTGCACACTTTTTGTTTGTGATACTGAAGACAAGCGAAAACTGCTCCTAGGAGCAGTTTTTTTGCTTGCCGTGGTTTTTTCGCCCTTGTAGGTGATGGAATGGATGTATGTGCCAGATAGTCGGACCAGTCCTCATAAATGGGCATGGCCCGTCCTAAGTCCGTCTGTTCAAGAATCGATTGCGCGTTCTTCCCGTACTTCTAATACGTTACGACGAGACGTTCGAATAGCCTTCCTGGAATCGGACGGCAGTGAATGGCCATACAAGTTTCTAAACATTGCGTAATCACATCCTTTAACACATTACAGCACTCACTTTCCTAAACACCGCTCTACCGTTCAATATTCAAGCTATTATAACTTACATTTCCATATATAAGGATTATACTCATAATATGGTTAAGATAGGGAGATGAAGAATGGATGATAAGAGGTATATATGAGGCACACTTGCCTGTAAGTGATTTGACGGTGGCGATCCCGTTTTATGAAAAAATCGGAATGAAGCTGGCCTTCCAAAACGAGTCCTTGGCGTTTCTATGGATCATTGAAGGAGAGAGTTGGCTCGGTTTGTGGGAGAGCGATTGCGTCGAGGTGCCGTACCATCCATCGATTCGTCACGTGGCGTTTCGAATCGACCCCGAAAGCCTTGAAACGGTGAAGGAGTGGCTCGATGAACGGGACATCGAAGTACGGACCGCCTTCAAGATGACGTCTGCAGAGCAGCCGTTAATCCTGCCGAACTTCCCGCACGCACATGCCGCCATCTATTTCGACGATCCGGACGGGAATTCGCTCGAACTGATCACGTTTCTTGAGACGGACCCGACCGCTGCGTTTCAAATGATGTCTTTCGCTAATTGGTCAGAAAAGAAGCGGATGCAAGTGTCACAACATACTGAATGAGACAAGGCAGGGGGTAGGGCGATGTATCGGTATACGTTATGTCTATTGAAATCAGAAAATGAAGTCTTACTGTTGAATCGTGAGAAGCCGCCAGCGATGGGGCTATGGAACGGCGTAGGTGGGAAAATCGAGTCGGGCGAGACGGTTGAAGCGTCGGTTTGTCGAGAAGTATTCGAAGAGACCGGATATAAGATTGAGCATCCTCTGTATAAAGGGGAGATCATCCTGCACGGAGAACAGCAGGTCGGGATGCATCTGTTCGTCGTGGAAGTCACGAAACATGAAGCCGCTGACAAGGTACAGAGGACACGTGAAGGGATTTTGGAATGGAAGCAAATCGACTGGGTGCTTCATCCTGACAATATGGGAATCATCAGCAACTTGAAGCAGTATTTACAGCCGATGCTAGACTATCCTATGCCTAGACGCCATACGTTTCGTTATGACGGGCATGAGTTGTTGACCTACACGCACGACCAACTGGATGAAGCTTCAAGCATTGTACATAAAACGAGATGATTGGCCCATCGGCCAACCATCTCGTTTTTGATTCAGATATTGGATCACTCGCCAACCATCCCGTCGCCATCGTTATCACGCATATGCGGATAGAGCCAATGGTCGCTCGTGATCGGCATGGTGAAGCCGGCGTCCTTCGCCTCTTGAATCGTCACTTGGCCGTTGCCGTTCGTATCGACGCGCGTGACGTCACCGCTTGCTTCGGTGGCCGATGGTGCGCTCTCCGTCAATCCAAGTTCTTCATTCACCTCATCCGGGTTGACGTTGTCGAACGAGTCGGTAACGACATTTCCTTTGACAGTGTATGTGTACTCATAGTGTGAAGGGATATGAGTATTCGTATCCGGATATGTGATGAGCGCCTCGAAGTCGGTCGCGCCGCCTGCGCTCCGGATCACGCTCTCCATATACGCCTGGTCGCCGTGGCGATTGAGCGTGCTGTTTTGGGGCGTGATGTTGAAGGCGTTCGAGACGCCGCCGAGCGAATCGGCGATGACGTGCCCTTCGTCGAGGTCGCGGTGTTCGACCCCAGACACTTTCGCCTCGTCAGCGTAGTATCGCCCATCCGACGTCACGTCTTCTCGGTCGTCATCCTGCAGCACAATCTCGTCCGCAATCACTTTCACGAGTTGACCGTGCTCGTTCGTGAACGCCCAATATTCGCGGTCGCCGTATCCGATATCGACGACGACATTACTCTCGCGTTCACCTGACAAATCTCCACCCTCGACTTCGATCATGTCATAACCGGTGAAGCGGTCCTCTGTCTGCGGTTCGGGTGGCGCCGTCGTCTCGACGGCGGACTGTTCTGGGGTGTCCGTCACCGTGGTGGTCCCGGCTTCTTCGCTCGTACAACCTGCCAATAGCAGAATCGAGAGCGGGAATGCTAAATAAGTAATGTTTAATTTCATTTCAAGTCTCCTATGTGTGAGGCATACTTGTTCATTCTAGGAATCTTCGACACGATTGACAAGCAATCGGATTGGGACGTGTTTCGGTCGTGCTTGTCATAAACGAGCCAGAAATTGTCACGATTCGATGACGCGCCTCCGTTGGGACTAGTGGTACAATGGATGGGAACGGTCCGGCGGTCGAGCGGGTTATGGCGTTTCAATCGTTTCGTTTCAGGCTATACATACGTATACATCGCTTGAGAGGAGACGTATCATGCAGACATATACCATCGAATATGCGTTCCAGGACAAAGAGCAGACGACGCGGACGTGTGAGGTCGTTCTCGACCGGACGCCCGATTTACATGATAACGAGCAATTGGCCGACTTGTATCAAATCGTGTCAGATGCGATTCGTAAACCGATTACGAGTTTTGAAATTGTAGCGGTCCATTAAACGTACCTTTGACCCCGGGCACACGCCTTGGGGTTTTGTTCAGTCTTAGGAAGAGGAGAGATGTAAACATGAAGATTGTCGTTGTTGGATTAGGGGACGTCGCGAAGAAGGCGTATTTGCCGGTCTATGCCGGTTTAGAAGGGATTGACGTCTATCTCGTCTCGAGAGACGCGGCGAAAGCGGGTCAACTCGTCGAGAAGTATCGTTTTGCCGGTCAGTATGCATCACTCGAAGACGTCCCGTTCGAGACGATGGACGGCGCGTTGATTCACTCGACGACATCCGTTCATGCCGACCAGGTCGGTTACGTGCTCGCGCAAGGTGTGCCCGTCTTCATCGATAAGCCGGTCACGTTCATGCTCGAGGACACGGAGCGGCTCGTACGCCTCGCTGCCGAGCAGGGCGTCGAGCTCATCACCGGGTTCAACCGCCGTTTCGCGACGGCGACGGCTGCCTTAAAAGAAGTGTCCGACCCGAATCTGATTTTGATTCAAAAGAATCGGACGTATCAACCGGCGACGCTGCGTGAGTTCATCATCGAAGACTTCGTCCACGTCGTCGATACGCTCCGCTATTTGACAGGGCTCGCCCCTGTCGAGAATTTGGCCGTCCGGACGCGCCATGAGTCCGGGACGTTGAAACAGCTCCAGATTCAATTCACGGCCGGAGGGGTCGAAGCGGTCGGGATTATGAACCGGGACAACGGCTGTACGGAAGAAGTGATGGAAGTGATGTCGCCTCGTCTGAAGCGGGTGTCGCGCGACGTTGAGCGTGTGTATGATTTCACCCGTGACGGCATGCTCGAGCGGGCACTGAATCCGTGGGAGTCGAATTTGACGCGTCGCGGCTTCACGACCATGCTCGACGAGTTCCTGAAGCTCCTCGCAGGTGAACCGAATGACTCGGTGCGGGCAGAGGACAGTTTGACGACGCACGCGCTCTGTGAGCGCATACTAGAAGAGGCTTCGCGTTGACCGTGTCGTTTCTGTGGCCCATCGAGCGGGTATTAACTCCGTAAAAGGAGGGGATGCGCATGGATATTCGTGAGCTCGTCATGCAGGTGAACGACCTGTTATGGACGTACGTACTCATTTTCGTTTTGATTGCCGGAGGGTTGTATTTCACCATCCGGATGGGATTCGTCCAGTTCCGCATGTTGCCGGAGATGTTCAAGTTGCTGTTCGTCAAAGGGATCAAACACGAGAAAGGGCAAGTTTCATCGTTCCAGGCGTTCGCCATCGGAACGGCCGCACGGGTTGGGACAGGGAATATCGCTGGCGTCTCGACGGCCATCGCACTCGGTGGACCGGGCGCCGTTTTCTGGATGTGGCTCATCGCCTTGATCGGTTCGGCTTCTGCCTTCGTCGAGAGCACGCTCGCCCAAGTGTATAAAGTGCACGACGGGAAGGCGTGGCGCGGTGGACCAGCCTACTATATCGAGCGGGCACTCGGTCAACGGTGGCTCGGCATCGTGTTCGCGATTTTAATCACGTTCGCGTTTGGTTTCGCGTTCAATTCGGTTCAGGCCAATACGATTGCTTTATCAATCAATAACGTCTTCGAAGTCGATACGCTCTGGGTCGGCATCGTCTTGGCTCTCGTGACGGCCGTCGTCATCTTCGGCGGGATTCGCTCGATTTCAACGTTGTCGGGGATTATCGTCCCGATTATGGCCGGCGGCTATATCCTGCTCGCCCTCTGGGTCGTGTTCACAAACCTAGAGGCCATCCCGGCCGTATTTTCGGCCATCTTCTCAGAAGGAATTCTCGGCTTCCGACAACTGCTCGGCGGTGCAGTCGGTGCGGCCGTCCTGCAAGGGATTCGCCGCGGCTTGTTCTCGAACGAGGCAGGGATGGGGTCGGCACCGAATGCGGCAGCGACCGCGGAGGTCAGCCACCCGGTCAAACAAGGCTTGATTCAATCGCTCAGCGTCTTCGTCGATACGCTCTTTATCTGTACGGCGACGGCGATGATTGTCCTCATCTCTGGAGTACCGGGTTCAGAGGACTTCCAAGGCATCGAGTTGGCGCAAGAGGCGCTCTTGACAGAAATCGGGCCGCTCGCGACGACACTCATGACGATCGCCATCCTATTGTTCGCGTTCAGTTCGATTTTGGCGAATTACTATTATGGGGAAACGAACATCGAATTCATCTCCGAACGAAAAGTGTATCTGGTCATCTACCGGATCGCGGTCGTCGGGATGGTCTTGTTCGGCTCGGTTCGATCGGCGGGGTTGGTCTGGTCGATCGCCGATATCTTTATGGGCTTGATGGCGCTCGTCAATATGTATGCCATCTTCCGACTCAGTAAGGTCGCCAAAGCGCTGCTCGACGATTACGTGGCGCAGAAGCGGGCCGGACGTGATCCGGTGTTCAATCGTGATGATGTGGATTTACCTGGAAAAGAACATGTCGAGGCGTGGGAAGCGAAACGAGAGAACATCAGTTAAGATCGGGGCAAGAATCGGACGCGTCGCGCCATTCTTGCCTTTCGTTTATCGATTTTTATTTCAAATACCGCATTTATTTAATAAATTATAGAAAAGAGTGCACGAAATGATACAACCATTCCTTCATACATTCAAACGATTTTTTGCCGAACGATTTTTTGACCAAGCCGCCATGTTGGCCTATTATTTCATCCTGTCGACGTTCCCGTTCTTACTGTTCGTACTCGGGATTGTCGGGTGGCTGCCGTTCTCGAGCGGGGACGTGATTTCCGCACTCGCACTGGTCATGCCTGAAGCCAGCTATCGATTGCTGGAAGGGAACATCGAGGCGATTTTTGATGATTCACGGTTGCGGATTGCCTCACTCAGCATCTTGCCGGCGCTCTGGATCTCATCGATGGCGGTCCAATCGCTCGTCCGGTCGCTCAATGACGCCTATCGCCTGATTCGGAACAAGGCGTTCTGGCGGGGCGTGTTGCAAGACATCGCCGTGACGCTCGCACTCATGTTCGTCTTGCCGTTCTCGTTGCTCATCCCGGTCATCGAGACCGCGCTCCGGGAGTTGGCGACACATATCATCTTTATCGACGACATCGTCGAAAGATATGCTCAAATCTGGTTCTATTTCCGTTGGATTGTCGGCACGCTCGTCCTGTTCAGCGTCTTCTTGCTCGTCTATAAGTGGTTGCCGAGCCATCGCGGAACATTCCGTGACAGTTGGGCCGGGGCGGCGTTTGCTACCATCGGCATCTTGACAGTTTCGAACGTGTTCAGCTACTATTCACAGTATGCAAACTATGAACAGTTTTACGGTCAACTCGGTGCTTTCATCATCTTGCTGATCTGGTTCTATTTGGCGGCCTCGGTCATCCTTCTCGGGGGGCTGTTGAACGCCACGCTTATCGAACGAAAAGAAATATCCGGTTGACGTGTAAATGCTTGTTATCATTCTTTGATTCAGGGAATGATACGGTTAAGGTCACATCTTTTAATCGGAGGTGGGAAACATGGATATGCAACGGCTCGTACACAATCGTCGTTTCATCGATCAAACATTGTTTTACCTCGCCTTACAATTATGGAAGTGGGTTATGTTACTACCGGTCTTGTTCTATCTAGACGTTTCGATGAGCAGTGCCCCGTTTTCCCAGTATGTGGCGGTCAGTCTGTTGCTGTATGTGGCGTTTCGTGTCATGCAGTACGTGATTGCCAGCCGGGCTTCGTTGATGGAGTTACTCGAATTCGGCTATGCGGTGCTATCGCTCGTCCTCGTTTTCTCCTTACTGCTTGAACTCTCAGCATCGCCAGGAGCCATTGCCTTTGTGCTCGGTGTGTTCTTGGTCCATCCATCGCTCGCCTTGCACCATTACCGTGACTTCACAGAACGGAAGTGGTTGAACAAGCAGTTCCAATTGTTCAGTCCGATGCTTCGAAAAGGTGAGATTCCGGTTCACGTGCTCGTGTTGACAGAGGATGAGATTATCATCACGGCAGAGAGTGGAAAAGAGTACACGTATCGGCATATCTACTGGGGCGGATTCTATATCGAAAATGTCTCATGAAGGTGGTCTAATCATTGAATAGTGTGATTGTGATGGTATTTTGGGTAGTAACATTTATTGTGTTCTTCAAAGGGGCGTTCGATATGTGGCGAGAATGGCGTGCCACGAGACAGCGCTCGGTTCTATATTTCTTTATCGTCTTGTTGCTCACTTGGTTCTGGTTCAACCCTTACCAGCTGACGGCGCTCCATCCGTTCGTCTTGATGGCGTATTATTGGAACCGGAACCGTCGGATGCGCAACGCGATGCTCGTGCTCGTCCTCGTGCCATTCTTCATTCAACTTTGGTTCATGGCGAGAGCGATGTAATTTATTCAGACCACAGACAAGATGTCTGTGGTTTTTTCTTTAATCCTTTGTCACGGCCATTTATAAAATAAGCCGCGTTAGAGTAAGGATACGCGACCGTGCGCAACAAAAAACGCGAGCCGTTCGGCCCGCGTTTTTGATTGATGTTATTCTTTTTTCGCAACGGCGAGTTCAGCTTCCATTTCACTGAATTCACGGTTGATCCGTTTCTGCTCACGTTGGCTCGTGAACGTGCTGACGAGCACGATAGCAAGCATACTGAGGAAGAAGCCTGGTACCATCTCATAGATGACGGCCGAGAGTCCAGTCACGATCCAAAGGATGACCGTGATGGCACCGACGAGGATACCGGCAAGTGCACCTTGGCGCGTCATCTTGTTCCAGTAAAGCGACAAGAGAATCGCTGGACCGAACGCTGAACCGAATCCGGCCCACGCATAACCGACGAGCGTCAAAATCGTGTTCGACGGGCTGAGCGACATGAGTGTCGCGACAAGTCCGACCGTTAGGACACCGATTCGACCGGCGAGGACCATTGTTTTCTCACTGGCATCTTTATTGAAGAACTTACGATAGAAGTCTTCTGTCAATGCCGACGATGTCACGAGAAGCTGTGACGAAACTGTCGACATGACCGCTGCCAAAATCGCAGCAAGCAAGAATCCAGTGATGAACGGGTGGAACAACACTTCTGAGAAGCGGATGAACACTGTCTCCGGGTCAGCGAGAGGATTCCCTTGACCACGGAAATAGGCGATTCCGACAAGTCCCGTCATGACAGCACCGATGATTGAGACTGTCATCCAGCCCATACCGATGCGGCGTGCCGTCTTCAATGATTTCACATCACGAATCGCCATAAAGCGGACGATGATGTGTGGCTGACCGAAGTACCCAAGTCCCCAAGCGAGGAGACCGATAATTCCGAGCGTCGACGTTCCTTCAAACAGGTCGAACAATTCGGTATTGATTGTCGTAGCCGTATCGACGGCGTTTGATACACCACCGACGTCCGTCAAGGCGACGACTGGGACGAGGACGAGAGCGAGGAACATGATGACACCTTGCGCAAAGTCCGTCCAACTGACGGCTGTGAAACCGCCGAACAGTGTATATAGTGCGACGACGCTAATCGTCACGATGACACCTGTCTGATAGTCGAGCCCGAATGAGCTTTCAAACAACTTCCCGCCAGAGACAAGTCCGGCTGACGTATAGAACGTGAAGAAGATGATGATGACGGATGCAGACAGGATCCGTAGCCAGTTCGAGTGATCTCGGAACCGATTCTCTAAAAAGTCAGGAATCGTGATCGAGTCATTTGCCATCTCTGTGAAGACACGTAGACGGGGAGCGACTAACAAGTAGTTCAAGTAAGCTCCGATGACCAATCCAACGGCTAACCAAATCGCTGATAATCCCGTGGCATACATTGCGCCCGGAAGTCCCATTAACATCCAACCACTCATATCCGAAGCTCCGGCTGACATGGCGGTAACACCTGGCCCCATCTTGCGGCCACCTAACATATAATCTGATGAATCGGTCGTCCGTTTATAAGCGACGTATCCGATGAGGAGCATCATCACGAGGTAAAGCGCGATGGATACCCATTCTTGCCATAACATTTGATTACCTCCTGTTTGCTTTCAATTGTGTCGATTCAATCAATCACGGTTCAATCATGTGTGTGTCTCACACAAATGAGTCAAACTTGAATGACTAGGCGAACTTGTGACTAACCATAACGGACCACGGAAATCATTGCAAACTGTCATCTTTTCATAAAAACGGCTCTAAAGCGCATAGTATCAACGGGTGAGCGCAACATTTTTCATGATTAAAGTTTAAATATTCTGACAGTTAGTTATGTGTGTGACACTTTTGTGTCATCTGTTTGTCATATAACTCGTCATATTTTATGTCTTTAAACGCAAACGACGGCTTCTCCCTTTACAGAGAGAAACCGTCGTTTGATTGCTTAAATCACTCGGTGGTGAGATTGAACGCGATTTTTTCGACAGAACGCATCGTCGGGAACGTCTGCCCGGATTTGGCTTGCATCGTCACCAAGGCATATTGTTTCCCATCCCGCTCCATCAAGAACACCATCGTATAGCCCGATTCGTCGGTATAGCCGGTCTTGGTCGCTGTGACGAGTTTCGAGTAATGGATGCTCCGTTCATTGACGGCCGATCCGAGATGATACCACCAGCGTCGCTTTTGATTTCCAGCAGCGTCTTTAAACTTTGCCTCATATTCATACGTCCCGGCAATCTTGACAAGTTCAGGATAAGTGCCGAACGCATACGTGATGCGAGCCATATCGAGCGCGGTCGTATAATGATTCGGGTCGGAGTAGCCATGGGCATTCCGGAACTGGGTCCCGGTCAGTCCGAGCACTTGGGCGCGTGCGTTCATCAGTTCGACGAACTCATTCGTAGAGCCGCTCACGTATTCGGCTAGACTATTAGCCGCGTCATTTCCTGATTCGAGCAATGTCGCGTACAAGGCCTGGCGAACGGTCAAGCGGTCACCGACCGCGAGATGGACGATATGGCTGTCCCATGGGATATCCAAGGTAGATTTTTTGACGATGACGACATTTTGATCGAGTTCCTTCTCGGCGACGGCCTTCTCATAAGCGAGAAGCGCGGTCATCAGTTTGGTCGTACTGGCCGGGAAGACGCGGTCGGCACCATTCTTGTCAATCAGCACCTGGCCATCTGTCAAATTGACGAACGCCATCGACCCGACGAGAAGTTCGGCCGTGTCGGACGACACGAGCGGTTGAGTCGTCCATGGTTTGATTGGAATCTCGGGGAACGACGGTCCTTGTTTGACCGGTACGGCGGCCGCGGCCGGCGCAACGGGTTTCGGTTCTGCTTCTTGTTTAAAGCCGATCAATGCAGGGATGATGGCAAGTAATCCAATCATGGCGAGGCCGACAAAGAGTCGCCTCATGATGAACGTGTTTCTTCGATGTCTGCGGTTTCGTTTCACTAGATAATCGCTCCTTCATTGTTTACTTTTCTACCATAATGGATGAGGCCTCCTGAAATCGTCTTCAAAATCAAGAATCAGGTCAATAATTGAGGCGTATGAAATGAATCGGAAGGGGTATACACAGTAACAGACACTTATCTTATTAGAGGAGGTACGTTTATGCATCGTCATCCGTTCACCAATTCACTCTGGCGTCAGCACAATGCGGCAACACCTTATCCGCGACTTGAGAGCTCGGTCTCGTGTGACATCGTCGTCATCGGGGCAGGAATCGCCGGGCTCGTCACGGCATATGAGTTGCAACAGCGCGGCAAGCAAGTCGTCTTGCTCGAAGCGGCTGAGATCGGCCGGGGGACGACCGGCCACACGACCGCGAAATGTTCTGTTCAGCATGGGACCGTCTATTCCAAATTGATTCGGACGTTCAATCAAGAGACGGCGCGCCTCTATTACGAGTTCAACGAACAGGGACTCGCCTATTTGCGGCAACAGGTCGAGGCCGGGTTCGACATCGATTTCGAGACAAAAGATTCATACTTATATTCAATCGATGGGTCGAGTCAACTCGTCGCCGAGCGTGAGGCGTATTCACAACTTGAGCTGCCCGGGGGAGACGCGACCGAGGAAGTGAAGGCGGTCCTCCCGTTCGAGGTCAAACAAGCGATCGTCATTCGCGACCAGGCCCAGATGCATCCGGTCAAATACTTACACGAGCTCGCCAACCGTTTCGTCGCGGCCGGCGGGAGACTCTACGAGAAGACACGGGCGACTGAAATCAGTTCGGGGCCTCGCCCGATCGTCACGACGTCGACAGGGCGACGGGTCCAGGCGAATCAGGTCGTGGTCACCACCCATTACCCCTTCAACGACATCCGGGGGCTGTACTTCTCGAAGTTTGAGGTCGAGCGTTCCTACATCGTCGCTTGTGAGACGGAACAGAGCGTCCCGGACGGTATGTATTTGAGTGTCGATCAACCGAGCCGGTCGTTCCGTACGTTCAAGGAGGGAGACAAGACGTATATGCTCGTCGGAGGAGAAGGGCACTTGAGTGGACACGTCACCGAGACCCGCTCGCGCTATGACCGCTTGGACCGCTTCGCCCATGATTCGTTCGGGGCCAAAAAAGCGAGTTTCCGCTGGTCATCCCAGGATCTGATCACGTTGGACCACCTCCCGTACATCGGGCAAATGTTCAGCCGTGAGCCGGACGTGTTCGTCGCCACCGGGTTCGCCAAGTGGGGGATGACGAACGGGATTGCCGGCGGACTGTTGCTGGCCGATCGACTGACCGGGCGCCCGAATCGGTTCAACGACTTATTGGACCCACAACGCTCGAAATTGAAACCGGCCGACGTCGGGCAATTCTTAAAGACGAACCTCGACACGGCCGTTCAATTCGTCAAAGGGTCACTGGAAAGACCGGGTACACTCGACGACCTGCAACTTGATGAAGGCGGGATCGTCCAAGTCGACAGCAAGAAGGTCGGCGCGTACCGTGATCTCGACAACGAATGCCATCTCGTCTCGACACGATGCACCCATATGGGATGTACCGTCAATTGGAACGATGCGGAACGCTCATGGGATTGTCCGTGCCACGGTTCACGCTTCGACACGAAAGGAAACGTGTTGGAAGGACCGGCGACACAACCGCTCGCCTATGAGCGGAAAACCGATGTGCCGAAACAATAGGCAACGCGGGTCGTCTATATTAAAGTAAAGAAGTAACGATATAACTGTCATAGGGGTGGAATCAGAATGGAACTAACAAAGCAGTGGCGTGACCATTTCAAACAATTGCGTGCCTTCGACGAGGCGATTTCTTTACTGTATTGGGACATGCGTACCCAGATGCCGGAACAGTCGGCACCGCTACGGGCCGAGACGATTGGTTATCTGTCGACCGAGGCGTTCAAACGCCAGACGAGCGAATCGTTCAAGGCGCTGTTGGCCGAGATGACCGAGACGGAGGACTTGACACCGATCGAGTTGCGTTCGGTCGCGGTCGCCAAAACCCAATATGAACGGAATGCCAAAATTCCGTCCTCAGAATATCAGGCGTATGTGACGCTCGTCTCTGAGGCTGAGACGGCGTGGGAGAAAGCGAAGGATCAGAATGACTGGCACATGTTCGCTCCATATCTTGAGAAGATCATCGGATTTCAGCGGAAGTTCGCCGACTATTTCGGCTACGAATCGCATCCGTATGACGCCCTCCTTTACGATTATGAGCCAGGGATGACCGTCGACCAGCTCGATGAATTGTTCCGGACGCTTCGCGACGAGCTCGTCCCGCTGATCCGTCAGCTGCCTGAACCGGTCCAAGGGCTCGACTGGTCGATGGACAAGGCCGTTCAGCAACGACTGTGTGAGGACTGGATGCGTGTCGTCGACTATGATTTGACGCGCGGCCGTCTCGATGCCACGGTGCATCCGTTCGAGATCACGATCAACCGTCGCGATGTGCGCATCACGACGAAATATGATGAGACCGATTTCCGTAACGCCTTGTTCGGTACGATGCACGAGGCCGGGCACGCTACGTACGAACAGCAAATCGACTCGGAACTCGACGAACTCGGTCTCGGGGGCGGTGCCTCGATGGGCATCCATGAGTCACAGTCCCTCTTCTTTGAAAACTTTGTCGGACGAAGCGAGGCGTTTTTGAAAAGCGTCTATCCGCGCCTTCAATCCGAGCATCCACAGTTGCAGAACATAGATTTTGATACGTTCTATGCCGGCGTGAACGAGGCGAAACCGTCGCTCATCCGGATTGAGGCGGACGAACTGACATACAGCCTGCATATCATCATCCGCTATGAGCTTGAAAAGCAACTCATCCAAGGCGATTTGTCGGTCGAGGATTTGCCAGCGGCATGGAACGCGCTCTATAAGGAATATCTAGGTGTCGATGTGCCGAGTGATGCGAAAGGCGTCCTACAAGACGTTCACTGGGCCGGCGGATCGTTCGGCTACTTCCCGAGTTACGCCCTCGGTTTGATTTACGCCGCTCAATTGACGGAATCACTCAAGAATGAGCATCCTGACTTCGAGTCGCTCGTCAGCACGGGCACGTTCGGTCCAATCAAACAATGGCTTGAGGACAATGTCCACCGCCATGGTAAAGCGCTGACACCGAACGAACTCATCAAGCAAGTGACCGGAGAGGACATCTCGGTCCGCCCGCTCATCCGCTATTTGACGAACAAATACAAAACGAACTGAGGCGAAAACGAATGAAACTTTTCGCGCACCGAGGGGTGATGGCCCATCATCCGGAGAATACGATGACGGCGTTCCGGGCCGCACTCGAAGCACAAAGCGATGGGATTGAGGCGGACGTGCACATGACAAAGGACGGAAAGCTCGTCCTTATCCACGATGAGACGATCAATCGGACGACAGATGGGCGTGGACGTGTCGCCGATATGACTTTATCGGAGCTGCGAGGCTATAATGCCGGTGTCACGTTCGCTATCCAAGAACAGATTCCGACGTTAGACGAACTGATCGATCTGTGCCGAGGGACATCGATGGTCCTCAATCTCGAGGTCAAGACGGATATCGAGCGGTATCCTGGTATTGAACAACTCTTGATTGACACCATTCGAAACCAGCGTCTTCCAGTTGGACAAGTCATGTTCTCTTCTTTTAACCATTCGACGCTCCAGCGTTTGAACCAATTGGCGCCAGAAATTGAGTGTGCCGTATTGTTGGCACAACCGCTCTATGACCTCGTCGCATATTGCAAGAAAGTCGGCGCGACCGCCGTTCATCCGAATGTCCTGACGATGACCGATGAAGAGATTCTTCATCTTCAGGACGAAGGTCTCTCCGTACGTCCCTATACCGTGAAAACAGTCCACGACCTAGAGCGGTTCAGTCAACTCGGCGTCGATGCGGTGTTCGTAAATGACATCGACTGGGCAAAAGCACATTCAACCCCGTAACGTTACGCGTTACGGGGTTTTTAAACAATAGGGAAGGGGAAGTGTGGTTAATGTAAAGAAAGCGGTTTCTTTCAAATGTGCTGAGCGGCATATTGAGAGCACACCGTCACCTTTACGCCGTTGCTCCGTTGTCTTAAATTTAAGATGTCACCAGCTACATAGCAATCAGATGTAGCACACATTGCAGCACCGTATCAAACTTGTTGTATACAGTCAATCGGTCAACCCAAGCAGAAAAAGGAGGAAATTTCACATGAAGAAATTGATGTCTTTACTTGGTACACTCGCCTTGGCGTTCGCACTCATCGTGCCGGTCAGTGCAGATGGACACGAGAACGCGATGGTACGTGTACTCCACGCTTCACCTGACGCACCTGCAGTAGATGTGTACGTCAATGGTGAAGTCGCGGTCGAAGGCGCAGAGTTCAAAGCGCTCACAGACTACTTGACTCTCCCGGCTGGAGATTACAACGTGGAAATCAAGCCAGCTGGTGATGCAGAGACGGTCGTCGTTGCGGCAGACCTCTCAATCGAAGCAGGAAAATTCTACACAGCGGCAGCAATTGGTCAACTTGAAAACATCGAGATCGCAGCAATGGAAGACGATGCGAACTTCGAAGATGGAAAATCGAAAGTCCGCGTCGCTCACTTCGCACCTGACGCACCGGCAGTCGATGTCGCTCCTAAAGGCGGCGACCCACTCTTCTCGAACCTCGAGTTCAAAGCAGTAAGTGACTACGGTACACTCGACGCTGGCACGTATGACCTTGAAGTTCGTCCGGCCGGCGCGACTGACGTCGTGAAGGCACTTGACGGTGTCGCTCTCGAAGGCGGTAAAAACTACACGGCATTCGCCATCGGACTCCTTGAAGGCGAACCAGCGTTTGAAGTCCTTCTCGCAGCAGACGGTGGGGAAATGGCTGGAGCACCTGACACAGGTCAAGGTGGTCTCGCTCAGACAGCATCGATGAACTGGTTGCTCGCAGCAGCGGTTCTTGGTGCAGCAGCAGCTGGCTTCTACGTCTTTCGTCGTCAGAAGCAAGACGCTTAAACTACTCTTCATCGGAACGTTATCGTTCCTTATGATTGCACCGGGCGCAGACGCACCGGATGCGGACGCGAAATTGACGACGGTCGGCTTCGCCGAACCGCTCGTCCTAGCAGCGACCGAAATTGATCGGCAGTCATTCCGTACCGACACATTCATCCCAAAACGACTGAAGATTCCGTCAATTGATGTCAACGCGGTCATCCAACCGGTCGGGAAAGACCGACTCGACCGGATGGATACCCCGACGGAGACAGATGAGGTCGGCTGGTATCGGTACGGGGCGAAAGCAGGGGCGACCGGAAACGTGGTCCTATCTGGTCATCTCGATGACCTCAGTGGTCCGGCCATCTTCGCGAACCTTGGCGACTTACGCCTCGGAGAATCGGTGACGCTCCAGCGTGGCAAAAAGGCAATCGCGTATGAAGTCGTTTCCGTCGAACGGTATCGGCTCGAAGACGTCCCGCTCGCCTCGATCTTTGCGGCGACACAGGCGGAACGGCTCCAGCTGATCACTTGTGCGGGTCCTTATGACCCAGAGTACGGATACCGGGACCGAATCGTCGTCACGGCGATCGCCAAGTCTTAAATCAAGAATGAACCCGAGTGTGGTCCAACCACACTCGGTTTTTTTGTTGTAGCGTGGCGAAACAAAAAACGACCAGGCCGAGATAATCGGCCCAGTCGTTCTTATGCGTCCATTCGGTCAAGCAGTCTTGACAGAAGAATCAATTCGTCATCTGAGAAATCGGTGAACACGTCCATCAAATACTCGATTTTCATGTCTTCCAGTGTCTCGAACAAGGCACGGCCTTCTTCAGTCGCTTGCAATTCGACGACACGACGATCACGTTCGCTGCGTTCACGGGAGATCAACCCTTTTTTCGTGAGTTCATCCGCGAGAGCGGTAATCATCGAAGCCGAGAATTGGAACTCGTTCGATAGAGCCGAGGCGATTTGAGGACTGTTTTGACAAAGCGAGCGGAGAATGAAAAATTCGTTTCGCGTCAAGTATTGTGAGAACATCGACCGGAGGTTCTTTTTCACTCCGCGATAGTTCATGCGAATCCCTCGCTCAGCATCGGCGACGAGCTGACGGCGGGATGCTGTTTGTACAGGTGTTGTCATCCTCAAGAATACCTCCTACATAAAATATCATTATTTGCATATATTTCAGAACATAAAAACATTCTACAACAAAAACATGAAGTCTGTAAAGTTATGATGGCTCTTCGCGGGTACGAAGTTCTTGGATGACCTCGTCGTAATGTTTCAAATCCGGATAGAAGCGTCGGAAGAAGAACTCGATTTGCTGGTCATCCCCTTCTGCGAGCAATTTCGCGAGGACGGCATAGACGACACCCATTCCTTGACGGGGCAGGAGAGACGATGGCAACAGCGTCGCACATTGAATAGCCCGATTGAAGTAGAGGTCGAGCGTGTCGCTCAAGTCCTGGAACGTGCGAATCTCCGCGTAATGGAACATACGCGTCAGTTCGATGATCGTCGACAAGTCGGTGTCGAGTAGCCAATCGCTTTGGAAGATGGCGTTGTCAAGCTTCTCGACGGTGACGTCATTGGCGATATAGTAATTCAAATTATCTCGCGTGATGCTCACCTTATCGGGCGATTCGACGATCCGTTCGACGGTCTCTTGTTCGAACGTCCGCAACTGTTTGCGGATATTGACGAACTCGGAGTCGGCAATCTCGAGGAGCCCCGCGACACGGCTGAAGCTGCGCTTGATTTCCGGTGGCACGGCGTTCGGGTTCTTATAACCGAGGTCATGCTCGATCTCGGCCCACGCGTGCTGCAAGATGGACCGGACTTGAATCTCGGCTTCTTTGTCTTCATAGCGACGGTACTCCCCGAGGGCGAGCCGCGTGTCGCTCAAGCCGACGACGTAATGGACCGACAAATAGCCGAACTCATTCGGGTCGAGCAACGTGGATTTATCGATCGACTGTTCGCGGTCGATCCGGAACTCATCCTCGAGGATTTGGGCCACGGCACGGACATCGTCGTGGAAATAGGTCACGATCCGAATCCCCGCCAAATCCTGGACGTCGCGCAACGACCGGTATTGATACGGTTTGCGGGACAATTTGGCATACAGGCTCTCGGCTTCCTTCGCCCGGGCGACGATCGAGTGGAACTGGATGCCGGCGTCGTTCAACAGCTCGCTGAGGAGTAACTTCAGCTTGGCTGCGAACGCCTCGTAATCTTCTTTCTCATTCATATAGTCGAGCATGATCGTGTTCATATCCTGTCTCGGCATCAACATCACTCCTTGTCTCATTATATGTAGTATAGCATCAAAGAAATCGGTGTCGCATCTGTTGTCCGTCCCTATGATACAATACGGTTTGGAACGGGAAGGAGTGTCACGCATGAGAGTGAGCCATACGTTGAAATCGACCGAGCGCGAGAAGCTCGAGATCGTTGCCGGGTTGTTGCAACAAGCAGGCTATCGGTCTGGAAAGATCGACTGGCAGACCGGCATCAATATCGTTCGGGTCAGTCGCGAAGATGTGTCGTCTGAATCGGACGAACGGACCCGCATCCAAGGCATCGTCGACCATTTCGGGATCGAGGACTGGAGCGCCACGTTTTCTTGAACCCCTCTTTTTCAAATCGCTGGACGAAATGGGTTTTGTGACTCATTTTTCGGGAATAGTATATTATTCGATTATAGATCAGCGGACGTTTAGGAGGATGAATATGTTAGAAACAAGAATCGTGCGGGATATGACCTCGGTCGACCATGAAGTGAACGGGATGGTGTCAGGGGGATGTGTCAACGAGCACATTTACTTATTTGCGAGAGATGAAGAATTGACGGTGCGGCTCGCTGCAGAAGCGGGTGTGCAACCATACCGCATCACTGAAAAAGGGCTGTGGGAGTCGCTCATGTCGAAGTTTACAAAAAATTCGGATGACCGGATCGAGCAGCTCGAGAGCCTCGGTCTGACGAAAGAGATGGTCGAATCGCTCGAAGGAGAGATTCAGGCCGGGAAAATCGTCCTCGTCTGCGACAAGTCATAAAAAGAGCCGGAACTGACCTCGTCAGTTTCGGCTCTTTTCGTCATTTCGTCTCGTAATAAGCGTTCACGATCCGGCGTAGCGACCGTTCGTTCAAATCGAGCGGTTTGAACCCAGCGTCCTGCAACAGACGTTTCGTATTGGCGTCGTCGAACGCGATATCGCGATTCAAGTAAGGATTGAACACCTTCACCATCTCGTTGAACGTCTGCTCGGCTTGGCTGAGCGAAGACGTCGCCGTCTCCGTGATCTTCAAGTGCGGGAACGCAAGTGCTTGCTTCATATAGTCGAGCATGGTCACGTTGCGCGGCGGGGCATCGTTCGTCACGTTATAGATGGTGTCCGGTTTGGCGTGTTCGATGGCAGCGAGGAGCACATCGGCCACATAATCGACCGGGACGAGGTTCGACGTGCCGGTCTCAGAGCCGAGGAGACGGATCGGTCCATCCGGTGCCCCACGGCGCTCGAGGCGGCGCTTGAACACCTCGAGGGCGCGCATATAGCCGTACATCGTGAACTTCGAGTCGGCCTCACCGGTTTTCGAGTCACCGACGATGATGGCGGGACGGAAAATCGAGACGTCGAGGTGGTCCCGTTCCGCCCAGACGGCCTGTTCGGCGTGCGCCTTGCTCTCCTCGTACGGATTATGGAACGTCTGGTCGGTCGCATACAACGTCTCATCGCCGACCTCGCGTGCTCCGAGCGTGTACGCCGTGCTGACGTGGAAGAAGCGAGGGCAATGCAGCGCCTTTGCGAGCGCGAGCGCTTGTCTCGTCCCGGTCAAATTCGTCTCGAACAGTTCCTCACGGAGCTCCTCATCGAATTTGACGAGGGCCGCCATGTGGAGCACCAAGTCGAAGGAACGGTCATGGTCGGTGATGAACCGCTCGTCTGCTCCGAGGAACGGGGCCGTCAAATCCCCGGCCAGGACAGTGATGGAGCGACGTTCGTCCCGTGAGAACATCGCCTCCACTTTCTCAGGTGTACGGGCGAGGACGCACAGCGTATGCCCACGATGAATCAGCTCGCGGGCGAGCCGTCCTCCCAAAAATCCGGTCGCACCGGTCATAAAAATATTCACAGCGTTCTTCCTCTCTTTTCAGTCTCTCCCCATCATAACAAGTGGCAACGGAATGAGCCACTTTCAACCTAAAGAATAAAATTAGGGGTTTAACAATTTTTAAAGTCGGTTATGACTTAAGGAGAAGCGTACGCAAGGTACGTCATGACAGTGTTGATCTGTCAAATAACTTAAGTGAGGTTTTTTAGAATCATGGCTAATCTATTCGGAACAGACAAGGATGGCAACAGGAAGAAGCAAGAAGAGATTGAAAAAACGGTTCAGGAGAAAGGGATCACACAAATCCACATGTACTTCTCCGACGTGCTTGGAGACTTGAAGCTACTGACTCTCTCTGCAAAATTGTTGCCGGAAGTCTTTGAAGGGAAGACGATGTTTGACGGTTCATCCATCGCCGGTTTTTCTTCCATCAAAAACTCAGACCTATTCTTGAGACCGGATTTAGATCGTCCACGCTACGAGCAGGATGGGGACGAGAGCATTCTCGCCTTTTTCTGTGACGTCTGCACACCGGACGGCGAACGTTACGAGTTCGACCCGCGCAACGTCTTGAAGGATGCCCTCGAGCGGGCTGCACGTGACGGCTACTCGATTTTCGTCGGCGCTGAGCCGGAATTCTTCATCTTCGACGAGAATGGTGAATTTTACGATGAGGCGGGTTACTTCTCGACACGTTCGGAAGACAAAGGGTATGAGGTCCGCCAACATATCGCCAACCGCTTGAGCGAAGTCGGTTTCAACATCGAGGCGGTCCACCACGAAGTCGCACCGGCCCAGCACGAAATCGGCATCAAATATGATGACGCGCTCCACACGGCCGACAACATCCAGTTCTTCAAAGAAATCGTTCAATTGGCAGCCCAAGAGAAAGGTGCAAAAGTGTCATTCTTGCCGAAACCGCTCCGTGACGTGAACGGTTCGGGGATGCACCTCAACATCTCGGTTTGGAAGAACGACAAGGACGGCAACCCGACTGTAAACGCATTCGAAGAGCCGGAGTCGGATTACGGTCTATCGCTCACGGCCCGTCACTTCATCGAAGGGATTCTGAAGCATGCCCGCGCAACGGCTATCTTCACGAACCCGCTCCCAGAGTCGTACGAGCGTCTCGTGCCAGGTTTCGAGGCACCGGTCAACATCTGTTGGAGCCCGTCGAACCGCAGTTCGATGATTCGGATTCCGGCGTCCCGCGGAAGCGCGACGCGCGTCGAAGTCCGTAACCCAGACCCGAGTGCGAACCCGTACTTCGCGCTTGCGTCATTGATTTATGCCGGACTCGAGGGCATCGAGCAACAGCTCGAGCCGTCGGCACCGAACGAGGACGACTTGTTCGAGTACTCGGCGAAGCAGATTGAAAGCCAAGGCATCTCGTCACTCCCGGCGACGTTCCATGAGTCGATTCAATCGCTCAAGTCGGACCGGTTCCATGATTACTTCAACCATGACTTGATCGACCGCTACTTGTCGCTCATCCAAGTCCGTAAATAAGCAACGTATACAAAAGCCCATTCCTCGGCCGAGGAATGGGCTTTTACGCTTAATGAATCCCGCGCATATACTTTTTGATGACCGGGGCGAGAGCGAACAAAATCATACTGAGTACAATCGCTGCTCCACCGATAATCCCGAAGTAGAGCATCTCGTTCTCTGGTGAATAGAAACGAACGAGCTGGGCGTTAATCCCTTGTGCCGCCGCGTTCGACAAGAACCAGAGTGACATCGTCTGGGCCGAGAAGGCAGCCGGGGCGAGTTTCGTCGTCGCCGACAGACCGACCGGCGACAGGCTGAGCTCACCGAGCACGACGATGAAGTAACTGAGGACGAGCCAGAGCGGATTGACGAGCGTGTCCGGGCCACCGAAGTAGGCCGGGAGCAAGATCACCAAGAAACTTAACCCTGCGAACAAAATCCCGAAGGCGAACTTCGTCGGGATGCTCGGCTCACGGTCACCGAGTCGGACCCAAAGCCATGCGAACACCGGAGCGAGCATGATGATGAACAACGGGTTGAGCGACTGGAACCAGGCCGGTGACAGCGTGAACCCTAAAAATTCAAGGTCGGTCCGCTTATCCGCATAACTGGCCAAAATCGTTGCGCCTTGCTCTTGAATCGCCCAGAACATGACCGAGGCGATGAAGAGCGGAATATAGGCGATAATCCGTGACCGCTCGACTTCCGTCGTTTTCGGGCTGCGATACATGACGATGAAATAAATCGTCGGAATCGCGATCCCGAACACACCGACGAGACCGATGAACGTGTTAATCGTGAACAACCCTTGTGGAATCAACACGGCCAACAGACCACCGATGAGCACGACTGCGATCGTCGTATACTTGATTGCGTTTTTCTTTTCAGACGGTGTCAACGGGTTCGGTACGTATGAACCGGCGAGACCAAGGTTCTTTTTCTTCGTGACCATGAAGACGACGAGACCGATGAACATCCCGACCGCGGCGAGCGCGAAGCCCCAATGGAAGCCATAACTCTTTTGAACCCCTCCGACGATCAAAGGCGAGATGAAGGCACCGAGGTTGATCCCCATATAGAAGATACTGAACCCGGCGTCACGACGACGGTCCGTCTCATTGTATAAATCACCGACGATACTCGAGACGTTCGGTTTCAAGAGACCGGTCCCGATGACGATCAACGCCATTGAGATGAACAAGAACGTCAGGCTACCCGGAATCGACAGTACGATATGACCGAGCATGATGAACACACCGCCGAAGAAGACGGCCCGGGACGTCCCGAACACACGGTCAGCGAGCCATCCCCCGATGACCCCCGACATGTAGACGAGTGCGCCATACACCGACATGATGGACAAGGCGACGTTCTGGTCGAGACCGAGACCGCCATCTGATACCTCGTAATACATGTAGAAGACGAGGATGGCACGCATCCCGTAATACGAGAACCGTTCCCAAAACTCAGTGAAGAATAGCGTGAACAACCCTTTCGGCTGTCCGAAAAAACCTTTTTGTGGCACGCTGTCCACAATTTTCTGTTTATCGATCCTTTCCATGAAAGATCCCTCCTTAACCGTATTATCATAAAAAGAATCATTATGTTTGTAAAGAATAATAGAAGCAAATATTCAAAATTTAACGAATTTGCAACGAATTAAAAAATCACACTAAACGACTAGGTTCAGTGTGATTTATATAGGTCAAGCCGTCTTTTGTTTCGCTTCGGCCGCACTGACGCGACGTCCGAGCTGCCAGTAGATGAGGCCTGACACACAACTGGCCGCCCCGACGAGGATTAAGGCGATATGTCCGGCCCGCTGGTCAAAGAACAGGCTCGCCATGATCGGAGCCGTCACCCCGCCAATCAACCATTGGATACTGGCGGCCCCATTATAGGCCCCACGCATATTCTCCGGAGCGATCAAGGCGATGAACGTCTGTTGGACCGGGGACATGATTATCTCGCCAAGCGTATAGAACGCGTATACCGCGAGCAAGACGCTCACGAGGACGAGGTACGGTGTCCCTATGGAGTAGAGGAGACGCGGCATGACCGCGATCAAGATCATGCCGACCCCGAAGATGATCGCCCCGGCGAGCATGACGTTACCGAATGGCTTGCGTCCAAGTTTCGAGGCAATCGGGAACTGGAACAACACGACCATGATGCCGTTCAAGGCGAGCATATAGGCGAACGGGTTTTCACGGTCGGTGAACGACGGCATCGACTCGCGCAAGAACAGCGGCAGCATGCTCTCGATGAGCGAGAAGCCCATCGAGATGAACACACCGGCGAAGATGAAGACGAGGAACACCTTATCGTTATAGAACACCCGTAGGACGTCCCGGTTAGACGGTGTATCGGCCTCGGTCGTCTCCGGGAGCGACTCCCGGATGAAGCGGCCGAGGACGAGCGCATAAAGGATAAAGACGAATGACGCCGAGAAGAAGATATACTGCCGGTCGATGAACAGGACGGCGCTGCCGAGGAGCGGGCCGAGCGCCGCCCCGATGTTATGGCCCATCCGCAACAGGCCGAACGCCTCGTTCATCTGTTCGGGCTCGGTCACGTCCGCCACCATCGCGCTCGCGGCCGGATGGAACAACGAGTTCGTCAAACCGAGCATGGCGTTCAAAATGAGGAGCGGCCAGAACGTCTCGGCGAACGCGAAACCTACGAGCGCGAGCGCGTCGCCGAGGATGGCGATCATCATGATTGGTTTGCGGCCATACAAATCTGCGAGCCGTCCGCCGACGACCGAACCGATGAGGGCCATGATCGGACCGGTCGCCATGATGACACCGACCTGGATATAACTGTCGAGCTTGTCGCTGTAATAGAGGACAAGGAACGGCGCGATCATGAACATCATGACGCCGGTGATCGTCTCCCCGAGGAAGCGGATCCAAATATTGCGGTCGAGTCGTTTGAGTGATTGAATCATTAGGTTCACCTGCTTTAATTATTGGAATGTAAAAAGGGACGCAGCATGCACAAAGGCATACGCGTCCCTACGATCTTAGACATGCCTCGGAAGGCAGGCGAACGTCACGGATTCAAATCACGGAGAGGCGCCTGCCGGTCAATATGGACTTGGACGTGCGAGCGTTGAATGACTGACATCGGTACCTCTCCTTTCTGCATTGGACTGTCTTCTCTTCAAGATTATGATATTTCTGTGAAATGTGTCAACCTAAATCATCAATGTGTCATAACAATTCATTCAAATTTTTGCGACTGAGCCGGTAGTCGATCAAGCGTGAGAACACGACTTGAATCATCGCCGTGACCGGCACGCTGATGAACATCCCGACGAGGCCGAACAGGCTGCCGCCGATGATGATCGACGTGATGACCCAGAACGGCGTGATGCCGACGCTGTCGCCGAGAATCTTTGGGCCGAGCCAGAGTCCGTCGAATTGTTGCAACAAGAAGATGAACAAGAGGACGATGAGCGCCGTGAACGGGTCATAGAAGTAGGTGATGATGAACGCCGGGATCATCCCGAGCAGCGGCCCGACGTACGGGATGAAGTTCAAGACACCGACGATGACGCCGAGGAGAAGCGCGTATGGCGCCCCGATAATCAACAGACCGGCGACGGCCAGCACCCCGATGATGAGGCAGTCGAGCGACTTCCCGATGATATAGCGTTTAAAGATGTAATCCATCTCTTGGAAGATGTCGATCGTCGTCTTGGCTGACGCGACCGGGAACATCGCATACAACAGCCGCTTGAACATGCGGGCAAAAATCTCTTTGTCTTTTAAAAGATAAATCGAGATGACGATCCCAATCAAGAAGTTGATGAGCGTCATCGTGAAGCTCGACACGTAGCTGACCGACGACAAGACGGCCGTCTCGACCCAGCCCGAGTAGCGCTCCTCGAACCGGCTGAAATCGATGGCCTGGGCGACTGTCGCGTTATACTCTTTCAAATACGTGTTCAACTGTGACAGATACCCGTCGATTTGCCGGATATAGGACGGGAGTTCCTCGATGAGCGAGGCGAGGCTCGAATAAATGCGTGGGAACAGCGTTACCGCAGAGATGACGAGAATCCCGATAAAGATGATATAGACGATTAGCAAGCCTTGATATCGTTTTAGTTGAAACCGTTCTTCTATATAGGACAGGACGGTATTCAGGAGCAGCGCGATGGCGATTCCCATAATAATCGGCGTCAGCAACTGGAACGTATAATGCATCATCTGCGAAATCGTATCCGGTTCGCTGATGACTTTCCAGAGCACGAGCAGGATCAGGCCGATCACGCTCAACTTCCAAATCAATTGACGGTTTAATTCCAAAGGTCCATCCCCTCATGTTTTAAATTTTGTAGAATAACGTTCACTTTCACTATGAACGTTTTTTTATCGGGATTCAAGAGGACATGCTCATTTTCAAAAAAGGATTGACAAGATTGGTAACGTTTGGTTAACTAAGTGACATATTACAAAAAGACAAATCGCATATAAAACACTTTCTATCAAGAGAAGCGGAGGGACTGGCCCGATGAAGCTTCAGCAACAGATTGTTTCAATACTGTGCTAATTCCAGCAAGGTGACCTTGAGAGATGGAAAGGTGGTTGTTTGAATACGTCCGTATCTCGACACCCCTTTCCGCGGAAAGGGGTGTTTTTTTGCATAGGAGGACTATTCATGACTGACAGACGCTCACATCTACTTAAAACGTTACCACCTCAACATTTCGTCGGACTCGCGAACGAGGTGGCCGAACTCGAACAAGCCGGCCGCGACATCATCCGACTCGGACAAGGGACGCCTGACCTGCCGACGCCTGAGCCGATCTGTGACGCGCTTCAGACGGCGCTCCTCGACGCCTCGACCCATCAATACGGTCCGTTCCGCGGTCAGGCCCGCCTGAAGCAAGCAGTGGCGACGTTCTATTTGAATGAGTATGGAGTCGAACTTGATCCCGAGACAGAAGTAGCGATTCTCATCGGCTCAAAATCTGGTCTCATCACGTTGCCGCAATGCGTACTCGAACCTGGCGACGGGATTTTGCTACCGAATCCCGGCTATCCTGATTACATCTCGGGGGCACGCCTCGCCGGTGCCGTCGTCCGGGACCTCGTCCTCCGGGAAGAGAACGGCTTCTTGCCGGACTATGAGACGCTCGATACGCAAGATGCAAGACTCATGTATTTGAACTACCCGAGCAATCCGACCGGAGCCGTCGCCTCACCCGCTTTCTTTGACGATACCGTCCGTTTCGCCCGGGAGCGGGACTTGATGGTCGTCCACGATTTCGCATACGGCAGCATCGGATTCGATGGCCATGTCCCGCCTAGCTTTCTGCAGGCGGAAGGGGCGAAAGAAGTCGGCATCGAGGTATATACGATGTCGAAAGCGTTCAACATGTCCGGTTGGCGCGTCGCCTTTGCTGTCGGGAACGCGGACATCATCGAGGCGATCAACACGTATCAGGACCACGTCCACGTCAGCGTGTTCTCGGCCATCCAGGCGGCGGCTATCGCTGCGCTCGAGGCGCCCCGTACCATTCGCGATGACTTGGCACGACTGTACGAGGCACGGCGTGATCGCCTGATCGACGGGTTGAACCGAGCCGGCTGGGCCGTCGAACCGCCGGAAGGCTCGTTCTTCGTCTGGGCGAAAGTGCCTGAGGGTGATGCCAAGTCGTTCTCGCGGAAACTGCTGCATGAAGCCGGTGTCGCCGTCACCCCGGGCTATTTCTTCGGTTCGGAAGGGAACGGATACGTCCGCTTCGGTCTCGTCTCACCGGAACCGAAGATTGACGAGGCCGTCGAACGAATCGAGCGGTTGTTTGCCGCCTATGAGGAGGTGCGCGCATGATTCGTCAGGCCGTCCTTGAATATGACCACGCCGATGACGCGCTCGACCGTCTTGATGACTTAGTCGACGGCCGACGTGCCCACGTCCTGCACGGTCAGAACGGGTATGACGTCGTCCGAGCCATCTTTCCGGCCATCGCGGACTATCCGGCGACAAGGTTCAGCGGGGAGTGCACGGACTCGGAAGTCGAACGGCTCAAACCGTTGGACGCCGACGTGTTAATCGCCGTCGGAGGCGGCAAGCTCGTCGATACGGCCAAACTCGTCGCCTATCAACGGAACGTCCCGCTCATCGTCGTCCCAACGCTCGCCTCGAACTGTGCGGCGTTCACACCGCTTAGCGTCGTCTATCAGGAGGACGGGAGCTACGAGCGCTACGACATGTTCCGCGTCGTCATCGAACGGGTCATCGTTGACTCACGGGTCATCTCGCGCTCACCATATGAATACTTTCGGGCCGGTGTCATCGACACGGTCGCGAAGTTTTACGAGGCCCGTTATTTGAGTGGTGACAGCTCAGCTGACGCCGGCGTCAACACCGGACTCGTCTTGGCCGAGCAGTGCGGGCGTCTCGTCGAACTTGAATTGAGCGAGCACGCTTTTAAGTCGTATAGTGACGACGTCCGCTTCGCGGTCGATCACGTGCTCGCCATCGGTGGCGCCGTCGGTGGATTTGGTGACGCCGGGACACGCGTCGCCGTGGGCCATGCGGTCCATAATGCGCTCAGCCGCTTCGAGTCGACCCACTCTTTCTTGCATGGAGACAAGGTCGGCTTCGGCCTAATCGTCCAAGAGCGCTTGCGGCGCTCGGCCGATGCTCTGTATTTGGAGGCCTGGTTGAAACGGTTCTGTGCACCGACGACGCTCGAGACGCTCGGGGTCGGGTCGGGCGACATCCCGGTACTGGTCGACTCCGTCATGACGGAGACCGAACTGCAACAGTTGCCGGCACCGCTCGATAAAAATTTTCTGAAAATAATTTTTGAAAATTTACAATTATCTATTTACAATTAAAAGAATTAAAAGTAAGATGATAACAACTTAATAGACCGATTGCTTATCAAGAGTGGTGGAGGGACTGGCCCTGTGAAACCCGGCAACCAGATCGTAATGATCATGGTGCTAATTCCAACAGACGAAATCGTCTGGGAGATGAGCGTGTCCGACTTTGACTTGTCGTGCCCGCCACTCTGAATGAGTAGCGGGCTTTCATTTTGGAGGAGGAAAACAAATGAACATCAAACAGAAAACAGTACTTGCAGGAACATCACTACTCGCCGCCATCGCGCTCTCAGCATGCGGACAATCGGACGCGAGCGAGGCGCTCAGCACGGAGTCGCTCACGATCGGCGTCACGGGCGGGCCGCACCAACAGATCGCCGAGAAAGTGAAAGAACTCGCGGCCGAAGACGGCCTCGAACTCGATATCAAAGTGTTCAACGACTATAATACGCCGAACACGGCGCTCGCCGAGGGCAGCCTCGACGTGAACAGTTATCAGACGCTCTCATTCCTAGAACTGCAAAAGTCCGATAAAGGCTATAAAATCGACGACGTGTTCAAGACCGTCGCTTTCCCGATGGGTCTCTACTCAGAGAAATTGACCGACATCGAGGACTTGAAAGAAGGTGACAAGGTCGCCGTCCCGAACGACCCGGCGAACGAGCTACGCGCGCTCCGTCTCTATGAGACAGCGGGACTCATCACGCTCAAGGAAGGATTGACGGACAAGGCGACGAAACGTGATATCGCCGAGAACCCGCTCAACCTTGAATTCATCGAACTCGAGGCGTCACAGCTCCCGACCCAGCTCCCGGAAGTCGCACTCGCTGCCATCAACACGAACTTCGCGATGGGTGCCGGCCTGTCGATCAACGAAGACGCCTTGTTCCATGAAGACACGGTCGACAACCCGTATCCGAACTACGTCGTCGTCCGTACCGACAACAAGGATGACGAAGTCGTCGCGACGCTCAAATCGTACTATCACTCGGACGAGGTCCGGACGTTCATCGAAGAGACGTTCGACGGCTCAATCGTCCCGGCGTTTTAAGGAGGGCCTATGATCGCACTTAAAGGAATCACGAAGACGTTCACGGTAAATAAAGGTGCTGTCACTGCACTCGACCACGTCTCGCTCACCATCGAGAAAGGCGAAATCTTCGGCATCATCGGCCGAAGCGGGGCCGGAAAGAGCACGCTCATCCGCATGATCAACCTGCTCGAACGCCCGACGTCGGGCCAGGTCGAAATCGAAGGACAGGACGTCACGAAGCTCGACAAACGAGGGCTCTCGAAGCTACGTCATCGCATCGGGATGATCTTCCAACATTACAACCTGCTCAAGACGGCGACCGTCGAAGAGAACGTCGCCATCCCGCTCCGTCTCGAAGGACTCGATAAGCGGACAATCCGCGAACGTGTTGAAAAGTACCTCGACATCGTCGGATTGACGGATCATCGGAAACATTATCCGGAGCAACTCTCGGGCGGACAGAAGCAACGTGTCGCCATCGCCCGCGCCCTCGCACATGAGCCGGACATCCTGCTCAGCGACGAGGCGACGAGCGCGCTCGACCCGGAGACGACCGAGTCGATTCTCGACCTGCTTCTCGACATCAATCGCGAGCTCGGGCTGACGATTTTCTTGATCACCCACGAGATGGAAGTCATCGAGCGCATCTGCGACCGGGTCGCGGTCATCGAGGCCGGCCGGATTATCGAAGAAGGGGACGTGCTCGACGTGTTCTCGGACCCGCAGCATGCGACGACGCGCAAGTTCTTGAAGACGAACCTCGATGTCCCGAAAGAGGTCGTCGAAGAATTGAGCACGCACGGGACGCTCGTCAACTTGTCGTTCATCGGCCATCAAAGTGAACAGGCCGTGCTCGCCCAATTGACGAAACGGTTCGGCTTGCTGCCGAACATCATCGGGGGCGGCATCAAAAAGCTTAAAGGAGGTCTCGTCGGTAATCTACTCGTCCATTTGGACGGCGATGAGGGCCAGACCGACCAAGCCGTCCGCTTCTTAGAGGCGAGCGGTGTGAAAGTGAAGGAGGTGACGAACCATGCTTCAGTTTTGGGAAAATTGGGGTGACTTGATTTGGACGGGGACGATTCAGACGCTCACGATGACCGGCATCGCGCTCGTCATCTCGACGTTGATCGGACTGCCGCTCGGGACGCTACTCGTCTTGACGCGACCGCACGGGCGGCTCGCCAACCGTTATTTCTACGGCATCTTGTCGAGTGTCATCAACGTCGTCCGTTCGATCCCATTCATCATTCTCTTATTCTTCATCCTCCCGTTCACCCGTTTCATCATGGGAACAACGATCGGCGTCCAAGGCGTGCTGTTGCCGCTCATCGTGTTCACGGCGCCGTATATCGCGCGGCTCATGGAGTCGGCGCTGCTCGAGGTCGACCGCGGGGTCGTCGAGGCGTATGAAGCGATGGGCATCTCGACCCGGAAAATCATCTGGTACGTGTTGATCCGGGAGGCCCGCTCTTCAATCGTGCTCGGTTTGACGATTGCGACGATCGGTTTGATCGGGGCGACCGCGATGGCAGGACTCGTCGGGGCCGGTGGACTCGGCGATATCGCCTATCAATACGGGCATCTCCGATTCGAGCCGGAGGTCATGTACGTGACCATCTTCGTCTTGATTCTACTCGTCCAATCGATTCAATCGTTCGGAAACCGCTTGGCGGCCCGACTCAAGAAGGCATAAGAAAAGAGCTCTGCTTCGGCAGGGCTCTTACTTGTTGTCGAGCAATCGTTTCAATTCGGCAATGCGGTCATGGCGCGGGATGAACGTACGAATCTCTTTCTCGCTGAACCCGATTTGAATTCGATTGTCGTCGACGACGATCGGACTCTTCAAAATCTGGGGATGCGACGCCACGAAGCTGTACAGCTCACGGAGCGACATCTCATCAAGGTGATCCGCCGCTTGTTTGTACACGCTCTTTTGAACGGACAACAGGTCGGTCGTCCCGTTCTCGGTGAGGCGGAGCATGTCTTTGAACTCGGTGAACGACATCCCTTGGTCGGTCAATTTCTTCTCGATGAACGGGATGTTCTGTTCACGTAACCAATCGATCGTCTTACGGGAAGAACTGCAGCTTGTATGTGTGAATACGGTGACCGTCACGGCAACCACTTCTCCTTTACGTAAGTATGGACTTCTTTATTTTCTCTCATACATACGTGACGGACATCGAATATGTTTCAAATCACATATACTTTTTTCGACCGAACAGACGATTTGTCGGTCCTCACTTGGGGTACAAGACGAGAGAGACTACATCTTAGGAGGGGTTCACATGTTTGATTACACGGTCAAGACCGATCAGACGGTCGAAGCGGTCGTCGAGAAGCTGAAAACGACGCTCAAAGAGGAAGAGTTCGGGGTGCTTTGGGACTTCAATTTGAGTGAGACGCTCGAAGAGAAAGGCCAAGCGATTGATGGGGACTACCGCATCCTCGAAGTGTGCAATCCAAAAGAAGCGAAAAAAGTCATCACGGCGCACCGGGAAGGCGGTTATTTCCTCCCATGCAAGCTCGCCGTCTTCACGAAAGACGGGTCGACCCATGTCGGGATGCCAAAGCCGACGAAACTGATCGAACTGATCGAGGATGAGTCGCTCCAAGCTGTGGCACGCGATGTCGAGACGAGATTGACCCGAGCCATCGATAAAACTGTGTAACGGTCATTGAACCCGTCCAGGTCGTCGGACGGGTTTTTTCGTGTTCCCTCCTAAAGTAATATAATGGTAAAATTGGTACAAATAGATGATGAGGGGCGGATGATTTGAAAAAGTTAGTCGGTTTATTTGTACTATCCACAGGCTTATTGGTTGGTTGCGGTGGGGAAAAGCCGGACGTCGTAAACTTGTCTTACGTCGACGCGCGTTGGACCGTCAGCAAGTATGCCAAGGAGGAGTTGATTTCCCTTCATTCAGCCGACGAGACGCTTGAAGCCTGTAGCGGTAAGTTGACGACCGAGCTGGAAGGCGACTTGATTGTGTTCGATACGATCGTGGCGAACCGCTATCCGATGACGGACACGGGTGAGGAGTATGCGTTCAAGGCCGTATCATATATGAAAGGGGATGAGAATTATGTGCTTTGTCGTGACATGGCCTCGAACCGCTTCTCGGCGGAAGTGATCGAGTCGTTCCCTGACGATGTGGACGTATCAACAGGGACACCGATCGGTCGTTATCCAGTCGTCGGTCCGGCCGATAAGTCCGCCAAAACCGCCTTACGGGATGCCGATGAATTGAACGAGTCAGGCAACCCGATTGAACCGTTCCTCGAAACGCTCGTCGCCTTTTCCCCGGCTCTGTACGGTGAGATTGAAGTAGAAATCGGGGGAATGCCGAGTCCATATCCGTTGTTCTCGTTCGATCCGTCGATGGCCAGCATGAAAGACATCAAAGTCGCGATCGGTTACGACACGATTACTGAGAAACCGTATTTGCTGCTCATGTTTGCGGACCTTTATTTCTCGGTGACTCCACTCGAGTCGATGATTGACCAAACCGCAGAAGGGCTTACATATGAAGCGTTGAGCGTCGAGCGCCTCCCGCTCAAGACGGAGCTCGTCCCGGACCAGACTTATCCATTGTATGAGTTCACCTATACTCGTGACGGAAAAGTCGTCAATGAGACGATGTCGTTCACATACCGCACCTCTGACTTATTATCGACAGCGGAACGAAAGCAGCTCGAGACGCACCCTGACGAAGACTACATGCCACTTGTGGTCGGTCCGCTCGTTTATCTTCATCAACAGCCGTTCAACCCGGAATCTCCGTTGTCATACCCGGTTCTTTTAAAAGCAGCGGGGAACGAGATGGATGACCTCGTCCAAGCGATCGATTCCGCTGAACCGACGAAGCGTCAAGGTGATGAAGGCGACTATCCGCTTTTAACAATCGTCGATGGACACAAGGGACAAGAGTTCGAGGTGACGTATAAACAGCGCTCGAAGAAGCTGGATATTTACGTGACCGACCGCTCGACCGACGAGACGTACAAACTGACGAGCGAAGGGGCCGAGACGTTCTTGTCCTACTTCCCTGACTTGAAGAAGAAATGAGTGGGTTGAACATGAAGAAACGAGCGTTGATGGCATTGTCACTGTTATGGTTGACGGCAGGCTGCTCGGAAGACGTGGACGTCGTCCGCTATGGCCATATCGAGGAGCACTGGCAAGCCGAACGGGTCACGATGAACAGTCAAGAGCCTGTAGTGGATGCCGAAACAATTTTAAACCAATGTGAAGACAAGGAACGACTGACCGAACTAGATGGAGAGACGTTTTCAATCCTCGGGATGGCGTATGCGACCCGGGCCCCGCTTATGAATGATGACTATTATGGATATAGTTTTAATGAAGTGACCTATGTCGAGGGGGATACAATCTATGCGCTCTGTAAATCAGACCGGATGGACGGGATGGAAGGGTACCGGGCCGTCGAGCTTGCAGAAAGACCTGCCTACTTGAAAGACGAGGTCGGCACGGAGATTTCGTTCCTTCCGACCGTCCATATCGCGACCGCAAATGAACGGGCTGCGTTACATAAGCCGGACGCCTTCTATGACAATGGACAAGACATGGAACCGTATCCGGTCACACTTATGAGGATTTCGCCTGGATTTAGCGGCACGGTTGAGATTGGGATTGAAGAAGGGGGCTACTTTAACCCATTCTTCCACTTTTTGCCGAACCTTAGACCGTCCGATGTGTTTATCGCATTAGGACGAGATAAGGCCACGAACATGCCTCATCTGCTCCAGTCTTATGGTGGAGACAAGGCTCGCTATTCCTCCTCCATTTTACAAGATGCCGATTTGCTCAACGGGGCTGACAGTTTAACCTTCCGTCGAATCCATAACGGTGGCACGATGGAACCGATGACACCTTATCCGCTATATGACCTCACGATTGACGTGGACGGACAAAACGTAACAAAAACCGTGTCGATGCGCTATCGAACGAGCCCTCTCCTTACAAATCCTGCAGATCTAGACGAGATAGCGGTCGCTTACCTCCATCAGTATCCGTATCACCGGGAAGTCCCGCTCCCTTACCCTGATGCGGTGAACGTGAGCGGAAAAGCGTATGACCGATTGGTCGAAGCCCTCGAGACCGCTAGACCGTCGACGAAGAGTGGTGAGACGGAAGACTATAAGTATTTGACGCTGTTGCACGGGAATCTCGGTCAACAGTTCGATGTCAGTTACCAGCAACGGTCGAAGAAAGTCGATGTCTTCGTGAAAGACGTGAAGTCCGGGGAAGTGTTCAAACTGTCGAGCGTCGGGGCGGAGACGTTCCAAGAGTTATTCCCACAGCCTTTCGAATGAACGGATTGGTTGTAAATCGAGGAGGGGTGTTCTGTTGAAACGCACGTTGGTTGGATATGTCATCTGCGCGGGACTGTTGCTTGGAGGTTGTGCCAGTAGCGAGGAAAACTTGGACCCGTCACGCATTGAATATCAGACGTTAAAAGCTAGTGGCGACTATGGGCCGATCCGCACCATTACCGACGCTGAGACGAATGCCGAGCTTGATCGAACGACGGAGGAAGTCGAGTGGGAAGACCAGCCCGTCCCGATCGAGCGGGAACCGGATGTGAAAGCGACGTTCGTCTACACGCCGGACGATGCGCCAGAACGTTCACTCGGCTTCGGGATTTGGTTCGAAGAACAGATAATCGGCGGCATCGACCCGAAGGACAGCCGGGGTGAACTTACGGCCGACCAAGTCACGCTGTTCAAATCAATATTCGATGACCAGGAATGATAGGGGCCCGTGCCATGCACGAGTCCTTTTTTCATGTACTTAGCAGTGAACCAACTGGAAAACACTTCAAATTCAAGATATTGACTCGATTTCAAAAACCGACGCTATTCAGGACTTTTCGCACAGGGTACACTAGAATTCCGCTACATTCCAGGAATAAAGCACTAAAGGAAATCGAGAAAAGAAGGTAGGAATAATCGGAATGGAACTGACAAAGATTGCTAGCCTCTCATCCCCTGAGGTGCTCCGTGCCCTCGAGGCCAACGTGGCGATGATCCGCTTCGACCGTCAACGACGCGTCGTCGATGTGAACGACCTCTTCGCCAAGGCAATGAAATATAAACGTGACGAAATGATCGGGATGCACCATCACTTGTTCTGCACGCCAAGTTTCGTCAGCAGTCCGGACTATCAAGCGTTTTGGAACAAGCTGTTCGACGGCTTCAGTTCGGCCGACAAAATCGAGCGCATCGACGCCCGCGGTGATTCAATTTGGCTCGAAGCGACCTATATGCCAATCTATGAACAGGATGAAGTCGTCGGCGTCGTCAAAATCGCCTCCGACATCACGAGTCGCCAACAGACGATCGAAGAATACGCGCGCTCGTTCCGTGACATGGCCGCTAATCTTGACGACCGGGCCCGGCGTGGCATGGAAGAGAGTCAACAGTTGAAACGGACGATCGAACGCCTTGATGCGGACTCGAATCAAAACTTGAAAACGCTCACGAACTTGCAAGAGCAGGCCGCCGAGATCACGAAAATCGCCAGTACGATCAAAGAGATTGCCGCCCAGACGAACTTGTTGTCGCTCAACGCCGCCATCGAGGCCGCGCGGGCAGGTGAGCACGGTCTCGGCTTCAACGTCGTCGCGACCGAGGTGCGGAACCTGTCACGTCTCGTCGAACGCGCCGTCATCGAAGTGCGCTCGAACACGGATGGGATGAACAAAGAACTCGTCTCGATTGTCGACGGTGTATCCCGCTCCAGTACAGACATTCAAGAGAGTGTGCGCATCATGGAACAGACGCTCGAGCGGTTCGAGCATATCGAACAGTCGGCCGAATCGCTGAACGGGACAGCCGAGCGATTCACTTCCGCCATCTAAAAACCAATCGGACATGCCTCCTGACAAGGGACACGTTCAATTGGTTTTTTTGATTTGCAGCGTATGGCCATGCTGTTTCAACCAGGCCATCGCGCCGGCGACGTTTGGATACACTGACGCAAGCTTCGACCAGAACGCTTTCGAGTGGTCGAAATGAACGAGATGGACCAATTCGTGGGCGATGACATAATCCATGACGTCCTGCGGGGCGAGCATGAGCCGGACGTTGATCGAGATCGTCCCGGTCGAGCTGCATGACCCCCAGCGCGTCTTTTGGTGGCCGATGCGGATTCGTTCCGCCTTCACACCAAGTTGACGTTCATAGTGGGGGGACCTTTCCATCACATAAGCGAGGGCCCGTTCTCGTAGCCAGACCTCGTACGCTTTCCGAAGCGATGATTCGTCCCACTTCGCAGGACAGTAAAAGTTTTCGCCGTCGAAGCGGAACCTTGTCTCGGTATTGCTTTTCACGAGCGAAAACGTCTCTCCGTGCAAAAGCAGTCTGTCGGCTGGTAAGACGTCACGCTTAGGTAGTGCCGCGAGGCGATCTTCAATCCAGCCGGCATGTTCCGTTAATATTGTCTCGACGACCCGGTTCGGGAGCCTAGCTGGAATCCTCAGCTCGATGCCGTCCGGCGTCACGAAGAAAGCCGCCCGTTTCCGGCGTTTATGGCGGATGACGGTCACGGTCATCGGGTTCACCTCCTTGAAGTATCTCGGTCGATTATAGCCGACGCGTCTCGAATCCGCCATCGTTTTGCGGACTCGAACGCTCGTTTTTTGTTACAGTAGGAGTAGGAGGGATGAACATGAAATCAATCTTACATCAATCGCTTGACCGGACGGGAACAGATTCGGTGAAATGGGACGGGCTCGACCGCTGGTTCCACGTCAAGGACGACGTCTTGCCGCTGTGGGTCGCAGACATCGATATCCGCACGGCACCGTTCATCTCGGAGGCGCTGACGGCACGGGCCGCGACAGGAGAGTTCGGGTACACACTGTTCTCTAGAGAGGCGCAAGCTGCCGTGAGTTCTTGGTATGACCGTCGTCACGGGCTCAAGGTCGATGCCGATCACGTCTTGTTCTCGAGTGGCGTCGTACCGGGATTGACGCATATCGTCGAGGCGTTGACGGAGGAAGGGGATGGGGTCGTCATCCAGTCACCCGTCTATCCGCCATTTCATGAACTGGTCACCGGATTGAAACGGGAGGTGCTCGACGCTCCGCTTCGTCAAGTCGATGGTCGCTACGAGATGGACTTTGACGCGCTCGAGACACAGATGCAGAAGGCGGAGCTGTTCTTGCTCTGCTCGCCGCACAACCCGGTCGGACGGGTATGGGCCGAGTCCGAGCTGAAGCAAGTCGTCGAGCTTTCACGTCGCCATGACGTCATCCTCGTCGCCGATGAAATTCATGCCGACTTGACCTATCCGTCACAACGGCATACCGCCCTCAATCGCCTCGATGACTCGGTCATCACGGTGAGTGCACCGTCGAAGGCGTTCAATATCGCGGGGCTGTTCGCGTCGTATATCATCTGTCCGGACGATGCGATGCGAAAACGGATTATCCAAGTCCAAAACAAACACCATGTGTTACCGACACCATTCGCGAACACGGCCATCATCGCCGCCTATTCCGACTCGCGGGCCGAGCGTTGGCTCGACCAATTGACGGCCGAACTCGAGGAGCAGGCGACGTACCTCGTCGAGCGGTTCCAGGAAGAGCTGCCCCAATTGAAGACGTACATGCCTGAGGCGAGTTATCTCCTCTGGATTGATTTCAAGGCGCTCAATCTCGAAACGGAACCGCGGAAGAAGTGGCTGCACGAGGAAGTCCGTCTGTTCTTGTCGCCAGGTCACCCGTTTGGGGAGTCGGGCGAGACGTTCGAACGCCTCAATTTCGGGACGTCCCGAGCCATTCTCGACGAGGCGCTTAAGCGTCTCACCGAACATGCAAGTGGAAAGGCGTTTGTTTGATTCAAGAAACGGGAAAAATTTCACAATGAGCCAGACAAGACCGATGGCAACGGAAAGCGAGTGAATGCGAATGGAGACGATCAATTGGAAAAAGAAAATGGAGGAGCAACTGAGGCGTAGCGGATTCACGTTACAGGTCGAGAACATGGCCAACCTCGGTTTGACGGAGATTCATGCATCTTCGTCCCCATTGATCTCGTATCCGCTCCGGATTCGCCTGTACGTCCGCATGGGGTGGCTCATGTGCACGGTCGATGCGACATCGGTCGACCGGAACGAGGACCATCCATTGTTCGAGCGAATGATTGCCGCCGTGTTCGAGCGCATCGTCCGACACTTGTATCACGCCTACGACTTCCATGTCTTGACGTATATCGGCAATACCGGCAACTATATCGCACCGAAAGAGTCCGAGACGGGAGAAATCGTTAACCTGCTCGCACAACTGTGGACCGACCGCTCCTATCTGCACCTGGAGACGTATGAAGAGTATCCGGCCCTATACGTGACGCCGCCATGGGCGCACCAAGCCTACGCGTTTGAGAGCACGGATGACGAATGGATTATCTATGCGGGCCGAAGCGGCCGTCCGGCGACGGATTATCGCGCCGACGGGACGGAACTCAAACCGCATCGCCTGGCCGAAGGGGACTTGTTCTTCCCGGTGCATCGCATTAAAAAAGACCGCGGCACGCTCGCGCTCGCCGAATGGTTACGGCTCGAGCGTCGTGAAGTCGAGGATTTCATGCTCGCCTTCATGAACACGATTCAGAAATTCGATCCCGCCTTCGGCTTTTCCTGGGGTGGGACCGATACGTTCTTTCATGGGGTGCCGGTCGAACCCTATGCGCAAGTGCTTCGGCTCGAGAGCGGGAAACGACGTTACCGGGTCATGAACAACTCGGCTAAGCGACTGTTTGCCGTCGCGGACGACCCGCTCGAATGTTTGAAGGAAGTGGAACAGACGCTCCGGACGGTCCGTTTGCCTGAGCGGCGGGTCTCCTCGCTCGGACAGCTCGTGATGGGCATTTGGCAACAGTTCGAGCCTGATGAATCGACCTATATCCAAGAAGTCGCCTATCGTGGCATTTCCCAGTTCCAAATTGAAGAAAAGATTGGCCACGCCTTGGCGAACCGCCAACGCGTCCGTTGGGTCGAGAAGACCGATCCTCACCAATCCATCATTGAGTTCGCCCATTTGCGGATTTCATTCCCGAAACGACCACCCGGCATCGTCACCGTCGAGCCGGTTGAATCTTCTTATGAGAGAGGTGCCCTATGAGAATCGTTGACGCACGTGCCATGCCAATCAGCCATGAGGATTTGATTGCCGTCACCGAGACGTCCATCTACTATCGAGAGAAGACCGGCGAGACGAGTTTCTCGATCTATCGCTATGATGAAGCGGACGGGACCGTCACGCCGATCAGTCATCGCGCCTATGAAGACTATGGGATTTCGAAGCTGTTCGTCAGTGACGCTCGTGTCTATTTCTTGAATGAGATACCAGACCGGACGGGTGTCGTCCGCACGGAGTTGATTGCGTTCGACTATCGCTCTGGACGAGAAGATGTGCTCGCGACATTCGAGAAACGTGGTAACAGCACGCTCTATTGGGTTCTCGCGGACCGTTACTTCCTCTTCTTGACGAGTTTCGGAGATACTGATGAGGCATGGTTGTATGATGCGGAGACGTCGTTCCAAGAGCGAATCCGTGACGAGCGACTTGTCGGACATGCCGGTAAGTTCCGTGAGCTCTATCTGTTCTCGACCGAGCTCGATGGCATTCCATATATCGTCTGCAACGCCCGCTTGGACGAGTTTGCCTATTACGAGGCACTCGAGGACGGTCGGGTCTCCCCGGACGATGCGATCGACCATTCGGAGGCGATTCTGATTTGTTCGCTCGACGAGGCGGTCGAGGCGATCAAGTCCCGTCAAAACGAGATTCCGTTCGAGGACTTGATTCGTCTGCACGGGGAAGGGGACACGGTCCAATACTTGGGTGAACGGGACAAGCGACTTCGGTTCTCGACTTTCGTCGACGAGGCGAACGAGGAGACGATTTATGAGTTGACCGCACCGGACGTGCTCCGCGAGGTGGCGGTGGTCGACTGGGGCGCCTACGAGCCGATTGACTTCACGTATGATGATGTCAGTTCGACGATTTTCATTAAAGTGGAAGAGTCAACGGACCATACCGAATTGATTGACGCGACGACCGGGGCCCGCTTCCTCGACACGGCTCCTTTCGAGCGCGTGCTCGCCTCGAACTATTTCATCCATGAGTCGGCGGCAGATGGAACAGGTGGGGGCGTGACCGTGTTCAATCTCGAGACAAATGAGCGGCAAACGTTCGAAGACGCCTATTACACGGTGCTCGATGAGACGATTGTCATCCTATCGACGAAGCAGTTATAACGAAAACACCTGAACCAATCCATGTGATTGATTCAGGTGTTTTATAATGGTTTACATAATAAGTTATCGTAAACCTATCATAGCTTGTTTTTTCTTCTCGTCGCCGATATGGGCATAGACTTGCGTCGTCGCCACCGATTCGTGACCGAGCAACTGTTGAATCGTCAACACATCGATGCCGCTCATGGCGAGCCGTGAGGCGAATGTATGACGTAGTTTGTGTGGTGTCACCTGTTTATGCGTCAAGAACGGCAAATACGGTTTCAAGCGGTCGATGTGGCCTTTTAACGTGTGTTGCACCGTCCGCACCGAGATGCGCTTGCCTCGCTCCGATTGGAATAGCGGGCCTGACCCGTCACGTCGATAGGCGTCGAGGAGCGGCTCGAGCGGGGAGGCGATCGGGATGACCCGTTCCTTATTGCCTTTCCCGATGACGCGAATCGTCCCGCTCTCGCGGTCGATATCGTTCCAATCGAGGCCGACGAGTTCCGAGACGCGCATCCCGGTCAACCCAAGCAGTTGAATCATCAAAAAATCGCGGTCCCGGTTGCGCTCGTACCAACTCGCCTCGCGGTCGGACATACCGACGTTGCTGCGGACGAGCGTCGAGAAATCGAGCCACTCCTGCTCCGTCAAATAGACCGGGTTGCGCTTGGCACGCTTCGGCCGTTCGACCGCCTGGAACGGGTTATGGGCCGTCACGCCCGTCTCAATCAAATGGTTGAACAGTGACTGCATCGACGACAATTTTCGGTTGATGACGCTCGGCGCGTTATCGAGCTCGAGGGCGAGATACGTCGCGTACGCCTCAGCCCCCGCGTGATCGAACTCGACGAACGAGTCGATCTCGACCGACGACGGGTCGACCTCGGATGCGCTGGCGGCCTCGACCCAGCGGAAAAAGTCTAAAAAATCATAGAGATAGCGCTGGGCGGTCTGTTCCGAATAATGTTTGGCTGCCAGGTGATTCAAAAAACGCTGGATGAAGCTCGGCATGCGCTCGTAGCCGCTCAAATTGAAACGTTTCGTCGTGACCTTAGTCGGTGCTTGTCCGAGCTGGCGGAATATACTCAAAAGATCTCTCCTTGCTTACTGATGGATTGACGTGACGATTCGGTCCTTGCCTTCTTGTTTGCCGGCCCGAAGCCGGTCGTCCGCCTCTTTGACGAGCGTGTCGACGGCCTCGAATCCGGTTCGCGTCGTGACACCGAACGTCATCGTGACGCTGAGACGACGGCCGTCATAAATCGTCTCGAGTGATTTGATGCGTTGGCGCAAGCGGTCAATCGTCTCCGTGGCCTCTGCAGTGGACTGGTCCGCCAAGAAGATGAGGAACTCCTCGCCACCCCAACGGACGGCTATCCCGTCGGTTCGGGCAAGCGCGGAGGCGACTTGCTTGAGTACGAGATCGCCGCAGTCATGACCGTGTTGCTCATTGAACGCCTTGAAATGGTCGATGTCCCCTAGAGCGACGGCGTATGGCCGTCCATTGATGACGGCTTCGCGAATCTCATCTTCGACCAATCGGTAACCGGTCGTCCGATTATACAACCCGGTCAGCCCGTCCCGTGAGGCGAGCGTGTGCAACCGTTCGTTCGTCCGCTCGAGCTCGGATGTCACCTCGACGACGGACCCTTCGAAGACGAAAGACAGACCGGCAATCAAGGCGATCGTCGACAAGAGACAAAAGAGGCCCAATATTTGCTCGAAGGACGGCGTGAGCGGTTGCGTCCCTGTCGTCACATTCATATATAGGAAACCGTAGATGGTCATGGCGAGTATCGTCGAGGCGACCCGGATGGACCGACGGACGTTCGGCATGAAGAACACTCCATAGGCGACCATGATGATGAAGTAGTGGACGTTCGCACCCCAACCGAGCACGACCGTCGAGATGATTGCGTTATAGACGACCTCGATGAACAGACCGACGAAGAACGCTCGATAATATCGTTTATGTACAAAATAAAAGGATAGCGTGTAATACAGAATGCTGAGTAGATTCGACCAGGCGAGTACCGTGACGCCGAGTTGCCAAAACGTGATCAAGAACACGACGTGGATGAGCCAAGCGAGCGCGTTCCCGTAAAAAGTGATGCGGTAATTATATAGTGTACCGCGACGTTCCTCATAGGCAGTTCCCACGCGAACACCTCCTGAACCTTAGTATACCGAACTGCCATCGATTTGCCCATGGGCGTTCGAGAAACGAGTCAATCTTACTATCTGAAACGCTTTAAATCCGTCCTTATGATTGCGTGAAATAGATATTTCACGCAACGTTCGTTCGCACGGGATTTTCCTCCGAGACACACATCGACCTGCCAACCGGAGAAATAACGTCGTATAATCCGGTTTACATAATTAGTTATGGTGAACCAATTGATTTGTTTTAAAAATTTGAAAGAGTTACAGTTGTATGATAAAAGAAAATAAAGCTTGAAACGGTGATTCAGGTAAAGGTACACTGAGAACGTAAACAAAAGGGGGATTTCAGGATGGACGATCAACGTTTGAAACAATGGCTCACCGAGGCGAAGACGATCGCTGTCGTCGGCGTGTCAGCGAACCCGAACAAGACCGCGAACCAAATCGCAGACTATTTGATCTTGCAAGGTTACACAGTCATCCCTGTCAATCCGACGCTCGAGACGTGGAACGGACGCAAAGTCTATCCGACGGTCGAGAGCATCCCGGGGCGCGTCGATATCGTCGACGTCTTCCGACGCAATGAGTATTTGGCCGGCGTGGCTGAAGATGCCGTCCGACATGGGGATGTCGGTCTCGTCTTCAACCAGCTCGGGCTCACCAGCCCGGACGCCGAGCGGATCGCTCGCGATGCCGGACTCGACTACATCGAAAATCGATGCATCTATGTCGAGCACGCCCGCCTTCTCGGTTAAGACCTACCTCCTTGGTAGGTCTCCTTTTTTTCACGAGCCCCGCTCGCGGAGGGAGGCTTGCCAGAATCCAAAAACAGCTATACAATAGGATAGAAAAACGAACGTGTGTTCGAAATTGAGGTGACGAAGATGTCAACAGACTTATTTAATTACAATGAAGACGCCATCCAGGTGCTCGAAGGACTGACTGCTGTCCGGAAACGTCCGGGGATGTATATCGGTTCGACCGACCATCGCGGCTTGCACCATCTCGTCTATGAGATCGTCGATAACGCAATCGATGAGGCGCTCGCCGGATTCGGTGGCCAAATCGATGTGACCATCCATAAAGATGACGCGATCACGGTACGAGATCACGGGCGTGGGATGCCGACGGGGATGCACGCCTCCGGGAAACCGACGCCAGAGGTCATCTTCACGGTCCTTCACGCCGGCGGTAAGTTCGGCCAAGGCGGCTACAAGACGTCAGGTGGACTCCACGGGGTCGGCGCCTCGGTCGTGAACGCACTCTCGAGCAAGGTCCTCGTCACGATTTATCGCGACGGCAAAGTGTTCGAGCAGACGTTTGCCGACGGCGGGATCCCGCAGACGACGCTCCTCGAGACCGGAAAGACGCGTCAGACGGGGACGAGCGTCTACTTCAAACCGGACGCCTCGATCTTCTCGACGACGACATATAACTACGACACGCTCGCTGAACGGCTCCGTGAATCGGCATTCCTGTTAAAAGGATTGACGATCACGTTGACGGACGAGCGTTCGGATAAAGAAGAGACGTTCCATTACGAGGAAGGGATCGCCGAGTTCGTCCAATATTTGAACGACGACAAGGCGACGCTTCATCCGATCGTCTATTTCGAAGGGACGGAGAACGATATCGAGCTCGAGCTCGCCTTCCAGTTCACGGACGCCTATTCTGAGAACGTCCTCTCGTTCGTCAACAACGTCCGGACTCGTGACGGCGGCACGCACGAGGTCGGCGCCAAGACGGCGATGACCCGCATCGTGAACGAGTACGCCCGTAAGAACGGATTGTTGAAAGAAAAAGACAAGAACCTTGACGGCGGCGACGTCCGCGAAGGCTTGACGCTCATCGTCTCGGTACGGATCCCGGAAGAGTTCCTCCAGTTCGAGGGGCAGACGAAATCGAAACTCGGTTCGCCCGAGGCCCGTACGAGCGCTGATGGTGTCATGGCCAAACAACTGACGATCTTCCTCGAGGAGAACCCGCAGATGGCGACGATGCTCATCAAGAAGGCGATCCGCGCCGCCCAGGCCCGCGAAGCCGCCCGGAAAGCCCGGGAAGAGGCGCGCAACGGCAAGAAAAAGAAACGTTCGAGCATCTTGAACGGGAAACTGACGCCGGCGACGTCGAAGAACGCCGCCAAGAACGAACTGTTCCTCGTCGAGGGTGACTCGGCCGGCGGTTCGGCCAAACAGGGCCGCGACCGGACGTTTCAGGCCATCCTGCCGCTGCGCGGGAAGGTCATCAACTCGGAGAAGTCGAAACTCCAGGACATCATGAAGAATGAGGAAATTAACACGATCATCCACGCGATCGGGGCTGGGGTCGGCCATGACTTCGAGCTCGAGGACTGCAATTTCGACAAAATCATCATCATGACCGACGCAGATACGGACGGGGCTCACATCCAAGTGCTCCTGTTGACGTTCTTCTTCCGTTATATGCGCCCACTCGTCGAGGCCGGCAAAGTGTTCGTCGCCTTGCCACCGCTCTATCGGATTTCGAAAGGGAAAGGCAAGTCGGAACAGTTCGAGTACGCTTGGGACGAAGAAGCGCTCGAGAAGCTCGTCAAAGTGTATAAGAAGGGCTATATCCTCCAGCGCTACAAAGGTCTCGGTGAGATGAACGCCGACCAGCTATGGGAGACGACGATGAACCCCGACACACGGACGCTCATCCGCGTCACGGTCGACGACGCTGCCGTCGCCGACAAGCGTGTCTCGGTGCTCATGGGAGACAACGTCGCCCATCGCCGGGAATGGATCGAGGAGAACGTCGCCTTCGGCCTCCAGGAAGATGATTCGATCATCGCCAATGAACACGTGACTAAAGCGATTGAGGAAGTGATGTAACGATGTCGACGATTCAACATATTTTAAACTTGTCGCTCGAACAGGTCGTTGGTGACCGCTTCGGGCGTTACTCGAAATATATCATCCAGGACCGGGCCCTCCCGGACGCGCGCGACGGCCTCAAACCCGTTCAGCGCCGCATCCTGTATGCGATGCACCATGAAGGCAACACGAACGAGAAACCGTACCGCAAATCGGCCAAGACGGTCGGGAACGTCATCGGTAACTATCACCCGCACGGTGACAGTTCCGTCTATGAGGCGATGGTACGCCTATCGCAGGACTGGAAGTTGCGTTACCCGCTCATCGACATGCACGGGAACAACGGCTCGATGGACGGCGACTCGGCCGCCGCGATGCGGTATACCGAGGCCCGTCTGTCGAAGATTGCCGGCGTCATGCTGACGTCGATCTCGAAGAACACGGTCGACTACACGCCGAACTTCGACGATTCGACCGAAGAGCCGCTCGTTTTGCCGTCACTCCTCCCGAACTTGCTCATGAACGGGACGACGGGAATCTCTGCCGGTTACGCGACCGAGATTCCGCCGCACAACTTGACCGAGGTGCTCAACCTCGCCATCGCCCGTCTGAAAGGTGAGGTCGAGACGACGAATGACGCGTTCCGTTATATGCAAGGACCTGACTTCCCGTCTGGCGGAATCGTCATGGGCAAAGACGGCATCTTGAAGGCGTTCGAGACCGGAAAAGGCAAGGTCATCATCCGTGCCAAATCGGTCATCGAGCCACTTAAGGGAGGTCGTGAACAGATTACCATCACCGAGCTCCCGTATGAGGTGAACAAGGCGAACCTCGTCAAGAAGATGGAAGAGCTTCGCCTCGACCGCAAAGTCGAAGGCGTCGCCGAAGTCCGTGACGAGACTGACCGGACCGGTGTCCGCGTCGTCATCGAGTTGAAGAAGGAAGCCGATGCGGAAGGTGTGCTCCATTTCTTCTTGAAGCATACCGATCTGCAGCTCGCCTATAACTACAACATGGTCGCCATCGTCAACCGGACACCGAAACAGATGGGACTCTTGTCGATTATCGACGCATACTTGAAGCACGTCGAAGAGGTCGTCACTCGACGCACGACGTTCGAGCTCGACCAGGCGAAGAAACGCGCCGAGATCGTCGATGCGCTCGAACAGGCCATCTCGGTCCTTGACGAGACGCTCGAACTCATCCGTTCGGCCAAAGACAAGTCCGAGGCGAAGCAGAAGCTCATGGAGCGGTTCTCGTTCTCAGACCGTCAAGCCGAAGCGGTTGTCATGCTCCAATTGTATCGTTTGACGAACACGGATATCGTCGAACTGCAAAAAGAGGCGAAGGCGCTCCAAAAAGAGATCGCTCGCCTCGCTAACATCTTGAACGTCGACGCGACGAAACGGAAGCTCATCTCGAAAGAGTTGACCGCACTCCGTGACGAGTACGGCGACGCACGACGCTCGGTCATCGAGTCCGAGGTCGAAGAGTTGAAACTGAAGACAGAGGTCATGATCGCCGTCGAAGAGACGATGGTGTTCGTCAGCCGCGACGGGTACGTCAAACGTTCATCGATGCGCTCATATGGCGCCTCGAGCGACGAGATGCCGGAGATGAAGCAGAAAGACCGTCCCGTCCTCGTCACCCAGGCGATGACGACGGACCACTTGCTCGTATGGACGAACAAGGGCAGTTACTTGCTCATCCCGGTCCATCAGATTCCAGAGTCGAAATGGAAAGACGCCGGTCAGCATGTCGCCAACCTCGTGCCGATCGAAGGCGAACAAGTCGTTTCGGCCGATGTCGTCTCGACGTTCGACACCGACGCGCACTGTCTGTTCGTGACGCGTGAAGGCATGGTCAAACGGACACCGCTCCGTGACTATGACGCCCAACGCAAGTCGAAGGCGCTCATGGCGCTCAAACTGAAAGGCGACGACGAGGTCGTCTTCGCCGGCATCAGTGACGGGCCTGGCCAACTGTTCCTCGTCTCTGAGCGCGGTTACGGCCTCTGGTTCAAAGAAGATGACGTGCCGGTCGTCGGTCAGCGCGCTGCTGGCGTCAAAGCGATGAACTTGAAGGATGGGGACATGGTCGCCGATGCTTTCGCCTTCTTCACACCGCCACTGTTCGTCCTCGTGACGCAACGTGGAGCGGTCAAGAAGATGAAGCTCGAGGATCAGTTCGACTGCACGAACCGCAACTTGCGCGGGACGATGCTCATCCGCGAAGTCAAATCGAAACCGCACCAGATTCGTCGCGTGCTCCCGGTGCATGACGATGAAACGCTCCACATCATCGGGAAAGAGAAAGCGAAGACGGTCAAGACGAAGCAGTTGACGCTCTTGGATCGCTACGCCAACGGCTCGTTCGTGTTTGATGAAGAGACGTTCGGAGAGATTGAGGACGTGTATCTCGATTGAGATCGAACTAAAGAAAACCCTGTACCAGAGACCATTGTCTTTGATACAGGGTTTTTCTTATGGATTCAAAGCTCGGCCTCTATCAGATAGCGCTCCAAATCGGCCTGTTGGCGCAAGTGATGACGGGTATGCATCTCGATGAGGTCGTACCACTCCTGTGCGTTCAGCCAGCCAAAACCACCATGCCGGGCTTTGACGTCACGGTTCGCCGAGCGGACGAGCGGTTCAAGTCGCTTCAAACGCGCAGACAACTCGTCGAGTCGTCGCTCGAGCGTCTCCCGCTTGTCCGTGTTGTTCGGAGGTTGGTTCATCTCATCAGGTAAACGGATTTTAATCGGAGGGAACCCACCGGCTTGAAACAATCGTTCACCGAATTCGGTCTTTCCAAGCGGTTGCTCTTCGCGTGAAGCGAGACACCGTTCAATCTCGTCTGCATATTCCTTGGCCACCACGATGATATGGTCGTACATCTGCCCGATTGACCAGACGTCTGCTGCTGTCTGGTAGCGCAACTGCCGTTCGGTATAGCCGTCCAAGTCTGCTTTGAACTGGGATAACACTGCGATCGACATATCGTTCCTCCTTTGCCACCGTTCTCATTTCAGTATATCACGGGGAGGATAGGTACTTTCTTATGGGAGCGGGTATTGCTAAAAGGAACAAGTCCATCGTTTGGCGAATGGGGTAAGAGGAAAAATCATGGGGGGATCACTATGTCTCAATGGCTCGACTGGGCCAAACGGCTCCAGGCGCTGGCACAGGCTGGCTTGACGTTTACGAAAGACGAGTTCGATCGAGAACGTTACGTCGAACTTCAACGAATCGCGACCGAGATGTTCGAACGACAGTCAGACCTCGCCTTGGAGGAGGTCACGAAACTGACGCACGTCGATGGATACCCGACACCGAAACTCGACGTACGCGGTGTCGTCTTCCGGGACGATGCGCTCTTGCTCGTCAAAGAGCGGTCGGACGGGCTTTGGACGTTACCAGGTGGTTTTTGTGAGGTCGGGTTCTCCCCGGCCCAAAATATCATTAAGGAGATTGAGGAAGAGGCCGGGTTTGATGTCGTACCGGTACGGCTACTCGCGTTGTTCGATATGCATCATCACGACCATCCACCGCTGTCGCAGCATTACTATAAACTGTTCATCGAATGCGAGCTGATTGGTGGAGTGGCGCAGGTGAGCCATGAGACGAGCGAGGTCGCCTTCTTCACGCGGGGCAACTTACCACCTTTATCCACCGCGCGGAACACACAGGAACAGCTTTATATGTGTTTTGAGGCTAGATGGCAAGAAGATTGGATCACGTTGTTTGATTAAGGGGAGGGGATATCATGAAAGTCACACGGATTGACCACGTCCATCAACTGACATTCTATGCGCCTGTATTACCGATTAACGTCCAGTTGATTGAGCGGGAGCTCGGACTCGTCTTGATTGACACCGCCCTCGCGCGCAATGCGGAAGCGATTTTAGCGTATATCGAGGCACAGGAGCGTCCGCTGCTCGCCATCTTGCTAACGCACGCCCATGGCGATCACGTCGGTGGTGTCGATGCCATCTTGAAGGCGCACCCGCACGCCGAGCTGTACGTCTCACGTCGGGATGCCCGTCTCCTCGAAGGGGACAAGACGACCGACCCGGATGAGCGGCCACTCAAATTAAAAGGATCACTCCCAACCATCCACTCCTTGCCGGATAAATTGCTCGACCCAGGTGAGCGCTTGTTCGGTCTGAGGGTCTATCCGGCAGCGGGTCATACGCCAGGCTCCATCGCCTATTTCGATGAAAAGGAGCGGAACTTGTTTGCTGGTGACGCGTTCCAGACACGTGGGGGAGTCGCCGTGGCAGGGGATGTACGCCCGTTGTTCCCGCTTCCGGGCGTCGCGACATGGGACAAACGGGCAGCGGTCGAGCATGCAGAGAAGTTGATCGACTTGGCACCGCGCCACACGTTCGTCGGACACGGACAGCCTGTCGCTGGGACACACCGGCTCTATTTGGCGCTGAAACGGGCCAAACGCAAGCAAGCACGTCTATTTTCACGATAAACCGGAGGTGCTGATAGATGGAGTTACGCGAGATTCAGACGACAGATTATCAACTGGCCGAGCAGATGCTCGAGATTCAACGGAACGCTTATGCGGTCGAGGCCGAGCTGATCGGATTCGATGAGATTCCAGCGCGTTATGAGACGGTCGAAGTGATTCAAAATCTGCCTGGGACGAGCTATGGCTTATATAACGATGAGCGGTTGATCGGATTCATCACGGTCGAAGCGGCTGAGAACACGGTCGAGGTCACGAAATTATGTATCGATCCGACGTATTTCAGGTCGAGGCTCGCGACGACGTTGCTCGAACACGTGCTCAGCTTGCATGAGGACAAGCTTGTCTATGTGCACACCGGCAAACATAACGGTCCGGCCAAGAAGCTGTATACGAAGCTCGGGTTCGAACCGAGTGCCGAGTTTGAACCGGAACCAGGTGTCACTTTGATTCGATTTACGCGATCTTGAATCCCTTATCTCAAATTTTAGATTCCGTCTCACTTCCTTAAGTATACTAAAGGATTGAGACGGAGTTTTATTTTTACTGATAATATATGTTATGTTAACTAAAAGGAAAATAAAGAAAATTGATGTCAGATATGACATCTCTCCTCTCGAAAAAAATCAGAAAATCTTGTACCAATACAACGTCATGTCGATGTTCGGATTGCCGGTCTGTTTGAGCGTATCGACACCGCCGAGCGCGAACCCTTCTTTTGCATAAAAGCGACACGCGATCACGTTATCGTTCTGCGCTTCGAGTGACAATCCAAGCAACGATTGCTTTTTTGCCCACGCCTCCGCAACTTCTATCAGCAAATGCCCAAGCCCGCTGTTGCGATAGCTTCCACGGACCGCGATGTTCTCGATATACGCAAAACGGTTCCAGTCTTTCACCACACGGATTTGTCCAATACATGTTGTCTCGTCGAATGCCAAGAATATTTGTTTGTCCTCACTGTTGATGTATTCAGACCAATCCAGCAAATCGTCTGGAAAGCTTGTCACACGGGCTTTCTCATATAACTGTTCCTCATACGTCCAAACCCCGTCAGAAAAGCTCGGAATGATTTTCCCTATGACTGGAAACGGATTATTGGCTTCGTTCACGACGCTGATGGAATACTCATCTAACGCTTTGATCGAGATGTTCGGGGCTTCTTCCATTGCATTATTCTCCCTTCTATATGTAATGACCGCTCCATCCTATAACTACATGATCTCACCAGACTAGCCATACAGTGGCGGTCATGAAATCAAAGTCGGTGGTACTGTCGACAACACTTCAATTACATCATGTGATGTCAGGAACACGTAATGCTGAATATTATAAACCGTTTCGTAAATGTTTGTTGATTCTTCAGCTAACCATTTTAAATAGCTGGAATCGGTCACTTGAAAGAGTGTCCAGTCGCCAAAAAAATCAGGGTCATGATGTTTGTATAAATGTTCTAGCGTTCTAATAAGCGTTCCTTCGTCTGTATGTCGATACGACAATACAAGTCCGTCAAACAAGAATGTATGTGTGTTCTCATGCGCATCAATAAACACGAGTCTTAATCCGTCTTTATCATCAATTAGCGCCTGCAGATATAGTTTATCTGGTATCTCTGGATTGACGGTCCATCTTTCCCATTTCTCCATGTGGGCCCTCCTCTCCTCATTTTAATATGTTACGAATATGCCTTTACTATCTATCATACATGAATTATTAAAGTTCACGTGGGTTGGAGTCGGCTGATCAACACGATGACATTTTCGCTTAAACCGTATTGTTCAAACCGACATCCATTGATCTGTTTCATCATAATTAATAAACTGTGTCATTCGATTGAATCCTTCATTCATCAACATGTTAGCGCTTTATGGATTTATGTTTCAAAAATAACTTTAACACTGTTCATCCGCTCTTAGGAGTTGCCTGTAAGCGTATGTCATGCTATTTTTAGACAGATGATAACTTAAGGAGGAACTTGAATGAAACGTATGACAAAAGGTTTGGCAGCATCCCTATTACTGGCTGTCCCGCTCGCGGCGTGTGGTGATTCTAGCACCGATCAGGCCGAAACTTCACGCTGGGACGAAATCAAAGAAGACGGTACACTCACGGTCGGTACAGCGGGGACACTCTATCCGGCCTCATTCCGGGAAGAGGATAGCGATACGTTGACGGGGTTTGACGTCGAGCTCATGAAAGAGGTCGGGAAACGTCTCGACCTCGAGGTCCAATTCAAAGAGATGGCGTTCGACAACATGTTGACGAGCGTTCAAAACGGACAAGTCGACGTCGCCGCAAACGATATCTCGGTCACAGACGACCGGAAAGAGAAGTTTGCCTTCTCGACGCCATACAAGTACACGTATGGGACGGCCATCGTTCGCAAGAGCGATCTATCAGGTATCGAGTCACTTGAGGACTTGAAAGGCAAAAAGGCCGCTGGAGAAGCGACGACCGTCTTCATGGACGTAGCACGTCAATACGGGGCGGAGGAAGTCATCTATGACAACGCCACGAACGACCAGTACCTCCGTGACGTCTCGACAGGACGGACCGACGTCATCTTGAACGACTACTATCTCCAGACGCTCGCCCTCGCCTTCTTCCCGGAGTTCGACATCACGATTCACCCGGATATCGCCTATAACCCACAGGAAGTTGCGTTCTTGATGGATAAGGAAAACGCAGAGCTTCAAGAGAACATCGACCGCGTCCTTACCGAGATGCTTGAAGACGGCACGGTGAAAGAGTTGTCGGAAACGTTCTATAACGGTGCCGATGTCTCGGTCGAACCAGACGTCGACGCGACCATCGTCGAATTGGACTAAGCACTTATGTTCGAAGGTGTGAAATGGGAAGCGATTTTTGACGTCGACCTGGCTGTGCGCTCGTTCCCTTATCTGCTAGGCGGTTTGCCGAACACGCTTTGGATCTCATTCGTCAGCATGTTCTTCGGCTTGTTGCTCGGTCTCGTGCTCGCCCTTGGGAAACTGTCACCGTCGCGGTTATTACGGTTCCCGTCGACGTTCTATATCTCGTTCATGCGGGGTGTACCGATTTTAATTATCCTGTTCATCTTATATTCAGGGTTTCCATTCATCGGTATCGAGTTCGCAGCGCTGACGGCGGCAATCATCGGGTTCAGTCTGAACTCGGCGGCCTATATCGCGGAGATCGTCCGGGCTGCGATCCGTGCCGTCGATCCAGGACAAGTCGAGGCGGCCCGCTCGCTCGGGATGAACAAGTGGTTGACGCTGAAAGGGGTCATCTTACCTCAGGCGACGCGGATTGCCCTCCCCCCGCTTTCGAACGTGTTCCTCGATTTGATTAAAGCGAGTTCGCTCGCCGCCATGATCACGGTTCCGGAGATTTTCAATAAGGCGAAAATCGTCGGGGGTCGGGAATTCGATTATATGACCGTCTATTTGGTTGTCGCCTTGATCTATTGGGGCATCTGTACGTTCATGTCGTTCTTCCAGGACTGGCTGGAGCGGCATTTCGAACGCTATTTGGATACACCGAAACGATGACTGACTTGCCTCATACAGGCAGGTCAGTTTTTTTGTCGGGCGGTTATTGCGAAAGTGACATGGTATAGTCAACCTATTCCATATTGCGATTCAAAGGAGAGACGTCGCCTATGTTCTCAAAATTATTAGTCGGATCATCCGTTCTCATCACACTTACGTATATTTTGTTCGACGGGCCAACATGGGTCAGCGTCCTGCAACCTTTCACAAGCATGATTGTCTTGTATTACTTGATTTTCGAGTTCCCGAGCCGTAAGAACGCGAAAACGTCTTCTTCGGATTGACCATGATCGACCTACATATTTAGCAACACCGTTCTTTAGCGTTCCATCTCGGTCCGCGAGTGTGCTATGATTTTTATAAATATTCAGAAAATAGACGGGGGACTTACATTATGGTGCAACAATGGACGACACATTTAAACGATCAAGTGATCGGGCAGTCGAAGGCGATTAAGCTGTCGACGATCGCTCTCCTCTCCGGGGGCCACGTGCTGCTCGAGGACCGGCCTGGTACCGGCAAGACGACGCTTGCACGAAGCCTGGCCACATCGGTCTCGGCCGCGTTCCAACGCGTGCAATGTACACCGGACACGCTACCGAGTGACATTTTAGGGATGGAGCTGTTCAATCCGACGACGGGAACGTTCGAACGCCGGACTGGACCGATTTTCACGTCAATCTTGCTCGTCGATGAGATTAACCGGACGACACCTCGGACACAGTCGGCACTGTTGGAGGCGATGCAGGAGCGACAAGTGACGCTCGGTGAGGTGTCGCTTCGTCTACCGGACCCGTTCTTCGTCATCGCGACGCAAAACCCGTTCGATGGGCAAGGGACGTTCCCGTTGCCACAGGCTCAACTCGACCGCTTCTTGTTCAAACTGTCGCTCGCTCCGTTGTCTCGGGAGTCGGAACGCCGGTTGCTACGGAACGAGCATTTGAGTGCGGCCCCGTTCACGTTGCAACAGACCGAACTTGCCGAGATGCAGCAAGCCGTCCGTGATGTCTTGTTCCACGAGGCGATGGAGGACTATCTCCTCGATTTCGTCGAGGCGCTCCGTCATCACCGGGATATCGAGGTCGGACCGAGCCCACGGGCGACGCTCGCCTACACGATGGCGGCTCGGGCGCATGCCTATATGGACGGACGGGATTACGTATCACCGGAAGACATCCGCGCGCTCGCCTTGCCGATTCTCGGACACCGCATCGTCTTGACGGTCGAGGCGTCGCTCAAGACGAAGCCGTCTAAATTGATCAAGTCCGTTTTGGAGACCATCCCGGTCCCATCAGAGGTGTGATATGCAACTCGTCAGCCCTCGCTACCTCGAGTCCGGGTATATGTGGCTCTTGTTCGTCGTCGGGGTGTTCACCGCCCTATACGGCAACGTCTTCCTCGCGAGTGTGATTATCGGTTTCAGCCTGTATGCGCTCATCATGCCGGAGTTGTTGTTCCGGCTCGCTGAATACGTACATGTCGAAGTGACCGACGAGCTGAAGCTGTTCCCGAACGATGAAGAGACGTATACAATCAAATTGGTTTCAACGGCGCCTGTCCCGCTCGGTGTCGTCCGTCTGTCAGGATATCTCCATCCTACCGTCGAGTCGGAGGAACACGCCTTCTGGCGCCAAGAGAACTATGTCGGACGCGAGGCGGCCGTCGCCTATACGCTCCCGCTCAAGGCGATTCGACGCGGACCGATCCGCATGGAGGCGATCGGTATGGAGATTCGTGACCCGCTCCGTATGTTCTCGCTCTATAAGGAAGACCCGCTCGACCGCATCGGCTATGTCTTCCCCGAATTCCTGCCTTATCCGATTCCGAAGCGCCCTCCGACGTTACCTGGGGAGGAGATGGTCCGTCATAGCGCCTACCGTGACCCGGAGACGTTCCAGTCAGTGGCGCCGTATCACGGCCAGCCGATGCGACAACTGTATTGGTCGGCATATGCGAAAACGGGGGAACTGCTCGCCCGGACCGAGCAACCCGTCCAAGCGAACGAATATGTCGTCGTGCTCGACTTGTTGACGAAAGACGGACGCGCCCTCACCCATCAGATGGAGCGGTTGATTTCACAGGCTGCGGCGCTATGTCGCGACTTCGAGAAAGAGAACGCGAGCTATGGGCTGATTGTGCCGACATTGACGAAGGAAGGGATCACCTATGACCTCGCCCCGGGGAGCGGTGAGACGCATTTCCGCAAGGTCATGACGACGCTCGCCTGTCTATCGGAGCGTGACTTCCCGCTCGCCCGGTCGCTGTTCGAACGGAAAGTCGCCAAATACGGCGGCAGCCAATCGATTCTACGGCTCGGAGGTGACGGCCGATGAGACTACTTTGGTGGGTATTTGCCGCTTTCTATGTCGGTCACGCGTTTCCACTCGTCTTTCTCTTGACGCTCCGATTGCCGCGCAACTGGCAACTCGGTGTTCAGACGGCCCTCAGCATCGCCGCCCTTTGGTTTTCTTATGAAATAAGCGTGACGTTGCTCTTATTCACGTACGTCCATGCCTTTATCCGGACGCTCGACTGGACGGACCGTTACGCGATCGCCAGCGTGCTCTTCTTGATCGTCGATTGGTTGTCCCCGCCGGCGTCGCAGCCGCTCGCGATGATCGTCTTCCCGTTCTTGTTCTTGTTTTGGCAGCGGAGCCTATATTACCGCCGTGACTATAAACGGATGCTGTCGACGCTCGTCGTCGCCCTCGCCGTCGGTCTCGGATTGGCCGTCATCATCCGGACGATCAAAGAGTTATTGTTTGGTAATCTCGTCGCCTGGATTCGTCCCATCTTCGTCTGGATCGGGGGTTGGTTCGATGGGTTCAACTTGGATCCGACCGACCGCGTCAACCGGATTCTCGTGCCGGACAATCCGAACATCGATGCCGAGACGATTTCGAATGAGACGTTGCTCGAATCGGCGACGAATCAATCACTGTTCTTGATTCTGGCTTTTCTCGTCCTTTTGGTCGGGATGGTCGCCTTGTTCATCTACTTGCAACGCCGTAAAGAGATACAAGAGGATGTGACGGTACCGAAACAGCGCCATCAAGCGGCGGATGCCGTCCGTCGCGTCACACGGGCCCCACGTCACGTCCGCTTGCTCGATGCCGGGCGCCGGCTCGAACAGGCCCATCCTCGTCATCGTGAGGAGACGGTCATGGAATGGTTCGACCGCATCGGATTCAGCGAAGGGAGTCGCTTCGCCGTCTGGCTCGAGGCCGCCGAGTACGGGGAGAAAGAAGCCCCGGTACCCATTGTCGAGGCGTTCGAACGACATGTCACCCAGACGCTCAAAAAATAAGAGACCAGTCAGTTCGCCGGGCACTCCCGGACGGTCTGACTGGTCTTTTTTAAAGGATTGGGCTGAGCAAGCGTGACACGCTCTCTTTGAAACGGATCCATTTCGTTCGTGTCTCATAACGCTCAATCGTTAACCTGTCGGCACATGCGAGGTCTCGATTGAATGCATCGATGACAGACTGGGCAACGACTTCGTCATAAACGAGCGCTGAGATCTCGAAATTGAGACGGAAACTGCGCGCGTCGATGTTCGTCGTGCCGATCGAGGCGACCTCGCCATCGATGACGAGCGTCTTCGCATGGAGGAACCCACCTTCATACGTATATACTTCGGCACCGTAGCGGACGAGCTCGGCCGCATTCGTATACGTCGCCCAATAGACAAACATGTGATCCGGCTTGTTCGGAATCATCAGGCGAATCTTCGTCCCAGACATGAGCGCGTTACGGCAGGCGTCAAGAAAGCTAGCGTCAGGGATGAAATATGGGGTCTGGATGTAAATCGTCTCTTTCGCCTCGGTGATCATCTTGACGAGCATATTTTTCAAGTGCTCGGTCGACGAGTTCGGGCCAGATGTGACGATTTGTACCGGTGACCGAGACGTCTCGAGTAAAGAAGTCGGCCAACGGAAGTCCTCTTTCTCGGCCCGGTGTTTCGTCGGTACGGCACGGTTCCAATCGAGGAGGAAACGCTCGAGCAGTTCACGAACCGCCTCCCCTCTCATCCGCAGATGCACGTCGCGCCAATAGCCGAACTGACGGTTCGTCCCGAGGTATTCATTCCCGACGTTGAAACCGCCGATATAGCCGATCTCCCCATCGATGATACATAGCTTTCGGTGATTCCGGTTGTTGACGCGGAAGTTGATACCGAGGCGTGACGGGAAGAACGACTTCACCTCGCCGCCGTGCGCGAGGAGCTGTTTGAAATGGGAGCGTCGCAATCCCCGTGAGCCGACGGCGTCATAGAGCAGACGTACTTTGACGCCTTCCTTGGCCCGGCGCGTGAGTGCCTCGATGAGCGCTTGGCCGAGCGAGTCATTTTGAATGATATAGTACTGGATGTTGATTTCCTGCGTCGCCATCTCGATGTCATGGAATAACGCTTCGAACTTCTGCTCGCCATCATGGATGACCTGAATCGCATTATGATACGTCACGAGCGCATTTGTGGAGGATAAGTTCAAGCGGGCGAGCCTTCGATATTTTGACAAGAGCGGGTCATGGGCGAAAAGTCCTTCATGCGCATCAAGCTCGGTCAATTGGTCGTCGACGTGTTTGGCGTACTCGTGACGACGCTCCTCGTCGACCTGATAAAAGTTGTTCGATTTGATTAACCGTCCGAAGAAGATGTAGATGAAGAAACCGAGCAGTGGGATGAAAAACAGCACGAGCAACCAAGCCCACGTCGAACCGATGTCACGCCGCTCGAAAAAGATGATGGTGACGGCGAACGTGACGTTCAAGACAATCAGCACGATACCGAGAATACTGATGATGATTTCAGTTGGGACCATCTCGACGTCTCCTTTATCCTCTAGTTTACCCGATGATGGGCAAAACGAAATGCTCGTTTACAGATACCGCGTCTACAACACAAAAAAACACCGCGCTTGCGGTGTTTTTGGGGTAAACCGATTAGTTTAAGATTGTGATTTGGACTGATTTACGACCGAAGTTGAGCGCTTGCTCTTGTGTCGGCATCAAGATATCGATTTTGTTACCTTTGATGGCGCCACCAGTATCTCCAGCGATTGCTTCGCCGTAGCCTTCAACCCATACTTTAGAGCCGAGTGGGATGACTGAAGGGTCAACCGCGATGACTTTTTGGTTCGGGTTCGAGCGGACGTCGATTCCTGTTGCCGTGATTCCTGAGCATCCTGCACAGTATGGCGTGTAAGCCGTTGCTTCCACAGTCATCGTCTTACCTGAAGCCGGAGCTTGGGTTTGCGTTGTAGACGTAGACTGTTTCGTCACTGGTGCAGATGTTGATGCTTTTGGTTTAGCGGCTGGTGCACTGTTTGCAACCGATGCTGCGTTGGCACCTTTTACAGAGAATTGTTGACCAGGGAAAATAAGATCTGATTTAAGACCGTTCCATGTCATCAATTGGTTGACAGATACGCCGTTGTTTGTAGCGATGCGATACAACGTGTCGCCTGCTTTAACTGTATACGTTTTTGAAGCGCTTGAAGCTTTAGCTTCTGACTTCGCAAGCTTCAATACTTGGTTTGGATAAATCATATTAGAGTTTAAGCCGTTCGCTTGTTTGATATCATTTACAGATACGTTGTTGTTCACGGCGATACGGTAAAGTGTATCCCCAGACTGAACTGTGTGTGTTGATGCTGCCGAAGCTGGAGCAGCGACTCCTAAACTAAGGCCAGCGAGTGCCGTTAGTGTCAATAGTGGTTTTTTCATAAGAATATTCCTCCCTTTTCTAACGCCCCCTTACTGTAACACCTGTATATTTCACTGCCGTTACAGCCTGATATGAGAGTGATATCAGTTCAGTTACAGAAGCTTTCAAAGGGATGAGAGGAATCTGAATTTTTACAATCTAGATACAAATGGCTTTGTTGAGCCATTTTCGTCTATACTAAGGAGAAGAGAAAGGAGGTTTTAGTCTTTGGAACTATTACTGCTATATTACATTGTGACTAATTTACTAGCGTTTATGTCATTTTTCCTCGATAAACGCCGTGCGAAATCAGGGGAATGGCGAATTTCAGAACGAACGCTGCTCATTCTTGTCTGGATCGGTGGGGCATTCGGCGCCTATCTCGCGATGCGCCTCTTCCGTCATAAGACGTTGAAGCCGATGTTTCGGATCGGTGTCCCGATTGCCATCTTGGTGCACGCCGGTATCACGGGCTGGTTCATCTTCTGATGCCATTATATAGAAGGAACTTGTTCGCACTGTCCAACGGAGATGTCGTCGAAATGTCTGGATTGACGCTTGATAACGAGAAAACGAAGTCTCCACCCGGTGTGGAACCGAAATAAATGTTTGATTGTTGAGGTGAAGGGATGAAAGTCGAAGCAGACATGATTGATGTCCAGTCGTGGACCGAATGGACGATGGAGATCGGGTTCGCGACCAATGAGCAGTTTCAAATCTGGTTGGTCACCCAAGGTCAAGTCGAGGTCCGGATCAACGGTACCCGGTCAAGGCTTCGGACCGGGATGGCATTGATGCTCGACCGCGGACAGGTCACAAAAGTCGAGAGGACAGGAGACTCGTTTCACATGACGATGCTTCATGTCGACCCGTTCGACTTGATGACAGCGCCGCTCGCGGAGCAATACGTCACACCGTTCATCGAGAAGATTGGCCATCACATGCTGCATCCGGCTGAACCGGGTGACAAGGCCATCCTCGAGACGCTTCGTAAAGTAATCAGGAGTTTAAAGAAAGACTCGGCTTTCGCGTTGCTCGATGCGACACTGCAGCTTGTCGTCGTCTGGCGCTATTGGATTCAACGGCCGCCCGTGACGAGGCGGCATGGACAGGAGCGCATGCAACTCATGATTGCCTACATACACGACCATGACACGATGAAGCTGTCGCTTGAAGACATCGCTGCTGCCGGTGGATTGAGCCGGGCCGAATGTTGCCGTTACTTTTCGAAGTGGGGAGACACCTCACCGCTCGCCTATGTCCAAGACGTCCGCATGCAACGGGCCGCACGTCTGTTGTGTGCGACCGACATTCCGGTCGCTGAAGTGGCGAACCGTCTTGGCTACACGAGCGTGAGCCACTTCGTGCAGACGTTCAAAAAAGTACATAATCGCACCCCGCTCGCGTTCCGTAAACAGAAGACATAACAAAAGCCGACACGCGCGTGTCGGCTTTTCTCGTTAACGGGCGGTCCAACCGCCGTCTGCTTTCAAGACGTCGCCATTGACGAAACTCGAATCGTCGGAGGCGAGGAACAACGCGACCTTGGCGATCTGCTCCGGTTCACCCATCGGTGCCTCCCCTGCCCCTTGGATGGCCCGCATCCCGAGCTCGCTCGGCGCGGTGATGGTGGCGCCGATATTCGTATTGACCCCGCCCGGTGCGATGGCGTTGGCCCGAATCTTGTTGAACGTACCGTACGTGGCGGCAATGTTTTTCGTCAGGCCGATAAGTGTGTGCTTCGAGGCGACGTACGAGGCGCCGCCCCGTGTCCCGAACAGGCCACCGACCGAGGCGTTATTGATGATGACGCCGCCCGTTTCTTGCTTGTCCATGATGTTGATCGCGGCCCGGGCCAGTTTCATCGGTCCGGTCAAATTGACGGCGATGACGCGGTCCCACACCTCGTCGGTCACTTCGCCGACGGTCAAAAAGTTGTCCATGATGCCGGCATTGTTGACCAAGATGTCGAGCGAACCGAACGTGCTCTTCGCCGTCTCGACCATCTTGTCGATATCTTCCTGCTTTGTGACGTTCCCGGCGACGCCGACGGCTTCCCCACCGCTCGCTTTAATCTCTGACGCGACTGCTTCGACCGTATCCCCGTTCATGTCGACGGCGACGACGCGTGCCCCTTCCTCGGCAAACAGTTTGGCGATGGCCCGCCCCATCCCTGACCCGGCCCCGGTGACAATTGCCGTTCTACCTGATAATTTCACACCGCATTCCTCCTTGTTGAGACAACTCAAGAACGACAGAGAAAACGACAAGTGCAATTTACTCACGTGTCATTAGTCTTTACCCGGATTTGGAGGAAAACGTATCTCTGTTTGGAAGAATCTGCTTCTGTTAAAGTTGTCAGTCACGTACAATGAAAAGATACAGATATTGGGAGTTGAAAGGTGGGATTCGATTGCGTCATTATTATGCAGAAGTCATGGGAAACGGGTGTCCCGTTATATTTTTACCGGCTGGAGGATTCACCGGTGAAGAAGGCCGTTCGCTCGCCGAGGCGCTACGCGACGACTTCGAGGTTCATTTGTTAGATTTGCCAGGGTTCGGGAGAAGTGAAGGAATCGAGCAGATCGTGTCGTCCGAACAATTGGCGGATTGGGTCAACGACTATGTCGTCACACATCGACTCGGACCTGTACACGTGATGGCGCATTCGCTAGGAGGTACGGTCGGTCTCGCTTTCGCCATGCATTATCCCAAGCAAGTGGAGCGGCTCGTCTTGCTCGACCAAGGCCATAAGGCGTTCCCACGCGTTCCGCTGAGAGAGTATGGCGTGTTCGGCCTGGTCGTCCCGCTCCTGAGCGGACTTTATCGTCTGTTCGGACCTCGACTCGTCCGGAAAATCGAGACGAAAATCATTTCAGACAACGTGTCAGCTCCGATGCCAGAGGAACAGGTTAAGGCATTCTGCGCACAGACACGTCTCACTGAACGAGACGAGATTCGACGTGCATTGGACGCCCCGGCCAGGCTCGGGCAAGGCGGATTGAATCTGTTGTTCACCTTCTATCACCTTGACGTGCCGCAGCTCATGCGTTCACTTCAAGTCCCGACGTTGCTTATTTACGGCGATTTTGTCGGACTGGACGACAAAGAAGCCCGATTGACGAAGTCAGCCATGATGGACCTGCAACGGCATGAGCTGCCAATCACTTACATACGAATGACAGGCGGCCACTTCGTCCATTGGAACCCGGCGTTCCCGATTGAACAGGTACGACAATTTTTACAAGTCGAGAAAGTGAGCGGTCTGTCATGAAGCATCAGCAAAAAATTGTCCTTATTATTGTGTTCATGTTGTTGTTATCAGCCGGAGTGGCATGGGGAGTCGAGTCGACCAAACAGCCACAGTTGCCCGAAGGAGCGGAACCGATTCTCACCTACCCTGTTGATGACCGTAATATGAGTCTTCGCTTTTTCACGAACAGTTACACCGTCGAGGAATGGAGTGACGAGCCGGTTGCGCAAGGCATAGGTCTTGAACTTACTGTCGACAATCAGGTTCAGTCGGTTACATCTGAATCGCTGTCCGAGGCAGGTCTCACGTGGTCGACTTTCGGCCAATCGTGCGGAGATCCGTCAGCATGTTCCCCGTACGATATCCTTTACGGGATGAACCACGGCGAGACGACAAGAGTCGTCGTCGAGTTGAACGGGGAACGGTTCGAACCGGAACTGTTGAAGACGAAGGCCGGGAATGATGTCTGGTTCGTGCTCGTCGACCAAATCGAGTCGATTGAGTCGATCACCGGTTACGATGCTGCGGGAGACGTATCTTACCGCTTCAACAACTAAAAAAGAGACGGAGGACGGCTGTCCTCTCATCTCTTAGCGTTCACAAGCGATGCCGTCCTTATCACGGTCTTTTGATTTGTTCGCTTCGTATAACGAACTGTTGGCGTAGGGCTTGTACTTCGTCTTCCCACCTTTGTTTTTCGTCGTCTTCGTTTTGGCGACACCGCCCTTGTACGTCTTATTCAGTTCGGTGCAGTTCTTAAATTTTTTCGGTGCGGCGTCCGCGGTTTCTGACGGCGCGATGCTCAGCGTGAACAACGCGATGCCGGCGATGGTCGCACGAATTAGCTTCTTCATAGTTGTTTCCTCCTTGGTAACAAACGATATGCGTATTAATTCTTGTTTATTATAAGGGCAGTTATGATAAATACCCTGATTTTAAAAAAAGTTAAAGGAAGGTAACCATCTATGGACTTACTTATTCTAATGCAGGACCGGGCCCTCCCGTTACTGCTGCTCGCACTATTTCTCATTTTGAACGTGATGTTCGTCATCGGGATTTGGAAACGACGACGTCACTTCTCCAAAGCATTTCTCGTGTTCGCGAGCTCGCTTGCGTTTCTACTCATGACGTCATCGGTCATCCTTTTCATGTTCACGATGTTCATCGGCTACAACCAGTGACGTCTTCTATCCGATGATATCCGTATCGAAATCATCGAGTGCCCCTACGATGTTCGAAGTATGATGAATGCAGATAGGAGGGAATGCTGATGCTTGAATCACTGAACCGATTGATGGACCACATCGATCAACATTTAACAGAAGACATCACGAGTGAGGATATCACACGCATCGTCGGGGTATCCGACTATCATTTTCGACGCATGTTTTCCTACATGGCCGGGATGACGCTCAATGAATATATCCGAAATCGTCGGCTGTCAGAAGCGAACAAGGACTTGATTCATGGGAAATCGGTCACGGACGTGGCGTATACGTATGGATACCAATCCGTCGACGGGTTCTCGCGAGCGTTTCGAGACTGGTGTGGCTTTTTACCGTCTGAAGTGATCAAGAACAAGATTCAAAAATCATTCCCGAAATTCACATTCTTCATCGACATCAAAGGAGGAATCTCGATGGAATTCAAACTCGAACAAAAACCTTCATTCAACGTCGTCGGCGTGTCCAAACGCGTCACGATCCAGTTCGAAGGCGTGAATCATGACATCGTCGAGTTGGCGCAGTCAATCACGGCGCAACAGCGAAGCGAGATGCATCAATTGGCGGACCTTTATCCAAATCAAGTGCTCAACGTGTCGTACGACTTCGATGAAGGCTATTTGGACGAAACGGGTTCACTCACGCACATGATTGGCTTCGCGACGACGCAAGATAATCCGTACGAGGATCTTGAACAGATTACGATCGAGTCGAACCTGTGGGCCGTCTTCCCGAATGCCGGCCCGTTCCCGGAGACGCTCCAGGAGACGATGGCCAAGACGTATGCCGAATGGCTGCCGACGTCGAGCTACGAACTGGCAGACTTACCGAGTATCTCGTTCACGAAGCATGATGGCCCATCGGACAACGTCTATAGCGAAGTGTGGGTGGCGGTCAAACCGAAAACGACGTAAGCACAGAAAAATACCTCTTGAAGACAATTGTCTTCAAGAGGTATTTTCGTTTACTTCGAAGGCTCGTACGCGAGCGCTTCCCCGTTCGTCTCGATCACATGCTTATACCAATCGAACGAGTCTTTCTTCATCCGCTCCATCGAGCCGTTGCCTTCATTGTCACGGTCGACATAAATCATACCGTACCGTTTCTTCATCTCGCCCGTCGTGAACGAGACGATGTCGATGATGCCCCATGGCGTGTACCCGATCAAGTCGACGCCATCATAGACGACCGCTTGTTTCAGCTGCTCGATATGCGCCTTCAAGTAGTCGATGCGGGCCGCATCATGGATCTTCCCGTCGACGATCTCATCGACAGCACCGAATCCATTCTCAACGATGAAGAGCGGGATTTGATAGCGGTCATACAACCGATTGAGCACGTAGCGGAGACCGACCGGGTCGATCGACCAGCCCCAGTCGCTCGACTTGATGTACGGGTTCTCGACGCCGTTCGGCAGACCACCGTTGACGATGTCGCCGCTATTATCGGCGACGACGTCACTCTTCACGGTCGTCGACATATAGTAACTGAAACCGAGGTAATCGACGGTCCCATTCTTCAAAATCTCTTCGTCCCCATCGAGGAACGGGATTGAATAGCCTTCACGTTCAAATTCGTTCAAGGCGTAGCTCGGATAGACTCCGCGCACTTGCACGTCCGGGAAGAAGTAACGTTGACGCATCATTTCTTCGGCGAGCATGACATCGTCCGGGTTTGACGAGAACGGATAAATCGGAACGTGTGATACCATCGCCCCAATCTCGAAGTCTGGGTTGATGGCTTTCCCTTTCGAAACAGCGAGGGCGCTCGCGATCAACTCATGGTGCCCCGTCTGATACATCACTTCACGGGCGTTCTCCCCGTCTTCGACGATGACGCCTGAGTTCGTCCATAAGAAGAGCGGGTTGTTGACGTCCATCTTGTTGTTGATCTCGTTGAACGTCATCCAATATTTGACCTTGTCTTTATAGCGGTCGAAACACACCTCGGCGAAGCGGACGAAATGGTCGACGACGGCACGGTTGCGGAACCCGCCGTACTCACGTGCGAGATGAAGCGGCATCTCGAAGTGAGATAGTGTGATGATCGGCTCGATGTCGTGCTTTAACAGCTCGTCGAACAAGTCGTCATAAAATTGGAGTCCTGCCTCGTTCGGTTCCGCATCGTCCCCGTTCGGGAAGATCCGGCTCCAACCGATCGACGTGCGGAGACACTTCAAGCCCATCTCGGCAAAGAGCGCGACGTCCTCTTTATAACGGTGATAGAAGTCGATCGCCTCATGGTTCGGATAAAATTCGTCCGGCTCGACCTTGTCCGTGATGCGACGCGCGACGCCGTGAGCGCCGGCCGTCAACACGTCGACGACGCTCGGCCCTTTGCCGTCGGCGTCCCAGCCGCCTTCAAATTGATGCGCGGCGAGGGCGCCGCCCCATAGAAAGTCTTTTGGTAATGTCTTCATCGTAGTTCCTCCTTATTGATTAACAATCGTGAGCATTGGTGTCATCGTGTCTGTCTGATTACTTGCTTGGACGAGTACGTCAGCGTATGTCGCGCTGTTCGTCACGATGACAGGCGTGATACTTGAAATATTATGTGCAGCGATCATGTCACGGTCGAACGTCGTCAACACATCGCCCGCTTTAAAGCTATCCCCGTCTTTGACGTGTACGGTGAACGGTTTCCCATCGAGCGTCACCGTATCGAGACCGACGTGGATCAACAACTCGATTCCCGTGTTCGAACGGAGACCGATCGCATGTTTCGTCGGTGCGACCATGACGACCGTCCCGTCAAACGGTGCAATGACCTTATTCCCGTCTGGATCGACGGCATAACCTTTCCCCATCGCCCCGGAGGCGAATACATCGTCCGGAACATCGCTCAAGGCGATGACTTTTCCTGAGAGCGGTGAAGCAATCGTCTCTTCCTGGACGAGCGTCGCACTCGCTTCTGCCGTCGCAGGTGTTTCCGTCACTTCTGTCACTTGTTTGGCCGTGTCTTCTCCGAAACCGAAGATTTGAATCAAGACGACCGGAAGGATAATGGCGATCGCTGTCCCGATCAACAGTCCCCAAATCGAGGTCGGCACGTCTTCACTGATTCCGTTCACAAGGGTGAGCGGACCCGGGAGACCGGCGTAAGCGAAATAATACGGGTTGAAGAAACTGGCCACGATGGCTCCGACGGCCCCCGAGATACATCCAAAGATGAACGGTTTCTTGAAGCGGAGTGTCACCCCGTAGATGGCAGGCTCCGTGATTCCGAATAGTCCAGTAATCCCAGCCGAGACACCCACTTTTTTGATTTCTTGGCTCTTCGCTTTCAAGATGACACCGAGAACGGCGCCGACTTGGGCGATGACGGCAATCGTCTGATATGCCTGGAATGAGTCACGGCCATACAAGTCGAAGTTTGCGAGCACCATCGGCGTCACGCCCCAATGGACCCCGAAGATGACGATGACTTGCCAGAGACCACCGATAATTGCGCCAGCGAGCATCGGGGCGTTCTCCGCTAAGAAGTTGTAGCCGTTGGCAATCCCGACCGCACCCATCGTCGTGATTGGTCCGATGACGAGAATCGTGAGCGGCACCATGAGCACCAAACTGAAGAACGGTACGAACAAAGGACGAATGACCTCGTTCATGTGTCGGTTCAAGAACCGCTCGACGTAGGATAAGATCCAGACGAGGAAGAGCGGTGGTAATACCGATGACGTATACGTCGTACCTGACAAGGCGAGACCAAGGAAACTGATCGTCTCCCCTGACGTGATGCGAGCCGCCATCTCGGCCCATGTCGGACTGACCAACGCCGCACTGGCTGCGACAGAGATGAACGTGTTCGTCTTAAAGTGTTTCGATGCCGTGATGGCGATGAAAATCGGTAAGAACGTGAACGGTGCCCATGAGATGAAGCTGAACACTTCGTACGTCCCCGTCTCGGCGAAACCGTCGAACAACAATGTCGTGATGATGAGTACCCCTTGCAAAATCCCGGCTGCGGCCAAGATATAGATGAACGGTGCGAATACGGCGGACATCGTAGCGATGATGCGGTTCAGGACGGTCCCCTTGTTTCCGTCTTCGACCTCAGTCCCTTCGATTTGCACCAGTTTCGTGAACTCATCGAACACTTCCCCGACATGCTGCCCGATGACGACCTGGAACTGGCCACCCGTCTCGACGACCGTGATGACACCTGGCATCGCCATGACTTGTTCTTTCGCTTGCGGATTCGACCGCTTCAAGACGAGACGGAGTCGCGTCGCACAGCGGGCCGCATTGATGACGTTGTCTTCCCCTCCGACGGCCTCTAAAATATCCCGAGCCAGCTTTGAATAATCCCGAACTTTACTCAACTGAACACCCTCCTTTGATGTAACGCTTACATTTTGTACACTCTTACTATAATTGTACCGGTACAATTAATCAATAGCGATACAATAAATAGTTTGTGAACGTTTCGTAGACATGTGTGTGGTATAATGAAGGCAACATTTTCAAGTAGATGAGGGATGAGCGTGCTTAAATATCAACAAGTGGCAGCAGAGATTGAACAGTACATCAATCAACATGATTTGAAGCAAGGAGATAAACTACCCGTCCTTGAGCAGTTGATGAGCCAATATGCCGTCAGCAAGAGTACGATCACGAAAGCACTCGAATTGCTTGAGCGAAAAGGCGTCATCTTTCAATTACGGGGGAGCGGCATCTTCGTCCGGCGCCACAACCGTCCGGGCTATATGAGCTTGTTCTCGACACAAGGGTTCAAGAGTAACCTCGGTGACCGGGTGTTGACGTCGGACGTTCTCGACGTCTCGGTCACGAAACCGGACGCGATGGTCGCACAGAACCTTGGCATCGACGTGACAGATGACGTCTATCGCGTCAAGCGGGTCCGCTTCGTCGACGGCGAGGTGTTCTGTTACGAGGAGTCGTACTATGTGAAGGCGATCGTTCCGTATTTGAACCGAGAAATCGTCGCCGACTCGATCTTCGATTACGTACAAGGCGCACTCGGCGTCACCATTGGCTTTTCGGACATGTACATGCAGGTCGGGCGATTGACTGAGACGGAATCCGGCTATCTAGGTTTACAGACGGAGGACCCGACGCTCCGCATCGAGACGATTTTCCATCTTTCGAACGGGAAGCCGTTCGATTATTCACGCATCACGTATCATTACGAACACTCACAGTTCGTCGTCCAGGCGAACGGACCGTACATGTGAAAACACCGCTCTACGCGATTTGCGTGGAGCGGTGTTTTTGTATGGCTCAGACGAGCGGTTTTCGCTTTAAATCAATCACTGACGTTTACATTTCACTTTCTCCATCGCCTTCGGTAAAAAAGATAACCGAGCGGGAGCACCGCCAACAACGCGAGTCCTAGCATCCGATATGATGTTGGCTCTGTCGTCTGAACGTCACCTGAACCACCAGTAAGCGCATCCCCTGGTTGCGCTTCGGTGTTGGATTGTGTCTCGACCAAGCGTTTCTGATACATCTCGAGCGTGATCGTGTCTCCTTCGATGAACCGTTTCGCATCGGTCGTCAAGGCGGCCAACGTCTTTCCATCATAGTCAAACCAGGCATTCTCTCGCGCGGAATGGACCAATGTACCGGACACATCAGCTAAGGCAATGGCCAACTCGTCACCATACCCGAACGTGGAGAAGGCGAAGAGGCCCGGTTCTTGCTCGTACGTCCCGATAACATTTCTCGGCTCCCCATCTTGTAGGACGGCTGATACGTACTCCTTGCTCGAGACGAACGTACACATTTCGTCCGACGAATAACAGGATTGCGCGGCAATCATCACTTCATGGAGCGAACCGAACGAGATGGCGCGACTTTCCGTCAAGTGATAGTTACTCGGGTCGTCACCTTCGATATGGTCGAGGACGATCGACTCGAAATGTTTTTCAGCAAAACGCTCCGCGGATCGTTCAGTCGGCGCCGCAGCTGCGGACGTGGCAGCGAGCGCGAGGGTCAAGGCTAAAGCAAATGTTGTGAGGTGGCGGAACATGTTGTTTCTCCTTTCAACCGACAGACATCTGTTTGAGAAGTGACGCGTCAATCCGAATCAGTTCCGCATGGGGATGTTTTTGTCGGTCGATGATTTGGTCAAATCGTTTCGAGGCGACGAATCGATTGGATTCGTGAATCCACGCCAAACGCACGAGGGCGCGGCGCAGTTGCTTACGGCCGTCACTCATTCGCAGGTGATCAATCTGATTATCGGCATTGAGCCGATTGATGAACAGTTCGACTTTACAATCTTCCTTCACTAAATAGGATACCAAATAAGCGGCTTGTTGAATCAATTCCTCATAGCGCGCGTGAAGACCGTTTCCGAGCGGCCCGCTCAAGTCGAGCATGAGTGTAAAAGTATCGAGGTTTTGGCGTTGATACACTTTCGCCTGCATCTTCCCTGTCTTAGCTGTTGCGACCCAGTCGATTTGTTTGACCGGCTCTTGCTCATACCGTTTTGTGCTTTGAATCATCAACGGGTCGTTTAGCGGTGAATGCTTGACGAGTCGATGCCCCATCCGCAACATGCGTGAGTCGAACCTGTTCTGTCTCGAGACGGATGGGAGGATGATCCAGGACGGAAGCGTATGATCTGTGACGAAGATGGTGCCAAGTCCAAATGGGAGTCTGAACTGAAGTGTACATTCATCGATTTGGACGGGCCCGCGCCGTTTCGCGTGGATTGGAAACAAATAGGTCGATTCATCACGAAGTTGAATGACATGTACGCGCTGATCTTCGTCAAACGTCAAGCCGTGTCCCGTGACCAGGCGGACCGATGTCGGGATTCCGAGTTCTTTGAGACGCTCGACTCCTGTCACCTCCATTTTCAACGAGACGCAATCATTCATGAACAACAACTGTTCTTTTTGGTGGAACGATAGACGTGTCACCTCGACGATTTTCTTCGTCAACCACTTTCTTACGAGCATCAACCCTAAAATCGCGCCAGACAGATAAGCGAACGGCCAGACGTACGGAAACCAAACGAATAGGACGAGGATACTCGTGTAGGCCGGCCAAAGCTTTTCATCTAAGAGGGATGGTGTACTTACTTCGACCTGACGCATCTTCACACCTTCTCGACTGGGACGTCGACTCGCTCCAAGATGTCAGTGAGGACTTCCCGTTTCGTCGATTTCACGTCCCCTTCGAGCGTGAGTGTCAATCGGTGCGCTAACACATGCGTCGCGACGGCTTGAACATCTTCCGGCGTCACGAATTCTCGTTCCTGGATATAGGCGTAGGCTTGAGACGCCTTGACGAGGGCGAGCGTCGCCCGAGGACTGGCGCCGACTTCAACGAGCGGATGGTTTCGCGTCTCTTGGATGAGCGCGAGCAGGTAGGTCACGACGTCCTCGTGGATGCGGACATCTTCAACTTCTCGCTGTGCTGCTAAAAATGTCTCGGACGACATGAGAGCATGAACGACATGCCGCGTTTTTGAAATCGTCTGTAGAATCAACTGCAGCTCCTCCCCCGCTTCAGGGTAGCCGACTTGAAGGGACATCAAGAAGCGATCGAGTTGTGCGTCCGGCAAGGCGAACGTCCCTGCCGATTCGATCGGATTTTGTGTCGCGATGACGAAGAACGGTTGCGGCAGTTGATACGTGACTCCGCCAATCGAGACTTGCCGCTCCTCCATCGCCTCAAGCAAGGCGGATTGCGTTCGTGGCACGGCCCGGTTCACTTCGTCAATCAAGAGGATATTCGTGAAGATTGGACCCGTCCGATTTTCGAACGTCTGCGTTTGCACATTAAAGAAATCTGATCCGATGATGTCTGACGGTAGTAAATCGGCCGTGAACTGGATTCGTGTGAACTCGGCCTCGAAGCTCTTCGCGATGCTCTTGGCGAGCAGTGTCTTCCCGGTACCCGGTACGTCTTCTAACAAAATATGTCCGTTTGCGAGTAGCGCAGTGCAACAGAGGCGCGTGATTTCAGGTTTTCCGAGATAGATTCGGTCCAATTGTTCCAATACGCGTTTGATGGTCATGAGGTAGACTCCTTTTTAAAGCGAAGTAGGTAGGCATCAAGCTGTTGTTTAAACACTTCTTCACGTTGTGGTGTGATCTCGACTTTGTCATAACGGGTCTCTAAATAGCTCAGTAGTGAGGCATCGAGTTGGATGCGTCTCGCCCAGGCGGATAACGTCTCGAACGGTCGTCGTCGTTGTTGTGGTGGCAGCGCTTGTTCGAATTGAATCAGATGTTGCCGTAACGGAGAATCCGGCAGCGGATGGACGGGGCGTTTTTGTTCTTCGAACGTTCCGTCTGGATTTTGCTTTGGGTAAATCCTCTCGTCTGTCGGAACGGCTTCCCTCACTTTTTTCATCAAGCGATGCCTGCGCCACATCCATGCGCCAATCAACAGAAGGAGTGCGCTGAGGATGTACGGGAACAAGGAAAGGCGATCGGCTTCGTCATTGGATGGTTTCCCATATGACGGAGACAGGTCCTCCCGATTTCCTCTCGGTGAACCGCCTTCCTCATCCGATGGTCCAACAATGCTTCCACTTCCAGAAGACTTGGACGCAGAATCTTCGTCAGCACCACCTCCGCACCAACGATTGGTGTCAACCACTTCGATAATCCCAAACAACTTTCGCTTGTCGTGACAGTCCGTGACCCAGCTCGTGATGGGGCTCCCGGAAATGTCCAATCCTTTAAAGTATGTATATGCGACTTGACCTGAGAATGAAATGAGTGCGACAACCAGTAACGAAATCAAAACCGTGAATATAAAAAGAGCTTTGGCCTTTCTCATGCAACGATCCGTCTGTGAATCTGTTGATTCGACCGCATCCGATCTCACGGCTCCCTTCATTCATCGATTCCATTTAATCCTTTTTATGGAAAATTGATTTGGAAAGATTATAGCATATGGATTGATAGAATATTCAGTTTTTAAATAAAAAAATTGCCCGTTCATTGAACGAGCAACCAGACTTCCCCACTACGCATATAATCTTCATCTTGAATCAGCTCATGGAACCGATGAACCTCGATGTCTGCCGACAGGTTGAGCCTTTGTCGGAATACATGATCGTTAGGCAACCGCGTCCACACCTGCTCTGAAGTGTCCCGATCCATAAATGCTTTCAGTCTTGCGTCACTTTCAAACACGAGAAGTTCGGACTGCTAAAGCGAAGGTAGGTCGATCAAGACGACGACCCGGAACCGCTCCTCTTCTCGGAGACGTACGAGACGTGAAGAACACTCCACCATCGCTTCGATGATTGCTTTCTGAATTCGGCTGTTCTCCTCTACCGATAGTAAGAACGGTTGATCGATTGGGATTTTGTTATGCCAATACCCGTCGTGGAACGTCGTCGGGAACGAATGGGTCTGTTCGTCGACATACATGCGCAACCGTTTCAGTCTTCGTCTGACACCGCGTACTTTCGCTCGTCTTTTCAAGATGTTCTTCCTAATATGGCGTCGACTTGTTGCTGGTGGTGCCGGTCATGTTCGATGAACTCGGTGACGATATAGGCAAGCGTATACGGGACACTTTGATGCGGACAATGAGTCGCTCCGTTCGCCGTCGTCTGCGAAGTCAGCGTCTCTTGACGAAGTGACGTTAGCGCTTCTACGAGCGAACTCCGACTTGTTTTGGCTAATTGGAGCACGTTTTCTCCCGAGAGACGTTTTGCTTTTTGGGTCGCTCGCGCGTTAAACGAGTCGAACTCAGGGAAGATCATCCCTTCCCCGTTCTTGATGGCCGGGATGATGACGTTCAACAGATGGTTGTCCCAATGGGCGATGTGAAGTACGATCGTTTTGATTGACCATTTGTTGGTCGAAATCGAGTTCTCCCACGTCGTTTCATCCAATTCCGTTAGCGTGTTAAGCCATTTTGTATAGGATGCAAACTCGTCGATGACGTTTGAAGAGTTCGTCATGAAAGTGTCCTCCTTCGGTTATAAGCTAAGAAAATTGTATCATGTTCCGGCCGCTTAGCTCTGAGCTTCGTCAATCAAGGAATGCTTGGTGGGGGTGATTGAGCCTCACTTATGCATCCAAAGGGATAGACCTCTTCTTATTGGTTTGAGGAGTCATCCCGTCGATTGAAATTGAACCGTAAGTTACCGCCACGCTTTGTGGTGACGGGACCATAGAAAGAGGGAACGTATCCAACCAGTCCGCTGATGTCGGAAACGCATCAGGTGCCCAATCGAGCTCAAGTTCGTGCCCGGCAAGCGCGTACGAGATTGGCATGTGGCGATACACGTCAACGAGCAGTCGTTCGATTTTCTGTGTAAACACGGGTCTCGATGCAGGGGGTGAAACGACATCATTCCACTTTATATCGATGAGAATCCCGACATAGGTGTCCAGCTCTTGAAGGGACGCGGTCATCGTCATGTCCACGTCTCCAAAATAGTTGCTTTGTAAATGGATAGATCCGTAATGCCCGATCTGAGCAAAATCGGTATCTGTCGTTGTCGTCCAACTAGTGCCCGCCTCATTCTGACTGTATGTCACGTTTATGATTTCGCCACCGCTACTTAACAGTTCCGCACATACATTTTTAGCAAGTTCAGATAACAGATAATGGCTCGGATAAGCTATCCCGATGGAAATGAATCCGCCTGCTTGATCCATTCAAACACCCCCTTTGTTTCATCATCCAAAAAAGCGGCACCGTATACACGGTACCGCCCTATCTCATAGCCAGACTGGTAAAGAAAAGAAAACTAAGAACAATACGGTCAAGACACCGACGACCGGACTGAGCGACCGATAGCCCTTCTTGAACAAGACGATCATCGTGTAGGCGATGAATCCGAGCCCGATGCCATCGACGATGGAATACGTGAACGGAATCATGATGATGACGAGAATCGCCGGGAAGGCATGCTCCCAATTGTCGAGCGGGAGATGCTTCACGTTCTGGAACATCATCATGCCGATGATGACCAACACCGGCGCAATCGCCGTCACCGGAATGATCGCGAACAGCGGCAGCAACAAGAGCGAGACGACGTACAGGCCTGACGTCACGAACGAGGCGATGCCGCCCCGTGCGCCGACCGAGATGCCGGCCGCGACCTCGACCGTCGAGACGGTCGGGCTCGAGCCGAACATGGCACCGGCCATCGTCGACAACCCTTGGGCGACGAGCCCTTTCGGTGCGTCCGCATCCTTGCTGATGGCGCGCGTCTGATTCTGGATTAGGCTGATGTTCTCGATCAGCAAGACGAGCGTCAATACGCCGACGGCGACAAGGAAGATCGGTGACGCCGACTCGGCGAACGAGACGTTGCCGAACACGGTGCCGAACGACTCGAAGAACGGCATGAGCGCGAACTCACCGGTCCAGTCGAGCGTTCCCATGACGGCGCTCAAGCCGACCCCGAACGCGATCGTCCATAGGAAACTGCTCGGCCCCATCTTCAAGAAGAGAAGGATGGCGACGAAGAGCGACAGGAACGCGACCTGCACCGGCCGTTCCCCGAGGTCTCCGATATGAAGCAGTGCCCCACCACCGCCCGAGACGATCCCCGCCGCCTCGAGTCCGATCAAGATGAGGAACAGGCCGAGTCCGACCGTCAATCCGTCATGAATAATCGGTGGGAATGCGTTCGCGAGTTTCCTCGCCACCTTCGTCACCGTCAACAGGACGACGAGCGCCCCTGAGACGAACGAGACAGCGAGCGCGCCTTGCCAGCTCAGCCCCATCTGCAGGACGAGCGTGTACGTGAACAACGCGTTGATGCCCATCCCTGGTAACAGGAGCAGCGGCAAGTTGAACAGTCCTGCGATGAACGTTCCGATGATGCTTGTCAAAATTGCTCCGACGAGCGCTCCCTCGAACGGGAGTCCGGCTTGTGTCAAGATTGCCGCGTGAACGGCCGGGATGTATGCTGTCGCCAGAAAGTTCAGCACGCCCCCGTATGTTTCTGTTTTCCATTCTGTTTGTTTTGCCATAGGAATCAATCCTTTATTGGCACCCTCACCCACCCATGTGGTTATACACACGAGGTAAATTATATCCTGTCTGACCTCTGACATGCAAGACAATCTTGGTTCAAATCCATCTTTGGACCCAGTCATGAGACCCATTCAGACGAAAGGTTCATTTTATAAAACAAGAACAAACGTTCCTGTTTTTAGCATCTTTTTTGACAAGAATCTGCTATAATGAAGAGGCAGGTTAACGCAGCAATAGTGGGGTCAGCCGCCAAGTCCACAATGGAGGAAGGCGGTGGTGCGGATGGAACAACTATGGACCTGGGTCGGCGATTATGTGATCGTCCCGATCCTCGCTCCGATTATCGTTCACTTGGTATTACACCAAACATCCGATCGTGCAACGTCTGAACGCACAAAAAAATGACCCCCTCGGCGCAATGAGATGGGTCACTTTCTGATTCACTAACCATTGTGGCGGCTGGGACCACTCTTAAAGTGGTAGCCTGTAAGCCAGAGGCCGGTGTGTCCAGCACCGGTCTCTTTCTACTTGCATCATACCATACTTGTTCCCATTTTTCAGCAACAGAAACGCGAAAACGGTGAAGTTGACGTGACGAATGATCGCAAGACGCCCGGCATCGATCCGAGACCAAGCTTCTTGATTGATTGTTCAACAGTTCGAGGCAAAGCGCTTTGCCTTTTTTAGATTTCATTTATGACTCCTTTAAGAATTCTTTAAATCTGCCATCTACACTGAAGACAGTTCAAATTCTTAGGAGGTTTATTCCCATGTATAATCAGAATTATTCAGTTATGTTCACAATCGAATCAGGGGTCGTTCTCATCCCACTCGCCATCCTCGGTCTCATCACGTTACTCATCTGGTCATTTCGCAAGCAACATGTAAAAGCTGCTCAAACTATTTTGCTTCTATCATTCGGGATATACTTATTAGGTGTCCTTCACTTTGTGTTCTTCCCGATTGACGTCAATTTAGGAAAATATGCGAACCAAGTCCCATGGTGGAGAACAATCAATTTCATTCCGATTTTGACCATCGACTTGTATTCATTTGTACTGAATATCGTGATGTTCCTCCCGTTCGGCTGTTATCTTCCATTTTTGAAACCGTCGATCACGAAAAAAGAAGTACTTAAATTAGGATTTCAGTTTAGTCTGATCCTTGAACTGATTCAATTATTGGTGCGCACGACACTAGGCAGTGGACGAAGCACGGATGTGAATGATTTATTGGCAAATGCGTTCGGGGCGCTCTTAGGGTTCTTACTCGTTCGCTTCGTCGTCCAATACGCCCCGTTCCGACGTTTGTATCAGAATTTCCAACTTTAATTCGCGAGGGAGTTTCAAGCATGACAAAAATCTTGTTAGTGGATGATGATGTCCAAATCGCAGAACTGATTGATGTGTATGTAAAAAATGACGGGTATCACACGACGATGGCAACCGACGGGGAAATGGCGCTTGACTTGTTCAACCAAGAATCGTTTGACTTAATCATTTTAGATTGGATGATGCCTCGGATGGATGGGCTTGAATTTTGTAAGCGGGTGCGCCAGACGAGCCAAATTCCGATCTTAATGGTCAGTGCCAAAGTGGGTGATATGGATAAGATATTGGGATTGACGACGGGAGTCGATGACTACATCATCAAACCATTCAATCCGCTCGAGTTGATGGCACGTATTAAAGCATTGCTGCGCCGTTCAAACTATAACCGACCAAGCGAGTCCTCAAGTGTGCAAGCTGGTCCCTTTCTGATCGATCGAGCCAGTCACACTGTCACGATGCAAGATCAGACGATTCGATTGACGGCACGTGAATTTGAGATTTTGTATTTACTGGCGAAACATAAAGGCCGGGTGTACAGCTCTGAAGAGATATTTGAGACGGTCTGGCAAGAGCATGGCGTCGGGTCGAATCAGACGGTGATGGTTCATATCAGTAACATCCGCGAGAAATTACATGCTGTCGTGCCACATGAGGTCATCATTCATACGGTGTGGGGAGTGGGATATAAAATTGAGACATAATATATGGCGCGTCATAACGTTCATCCCGATATGGAAACGTCTGCTGTATGTAGTGATTGCTTTCGGGGTCGCCACATTGAGCGGTGTGTTGTTACTGCCTGCCGTCTGGTACTTTGAAGAGTCATCACGATTTGTGGAGAGTCTGATCATCGTGTTGTCGTATTTCCGGGAAGGTGTCATCGTCATGTTTTACAGTCTGGTGGTCATCGTTTGTCTCGTGTTGATTTATCAATATGAGCGCAAACGATATTTACAGTTTCACATTGAGCGGATGACGTCACTTGTCGAAGAACTCCATGCCGACCGCGATTCGGTTGAACGATCTGTTCCACCAGAGCTAGACCGGTTGATGGCAACCGTTCGCGCCATCTCGGACAGTGCGGCAAAAGCGGAGCAAGAAGTGCTTCAAGCGGATCGTTTGAAACATGAGCTCGTGACGAACGTCGCCCACGACTTGCGCTCCCCGCTCACGTCGATCACGGGTTATCTTGACTTGATTCACAGCGACCGCTATCGGGACGAGGTGGAATTGCGACATTACATCCACGTCATCCATGAGAACGCGACCCATCTGAAAGGCTTGATTAACGATATCTTTGACTATACGTTTCTACAAAACGATCGGATCGCCCTCCAGACAAGCGAGGTCCGTCTCGATGAATTGCTCAATCAGCTCATCATGCAGTCGACGTTACGTCTCTCGGAAGTTGGAATGGAAGCTCGATTCAGCTCCTCAGCCGAACGTCCCATCGTGGAAGGGGATGCGTTAAAGCTCGTCCGTGTGTTTGAGAATATACTTGAGAATGCGATTCGTTACGGGCGTGACGGAACGTATATCGATATGTTCATCGACGATACGGATGAAGCGGTTCTTATCAACATGACGAACTACGGCGAGGAGGCCATCCCCTCCCGTGACATCCCTTACGTGTTTGAGCGATTTTTTAGAGTGGAACAGTCACGCGCGCATTACACCGGCGGATCAGGTCTCGGTCTTGCCATCGCCAAGTCCATCATCGATTTACACGAGGGCGAGATTCACGTGACGAGCCAACCAAGAGAAACGACGTTCACAATCATTCTCCCAAAAGTCTCTCCAAATGCTGTTCATGAGAAAGCATGGCCCGTGTGACCTACACGCGCCATGCTTTTTTCGTGCTCACACAAAAGATGATCAACTTCAAGCTCATGTTCGTGCGATTGCATTAAGAGGATTATCGACGAGCCCAATCGCACTACGCGACTGGGCTCGTCGATAATCGGGCGTTAGCCCGGTGTTTTCATATCTTCCTCTACCGTATAGCGGGAGAACCAGTTCATCATGGCGTCCGCCTCTTGCTTCGGGATGTCCTCGATCATCTCATTCGATAGCAAGCCACCCCGTGTCGAGAACAGGACGTTACATACATCGAAACGGCGTTGGAGTGGCGTCTGTGTCACTTGGACCTGTTCGATCCGCGGCTTGTCCGTCAAGAATGAACTGACGTTGAAGGCCCCTGTCCGCAGCTCGATGAACTGACCGTTGCGAGCGTAGCGCGTCGTCATATAGCTCAATAGGCGACCGCCGATAATGATGGCCCACAGTAGGACGAGCCACCAGGCGTAATCGCGGAAGAAATACAAAACGACACCCGAGACGATGAGTCCGACCCAGCTGATGCGTAGCAGTTTGACCCAGAGCGAACGTTTTGGCAAGCGATGAAGCGTGTCAGACCAGACGAACTGGTCGAAGTGCTCGTTCAACACGGTCATCGCCCGCTCCCGTTTCACGAACGGGAGGATGGTTGACGATTCGTCTTTCAACTCGTCCATCGTCCCGGCCGCGACGAGTTCGACACCGACGATGTTGAACCAGCGCCGAATGAACGTCTCTTTGACCCGGACCGCTTGAATCTTCTCGTATGGGATCTCTTTAGCGGAACGGTTGAGCAGTCCTTTCTCAACGCGGATGCGGTCCCCGCGACGTTCGAGCCGGAAGTTCCCGTATTTCAAGAAGTTGATGACCATGCCGATGACGACCGACAATATCAGGACCGTCAGGACGAGCAGGCCAATCGCGATAATCGACGCGTGGACGACCCAATCGCCGATCGTATCGAACGTCCCGTCGAGATTGATGAAGTCATCGATGGACGAGATGATCGTCGAGGCGACCGGGAAGATCGCGAACACCGACAATGATGTCAGCGAGGCGATGATGATCTCTCGGGTCGAGAGGGCGTACAGCAAACGGCTCGCCGGTTTTTCAATCACCACCGGTGTAGCTGTCGTGTCCGTCTCTCCTTCTACTGGTATATCGGACTCGGTCTTGCGGTGACGGACCTGGTCCAGGATGTCCTCGAGCCGCTTCGCCTCGTTCGGGAAGACGCCGGCCAGTTTGAACGAGGCGTCGTCGCTGTTCGCGTTTGTATCGAACGTCAATTCGACGACCCCGAGCAACCTGTACAAGAACGGGCTGTTCGAGTGGACGCTCTGAATCTTATAGAGCGGAAGCGACTTCTCTTTCTTGATCCAATTACCGTCGATGATGTATACCGTCTTCTCATCGAGCGCATACCGGAAGTTGAGCCAGCCAAAGAACTTCTGCAGGACATCGAGCCCGAGAAAGAGCAGAATCCCGACCCGCAAGATGATGCCGAACGTCGACTCCCAGTCATTGTTCAAGACGAACAAGATAATGAGTGGGATGGCGAACGACTTGATGACCTCTAATACCCGTAACAGTAAAACGCGGCTCGGCAGCCGATGCCACGTGAGGGCGGCTTCCGTCATACGACATCCTCCTCCTCGATGCGGGCGTAGATCGCAATCTGTTCACGAAGCGTCTTCGCGAACGACTCCTCGATTGCATAAATGTCGTGAGACCCGGCCGCCGTTCCAATCGTGATCGTCTGCAAGCCGTACTTTCGTAGCAGCGGGCCTTGCTGGGCGTGGACGTATTGTACTTTCGTCATCGGGATCAACACGTCGTTTGTCGTGATGACGCCATGATGCAAGCGAATCTCGAGTGGTTTCACATCATACGTGAACCGCTCTTGCTTCCATTTTTGGAAGACGACAATATCAATCACACTATAGATGAGGTCGATGGCGAGTAAGGCGTACATCGTATATTGCAGCCATGTCGGCCAGTCAAAATAAAGCGCGGCGGCGACGAGGCCACCTGTGATGACGAGCCCAATGAGATAAAAGATCGCGCTCGACAGTCGGAAGACGGTGCGTGCCTCGATTGGCAATGTGCCGCTGAATGATGTCGGTGTTGTTTCTATGTCTGACATTGGTGTTTCCCCCTATTCGTTCGGACGTTTGTCCTTCTCTCTCTTTAGTATACGCCGTTTTTCTGAAAAAGTTTCATTTCGACACGGGGAAAGTGGTGAGCTGTTCGTTGATTAGCTGAAACCGATGCGTATCCTCAGGCTCGACTTCCTCGACGATTGTGGTTAACGCTTCATGGGCAGAACGTTTCAACGCATCTGTGATTCGTCCGGTCAGTTTGATTGAAGCGAACGCGCTCGCGAGGATGACGACGTCACACACGAAACGATCTCCGTTCAACATCCAGTCGTCCGGCGTCGAGATGTCTTCCTCGAGCCAGTCAGACAGGACGGCATACGCCCCTTCCAGAAAATCGAAGTCCTGCTCTTTTCGAAGCGCTTCTCCGAACATGTCGAGGACGTCGGCCCCTTCATCGCTCCCGAACGGCGCGAACTCGTCCGTACAGTCTAAATAAAAGTCTTCCTGGAAATGTTGCATAAACGCCGGGTGGGCCGTCAACGGATGCGGGCCGATCTCTGGGTCATCTAAGTAAAGATGGTTGTCCCAGTCGTACTCGACCTCAACGTACCCTTTCTTTAGTTTTTGACGGACGAGTTTGTCGGCTTCTTTCTTACACTCTTCTGCCGTATCAAAAGACTTTAGTTGGACTTTACCGACCGTACCGAGCTTTCCATACTGGACGACGAACTCGTCTGTGCCGACGCGGATGTTCCAAAATTTTGTAGTGTGCAGTAAATGGACCTTCATTTGCCACTCCCCAATAATATTTATTATGTTTTCATTATACGGTGAATTAGCCAATCTGGTGATTCGCTTTTAAATGTATTATTTTTCAATTGTTAACATTTTTTTATTATAAAGGAATATATAAGTATACATTGAATTCCTTTAAGAAGACTAAGTTATCATAGAGACTTATCGATGAAGGAGGGCTTATGCAGAAAAGAAAAATGTATTATTTCATCATATCGACCTTAATCATCGTCGCTTTATTTAAAATCGGGGGTACTTTCCTTTATACAATGATTGTAGATCGCCCGACCCAACAAGACATGTCGGGAAATCCAAGGTACATCGACGGTGAATTGGCAACCTTTAAAGATAAAACAGAGAATCTAGAGGATACTAATGATATACCGAAGTGGTATGATCTTTTGTCGAAAGAACGGTTTGAGAAAAAGACGTCTGGTGAAGACCAAGGGGATACTTCAGACGTCCTGAAATGGGCCGTTATAGCTTTCTTGCTCATTTTATTTCTCAAGAACTACAAGCGCGTACACGATTGGTGGGATAAACGGCGACGCAAAGCGACATCGTCCTCAGCTGACGAGAGACCATTATCATCTCGAGCCAACATGAACACGGTGACCAATACAACACCAACCTTTCTCTATGCCTCTGATACTGAGCTTGGGAAACTACTCGTGGAGTTGAATGACACCTTGAGCGACACTCAAAAACGAAAACCTCACGAGACCGTCTCAGAGTGGTTTGCACGCATTCGATTCGAACAATCTGTGAAACCTTATGCCGATGTGCGATATGGAGAACTGAACGTGATCGACGAGCGCTCACTTCATGATTTCAAAGTATCTGTCAGACAGTATATACAACACTACAAAGGAGAGAAATCTTGATGAACATTCGTACGATGATTGAGGAAATCAACCAAGTCTATTTGGGCAACCCGACAGTAGTAGAGTTGTGTGTGACGTCGCTGTTGGCAAACGGACATGTGCTCTTAGAAGATGTACCTGGCACCGGGAAAACGATGTTGGCCAAGACGTTAGCGACGAGTTTCCACGGCGACTTTTCAAGAATTCAGTTCACAGCCGACTTATTACCGTCAGATATTGTCGGTTCAGATTTTTTCAATCTAAAGACGCAAGAGTTTGAAAACAAGCAAGGCCCGATCTTCGCCAACATCGTGCTCATCGATGAAATCAACCGGGCCGTCCCACGTACCCAGTCCGCATTGCTCGAAGCGATGGAAGAACGACAGGTGACGGTCGGGGGCAAGACCTATCAACTTCCTACCCCATTCTTCGTCATCGCGACGCAAAACCCGATTGAATCATCTGGCACCTTCTCTTTGCCTGATGCGCAGCTTGACCGGTTCATGATGTGTCTACATACAGGGTATCCGACCGAAGAATTCGAACTTCAATTGTTGGAGGAATCCGTCACCGAGACTCGGAAGGCGGTACTGGCGAATGTCGATTTCGAGCAACTCCTACAATATCGAGCCGATGCCATGAAAATCCACATCTCGAAAGATGTGTTACGTTATATCGTCTCGATCGCGACCGCGTCACGTAGTCACCGGAATGTTCAGACGGGGATCAGTCCTCGTGCGACGATCGCGCTCTCGAAAGCCGCTCAAAGTTATGCCTATATCCAAAATCGTGACTATGTCACACCAGAGGACATCAAGTTCTTGGCCCCATACGTTTTCGCACATCGATTGACACTGACGCTCGAGGGCGAGATCAAGTCCTCGAAGGCCGTGGTCATGGAAGAACTCTTGGCGACCGTCCCGGTCCCGGTCGAGATGGGCATGTGACTCCGATGAACATCACGACCAATGTATTTTTCTTGCTTGAAAAACGAATCCAAATCGTCTTATTTTCAGTGATGGTCATCTTGTTGTTCGTGCCGTACCTCTCGATTTTTTCATTCGTTCTTGCTGTTTTTTTGGCAGCAAGTCTTTATATCGAGCGTTACACGAAACGACTGACTGCACAAATGGACGTCACGTGGAGACAGTTCGACTCGATTCTGTTCAAGGACGAAAGTTGTAAGTTCACCCTTGAACTGACGAACGTGCACCTCTTAAACGAAATGAGCACGAAAACGTATATACGTACGCCAAAGGATGGACCTTACGTTGTAAACTTAGAGGGGCATACGGAAACCATCATCGAATTGGACGAGCTGCCGTCTGATTTCGTCTTCGAACTTACAGGTAATCGAAGGGGGCCCATCGAAATAGCAGAAATCTCCATCACGATTAACTTGCCTCTATCGTTAGGTACGTTGACACTCTATTTGGCTCCCCCTTTACGTTGGACGGTCTATCCATCGATTTCAAGTACTCATGCGCAGCGTATCCGATCACACCTGAAGCTTGGTGAGCGCGTCTCTAAATATTCTCCAATTAAGGATCGGTTACTACAAATCTCCTCGAAGCCCTATGAGGATGAACCGTCTAGACAAATCGACTGGTATGCGACGGCGAAGAAATCCACTTTGCAAACGAAACTGTACCAGCCGGTCAATCAAGACATGTTCACGGTGTATCTCGACTTGTCGGCTTCGAATGGAATCGGCCTTCATCATCAGTTCGAAGAGTTGATAGAGGATACGGCATTGGTCAGTCGGGAATTGATTGAAAGCGGCGGGAAGGTCGAGCTGTTTGTGAACCGATTAGATCAAAAGGGACATGTCAATCACTTGAGCATCCAAGAAGGGGCGAAGCAGCTTAAAAACATCCTCGCTTTACTCTCTAGTCTATCGGAGCAAGATCACTATATGGGTTCAACCCGTTTCTCGCCTTACGTGACGAAAATAAAAAACAAGCAAGCTCAGCTCATAAAAATAGCATCACCTAACTGACTTTTTAAAAGCCCAGTTAGGTGATGCTATTTTTTTACCTTTTTTAGTCTTCAAAGAACCACTTCTTACGCGGTTCCACTTTCAGGTTGTCTCCGTGCTTCTTCATCTCGGTGATGAGGTAGCGTTCGAGCTCATTCATCGCCTTGACCCAATCTGTCATCGTCGCGACGAGCGGGACGACGGTCAGGATGAGGTCCTCCTCCTCCTCACGCATTCTCTCAATCATTAGCTTGGCGAAGTCGAAGTTCTCGTGAATCAAGTCCTCTTCCCGGTCGATGATGTGCTCGTTCTCTAATTCATAAGCCGAGAATAGACGCTCATGCCGTCTGAGCAAGTGCCGCATATGACGCATCAATTCGTCCTCGAGCTGAGGTGGTAGATGTTCGAGTGTCAGAAAATCGTCATGCAGCTTGTCGAGCACGTGGATAGCGGCACTGTTCGTATCAATCATCTTCGACTTCAAGACGGCCCGGCGATAAATCGGCGTCTTCTTCTCGAGCCAGCGGTTGGCTTTAATCTCTTCTTCAAAGAAGTCGTACGTCGTCTTTGAGGCTCGATGTTTCTTTTTCGTCTCATCGAGTGACTCAAATGACGAGCGTCCTCCCTCTGTTTCCGAGAACAGTCGCGCGATGCGGACGGCCATTTGGGAGACGGTCGCGATCTCGTCCTCAAGCTTCCGCTCATAGCGCGGCGGGAACAAGAGCGCATTGACGAGAAGCGCCACCGTGATCCCCATCATGATGAGCAAGTAACGCTCCCCGGCGAACATCCAGACGGGCATGTCCGATTGGCTGGCCCCTTCCATAATCAGAATCGTCGTCAAGATGACGGTCCGGGTCGTCGACTCGAGGTTCAAGAAGAGAAGGATCGAGATGGCGATGATGATGACGACTCCGATGGCGATCGGTGTCGGGTTCGGCGTCAACATTAATGAGAAGACGGCGAGCAAAGCCCCGATCAAGTTCCCTTTTAGTTCTTCTAATAGCCGGACACCCGTCTGATAAACGGACGGCAATAATGCGAGCGAGGCCGCGAGTGCCGGTACGACAATCTGTTGAAATTGAAATGCCTCGGCGATGAGCAATACCAAGGCGACGGATATCCCGGTCTTGATGGTTCTAGCTCCAAATCTCATGCGGTGTCGACAACGAAGTGTCTTCCTCCCTTATACACGTCTTAACTTTTTGTATCCCACTTACCCTGCCCTGAAACCTCACAACTTCAAGCCGTTGTCTCCTGTTTCGATAGCGCTTCCGTGGTATGATGGCGTTGGATATTTTCTTTAATCTTGATTGGGAGGGGTTTACTTGTCAACCATTGCTTTATTTGGAGGGAGCGGCCGCACGGGGATGCGGTTGCTTGAACGTTTGTTAAAAGACGGCCACGACGTCCGACTGTTGTCACGTCGCGAGGTCGAACCGAGGGATCGTCTCACGGTCATCATTGGTGACGCGACCGACGCGGATGCCATCGCAGAAACGGTGAAATCGGCCGACGTCGTCATGTCGGCGCTCGGTACGGATAAGCAGGACGTCTTGTCCCGCTTCACGCCGCTCATCATCTCAGCGATGCAAGCAGCCGGGATCACGCGCATCTTGACGGTCGGGACGGCCGGCATCTTGCAGGCACATGATTCTGACAACTATCGTTTCGAGACCCGCGAGTCGAAACGGTCGATGACGACCGCGGCCGAGGATCACGCCCGGGCATATGAACTGCTCGATGCATCGCCGCTCGATTATACAATCGTCTGCCCGACCCAATTGATTGAAGATGCGTCCGTCGGGAACATCGTCATCACAGCTGACGTGCTCGGGACGCAAAACTCGGGACCAATCTCGCGTGACGATGTGGCTGATCTCGTCATTCAAGCCTGGGAAAACAACACATATCGTAGACACCGCGTCGGCATCACGACGGAATCATAAGTAGGGGATGGGGATTTATGAACGAACAACGCATGCGCCTCGCGCAATTGACCGACGTATTTGACATGCAAACTGAGACCGAGTCAGCTCGTCTCGCCAAGACCGGGCTCCGAAAAGTGACACAAAATGAGATTTGGATCGCGGTCTGTGGCCATTTCTCGGCCGGGAAGTCGACGCTCCTCAACAATTGGCTCGGGAACGGTGTGTTACCGACGAGCCCGATTCCGACGAGTGCGAATATCGTGACGCTTCGACATGGGGAAATCGGGGCATCCGTCGCCGTCAACGATACAGATTGGATTCGACTCGCGCCGAATGAGCTCGACCGTTTGAGCGACTACTGCAAAATCGAAGAGATTAAAGAAGTCGAGTACGCCCTGCCCCGCTTCCCGTTCGGAAGCGACGTCGTCCTTATGGACACGCCTGGGATCGACTCGACCGATGAACGGCACCGTCAAGCGACAGAACGCTCGCTCTTTCTCGCCGACCATCTGTTCTTCATGATGGACTACAATCACGTCCAGTCCGAACAAAACATTAAACTGATGAAACAGTTTAGCGCCGAAGGACGTCCCTACTCGATCATCATCAACCAAATCGATAAGCACGATGAAGGAGAGCTTCCGTTCAGCACGTTCAAGCGTTCGCTCGAGACCGCCTTCACCCGCCATGCGATCAATCCGGACGATATGTTTTACATCTCGCTCCGTGAGCTCGATCACCCGGAAAATGAGGTCGAACGCCTCCGGACGTACGTCCAAACCGTCATCGACGCCGCGCGGGAACATGCGGAAGCACGCGCCGATTTGCTCGTTGACACGTTGCTCGCCCGGTCCACACGTGCGAACGACGCGCTCCTGAACGAGTTGCCGGTCATCGAGAAGCAGCCGACGGAGATTCAAGCCCGCCTGCAACGTCTCGACAAAAAATCGATATGGCTCACCGCGTTCCGCCGCGAGTTCTTCAAACACCAGACACCGATTGTCGCGAGCGCGCCGATCATGAACTACGAGTTCCGCGAACTGTTGCGGGACTATCTCGAGAGTTGTGCGCCGGAGTTCAAGGTCGGCCTGTTCTTCTCAAAAGAGAAGACGCGCCAGGAACGGCTGCGTCGTGAAGACATTGCCGTCAAGGAGTTCAACCGATTGATTGATACGAACCTTCGCCCCCACTTGATCAAGTACGCCGAAGACATCGTCCGCGATTTGAAACTGCCCGAGGCGATTCTGTCGCGTCCTGACACGTTACCGGCCGCACCGAGCACGCTCATCAGTGACCAAGTGAAGTCCGGCGCATCGCTCAGTGGTGACACGGTGCTTCAATTCAGCCGCGACATCGAGTCGGCGCTCGCCTCTTGGGTGACGAAAGTGTCCGAACCGTGGGTCACGTCCGTCGAAACGTATCTTGAGGTTGAAGGCCAAGACCGAATCCATTCCATCGAGACCGAGCAAGATGAGTTGTATGACATGCTCGACACGTTGGCGCTACAACGTCAGCTCTCCGAACAACGAGACGAGCTCACCCATTACACGACACGTGACCTCTCTGATTCACGTATGACGGACCTTGAGACCCGTCACTACGTCACGGCCGACCAATTGCCGCAGAAACAAGTCGAACATCAGCAACAAGAAGTTGCTTCGACCTCGCTTTTGGTGGATGATATTACTGCTTTGTCTCTTGATTTTTCGTATGAATATGCGGTATGTGAAATATTAAAGGACCATCCGTTATTCAAGTCACGCGTCAAATCGCTCCGTCATAAATTGGCCCGGGCCGAATCCGAGACGTACACGCTCGCCATCTTCGGTGCGTTCTCATCCGGCAAGTCGTCGACGTTGAACGCGTTGCTCGGTGAGACGGTGCTCCCGACGTCACCGAACCCACTGACGGCGTCGATCACGAAAATCGTGCCGCCGAACGGCCGTGCCAACAAAAGTGCGTTGATCACGTTCAAGACACGTGCCGAGCTCGAGGCGGAGCTGAACGATTACGGGGCGTCACTCGACGCGCTCCATCTCGACCACTCGTTCGTCAACGCCGTCAAGAACGCTCCCCTATCCTATCTCGGCAGCCAGGAGACGGTCGACTATGACACGTTCTGCTCGTTCGTCACGGAGGAAGAGAAGAGCTGTATCGTCAAAGAGATCGAGCTCGCCATCGACTCCCCTTGGGCCGAGCGCGGCATCATCTTCGTCGACACGCCGGGTGCCGACTCGCAGTTCAACCGTCATAGCGAGGTGCAGTTCGGCTATATGCGTGACGCCGATGCCGTTTTGTTCGTGACGTATTACAATCACGCCTTCACCGAGGCCGACCGAGAACTCGTCATCCAGCTCGGACGCGTCCAAGGGACAGGTGACCATCACATGTTCTTCCTCGTCAACGCGTCAGATTTGGCGGCGGATGAAGCGGAACGGTTCGCCGTCACCGATTATGTGTCGAACCAGTTGACGAAGCTCGGTGTCCGTCATCCGACGGTGCTGCCGATCTCGAGCCGAAACGCCATTCAGGGAACGGATGCCGGGTTCGACCGATTCTCGGCCAAACTTGAGCAATTCGTCGACCACGATTTGCGTCAGGCGAACGCGGTCCGCATCAAAGATGAGGCACATGCCCTCGTCGCCGCGTTCGAGGACGTCGTCAGCGAGGCCGAAGCGGATGCGAGCGTCAAGGCAGCCCGTCGTGGCAAACTCGAACAAGTGCGCACGTCTGACAATCGTCTCAACGTCACGACGCTCGAAGACCCGTTCAAGCGCGAGACGGACGAGCTACTCGCCCACCTCGAGACTCGCTCGCTCTTCCGGCTGTCGGACTTCGTCAAAGAGACGTTCCACCCGGTCGAGGTCGATGGGTCGAAAGCGAGCCTCGAGCGCGCCCTCACCCGGACGCTCGACAAGTATGCGTATGACATCCATCAAGAGTTGCAAGTGTTCCAATATCGACTCGAGCGCTTCTTGAAACGAGAGACGGAACGCTTGATCGAGCGCGAGACGCTCAAACTGCGTCCGCTCCTGCCAACGTTGTCGTTTGAGGACGACAGCGACATCGATTGGTTCCGTGACGCCGTCGACCCGGTCACGTTCGAGGCGGCTCCGTTCCGTCCCGTCTTGAAGCACTATAAGAACGCGAACCAGTTCTTCGAAGGCGACGGCCGGACGAAACTGCGCGACGACTTGAGTGCCCTGTTGAAGACGGCGGTGCGCGAGCAACTCGCGCGCGTCGGAAGTCATCAAGTCGAACGGACGGCGACGCAGCTTGCCGCGCTCGAGACGACGCTCAGCCAGAACTGGGACCGTGAAGTGAACGACCTCGTCGCCGGCGAATTGAGCATGCTCTCGGACGGTCAATCGTTCCAAGACATGACACAGCGCCTCGCTGCGCTCAGAAAGGACTGAACGCATGGGTTCCTTGTTGCTCGTCGGCTTGATTCCGGCCGTCATTATGACGGTCGCACTCGGCTTGTTTATCCGCCACCTGTATCTGAATAGAGAGTAGACTTTAAAGGATGGGGTCGAGACCGGCCCCATCCTTTTTTATGACAGCATGAACGGCTTTCACACCACTACTTGACGGTCCCAAAGCTTTTCGACGCTCACGAGTTCATCGTTGTCGAACGTCACTTTATATACGTCCGGCATGTCGATCTCTTCCCAGAACGAATAGCCGTTTTAGTCATCTTTTTATGGATTCCGCCCGACGTCCGACTGGCCCGATTGCAACAACGGGAGCTCGAGCGCTATGGAGCGGCGGCACTCGCTGGCGGCAGCCTATACGAGCAATCACAAGCGTTTTTGAGCTGGGCCGCCCTTTACGACCAAGCCGGGACAGAAGTCAGAAGCAAGACGTTGCATGAACAATGGCTGGCTGAACTGGCTTGTCCCATCCTAAGGATTGAGGGTGACTACTCGACCGAGGAACGTATCGCGATGGTGATGAATGCGTTAAAGCGGGATCAGCATCAATGATATTCCTTCCCGATTCTAATTTTAGTGAAATGAATTTCAGCGCTTGCCGGCGGGAACAACAGGTTACATACGAATACCTCGGTTCCGTCCAACATGTAACTCGAGACAGCGATATCGTGCATGAAGTAAGGTAGCTGTAGTCTCGTTAATTCTTTTATAGGTGCCACGCGGTCGTTCAAAGGAGCAGAGATGTCGACTTTGATACACCCTAAAAATTCAATCAGATGATGATAATCCTCATTTTCTTCCTCAATTTTAACTGAAACTTCATCTCCATAATACCGACAATCAAACCCGAGAACTCGAGCATCCCAATAATATATCTTTTCAAATTCATCTAGAATCTCTTGTGCATTCATTTTTTGTTCCGCACCTTCTCTTTAGAATAAGAGACCCGAGCACATGCTCGAGGCTCATTTGTTATACGTCGGCAGGATACCACACGTCGATGCGCTGCCGGATGTCGGTTATGACGTCCGCGAGTGTGAGCATATCGTCAATTGAATGGACCTCGGTCTCCCGCTCTCCTGCCTCAATCATTTTCACGAACGTCTGAATCTCATACGTCATATGGCTCGCCTGTTCTAAACCGAGTTCGACGGTCGTCCCGTCGCGGCCAACGAATGTCAACCGGTCGAGCGAACCGATATCGTCAATCACGATGCGTCCCGCTTCCCCGATGATTTCAGACGGGGCGTCCGTGCCATGGATCTTCGAGTGGAGCACGATGATGTCCATGCCGTCATACGACAAGATGGCCGAACCACTACCGTCGACGCCTGACTCGAGCTTGACCGCGTTCGCCTGCACGCCGCCCGGTCGTCCGAACAGTTTCAGGGCCGGGCCGAGGCAATAGACGCCGAGGTCCATCAGTGAACCGTTCGAGAAGGCAGGATTGAACGTGTTCGGGTTGTCCCCGCGCTTATACAAGTCGTAGCGTGACGAATATTGCGACTTGTTCAAGATGACACGCCGGACCGGTCCGACGCGATGGAGCTCTTGACGCAACACCTTGAAGTTCGGCATGAACAAGTTGCGAAGCGCCTCGAGCAAGACGACGTCATGTTCGCGCGCCGTCTCAAGCATCTGTCTCACTTCCTCAACGTTTGAGGCGAACGGCTTCTCACAGAGGACGTGCTTGCCGTGGCGCATAAACAGCAGGCTCTGCTCGGCGTGGAGCGAGTTTGGGCTCGCGATATAGACCGCATCAATCACCTCACTGGACGCCATCTCCTCGAGCGAGGTGAACGTGTTTGGAATATCAAATTCTTCAGCGAACGCCGTCGCGCGTTCGTCTGTCCGAGAATAGACGGCGGACACGGTCGCGCCTGCGACTTGATGGGTCGCTTCAATGAAAGAACGGGTGATAAAGTTCGTGCCGATGATACCGAATCGAATCATGGGAAGATTCCTCTTTTCTTTAGGTTGGGATGACTTTGCTAAGCATGATTTCGTCATGGAGCGGGATGCCGTACTCCCCGATGACGGGGATTGACGGCTTATGGATCCGGGCCGCATCGACTGCGCCCGGGATGATCCGTGTGAGGCGCCAGCCTCGGCGTTGGTAAAACGCGAGCGCCCGCAGATTGTCATTTGTCGTGATGAGCGACAGCCGCTCAAGCTGATAGTGCTTGGCCACTCGCTCCACGGCATCGAGGAGTGCCGAGCCGATGCCACGCTTCTCCTGCAAACTGTCGAGCGAGATGATTTCAAGCTCGTCTGCTCGAATGACATACGTGACGAGCCCGATGATCACGTCCCTTTCCGACCAGACGAACCCGTCAAGTGCGGCGCAATCATACGTCCCGGTCGAGATGACCATCTCAGATGAGCCCCAGGCATCGATAAAGAATGCGCGGACCGCGTCACGCTTCGAAGGGGTAATCGATTCAATCATCGTCGAATCACTCCGCCTCTCGGGCAGGTGACGGTTTTGGCGCACTCGCCTCGGCGTAGATACGGAACTGTTTGAACTGTTCATCATAAATCAGGCGAATCGCCCAGCGGAACGCTTTTACATATAGGGTATACAGCCATGAGGACGGTGCGAGTGTGATGCGAATCGTAACGTCCGTCCCGTCTGCTGTCTCGCTCAATGTGTATGTCGCCGTCGACACCCCTTGATTCGTCATCGCCTGTACCTCGCACTCATATGGACGATTGACGGATGTTAAAATTGATTCGACCCGAATCTCTTTCTTATCCATTTGTTGGACCGAGATGAACCGTTTTCCCGTCACGAGTGAGGCGTCACCGTCCTCGTAGATGTTCTCAATCAAATGGTCGTTCCATTTGATGATATGTTCGTCTTCTGCGAGACAAGCGAACGTGTGGTCAATCGGTGCGTCGATTGTCATCGTATATGTAGCCACTTCAAGTTGTTTCAAATCAAATCCCCCTTAAGAAATCCCTTTTGGATAACGGATGTACTGGCGTTGCCCCTCGATGATTGCCTTATTCTTATTGATCAAGTGGTCGTAATTCAACTTGAACATTTGGTCAAAATCAGTGGCCTCGAGCACGTCTAACGCCTCCATGTTCTTCTGCATCTTTTCTTTGCCGACCGCAATTCCTTTGATGAACTTCTTTTCTTGTCGAGACAGACTTGACCACTCTTGTGAATTTTCGAGAAACGCCGCGAACGCTTGAATATCTTCACCCTGACTCGTTAATATCTTCAACGTTTGATGTTGATAGATATCTGCTAGCACGGCGAATTCTTTCATCTTAGACAAATCTGTGTCCGTGATGTGCTTTCGGATTAATACGTCATCGTTATAATACGCCGTATAGTCTTGAAGCATCTGATTGAACGTTTGCTGAATCTCCCAAAAGTGAGCAAACGCGTCTCTCCCCTGTTGAACTTGCGGGCTTGCATCCACAACCGGTATGTCCAACGGTTTCGTGTAATAAGAGATTGGAATGTTTGAGCGCTCTGTCGCCATACGCGACAGGTTGCCGCTTAAATCGGCAAAATAAGACAGGTTCGGCTGCGCAATCAGCACTTCGTCCACGACCTCTTCCCCGATTGTAAAGTAGGCGCTTGCTACCGGTTGATTGTTTCGCGTAAAGCCTGCCATGTAATACGGCGTTCCATTTACCATCCAATAGACTGGATTGACAAAAGCCCCTTCGGTCCATTTCTTATGTTTCTTTGCCTTTTTCATGAGTAATGTCGTTGTATTGTGCCACATCGTTGAATCTCTCCTTTTTGTCTTGCTGATGATTTTTTCGTCATACGCTAGACAAATAAACGTCTATTCACTCGGCACGAGAACTGTCAGCTGTTAGGTAAACACTTCGATTGGTTGCTTCTTAGTTCCTCTATTCATTGTAGTGAGATTTTGTTCGACCTATTCGTCGTCCTTGTCAGTGGACGATTAGAGTGATGAACGTCTGTTTAATATCAGCCACTCGATTCGAGCAAGGGTTGACGTTTCTATATATACGGCCGGGACAGCAGAGTCACGATACATATTGGACTCGGTTGCAAGTCCGTTCATCCACGTTTGAATCGATACTTCGGGCAATGTCAGCGTGATTAACGTTTTCTCAATCTGAAGCGAAGATCGATCACCGCGTTGCACTGTTAGGCGTGTTTGAATTTGAGAGGCACCTGAACCATGCGTCTTATACATGACATCGAACGATTCGATTGAACCTTCTAGGCACTGACTTAACTGGCGATGTATTACGAGACGTTTCGAGGCGGGATAAAATAAGTTAACGATGGTTTGCGAATCACGGACAAATTCTAGCATAGGACTCCTTTCCAGAGTTGGACCTCGAAGTTGGATTGTTCAATCGAGTGCTTTCTCGAAACAAATATACCGTTCATGCCCTTTCGGTTTTGAATCGAAATGGACGCTTCCGCGTTCGACGTAGCCGTGTCGTTTGTAAAAGTTGCAGGCGGCCTCATTCCCTGAGAAGCTGTCGAGTCGGATGCTCGTGTAGCCTTCTGCTTTCGCCAACTGTTCCGAGGCACGCAACATCGCTTTTCCGCTCCCTTGACCTTGCCGCTCCGGATGCACCATCAAAGAATGGATGACGAGTGGCCGAGCGTGACACCAGTCGATCGCCTCCCATTCCGGCGACTGCCATTCATCGAGCACGACGACTCCGAGCAACTCCTCACCGTCTTTCATGATATAGACAGAATCGTCTTTGATACACTCCTCAAAATAGGCGCGGTTCGGATACGTGTCGTCCCATTGAAAAATCTGTCGGGCGAGCAAATCGTCTTTACAGGCGAGATACAGTCGTTCGATTGCATCTACATCTGATGGTTTGGCTAATGCGATTGTGATCATTCCAATGCTCCGTTCTTGAAGGTGATTATTGCGGATTGATGATTCGCTCATATTTCATGTACTCGTCTTGGTTCATACTTAGACCGAACAGCTCCGTGATTGTGTCTTGCCGCCACGTGATGGGATTAAAATACTGTGAGCCCGTGTCGAACCAGCGCCCCTTCTGATCAAATCCCCACGTATACTTCACCCGGTCTAGTCCTTGCTGGATAAGCATCTTTCCTTCTTCCGGATTAGAATAAAGGCGGCGCTTCCCGAGCCACAAATACGGTTCAGGTGCCCACGGGCAGTGTTCAATCGCGAGTTGAAAATACTTGTGCTTCAAATGGCCGAATTCTTTTGCCAACGCAATGCACAGCAAGCCGCTCACTTCTTCTGGCCCTTGTTCGATGAGTGACGCTGCCAAGGCGACGTGTTCGTCCGTGATGACAAAGTCATTCCATCCCGTCCAATATAAGGCGAGCGCGAAATAGAACGGGTCATCCGGATGAAACGTATAGGCAGTGAGACCGAAGCTGTTCACCCGGGCAAAATCTTCGATGGTATTTATCAACTCATACCCGATCAGCAAGTCCCAGCGGCTGTGATCGGTCGGGTCCATCATCACGCGGTCAATCAACATCTGTTCGATGCCTCGGGTCTGTTGAAGGTACTGTTCGAGCTGTTTAAACTGTTCTGCCTCAACGTAGGCGTCGATGCGATCGTTCATCGCTTGTTGTTCCGCTGAAAGTTTTTCATTTCCTGAATACAGCTCAAAAATATTCCCTATAGCCTAATCATTCAAAAATGTGTTCTCCTCTCATGCGTCGCTTTCCACGATGCGCGCCAGTTCTTCAATCCGTTCGCGGGTGATCCCTTCCCGCTGTTCGACGGCAAGCGGATGGTCGGTCGGCTCCAATTCGATGAACGGCCGCATCCCCACTTCTCGGGTATGAACGTTCGTCTTTAAATTAAGGGTGTCCGGATAGCCAGGTAGTTCGGTTGCGAACCAGCCGAACATCGGGTCAAGTTCGATGCGGGACGGCTCATCCCACAAGTCGAGCATGCGGAAAAAATTGTCGGCACTAAGTGACACCCAGACGTTCCAAGAAAAAATCTCATCTTCTCCGACAATCGGGAGTTCCACACAGCCGTAGACGAAAAAATGAGCCTCATCGACGACACAAAGGTCATCGGTCAGTACGACGCGTCGCTTCAACTGTTTCTTCGTGAAGCCTTCGATGCTTACCGGCATGACAGAACCGTAACCTATCGGGGTTTCAAGTTCCTGGCGACAGTTTGAACACGGACAATTGTCGAGATGATCGCGTTTTTGGGAAAAAGGATTTATCATAGTTGCTGCTCTCTTTTCTTTAAAAATATTATATTAACGGTATGTGAAATAAATTTATTCGAAATACTCCAGAATGGTTTCTGGGTCATACTCCAATCCAACCAGATCGCTCGACCAATCGAGGCCGCACAGCAGCTCATCATCCGACATGTTCGGCAACCAGCGTTCGAGGAACAGGTCGACCGGCAACTCAATCACATGATAGTCGGCCCACTCTTCAGCCCGGCAAGCGAGCGCAAGCTCTCGGGACGAAAAGAATAACAACACGTCTGTCGCCTCGACGTGCGATGGTGCGTACGCCCATCCATCGTCCTGTTCCGCAGATATTCCAAAGACGAGTCCATTCTCCTCGACTCGTTCGCAAAACGTCTCGAGCACGTCATTCTCCGCCTGCTTCACTTCGACGAACGCCTCAATCGAATGCGCCGCCACCTCCAGGTCATCCATCTCGTGCCACCAGACGTAAATCGTCTCACGGTCGTCTTTTAGAAAACCGAGCTCGTCACCGGATCCGTTCGTCGCTAGCGTCACGAACCCTTCCGGCAACTCCTCTTGCTTCAATTCGTTGGCCCGAATCACATCATCCCACGTCTTATTGAAGAACCGCTCGTCCTTAATCGGATAAAAGAACCACTCTCCGAGTTCGAACTTGTTCCCGTGACCCCATGCGTCACGCAAGCCATCCGGGAAGCGCACCCCGATTTCTTGTTCCACCTGTTCAATCGCTTCGACCGAGAAGCCAGGAAGATTCGTCTCAAGTCTCATCTCATCGCCCTCTTTCTAACATCAATAACATGAGTATACTGAATTTACAAAAAAGAGGGAATTGATTCCGACAAGTTGATGCAATGATTAACGCGATTCTATCGCGCTAATCGTTTGAGAATGTAAAAAGGACCTGTACATCAGGTCCATCGTCACGAGACATCATTCGGTTGTAACCAGTAACTTCTTAGTCGATTCAACGACACCTAGATGCGTCATCACTCATCGAGGAACTGAACGCCGTTCACTTCATAATCACCGATTTGAATGAAGTGGAAGGTCGTGCCCTCTCCTAACCCTCTAGCCGCTCCCGAAAACTTAGCTACAACGTCAGGGCGTTTCCGCGCACCGAACGGCCATTTGTACAACAGTCCGTCTTTCAAGAAGTAGCCGACCTGACCTCGGACCTTCAGCGCCGAGCTATCGTGAAGAAGTTTCGGTGTCTTATACTTGTTAAGTCGCCCGGTCACATCGATATGAATCAAGTCATACCAAATCGACGGACAGAGCCAGACCCCGGTTCGATTTGCTTGCAGTAATTCGCAATCGACGATGGTCGGCGGACGTACTATATCGGACTGATAGCGCCGTAACACTTCACCTGTCTGCGAGAAGCAGACGAGTGCCTCGGTAGAAATCCCATCGCCGAACACCCCCTCGTCGACATAGCCGATCCAAATCCCCGTGTCGTTGACGGCGACCGCTCCGATGGCGTTGCCCGCATGGAACGAATGAAGAATCTTACCCCGCTCATCGATGACCCAGGCGTTGACGGGAGTCTCCTCGAGCGTCACATCGACGACCAGAAACGTTTCTGAATCAAGGAGACGGATGAATGGCGAACTCAACTGAAACGGCAGTCGCAGCGTCCGCTCGTTCCAATAGACGACCGGGCCACCCTGATTCACCAGAACAATCAAGTCATCCCCGAATACATCGGCATCAACGATTCGCGAATCTTTCGTTTGGTATAGCGTTTTAATGTACAAATTCACTTGATTCACGTCTCCTAACCCTTACTTAGCTCTCGCTTTCTCCCCTTTAGCCATAGACGATCAAGCCCTGCACCGACCACCGCCCAAAATAGGATCGTCACCCCATATTTGACGAACATCGTGATATTCGAAGGGTGGGTGAACGTCTCGACGAACCAATGCGTCTCCATGACCCAAAACGGAGGACTCGTCAGAAAGAAGAGAATCGATTTGTCATCAGCGCCGCTCCCATTATAAAGACAAATCAGCACCGCAAAAAGTGTAAGCCAAAACGTAAACGATTTGAATCGACCCATCGTCATGTCCCCTGTCGTGTTTTGGGTGTTTAGCCAGATTCGACCGTGTCCGTTCAGTGATGCAATCGGTTCTCATACTGTTCGAGCGTCGTGCGAAAACGCGCAACCTGTTCCGGCGTCACCGGATCGGTCATTCCATAGCGCTCGTCCAAATACGGCTTGAAATCGACGTCCGTCAATTCGATGCGTCGTGCCCACTCTAAAACCGTTTCCGTCGGCAACCATTTCTTCGCCGATGGCAACGCCTGATTGAATGCGATGAGAGCGTCCCGAATCGTCACACCGGTCCAAGCCGGTTCCTCGACACTCGTCATCGAGCTCGGGACTGGATGACGCGAGAACGTCCTTGTCATGAGCGAAGCTGTTTCGTCAACTCGCTTGCGGTGCTGAAAACGAATGTTAGCGGCAAAAATCAGTACGCTAAGCAATACACAGGCTAACAACAATACCCAATAGAAGAGGCCATCGCCTCGTTCGATGACGGTCGTCACGGAATCGATCGTATAATCCAAATAATCCAGTTTCAAACGAGACTGTTCTTCTTCTTTTGGTATCCTCATCTTTCCTTCGGACGACTCCATCAAATACTCAGATTCTGCCGGTGTCGGTCGTAACTTTAATCCCGATGTCGGAGGACGATACCACCACTCGATTAAATATGAGATGAGACGTATTCCGACAATGACCATCCCTACCGTCAGCACTGCGGTCAACCCAAGCCGAATCATCCAACGCATGGCGTCGCCTCCTCTATAATCGGTTTCCATATCAATTGTATCATCGAAAGTTTCATTTGGAATATCCATCCAGAAAGTTTCAGGCTTTCGTTCACAACAAATGCATCTTGGCGACCTTACTTGTCGGTCGCAATTTCAAAATCAAAGTCGCTAATTCGTTCGCTTCAGCATCCGTCATTAATTTGTCGGGAATCGCATTGAAAAAGAGCAAATATTCCTTCAAATCTATACGGTTAGTATCAAGCTCGGCAGCACGTTTCGCGTGTTCAAACGCCCGTTCATAGGCGTAAGGATGGTGACAGAACGGTTGGCTCATTAGAAGCGAAGCGGTCTCTTCCCAATCAGCAGTCTGCTCAACTTGAATCTGATCGCATACGATTTCGTAGACCATTAAATCATCCGTTTCAAACGCCACTTCAAGAAATGTATTTAACACCACTTCATGAGGGAGCGACTTCCCTAGACGTTGAACGGTCGCTCTGTCGTCTGAGAGAATTGCCTTGTGTAGTTGTTTTTTCAGACGCATTTGAACGTTTGCCCCTTCCTATATAATTTGTCTAAGCTCTTTTTTTCATTCATTTCCTTCTTTCTTTTTTTAGTCTGACTTCACCTATCCATCTTGACACACTATCCCTTTAGTGTAAAATTACACTTGTAAGTAAATGTAAATATAACCCTCATCAAGAAAGGGGTGTCCTGATGGGCAATCCAAAGAACTGCCTCATCGTGTTGTCATCGCTCTATGTGCTCGCATTTATCGTGAACCTGATTCCTTCCATCATGTTCCCTGATGCGACGATTCAGCCGATTCATGCGGTCGCATCCGGCTTACTGCTCGTCTGCATGTTCGGGACGTGTTTATTACGGAATCGTGTCGCCAAGCTGTTGATTATGGCTATTCTGTTCGCAAGTGTGACCGTGTTCACCTTGATCAGTTTCGAGTCGTACGTCTATGACATCGTGCTATTGGACGCCTTGTTCTTAATCCAGTATCCGCTCTATATCCTGTTCGTGACACCACTGTTCGGGCTCAACTACTTCCTGAACGTCAATCCGGAATACGTCGCCTTGCTCGTCTTTTTCATCGCAATTTTGTTGCTCGTCATCCATGAACTCGCGGTGACACGATTCGATCGAATCAAACCATGAGCGGAAGTTGCATCACGCGTCGTTTTCAAGCGATGATGATCTGCGGCACGAGCCTTTTCATATCCATCGTATACCTTTTGTTCTCCCCGAATTGGATTGGACCAGGATTCATGTGGATACTCGGAACGATGATATTGTTGGCAACCTCTTCAATAGGATTAACGGTTCACCTTTCCAAACATCGGGGATGGTATCGATCTAAGTACATTTTCGTAGGCATCGGCATATTCTTGATGCTTGGACTCATTTCCCTGTATATCTTGTGGTACGTTATTGCCATCAACATGAATCACACGACATCACATCCGCTAGGAGGACTCATATGAACTTCTATATCAGCTCCCGTTTCTCGAACATAGAAAAGGTCAGAGCCCTACGCAATCACCTACTCAACGACGGCCACACGCATACATACGACTGGACGACGAATGACCGCGCCACGTCACTTGAGGACTTGCGAGCCATCGGCACGAACGAGTTCGAGGCAATCAAGGCGTCGGACTTCGTCGTCATCTTGCTGCCGGCCGGCAACAGCAGCCATGTCGAGCTCGGAATCGCCCTCGGTGCAGGTGTTCCACTGTTCATCCATGACGCTACAAATCGTTTCGACGATGTCGAGACGACGAGCACGTTCTATCATCTTCCCCACGTCATCCAACTGACGGGATCGCTCGAGGACGTACCTCGGGCCATCACGACCCACTTCGCAACATGTGTTTCGCCTTCTGGAGCCGTAATCGGGTGATGTATTGATATGGGGTGTACCCGGTCAACCCATTAAAGTTGCGGATGAACTGATATTTGCTCTGGTTCGCCAAGCGGCACAAGTCGTCGACACGGATGACTGTCGCATAATTCTGTTCGATATACATAGAGACGGGTCCATGTGTTCGACTTTGAAGAGACGGGCGCGATGAAACGAATCTGTTCGGGCGAATCGAATGGCACATTGATTCACGATGGCCAGACCAACCTTGCCACATGACTGACGACATCACCGGCATCCGTGTCGGTGGTGTCATTTACTTGATCTCGAAGAACGCACTCGCTCCGATTCGAAAAACGAGCTCGTCGTTTCAATCTGATGTTCTATAATGAAGATGATGGACACCTTTGATTGGTTATTCCCCACATATAGCGGGTAATTGAGGATGTGGCTCAGCACGAGCCGATTTGAAACGGATGGAGGGATGAACATGAAGCAATGGACCACTGACTCGATTTATTTGTTCGGGCTCATCGCTTGTATGATGATCGGCACGATGGCGTTCACCGTCCTTTTGTTCGAAAGTGACACCGGCCTTCTCGGCTATTTGATTTTACCTGCCATCGTCTTATCTTCCCTCATCTTCGGGATGCGGGCCGGGCTCACCTTGTCTGTCACGCTCCTCCTCTCTTTATTCATCTATTTCCGATGGTTCGCGTCCATCTATGAAGCAGGAAACATTCAGTTTTTCAACGGCAGAGGCATCAGTTTCACGATTTTGCTGCTCGTCATGTCCATCTTGTCCGGCCTCATTCATCAACTCGTGAAGAACGTGCAGCTGTCACGGCTCGAGTTAGAGGAGCGCGCCCGACAGCTCGTGGCCGTCGACCCTGAGACGTGGCTCGATAACGCCGAACGGTTTCAGATGGACTTGACTGCCGAACGCGATCGCCTCATCCGCCACGGTGAAGCTTTCACGGTGTCGTTCATTCAAATCCATGAGCTGAGACAGTTCGAGGAACGGTTTGGACGGACCGAATATGAATGGTTCTTGAACTACTTCAGCGACGAGCTCCACCTGGCCACGAGACGAACGGATCATAAGTATCGCGTCGCCCTAGACACGTTCGCCATCATCTATCCACACACGTCCCCTGAGGCCGCCCGTGTCGTCCATGACCGGATTCGCCCGTTACTCGAAAAGTACGAGCTTCAAAGCGGTGAACACGTGTCGTTGATGCATGTGGATACGTTCTATGACGTGAATCGAGAAAATGGCAATGCGGTCGTCGACGAAATCATTGCGAACATGTCCACGTTCAGTTGACTGTCGCCCGATAAATATCCCCAATCAGACCATCCATTTGATGCACCCCTAATTCTGCATTCGTCATGATGATCAGTGACTTGCCGATGTACGGGTACGCCACGAGCATGCTTTGAAAACCAATCCCCCAGCCGAGCGAGGATAGCTCGCGTTGCTCCTGTTCACCATCCAGAAAGACACCGAGCCCGGCGAACAGGTTCAACGACGAAGCAGACAGCATGTCTTCGACCGTCCGATGAGACAGTTCTCGACCGTTCCCTTTCACCGCCTCCATCAGTTCGATGACGACGCGCGACAAATCCTCAGTCGTCGTCCAGAGCCCGGCCGCCGCTGGATATGGATAGTGCGGGATGATGGGGGCGACGGAATGGCCGTGCTTGTCGTGGCCGCTCGCGAACGTCACACCTTCCACCTCAAAGTCATACCCACTCGCATGCATATCGAGCGGGATGAACAGCTCGTCACGCATCACATCCGCGAACGGACGCTTCATCACGTCCTCAACCAATAGTTGAATCAGACAGAACCCGGCGTCCGAAAAGTGAAACGCTTGGCCCGGCTCGCCCGTCACATGAACCGGCCCGTCATGATACGGCGTGTCTCCGTTCATCAAAGCAGCCATCGACGGACGTCCGAACGTGACATCAAGTGCTCCGAAACCGCCCGTCGCATCGACAATTCCGGACTCATGACGCAACAACTGACGTAACGTCACTTCGGATGGTGTCGAGACAACATCCTTTAGTTGCCACGAGACGAGCCGATCATTCACCGGTTCATCTAACGCCAACTGTCCCGCTTCGACCAACTTCAAGACGAGGACACTGGTCAGAAATTTGCTCATCGAACAAGCATTGAAGCGCGTGTCAGCCGTCACCCGTTGACCGCTCCCCGTCGCCACCGTTCCCAATTGTTTAGCGTCCATCAGTCGCCCGTGTTCAATCCAGGCGATGCTACAACCCGGGACGCGATAATGTTTCATCCGCTCCTCGATATACGCTACATCTAGCGACATGCCGCACCTTCCTCTCCTAAAGATAATCTCACCGCATCACGATCAATTCGGACAAATCGTCAATCGAATCATCGGCGTCTGCTTCAGACTCTTCCCACCAATCGTTCCGTTTCCAAACCGTCCGTATGCCGACTCGCTTGGCGGCTTGGATGTCATGGAGCGCGTGATCCCCGACGAACATGGCAGTTCCTGGCGTAACGTCTAATGCCTCGAGAGCCCGATGAAACAGCTCGGGCTCTGGTTTCTTCATGCCTTCCCATTCAGAGACGAGAATACAATCGAAATAGTCGCGGATCCCTAGACCACGAATCGAATTCATTTGAAATTCGCCATACCCGTTCGTGATGATGCCGAGCCGAAGCCCACGCGCTTTCAAGGCGCTCAGCATCGGATCAAGATTCGGGAACGCGACGCAGAAATGCTGAAACTGGTTCTCATAATCATCGAGTAGTTCTTGTTGGGTGATCCCGGTAATCTCAAACTCCTGAATCAACTGATCATACACCGCGTCTTTCCAGCGATAGCCGTGCTGGTCGAGTTCGATGAAGCGCGTGACATAATCTCGTTCTTCGATGCCGGTCAGATGTCTGTTCAGTCTTGCATACTGGTCATGGATGAAGCGTCGCACGGATTCATCCCGGTTCAGCAGCGTGCCATCCAAATCAAAGAGCACGGCTTTTAACGCCGACACCTCGGTCGTTTGAATCGATTGAGTCAGCGACATGGGATTGAATCTTCGAGCACGACGACGGTCTTCGTTTCCGTATCGATAATCCGCGTGCGCGTATCGTTTTTCGACAGCAAAATCGCCTTGCCCGTCTCGTCAAAACAGTAGGCCATCGGAATTGAAAATCCACAGTTTCGATACGACCCGTCGGCATGGCTCGTCCCGAGAATGATGGAGCGTTGTTGCAATGCAATCTGTTTCGCTTCTCCAGACCAGTCACTGTACTGTTCTTCACTGAACATGCCGACTCCAATCGGATTGAAGATAATTTGGATAGGTTCTTCCGATTTGAGTCCGTCCAGCCCCATGAAGATTTCTCGACAGAGCATATATCCGTATCGAAGACCGTCGTCATCGACAGTTGACGGCATGAAGAGCGGCATCGCCTCCGGAGTCTTGGCACGGTCCAACAGTGTCTCCCCACGTTTGTTGATGATGAGGGCCCGGTCCACATTCTGCTCGTTCCGATAGCCCATCACGACTGCTGTCTGAAATGTCTTCGCAAGCTCCTTGACCTCGTCCAGATGTGTGTATTGACAATAACCTTCCGGATACAACATCAAGTCGACCGCAGGGTTCGCTTTGATGTCTTGAATGAATTGCTCTAAGTGTTGCTCCATTTTGGGTTGACCGATCAGAATCTTCATTTGTACCGCACATCCTTCTCTCATTTGCTTTGTTTAGAATCAATCGTCTCACTTCGAAGTAAACCCGACTGAATAAAGAGGTTTCTTCTCTTGAACCGCCTCGACCACGCCTCCAGCTATCTCTTCATGCGTCAACCAACGGCGCTCCCCCTTCTCGATCTGATAGCCGAGCTGCACTTGGTGATAACGGACGTCTTCAGGGATCGTCAGACCGTTTCTCATATCGCTCGAGTTGGCGTGAGTACCGAGGACATGGAACACGTCCGTGCCCCCGCGCAGTGCTAACAACACACACGGCAAGGCATCAGCTGCGTCCGAATGAATCCAGGCAACGACCAGGTCGAAATCTCCATGAATCGCCATCGAACGTCGCAGCGCCTCCTTCAGACGCAAGTCGTACCGATAGTCGACCAATACGGCAGACAGCCGGCCCGGCGATCGCTCGGTCAATCGGCTCATTTTCTCGGCATCCCGTCCGATGATGGACACGTGATACCCAACCTCTGCCAACCAAAGGACTGTTTCCGCCAGCATCCCGCTGCCGCCAATCACTAACGCATGTTTCACGCTCTATCCGTCCCTTCTGTCCGTTTATAAGTAAGGAAAGGAATCCTGACTGACGAGAGCGAAATCTACATACAATATCCCCTCAAGGAGGCATGATTCCCATTCCATCGACCATCTATTCCATCAAACCAATCGAGTCGTCACGCGAACTCAATGACTCGTTCCTTGTCATGAGCCAACTGCGCACCGACCTGACGCTCGATGCCTATCACGAGCTCGTCGCCGCCATGCGACCGCAAGGCTATGAACTGTATGCGTTATACGCCGACGATACCATCGTCTCACTCGCGGGGATCGAGGTACGTGTCAATCTCTATCTCGAGAAGCACGTCTTCATTTACGACCTCGTGACGTGCGCGAACCATCGCTCGAACGGATACGGCGAGATGTTGCTTCACTTCGTCCACGAATACGCCCGCGACCTTGGTGCCAAATACGTCTCCCTCGAGTCAGGACTCGCTCGAACCGAGGCGCACCGTTTTTATACAGATAAGATGGACTACGCCATCACGAGTTATTCGTTCCGTAAACAACTTTGATTTCTATGTAACGAAAAAGGAAGAGCCGAACGCTCTTCCCGTCTTTATTATATCGTGATTCACGAGCCAAAAACAGACTGTCTTCTCCTAAATTCATCCACTATACTGTGAAGACAACCTGACTGAAGGAGAGATGAAGCATGACCGATGACATGAGATCGCTCGACCCCGGCCCGTTTTTCCACGGGACGAAAGCCGAACTGAAACTAGGGGATTTGCTTGAACCGCAGCGACGCTCGAACTATCAAGACAAGCAGTCGAACTACATCTATTTCACCGCCACCCTCGACGCCGCCAAATGGGGTGCCGAACTGGCGAGCGGTAAGGCTCGTGAGCGCATCTATCTCGTCGAACCGACGGGTGACTTCGAGAACGACCCGAACTTGACGGACAAGCGCTTCGCCGGCAACCCGACCCGGTCATACCGGTCGAGCGCCCCGCTCAAAGTCGTGGCCGAGCTCGGGGCGTGGGAACGCCATCCGGACGATGTGATCACGCATATGCTTGAATCGCTTGAGAAAATGCGACAAGCCGGGGAAGATGTGATTGACGACTGACACGAAGGAGAAGCACCTTTAAGAAATCCCACAACAAACGCAAGTATCTCTTGATGTCTATCGAAGTGACTGATTGGCTCTACGTCTCGACAGCAAGAAGATTAGCATCAGACTGGCTATCGCTGAGATTGCAACCTTAAGCTGAAATCCATTCGTCAATCCTTCTATCACATATCCTTTTAGTTTTTGGGACAGACTCGCATCCGGTATCCAATCAATCACATAGCCAATTCCTAACATTGCGGGAAGGCTTATCACGACATAGATCATGATAAACATGGACGTGAACGTCTTGATCTTTATCGTCTCCTACCTCCATTTCTGGTTGCACTGAATCGTAAAGTCTCCCGACCAAATAGAAAATGATACAATCCATCCAATAATTGGCTCAAAAATAATAAAGAATAGACACTCTGTGTATATGTCGATGCCAACATGTATACAGAGTGTCTTTCGTATTAATTTTCTCTAACGTACTTTGCGAAACTATCGAGGATTGCCTGCCAGCCTTGGCGCTGTAACTCGAGCGGATTCATCGATTCCGCATCGAAAGTTTCAACGATTTTAGTCTGCTCACCTTCTGAAACAAATGAAATGCTTACTTTACGGTCGTCTTCGAGGCGATATTGAATGAGGTGATTAATTTGAACCTCATCATACACACCTTCAAAATCGAAGGCCATACTCTTGTCTTTCGCCTCCATCCGACTTCGAAACTTTCCTCCGGCTCTCAAGTCATTTTCAGCTTCCGTCGTATGCCAATCTTCGGATGCATGATTCCACTGTTTGATGTGTTCAGGGTCCGTCCAAAGTCGCCATACTTTGTCGATAGGTGCTTCAATAATTGATGACACCGTCACTGTATTTGATTCCATCTAATGATCTCCTTTGAAATGAATTGTTTCTAAACGCTTTAACGTCGACACTGGATGACATCCAACTATCCTTTACATCACTTTCATTCGATATGCGTTCGATGAACCCCTTCTCCAATCTAACTAAATAGAAGAAGGCGGTTTTTTGAATTGAGTCGAATGATTTGTATGAACGAGTGTGAACGGATCCGCGAGCGACGCGGCCGCCGCCTCCGTTTGAGACATCGTCTCTTCCGTGACGACCGCCTCTTGGCGTCGTAATCGGAACGCCCGCTCGAGGCGGCTCGTCAGCAAGTTGCTGAGGAAGACGAGCAGTGACAGGCCGAGAGCCGGAACGAGGAACATATGGTTCGTCATCCATGTCGTCGCTGTGAACTGCGTGAAATAAAAACCGAACATCGACGACCATTCAAACAGCGTCGGTCGGACCCCTTCAAACAGGAAGACGGTGCCTCCGAAAAAGACGCCGAACAACGACAGATGAATGAGCAACATGAGTGTTTGCACGAACTGTTGCATGAAGACGATGACCAACGTCGGAACGAGGTGCGGCCATAAGTGTTTCCTTGTCCGGTGCCACACACTGCCGCCCAACGTCTCGGCGACGATCATAAACTCTTGTTTGAGCAATTGCCGGACCTCTGTAATGAGATAAAGCGTGACCGCAGGCAAGCCGAGCGCCACGAACACCGTCAACTGCAGCGTCACGCGGTCCAGCAGCGGCGGCACCATGGTCGAATCCGCGAAGAAAAAGGACGGGAATAGCATCATCATAGCCAACAAAGAAATCGGTAGAATCAAAAACCCGTCTAACACCATTTTGAAGATTCGGTTCACGCGCGCCCCGCGAAACGCGAGTGGAATCCCGATCAATAGGCCGAACGCCATCCGTCCGAGCGCAACGGTCGCACAAATACCGACCGTCCACTTAAAGCCTTCGATCATCATCTGGAACAAGTCGTTGCCGGCCCGGTCGGTACCGAGCCATTGATCTTTCGACGGTTCAAGCGGTGGAATGCCAATCAACCGACCTTCGTCGGAGTAACGGTTCAAAAATTGGTCGACTTGGCCATCGCGGAATACGGTATTCCCGATACTTAGTAACAGCAAGCTGGCAAAAATGACGAACCCGATGATGAAAATCGGGTCCCGCAGTAACGTGCGTCGCATCAAATCCCTCCTTTCCAGGCGTTCGGGATGAGCCATTCCGCTACTAAATCCAATATGAAAATCGGGATATAGACGACCAACAAGATGACGAGCAGGATCGGCATGACCGGATTATAGACGGCGAACCGGAAAATCCCTTGCACGTTGAACAAATACTCGATAATCAACAGACTCGAGAGCACCGTGATCAAGTTCGAGCGGAAAAAGAGGTAGAAGCGGTACACCAAATTCGGGAGCAAATGTCTCCAGAACAGGGCGGCCGGTCGGACGCCTTTGGCCCGGGCCAGTTCGAGAAACAACGACACCTCCTCCTCGAGGATATGTTTCGTCAACCACTTGAGGAAGAAGAACAGAATCGTGAGCGTCAACGTCACAATCGGCAAAAAGCGTATGTATTCGGCGAACCCACCTGCGACTTCAATTCGATCGAACCCTGTCTTCTTATAAATCGTGATGGCAAGAAATTGCGAGAAGATGAGCCAAAACAAATCCGGGATCATCTCGAGTGTCTGGCTCGTTTGCTGGAGCACCGTGCGCACGCGCTTTCCGCTCCGATAAAAGAAATAGGCGTACAGAAGGGCGAACCCGACCGAGACGATGAGTGACGTCATAAAGATGATGACCGTCTCTTTCATGAGCGGGGCGAGGTCTGGCAATAACGGTAACTCGCGTTGTGCGGTGACGTTGTAGTATGTAATCTCATCGAGTTTCGCCAACTGACTGAATTGTTGTTGAATCCCATTCCAGTAATTTGATGGCACGAACTCGAGTTGCACGACGAGTGACGGCAAGGCACTGATCGCAATCAATACAAATAGCGTGATGAAAAACTGAGCCGATTTTTGAGCAATCCAATTCATCCGATTCTCTCCTTTCAAAAAACAAGTACAATCTCATAACCGTTTCGAGCTTGCTTATAAACCATAAACTATAAAATCCAAAAAACGCTTCCAAAATAAAGCATATCCTTCATCCCGAAGTAAAATTTCCCCATTTACACTGTTATGATTTTATCATAATCATTTATGAATAAAAACAATATTCCGAAAATTTCAGAAATCTAAATTGTCTCTTGATTAAACAGTTTCTACATGAAAATCAGCGTTCTTTAAAACTTGACGACTTCCGTTGGACTCACCTTATTGCTTTATCGGAAAAGTAGATTTCAATTAATAATTAAATTCATAGGATGAATGGCAGAAAAACCATAAAAAAATATCCTTCTAATTAGAAGAATACTTTAGTATGTTGAAAAGAGCGTATCGCCATCTTTCGACTTCAACACATAGTCAACTCCAGTCGAATTCACTTTCGTCAACGTGACGGTACAATCAAACAACGTGCCTGGTCCATATGCAACGTCCTCCGGTATGTCCGGAAAATCGTAAGATTCCTCTTCAAACCAGAGCGTCACGCCGCCTTGTTTCGACTGATTGTCAACGACATAGCAACTCCCAGTTTCTGTCTCATAACGGCCAAGCGCGCGATCATATGTATCAGGTATGGCAATCATAAAACAAATGATTGCGATGCATATGCTGAATATAGCTCCTAGCAATTTCATCAATTTGCGCTCGCTCCGCCATTGTGACATATATACAAATGTCGAAAGCACACATATGAATCCGACAAACCAAAACGCAATTAATTGTGCCAACCTGATCACCTCTTTCATATTATACGAACATTGCCGTATAATGTTTCATCATCCTATCAGATTAAGGAGTCCTATATGGCCCACTTCCTCAAGTTACAATCTATCTCCATTTTCCTCGCGGTTCTGCTATTATTGAACATTCAACTGCTCGCCAACAGCGGACGGCTTTATTTGTTGATGGGTGATGCTTATATGCTAGCCATCACTATGTTCGGTCTTGTTTCACTCATCTTGTTCACGCGGCTCATCATCAAACGTGTCAGGCAACTCGCACCTTCACCATGGAACCTATCCCTGTACGTGTTATGGCTCCCTTATTTGGCGCTGTTCACCTATGCCTGGACACAAATCGTCCCCGCCCCTGGTGAAGCGGCATGGCCAAGTCGGGTCGTCGGGCTATTGATTATCGCGCTCACATTCACGTTCCCGCTCTATGTGTTCATCGTCCATATGGTCGCCTGCTCCAAACAACGAACGACGTAACCAAAAAACGTGTGCAATAGACTGACCTAGCGAAATGAGACACTAATAAAAACACCTTGATTAGGCTGCCATCCCACCGTATTTTATCGGTGTGAGGTAGCCTAAT